>JAFGGJ010000062.1 GCA_016930595.1 Planctomycetota bacterium
CCTGCTGTCGTACCTGGGCATGGGCCGCTTCCTCCTCGCCCCGTGGGGCATCGCCGGCATGACGGCGGCGTGGCTGGCATGGGCACTGCTGGGAGCATGGATTTCCAGGCCCGGCCACGTCGAAGCCCTGGCGTACTGGGACGAGACGGCCGCACGTAACGAGAAATACGTCTCGGCGTACTGGTTCGAAGGCGGTGAACAACCCGAGGCCGGGGAGTTGATCCACATGGCCCGCGCCGCAAGGTCGCTCGACGCCGACCTCGCAGGCCTCGCAAAAGACATCCCCGCCGCCTTCCCCGGCATGGCCGTAATCGCGCCGCTGCTGCTGGTCATGGTCGCAGTGTCCGGAATATTGACGTTCAGCGACGGCGCGGCGCAGGACGAATTAACCGCGGCGGCGCTGAGACGCGCCAGGACCACGGCGCAGGAACTGGCGGACAAATCCTCCGCACTGGACGCCCTCCAGGGGCTTTCGGACCAGGAAAAGGCTTCCGTCGAAAAACTCAAGTCTTCGCTCCAGGAAATTACCAGGTGGATGGAGGACAGCGAAGGGAAGACTTCCCGCGACGTTCTTGAAGAACTCGACCGGCGGGCTCGCGAAGCCGAAAAACTGGCCGAAGCCATGGAAGCACTGGAAAAAGCCGCCCTGTCCTCCGCCATGATCGCGGAACTCGAACGCCACGCCGACACCGCCGACCTCGGCACCGCTCTCAGGGCCTCTGCCCTCGAAAAAATCTCCGTCGAATCGGAAAAAATCGCCGACCGGCTACGCGACAGGAACCTTACCATCGAAGCCGCCAAGCGCCTGGAATACGCACTGGAACAGGCGATGAACGCCGCCAGCGACGAAGACAGGGAAAGTCTCGCCGGCAGGCACCTCGACGCCGCTCACAGGGAATTGCAGAACGAGCGCAGGCTGCTGGCGGCCGAAGAATTCTCCCAATTGGCCCGTCGCTTCGCACAGGCCGAACAGCGCCAGCAGGCCCGCCGGCAGCTCGAACGCCTCGCCGAAAACCTCAGGAACTCCGGCCAGCAGATCTTCGGCAACGACGGCCTCCGCCGCCTGCGCCAGAGCCGCTATGCCGGCATGCAGCAGCTCACGCCCAGGCAACTGAATATCTACAGGGCTTTCCAGCAGCGCGGCATGAACCCAGGCGGCAGTCCCATGCAGTTGGGACAGATGACCCCCATGCCAGGCACGCCGGGCGCCCCCACCGCCCCGCCGGGACAGATGCCTTACGGCACGGCACAGGGGACCCCCATCCCGGGATCGATGCAGGGCGGCATCCCCGGCGCCATGCAGGGCGGTGTACCGGGCGGCGTACCGGGCGGTATGGCGCAAGGCATGACGCCCGGCGGAATGGGAATGGGCGCCGGCGCAGCGGCGGGCGCCGTTCCGGGAGGACCCGGCGGCGGAGTCGGCGGCCTGGAAGCGGGCGTCGGCAGCGCGGCCTATGCCTCCAGCCTTACTGACCGCATGGCTCCCGGCCACACCGGCGTCGTCAACGCTGAAATCGGACGCAACGGCGAGTCCATGGCCTATAACCTGGATGGCCAGGGCCATGCCGAAAACGCACGGCGTTCCAAAAGTGAAATAGCCGTGGATTTCATCAAGGCCGAAGAAGAAGCCCTGGCGGCGGAACCCCTGCCGCTGGCCAGAAGAGAACAGGTGCTGCGATACTTTACGGCGCTGAGGAGGCAGCTGGAAAATGAACACTGAGAATATCGAGCGGTTGGAAGACAGGATGAACGTGTTCCGCACGCGCTTCAAGGGCCTTATCGATGAAATACAGCGCGCCATGGTCGGCTACGACGACATCATCGCCGACTGCCTGAAAGCGCTGTTCTCGCAGGGGCATGTCCTGCTCGAAGGCGTCCCGGGCCTCGGCAAGACCTACCTCGTGCGCGTCATATCCAAGGTCCTGGGGCTTACCTTCGGCCGCATCCAGTGCACCCCGGACCTGATGCCGGCCGATATACTTGGCACGCATATCGTGTCCGAGGACGCCAAGGGCAGGCGCACCTTCCAGTTCGAAAAGGGCCCGGTCTTCAAGCACCTCCTGCTGGTGGACGAGATAAACCGCGCCACGCCCAAGACCCAGGCCGCTCTCCTGGAAGTCATGCAGGAACGCTGCGTGACGGCCGGCGGCGAAAGGATGGTGCTCCCCACGCCCTTCTTCGTCCTCGCCACGCAGAACCCCATAGAAATGGAAGGCACCTACCCGCTGCCGGAAGCCCAGCTCGACAGGTTCTTCTTCAAGCTGCGCGTGCCTTTCCCCAAAGGCGGTGACCTGGTTGAAATATCCAGGCGCACTACCCGGTTCACCGAGCCGGACCTGGACATCGTCATGCACGGTCCGGAGATACTCGAGTTCCAGGAACTCCTCACCAACGTCCCCGTCGCCGACCCCGTCACCGAATACGCCGCCGAACTGGTTCTCGCCACGCACGCCGACAGCGACAATGCCCCCGACATGGCCCGCAGGTACGTGGCTTACGGCGCCAGCCCGCGCGGCATGCAGGCGCTCATCCGCGGTGCACGCGTCAGTTGCTTGCTGGACGGCCGGACGGCCGTCTCGCTCGACGACGTTAAAGCCGTCGCCAAACAGGCCCTCAGGCACCGTGTCATACTCAATTTCGAGGGCGAAGCCGAATCCGTGAACGTGGACCGCCTGGTCGACGAGATCCTCGATAAAATCCCCACGCCTGCCAAGGGGATAGCGTGAGCCGCCGCGGGCACGTCCGTCGTCTGGCGGCGCTGGCAGCGGCCGGCCTGCTGCTTGTCGGAGCGGCGCGGGGGCAGGAGGAGAAAAAAAGTCTCCTTGAGCAATCGGCCCCGCTGCGTACGGCGCTCCACCATGATCCCGCCCTCGAAGCCCCTCTCGAAAGACTCATGGCTCTCTACCAGGCCGAAGGCCGCCTCGCCGAACTGCTGGCCATCTACAGGAACCATCTCAACGCATATCCCAATGACGCACGCGCTCTCACGGTCTATGTCCGCCTGCTGACGGCGGCGGGCGACCCAGCGGCCGCAGCGACGGCCAAGGGCGCCACGGAGAAATTCCCGGACAACGGCTATCTCCACTTCCTGCTTTACAGGATTCTTCAGTCGGCGCACGACCCCGCTGCGCTGGATGCACTCGACGCCGCCATCGACAATGAATCCATCCCCGGCAGAAAGCGCGTCTGGATCGACCTGCTCCTCCCCGACGCCATAGCGGCTGACCGCCGCCCTCTTGCCGAAAAACATTTCGCCGTGCTGGCTGAACTGGCGGGCGCCTCCGCCGACGGCTGCCTCGACGTCGCTCGCAAGATGCTCGAACACAGGTATTACCGCCAGGCGCTCGAACTCCTTCAGAAAGCCTCCGCCCTCAGGCCGTCGCCGGAGACCTTCGTGGATATCGAGCTCTCCGCCGCAGCGGCCGAAGCCGGACTGGACAGAATGGAAGTCGCCGGCCGCAGGCTGGATTCCCTCCTCTCCAGGGTGACGGCCGAATACTGGCGCCGTCCGGAAATCCTCCGCCGCCGCATGTCCCTTGTCCAGACGGACGCCGAACGCAAGGCTATGCTGGACGTCGCCGAAGCGCGCATGGCCGCCGCTCCCCATGACGAAGCCGCAGCGCTCGACCTCGCCGACCTCCAGTCGGGGTTCGGCTTCCGCCGCAAGGCGCTTGAAATTCTCATCGCCGCAAGCGACCGCATGCCGGCCTCCATGCGTATGGAGAAGGAAACACTCGCCCTCTTCGACCTCCTGCGCGACGAACGCGGCCGCGAGGAATACCTCGCCGGACGCATAAAGGCATTGCCCGAGCGCGAGGATCTGGTCTCCAGCCACATCAAGTCCCTGTTCCTCCTTTCCCGGCGCGACGACGCCTCCGCTGCTCTCGACGCCCTCACCGCACGGATGCCGGAAGAGGTCCGCTCCGGCTACCTCATTGAAATGGCTAGGTATCTCAGGCGGTCGAGCCTTCTCACCGACGCAGCCGGCGTTTTTGAAAAGGCCCTGGAGATCGCACCCCTCAGGCTCGACGTGCGACGCGAACTCGGCGAAGTCCTCATCGCCGTCGGCCGTAAACGCCGCGCCAGGGAACTCTTCCAGGAAGACCTGCCTCCCGACGCCCCCATCGAAAACCTCCTGGATATCGTCCTCTTCATGATCGGCCAGGAGATGTTCACCGAGGCCGGGCGCGCACTCGTCGCACGCCAGCAGCGCGAACCCACTAACATGGACATCCGCCTGCTGCTGCTTAAAGTCCAGGGCAGTCTCGGCGAACCCGACGACGGCAGGGAGACGCTCCTTGCCGCACGCCGCCTCGCAGATACACCCGCCGGCTACAGGCAGTGGCTGGAAGCGGGCGTTGCCTTCCACGACGCCTTCGGCTCCATTGAAGAATTCCTCAAGGACGAAGGCGAACGCCTCGCCGCTGAAACCGCGCCCCGCGCCGACAACTCCTTCGACAGGAAAATGATCTACGCGGATGTCGCATCCAAGAACGGCCTCAAAAACGAAGTCGCCCTCGCCCTCCAGAACGACCTCGCCGGCGAAACCAGCTTGGACGCACGCGTGAAACTCCGCAGGCGCCTCATCGACGTCCTCGGCAAAGACAAGAAGGACGAGAACCTTCCCGCCCGCGAGGCCCAGCTCAAGGCCCTGATTGAAGAAGACCCCGCAGGCGCCGACGAATATACCGCCATGCTTGCACTGGCCTACTCCTTTGCCAAGCGCGAAGACCTCGCCGTGCCGCTCCTGGAGAAAATTGACGTCTTCTCCGTCCGCGACCCCATCATTCTCAACGACCTTGTCGGACTCTACAAGCGCCAGGGCCGGCCGGACAAGCTCCTTTCTCTCTACGAACACCTTACCGCCAGCGACCCCACCAACCGCAGAAACTGGGAGGAATGGCTGGCCGCTCTGGCCTGCACAGGCAGCGAAGCCAAGCTGCGCAGCGCCGCAAGACGCCTTCTTGCCGGCGTTGACCGCATGCCCGTCTCCCCCGATACACGCAGGATGCTCAACGCGCGCCTCCTCGACTCCTACTGGCGTTCCATCGGCAGGCTCGTCTGGGATGGCGAACCCGCCTCCAGCCTCGAAGCCCTCGCTCTCGCCGAAACCGTCGAAAGGATGACTTCCACCAGGAACCAATGGCTCTGGGCCACCTGGGTCCGCGCCTACCTTCTCAACTCTCTCGGTAGAACCGCCCCACGCGACGAAGCTGTCGCGGAGTTGAGCAGGGTGGTGAAGGAAATCGCCGAAGAACGCAGGGCCGCCGAAAAGAAAGCCGCCGAAGCCGCCGCCGCCGAAGCCGCAAAAGCCGCCGAGGAAGACGGCGAAATTGTCGCCGAAGAAACCGGGGACGAAGAAAAAACCGGAAAGATCGAACTCGCCTGCGAGCGCATCACTTTCCCGGACGGCATGAGCATCCTGCTGGACTCCGCTGCCTCCGTCCTGACTTCCCCTCCGGCGGCCCGCACCGCCATCCCCTGGCCGGCCAGCCGGGGACCCAAGCCGCCCTTCAGGATCAAGTGGATCTTCGACGCCGGCAGGAACGTGGAAATCGTCTCCCTCGTCTCTGACAGCCACGGCAGGGCCTTCCTGCTGGATTCCGAAGGCAACCTCTTCTGCATCGACACCGGCACGGGCAAGCTCCTGTGGCAGAGCCGTGAGCCTTTCATCATGCCTCCCAAAACGGGCAGGTACGTCTCCTCGGGCCCCCCCGGCATGCAGACGCAGTTGATGGCCATCCCCACCGCCCCCGTCCTCGCTGTCTCCGGCTCCGACGTCTACGTCCCCGAACCGGGGGCGCTCGCATGCCTGGCCGCCTCCGACGGCGGGCTCAAGTGGCGTGTGGACATGGGCGGCGGCAGGAGCGCCGCTGTCCCTTCCTCCGTCAGGTTCTTCGTGCAGGGGAACGTGGTAACGGCCTATGATCCGCAGCGCAACCGGGTTGTGTGCCTGGACGCGCCTACCGGCAAGGTCCGCTGGGAGCAGGACCTCCCCGGCGATACCGACGCCCCCATCAATCCTCTCGGCGCCGGAGCCGCCGTCGCCGGCTCCCGCCTGCTCGCATATGGTCCCGGCGCCACCGTGGTGAATACCGTCGACGGCCGGATTGAATGGGTCTTCGACTCCGACTCCGTCAGGCAATTCCCAGTGGAAATAAAAGACAAGGACGATAACCGCGGCGCCGCCGGCGCTGCGTCGGTATTGCCGGGGATCCCGGCACCGGCGGGTCTCGTCGTCGGCCAGTATGCCGTGCCCTACCCGCACGTTGCGTCACCGTATGCCCCTACCGGCCTTCTTCCTCCCGTCCTGGCGGCCCCCGCCACGCAGACGGACTACACCCGCTGCAGCACGGATGCCTGGGACAAGAACCTTCCGTCTTCGCTCAGCGGCACCAAGCTTGTGGCTCCCGCCGTCTGCTGGGCGTCCGCGGGACGGATGAACGACCGCACCGCCGTCCTGGCCGGCCACAGGCTGTTGCTCTTCGGCGACGGCCTTCTCATCCTCGACCTTGACATGCCGCTCAAAGGCAGACACGTGGATTGCAGCGGCATGTTCATCGGAATGGCCGGTCCCACGGCCTGCCTCGTGTCGGCGACCTCCCTGCGGACCGTCAACGTGGATGACGGCAGCACATACGCCTACGACCTCAAAGACGTTACCGGCGGGTCCTCCGTCATCCGGGTGGCCGCCGCCGTCGACGGCCCCCTTGTCTACGTGGCGGGCCCCAACGGCATCCTCTGTTTTAATGTCGGCATGAAAAGCGTCGTCTTCCTGGAGCCCTGGCCGGAAGGCACCAAAGACCTCTATTACACGGGCGGCAACCGGATTCAGTACCACTATGCCGGCATATCGGAAACTTCCTCCGACAACGCGCCGGGCATGGCCGCACGGCCCCCGGTCTTCATCGAAGACCGCAGGTTCTGCGTCCCCCTCAGTCCTTCCCTCCTTATGCTCCTGGAAGAAGACCGCTGATGGGCGACGAGGCGGAACTTTTCGACCCGCAGTTCCTCAGCAGGCTCAGGACGCTCTTCTTCAAGCTCCGCAAACGCCGCAGTCTCAAGAAGAAAGGCATCCAGCCCACCGTGTCCGCCGGCCATACCAGGGAATTCAAGGACCACAGGCATTACGTCCCGGGCGATGACTTCCGCCAGATCGACTGGCGCCTCTTCGCGCGCCATGAACGGATGTTCATCAGGATTTTCGAGGAAATCCAGGAATTCCACGTGCACCTGCTCATCGACAGGAGCATGTCCATGGCTCAGCCGCATTCCACCAAGCGCCTTGCCGCACTCAGGCTCGCCATCGCACTGGCCTACCTCTCCCTCATCAACCAGCACCGCGTCTCCGTGCTGAGCATGTGTGAGGACACGCGCAGGGAAATCCTTCCCCTCAAGGGACAGGGGCATATCCATAACCTAATCAGCCACCTCGCCTCCATGAAATTCGCCGGCGTCACCGACCTCGAAAACAGCTTCCGCCAGTTCCGCCCGGGCAGGGACCGCCGCGGCATCGTGTTCGTCATCTCCGACCTCTTCGGCAGCTCGCCCGCACTCTCGGAATCCGTCATACGCGAATCCGTCTCATGGCCCGCCGAAACCCACGTCATTCACGTCCTCGACCCCAATGAAATGCAGCCCGATCTCGAAGGCGAAATGGAACTCGTCGACGTCGAAACCGGTGAAGCGCGCCGCTTCTGGCTCACCAAGCGCGAGATGCACCGCTACAAGATCGGCTTCGACAGCTACGTCGAAGACGTCGAACGCGCCTGCATGCTCAGGCAGGTGAACTACGTCAAATGGAGCACCGGGCTTCCCTTCGAAGACCTCTTCCTTACGCTCCTTTCCAAGGGCAGCGCACTGGCGGGCAGTTAGCCCGGGAGGACCGGCGATGTGCACCGGACATGACACCGTAAGACAAGGCGGGTTGACGCAATGCAGTGGATGAACCCAGGCGCGGCGATCTGGTCCCTCGTCTTCATCGCGCCGGTCGTCCTCTACCTCTTCCGCCGCAAGCGCAGGACTATCCCTGTCAGTACCCTCAATTTCTTCAAGATGCTCGCAAGGGAACACCAGGAAACCGCTTGGCTCAGAAAGCTCAAGCGCCTCCTCTCCTTCCTTCTCAGCGTCCTTGTTCTCGCCGCCGCCCTCGGCGCCCTCCTGCAGCCCGTCGTCTCCCCCTCCACCGGCGCGGTCAGGAGCGTCGTCATCCTCCTCGACCGCTCCGCTTCCATGTCCGCCGTGTCCCCCGGCGGCCGCACCCTTTTCGACGAAGCCGTCCTGCGCGTCAGGCACAAGCTCGCGGGCCTTCCCTCCGGCGTAGGCGTCATGCTCATGACCTACGACAGCCGCACCGAAATCCTCCAGCCCAGAACGTATGACCGCAGGCAGGTCGAACGCGCCCTGCAGGCCATCTCCCCTCGCCCCGTCGAAGGCGACCCGGGCGCCGCTCTCCTCCTCGCCGACAAGCTCGCCTCCCTCGACGCCCCCGCCGTCATCTGGCACGTCACCGACGACCCTCCGGGCAGGCTGCCGGACTTCGGTCCCGATCAGGAAGCCCCCGCCGCACGGCGCGCCGCCGTCGAACACGTCCAGGTCGCTCTTGATTCCCCCGTCAACGCCGGCATCGTTTCTTTCCAGATCCGCAAGCTCCCCCTCGAACGCTCCCGTTACGAAGCCTTCATCCAGGTCGCCTGCTCGGCGCCGGAACAGCGCGACGTCGAGCTCGAAGTCCGCCTCGACGGCGCACTCACCGCCATCCGCTCCCTCCCCGTCGCTCCGGGTGAGCGCCAGAGCGTCCTCCTTCCGGTCTCCGCCGCCGCCGCGGATCTCCTCGAACTCGCCGTCAGGGCCGATGGCGACGTCCTCCCCCTCGATGACCGCATCGTACTCCGGGTCCCCGAGGTCAAGCCCATCAAGGTCGTTCTCGCCAGCGAAGCCGTCGACCCCTTCATGGAACTCGCTCTGTGCTCTCTCGGCGGCGCCAACGACATGGACGTCTATTACGCCAAGCCCTCGGACTGGCCGCCCAGGCTCTCTTTCGACGTCGCCATCTTCGAAAGCTGGCTCCCGGATTCCTGGCCCGGGGACATGTCCGTCATCCTCGTCAACCCGCCGCGCAGCCTCGGCCCGGTCAACGTCGTCCCCGTCGAGACCGGCGGCCTTCCCGTCGATTCCATTCGCTCCGCAGACGAATCCCACCCGCTCCTCTACGGCGTCGCCACCGCGCGCGCCGCCGTTACGCAGACCGCCGTCCTCGAAGCCGACGGCGCCCTCGAACCCCTCTGGGTCGGCCCCATGGGCCCCCTGTTGAGCGCCGGCGAAATCCACGGCCAGAAAGTCACCGTCATGGCCTTTTCGCCCAAGGTCTCCGAGCGCCTGCCGCTCACGGCCTCCTTCCCGCTCATGATCGGCAACGCTCTCTACTGGTCCGTGCAGTCCGGCGACGACGCCGCAAGGCGCAGTTGCCGCAAGACGGGCTCCCTTGTCGAAACCGGCGGCTCCTCGGTCACCTGGACACTGCCCGGCGGCCAGCCCTCCAGGCCCGCCGCTCTCAAGGGCCGCTGGCTGGAACTCGACCGCCTCGGCCTCTGGCGCACCGATACCGGTGAACACGGCGCCGCCGCTCTCCTCTCCCTGCGTGAAACTCTGCTGCCCTCCCTTCCGCCGGCATCGGAAACCCGGGCGGATGTCTCAGCGGAAACCGCCCTCGTGCGCGGCGACCTCGCTCCTCTCCTGCTCCTCGCCCTCGTCGCCGTGCTTGTTCTCGAGAGCTGGCTCTTTCACAGGCATTCGGTGTACTGACCATGGACTGGGCACGACCTGCAAGCCTGATCGCCTTCCTGCCGCTGGCGGCGCTTCTCGCCGTCTTTCACGGGTGGTCCTTCCACCCCATGCCCCCGTGGCGCAGGTGGCTGCTTTTCGCAATTAGATCTTCCATCCTCCTGATGGCTCTCCTCGCCTATGCCGGCCCGGCTTATGAAAAAAGCACCTACGACCAGTCTGTTGTTTTCGTCCTGGACCATTCCCGCAGCATGGGCGATTCGGGGCTCCAGACCTGCGCCGAACGCGCCGGCCTCATGATGGACAGGCTGCCACGTGACTCCTCCGTCGGTTTCGTCTCCACCGGCAACACCTGCACCGTGATACGCATGCCCTCACGCGACCGCACCCGTGTCGAACCCGCACCGGACCTCATGGAATCCGATGGCGCGCAGACCGACCTCGCCTCCGCCGTCGCTCTCGCCGGCGGCCTCTTTCCCCCGGGTACGGCCAGGCGGATCGTTATCCTCAGCGACGGCATCGAAACCAGGGGCGACCTCCTTGCCGCTGCAAGGAACGCCGCCCTTGCCGATGTCGTTATCGACGCCGTCCCGGTCGCGGGCGAAGCCCGGCCCGACGCCAGGATAATATCCCTCCTCCCCAGCCGCTCCAGGCTTCACGAAGGCGCCTCCCTCTCCCTGTCCGCTGCCATCGAAAGCAGCCTCGCGGGCGAAGGCACCGTGCGCCTCTTCGAAAACGGCATTGAAGTCGAACGCAGGCCCCTCAGCCTCGAAGCAGGCAGGGAACAGACCGTCGTCTTCCGCCGTACGCCCGAACAGCGCAACCTCTACACCTACAGGGTGCGCGTCGAAGGTTTCGACGACGACGCCGTGCCGGAGAACAACGAGTCCATCACGCTTGTCGAAGTTCGCGGCCGCCCGCTCCTCCTCTACGTCGAAGGCGACCGCTCCGAAACCCATTACCTCGCCGACGCCATGGCCAGGGAAGGCATCCGCCTCGACACGCGCCCTGTCCAGGCCGTCCCACAGGCCCTCCAGGATCTCGCCGGCTACGACGGCATCGTCCTTTCCGACGTCCCGGCCTACGAACTCCCTGAACGCTTCCTGTCCCTCGTCAAGGACTACGTCGAACAGCTCGGCGGCGGTTTCGTCATGATCGGCGGTATCAGGTCCTTCGGCGTGGGCGGCTACTACAGGACCCCCGTCGAAGATATCCTGCCCGTCAAGATGAAGCCCCCGGACAAGGAAGAACGCTTCTCCACGGCGCTCGTCCTCGTCATCGACCGCTCCGGCTCCATGGAAGGCCAGAAAATAGAAATCTGCAAGTCCGCGGCGTCCGCCACCATTGAGCTCCTCTCGCGCAAAGACTATGCCGGCGTCGTCGCCTTCGATTCGTCGGCCAGCTGGATAGTGCCCCTTACACGCGTCACGTCGCCGGGCGCCGTCGCCAGGCAGATCATGACCATCAACGCCGGCGGCGGCACCAACATCTACCCCGGCATGACTTCCGCGCGCGAAGCCCTGAACAGCGTCAGCGCACGAGTCAAGCACATGATTGTCCTCTCAGACGGGCAGACCACCGGCGCCGGCTACCAGGCCCTCGCCGCACAGATGAACGCCGAAGAAATCACCATCTCCACCGTCGCCGTCGGCCAGGGCGCCGACACCAACCTCCTCGCAGGCATCGCCGCAGCCGGCGGCGGCGAATACTACTTCGCCGCCGAAGCCAAGGCTATTCCGCAGATATTCACCCAGGACGCCATGCGTTACATGGGCAGGCTCATCCATGAAGAAGCCTTCGCTCCCAGGCAGGTCGAAAAACACCCCATGCTCAAAGGCTGGAATCCCGGTGCCGCTCCACAGCTCCTCGGCTACGTCGAAACCAACAGGAAAGCCACCGCGCAGGTCCCTCTCGTCACCGACCGCGGCGACCCGCTCCTGGCTCACTGGCGCTACGGCCTCGGTAAAGTCACCGCTTTCACGTCTGACTGCAAGTCGCGCTGGTCGGCCCTCTGGATCGCCAACTGGTCCGGTTACAGCCAGTTCTGGGCGCAGATCCTCCGTGAAACCGCACGCGAGCCCCAGGGCAGGCACATGGATATCCGCATCGCACAGGACGCCGGGCGCGCCAGGGTTTCCGTCGACCTCCTCGAAGACGCCGCCGAATTCAGGAACAACGCCCTCGTTACCGCCGACGTCTATTTCGTCCCCGTCAGCTCCCTCGGCTCCAACATGCGCCACGTCGAACAGCTTGTGCTCCAGCAGGACGGCCCGGGCTGTTATTCCGGCTCTTTTGTCCCGGCAAGGCCGGGCGTCTACCTGGTCCGCGCCCAGTCGGGGGCGGAAATGGTCTCCGCGGGGCTCGTCCACAACGCCTCCGCCGAATCCGCCACCGGCAGGACCGACACGCGGCTCCTGGAAAACGCCTGCGCGGCGACGGGCGGCACCCTCATCCGTTCGCCCGAAGACGACCCGGGCAGGCGGCGCAGAGGCCATTCCAGGTTCGTGGAACTGCGCCCGCTCATCCTCAAGATCATCCTCGTCCTCTTTATTCTCGACCTGGCCGTACGCCGCTGGGAAAACCTCCTCGGCATGTTCGAACTCGTCTCTGACGTCCTCAAGCGGTTGCGCAGGAAAACCCCGGCCGCGGAATAGCCGCGCTCCGCTGCGCTTCAACCGGCAGAAACGGAATCTCCCACCGCCCCCAGGATCGTGTCCGGCAGGTCTGCCGCGGATCGCTCCGCGCCGGAAAGACTTGCGCGGCGCGGCCTAGTTCCCGGCGCCCGCGGCGTCTTCCACGCTTTCGGAAACCGTCCCGTCCACAAAGTTGACCATCAGCACCGTCACCTTCCCCGTCGTCACTTTTACGTCGTGCGTCAGTCTCTTGCCCATGGCGCTGAACGTCGCACGGTATTCGCCCCCCGGTATGTTCCGGGCCTTCCACTTGTCTTTTTCTTTCCGGTACCCGGCCACCCCGGCAGCCGGTATGTCGATCGTGCATTCGACCGGCAGGCTCTGGATTACGAGATCGCCGGTCTGGGCCACAGCGGTCGCCAGGTCCTTGTCGTCGCCTTCCTGCGTGATTACCAGCGCCGGCACGAACGAAGTTATACTGTGGACGAGTACGCCGCCGGAAGGTATGGTGATCGTGTCCACGACGGGCATGAACCCTTCCATGACCGCCTTGAGTTCGTGGCGCCCCTTCGCGATGTCCTGTATGATCATGCCCCCGTATTCGGCTTTGGTCGGCCCCAGCAGGTTGCCGTCAAGGAAAATAAGCACTCCGGGCTTGCACTTGATCTGCAGATGCCCGGTGTCAGCGGTCGCTTCACGGGCCACCACCTTCGCGTGAACAACTTCGGTCTGCCCGCCCGTCTCCGGCGCGGGCAACTTTTCCGGCGCCTTTTCGGCCATCGCCGGATCTGCCGGCTTCGGCTGCCCAAAGTCGTAAGACGGCACGTCCCATCGTGACGGAGGTGCCTTTTTCCCTGAACACGAAATCACCACGCCGGCAAGCAGGACCGAAAGACACACAAGCACTGATCGTCGCCAACCTCGCATATGCCCTCCAGTGCGGAAATTCCCCCGCTGTCGCACCTCGATGCCCCTGGCTCTCTACCCAATTGTACCCTGCATGAATGCCGCGTCAACCCACCCCCCACCCACCCCATTCGCCTGTGGCGCGCCTGCCTCCGGCAAGGAAGGTTTGCTGTCGCGCAGGAACAGGAATACTGGCGTTGGGAA
>JAFGGJ010000063.1 GCA_016930595.1 Planctomycetota bacterium
TACGGGTTCCGCGGCGAAGCTCTCGCCTCCATCGCCGCCGTCAGCCGTTTTACCATGACCTCCAGGCGCCGCGAGCTCGACGAAGCCTCCCTCCTGCGCGTCCTCGATACCGGCAGAAAGCAGGTCCAGCCCGCCGGCGCCCCGCCGGGCACCACCGTCCTTGTCGAAGACCTCTTTTTCTCCTTCCCCGCACGCCGCAAATTCCTCAGGTCCGAACGCTCGGAAACCGCCTCCGTGGTCTCCGTCGTCCTCAGGACCGCCCTCTTCCGCCCAGACGTCTCCTTCACGCTCCGTTCCGGCGCCAGGTCCCTCCTGGACCTCGACGCCCGCACCGATCCTCTCGACCGCGTCTCCGATTGCCTCGGTCCCGAAGTCGCCTCCGCTCTCGTCCCTCTCGAAACTTCCGGCGGCCACGTTGCCAGGATATCCGGCTTCATCGGCCTCCCCTCGCTCCATCGCCATAACAGAACCTCCATTTTTACCGCCGTCGGTCGTCGCCCCGTCGAATCCAGGGAACTCATCAACGCGGTCATCATCGCTTACAGGGGCCTGCTTCCCGACCGCCGTTTCCCGGTCGCCGTCATCTCCGTCGATCTGCCCCCCCAGTACGTCGATATCAACGTCCACCCCGCCAAGAAGGAAGCACGTTTCCGCGATCCCGACTCCCTCACGCGTCTCCTCCGCAGGGAAATCAGCATCGCTCTCTTTTCCTCCCGCAGGGAGCCTCCCGCCTCTTCGCTTTCCGCGGCGCCGGACGACGCTCCTTCCGTTCCCGCGGCCTCTCCCCACCACCCTCCCGGCGGCGGCGCCCCTGAATCCACGCCCCCCGCTCCTCCTCCCGTCGAAAGTCCCGTCCGCACTGCCGCTCGCCGGCCGGGGCTCTGGCACGGCGCGGCCCGCTTCTCCCCTCCGGCCCAGGCTCCCGCTGCCGGCGAACGGCCCCCGTCGCCCGGCTCCCCCCCGCCTCCCGCCTCCCCCCCGCCTTCGGTCTCCGCAGACTTCCTCTACATCGGTCAGACCTCCGAAGGCTACCTTGTTGTCGAAGTCGCCGGATCTCTCCGCATCGTCGATCCGCACGCCCTTCACGAACGCGTCATCTACGAAAAGCTCCGCAAGTCCGGCAGCCGCCCCGAACTCCTCCACCTCCTTTTCCCCGCCGTCGTCTCTCTTTCTGCGTCCGAACTCCCCCACAAGGAAGCTCTCATCGACGTCCTCCGCTCCGTCGGCTTCGGCGTGGACGATTTCGGCCCTTCCGACGTCTCCATCTCTTCGGTCCCTTCCGCTTTTGAAGGCGGCGATCCCGCCCTCGTGGCCCGCGACGTCCTCGACGCGCTTGCCTCCGGTTCTTCCGGCGATGCTCCTGCCGCCGCTTCGCGTCTCCGCGATGCCGCCTTGGCTTCCGCGGCCTGCCGCGCCGCCGTCAAGCTCGGCAGGCGCTTTTCCGCTCAGGAAGCCGTCGATTTCCTCCAGTCCGCCTCCCGTCTCGCTTCCGTCCAGGTCTGCCCACACGGCAGGCCCACTTCCGTCGACATCGACATGGTTTCCATCAAGGGAAGGCTTTCCCGCTAGTGTCTCCATCCGGTTCCGGTTCCGCTACCCTGCCTCCCCCGCTCCCGGTCGTCGTCGTCCTCGGCCCGACCGCCGCCGGCAAGAGTTCCTTCGCCATGCGCCTTGCCGATATCTTCCCTGCCGAAATCATCTCCTTCGACAGCATGAAGGTCTACACGGGCATGGACGTCGGCACGGCCAAGCCTTCCCGGGACGAACGCGCCCGCTACGCCTACCACCTCGTCGACGTCCTCCGGCCCTCCGAACTCTCCAATGCCGGCTGGTTTGTCTCACGCGCCGACGAAGCGCTCCGTTCCGTCCTGGCGCGTGGCCGCCTCCCTCTTGTCGAAGGCGGCACGGCCCTTTACCTCAAGGCTTTTCTTCAGGGCATTTTCGATGGTCCCCCGCGCAGCGATTCCCTCCGGTCCGAACTCCTTGCACGCGAACGCTCCCTCGGCCCGGGTACTCTACACGCCGACCTCGCCGCCCTGGATCCCGCCGCCGCCGCCAGGCTCCATCCCAACGATCTCAAGCGCGTGGTCCGCGCCATCGAAGTCGCGCGGTCCACCGGCACCCCCATCAGCGAACTCCAGGACCAGTGGTCCTCAGCGGGCCTGCGTGGCGGCTTCGCCTTTATCCTCATCGGCGTTACCCGCGACCGCCCCGCCCTCTACCGCCGCATCGACGGGCGCGTCGACGACATGATCCTCTCCGGCCTCCTCGACGAAGTCCGCTCGCTCCACGCTTCCGGCTCCCTCGGCCCCACCGCTTCCCAGGCGCTCGGCTACAGGGAGCTCGTGGATCACCTCGAAGGCCGCTGCCTCCTCGACGAAGCCGTCCGTCTTATCAAGCGCAACACCCGCCGTTTCGCACGCCGCCAGCTCGGCTGGTTCCGCAAGTTCCACGATGTCGCGTGGTATCGCCTGGACGACGATTCCTCCCACGACGCCGCTGTCTCCGATGCCGCCGCCCGCATCGCCTCGGCCGTCAGGACTCGGGCCCCTCGCTGGACTCGCCTCGTCGAGTCGTTACAATAGCCGCGGGCGCCGCCGCCCGCGGGAAGGAGGTCCTTTCCTCTTGCAGGCTACTTTTCCGGTTGCGTCTTTCCCCTGGAGACACTATCTCTTCCCGGCGCTCTTCTGCGTTGCCGCCGCTGTTGCGAGTTTCCTCGTTTACGATTCGCTTCCGGACACGATCCCGACGCACTTCGACTCCGCCGGCAGGCCCGACGGCTGGTCGCCCAAGAACACCTATATCCTCGGCATGCTCGCCATGATGGCCGGCATGCTCGTCCTCTTCCTCCTCATGGACCGCTTCCTCCTCTATTTCAGCTTCCCTGTCCCTCTCCTCAGCGGCATCGCCGGCTCCATGCTTCTTCTCATGCTCCTTGTCCACGTCGGTATCCTGCAGGTCTATCGCCTGGAAGACGTCCCCGCGTGGCAGGCCGTCGCCGTCATGCTCGTCGTCATGTTCGGCTACATGGCCGTGCATTGTTATTTCGCCAGGTCCGCTCCCCCGCCCAGGCCTTCCGGCGACGTCCTCTGGACGGACCGCCCCCCGCACAGTCTCCTCGATACGGTCTTCTTCTTTGTCCGGCCCATCCTCCCTTCCCGCGTCGAAGCCTACCCGGACGGCTTCCTTATCATCGCCGCCCTCTACACCTTTGCCGTCCCGTGGGCCGCCGTCGCGAAGGTTGCGCCGGCGTCTCCCGCCGCCGCCATGGCGGGCTCCGGCGTCCGCATCGCCTCCAGCCCTTCCCACGCGGTCAGCCTTGATATCGACGGCATGAAGCGTCCCCTCGTCATGAGCCTCGAAGACCGCGATCGCTTCATCGCCGAATGGAAAGCGCGCAGCGGCCGGGATGCGCCCCCGTCATGACGTCCCCGGCCCCCGCCTCTTTCCGCCGGGCCGCTCTTTCCCTCTTCCTCCTGCTGTCGGGCTGCGCCGCCGTCCGCCAGGCGCAGCAGCCTCCAGCGGCTTCTCCCCCCTCGTATTCCTCCGAACACGTTCTCGGCTTCACCTGGTACGACTATACGTATGATGAATACCGCTGCGGGTACCGCAGCGTCCTTTACCTCGCCGACGTCGTTTCCGACGGTTCCGTGCCCCACGCCCTGGCGCCGCTGGCGGCCAAGGCCTCCTCCGTGGAAATTGCTCTCGCCTTTCTGGAATACGAATATCCGCTGGACGAGGACGTTGAAATCTTCGGCTTCAGTTCCGCCGCCTACGGCGCCGACAGCGCCGCCTTCGCGTTCAGCTTCGCATACGCCTCGATCGACCCCGACGCCTGGCAGTACAGGGTCTCCATGGGCGGCCGCTACAATTATTTCCCCTCCGTCTTCGCCTTCGATGTCGTTTTCTTCCGCGCATGGAACAGCGGTTCATCCGCCACCCGTATCGATATCGTCCCCTCGACTTCGTACTATGACGCCGGCAGGAACGTCGACTTCTCCTTTGAATGCCCTATTGCTCTGGGCGGCGGGATATACGACTGGACCTTCGGCCTTAAGCCCGCCCTGACCTGGTACCGTAACCCGTGCCTCGGCTTCCGCCTCGCCCTGGATGTCGAGCTTTCCTGCATGGGAGTTGTCTTTCTCTCCGACGTCGACACCGCCGTCCTGGCTTCCGCGGGCCTCTTCTTCTCCTCGGACAGGATGCTGTTCTCGGTGGACTACGGGCGGGTCCTGAGTCCGGATACGGGCGCGCAGACCTTGTCCCTGGATCTCGGCTTCAAATTCTGATTGTCCCTCTTCCCGGGCGTTCGTATAATACCGCGCGGCGCGCCGGTTGCCTCGCGGGGGGACGGCGGTTTCTTGTGGAAGGGGAAGCCTCCATGAATTGCCCGGAATGTGGTAATAAATTGCCCATGGTGCGCAAGCCTTCGTCTTTTCGCCAGGCCATGCTCGGCGGAGTCACCTGCATGAACTGCGGCGCCGAACTCGACAGGAAAGGCAACGTCATCGGCCGCAGGTCGCTGGAAGAAATCCAGGCCGCAGGCCCCCTGCCTGCCACCGCCGGCCAGAAAGTCCTCATGGCCTTCGTCCTCCCGGGCATGTTTGCCGCCGCTCTCGCCACCGCCTTCGCCGTCGGCCCCGCCATGCTCATGGGTCGGAAAGGCTTCGCCATACCGGAACTGCGCCTCGCGCTGGTTCTCGGGCCGCTGGGCCTCCTTCTCTCCTTCGCTCTCCTCGCGTCCGTCCTGCGCCGGGGGCGGTCGGCCGCCGGAGTGCTGGTCCAGATAGTCGTGATCTGCGCCTTCGTCGCCCTGCTCGGATACCTCCTGGCCGGCGGCGTCGCACACTCGATCACGGCGGCCCGGCGGGCGACGGTCCTGCATCTCCTGCAGGATGTGAAAGCCTCTTCCGCCCCGCAGTCGCAGGATGAATTCGTCGCATGGGCGAAGAACGCCCTGCCCGGGGAACGCTTCCCCGGCGGCCCCGTGAACCTGCTCGGCGAAACCTTCCTCTACGAAGTCGTCCGTGACGGCGAAGCCGTCTCCGGTTTCAGAATTTCAGACCCAGGGGGGCGGGGCGGGGCTCTCGAAGGCAGGTTCGCCCGCTAGGTCCAGTTCCGCAGGTTCGCCGGCCGGCGTGGCGAAGACTCGCGGGACACGGCATGCAACCGCGCTGCCTGCTTTCCTCTCCATCCTGCCGCCGCGCTTGCCCTCCGTCCGCTCTCTGCTACCATGTCCGGCATCGCTCATGGAGACGGCTCATGGATGCCAGGGAAAACGCTCTTCGCATCATTCGCTTCGACTCCCCCGAACGCATCGTCGGCGGCCTGCCCGCATCCCCCTGCAATTACTTCGGCGTCAACCACGAACCCTTCGAAGGCCCGGGCGGTCACGATTCCCCCGTCGGCACCAGGTGGTTCGATATCTGGGGCGTGGGCTGGCACAGGGAACTCGAAGGCGTCATGGGTTACGCGCAGGTCCATCCGCTCGCCGATCTCTCCAGGATCGACTCTTATCCATGGCCCGATCCCGACGACCCACGCCTCGTCTCCCAGGTCTACGACCTCGCGGAAAACGCCGGCCGCAACAACACGTTCCTCACGGGCTCACACCGTGAGACCCTCTGGGAAAAGTCCTACAACCTCGTCGGCATGGACCGCCTCATGCTCGCCTTCTACGACGCCCCCGCCGCCGTGCGGGAAATCCTCCACAGGGTCATGGACTTCCAGCTCGGCATCGCGCGCCACTACGCCGAAGTCGGCGTCGAAGTCGCAGGTTTCGGCGACGACCTCGGCGGGCAGAACGGCCTCCTTTTCAGCCCGGATATCCTCCACGAATTCTTCGTCCCCGAATACCGCCGCCTTTTCTCCTTCTACAAGGAGAAAGGCGTCATCATCACGTTCCATTCCTGCGGTTACGTGGAGCCGATCCTGGATGTCTTCATGGACCTCGGCGTGGACGTCCTCAACCCCGTCCAGGCCACCGCCAACGATCTTGACGCCGTCCGCTTGAAAACCCGGGGGAAAATGGCCCTGCAGGGCGGCGTATCCACACACAGGATAATGACTTGCAGCATTGAAGATATCGTCGCCGAAACCCGCTTCAGGCTGTGGCAGCTGGGGCGGGACGGAGGTTATTTCTGCGGGCCGGACCAGGGTATGCCTTTCCCCGAAAAGAGCATCCAGGCGGTGCGCGACACCGTTGAAGAATACGGCGTATATCCCATCCAGCCCCCACCCACCCACCCCAGCGCCTGCGGCCCCCTGCCTGCCGGCAATTGAGCGTTTCCTTCGCCCACCCACCCCATTCGCCTGTGGCGCGCCTGCCTCCGGCAAGGAAGGTTTGCTGTCGCGCAGGAACAGGAATACTGGCGTTGGGAA
>JAFGGJ010000064.1 GCA_016930595.1 Planctomycetota bacterium
CGAAGCATTGCGTGTGGGAGCGCAGCGACAAAACGGGTCAAGGGCCCGTGGCCCTTGCGGGTCCAGGGTAGAGCCCTGGGGGCCTTCTCCGTGTCTTTTCCGCGCCGAAAAGTGCATTTTCATGTCGCGTCGGTTTTTGCAGCACTGGTTTGGGAAGTCTATGTCCTATGGGACGTTAGGTATGGCGATATACTGCTACAGATTGGCTTCGTTTTGTCAATTTGTTATATGTTTCCTGCGGTTCCAGGTGCGTGGACACCCTTTTCGGGCGGAAACATCCTCTCGAACCGCCGTCCACTTGAACAGCGTGATTGGGTCATATATCATCTGTATGGGCAGGGGAGTTGTGAACGGGTGTGACATGGGAGGCGGAATATGGCAAGGCACGTAGTGTTGATAATGACGGACCAGCAGCGGGCCGACACTCTGGCGGCTTTCGGCGGACGTTGCGGCACGGCTCCCAGTCTCGATGCACTGGCCGCCGAATGCACTGTCATGGAACGCTCCTACTGCACTACGCCGCTGTGCGTCCCCACACGTACCGCCTTGTATACCGGACTGCTTCCCCATGAAAGCGGCGTGGTCGTCAACGGCTGGACCGATACGGAAAACCCCTTCTCCCTGCTGCCCGTCGCCACCCCTACCCTTTACGAACACCTTGCCGCCCACGGATACGGCATAACGCACGTCGGTACCGACCACGTGAAATCGGATGCCCCCATATATGAACGCGTCCCGGAAATGACCTACGTCGGCAGCCGGCAGCACGGCGAATACCTTGCTTCCAGGGGGATGGAACGCCCGGATCTTTCGTTCACAAGGGCGCCGTGCCTGGACTACGATGACGGGCAGCCGATCTGTGTGGATTTCACTACGCCGAGAACGGGGGTGTGGCCGTACGCACCCGAACATTTCCTGGACTGTTTCTACGCCGGGGAAGCCGAACGGATAATATCGGAATTGGATACCGGCACGCCGCAGTTCATCGAAGTGCTCTTCTGGGCGCCGCATGTGCCGCTGGTAGCTCCGGAACCTTACTATTCCATGTTCGACAGGCAATCGATCGAACTCCCGGAAACGACTGGCGTTTGGGATCCGGCCAAGCCGGCCACTCATCTGATGCATATCCCAGGCAAGTTCGGCACGATGTACCTGCGTGAAGAATGGCGGGAACCCTGGGCTGTCTACCTGGGACTCGTGCGCCTGGTGGACGACTGTATCGGCCGGGTGATAAGGGCGCTGAAAACGCGCGGCATATGGGAAGATGCCCTGGTCATATTCACGCCGGATCACGGCGAAATGCTGGGCAGCCACGCGATGTTTCAGAAAATGTGCATGTACGAAGAAGCCGTCCATCTGCCACTGCTGATAAAACCACCGGGCGGGCGGAACGTCGAGCGATGCGGAGCGCTTACGGGCCAGATAGACCTCAACCCGACGATATGCGAATATGCCGGAGTGCCGCTCATGGGCGGAAACTACCCGCGGTCCATGAAACCGCTCCTGGAAGGTGCGCCCGCTCATGACAGGGACTTCGTGTTCATGGAATTCAACGGAAATTCGGGCAGGGCGTTCGAACAGCGTGCGATAGTGCGGGACAGGTGGAAGTACATCTATACGAAAAACGACGTGGACGAGCTCTACGACCTGCAGAACGACCCGGCTGAAATAACGAACCTTGTACCCGGCGGAGAATACGAAAACATACGCAGGGAGCTCCGGTGCGAACTTGGCGACTTCATGGCGAAGACTTCGGACCGCATAGCGCTGTGACGCCACCTCCGTCAGCTTCATGGCGGCACGGAAACGGCCGAAGCCAGGTCGCCGGCCCAAGGTTCAGGCGGACTTCGGGCGGCCCGCCGTCTTCCGCGGAAAGCCCGTCATGCGCCCCGCCGGGGAAGACGAACCCGCCCAGCAGGACGCCGGGGAAATGTCACGGAATAAGCGTATCCTGGGAGGTAGAACAAAAGGCGGTGCTTCACACAGACGGAACCCGTCGTTCGGTGGTTCAGTCAAGGCGCTGGAGGAGGTCGGCGGCCTGTTTGGCGACAGGGGAGTCTTTGAGTTCCTTCAGGAGCGCCTTCGCGCCATCCGGCCTGCCGATGTCAACGAGGAATTCCGCCAGCAGCAGCTTGTTTTCCGGCGTGTCCGGCAGGGCGAGGGCGGCGAGGCTGTACAGCTTGAAAGGGCTGACAGCATCCCACGCAACGGTGAGCGGCATGCCTGCCGCCGCCGCCTGCACGCCCGTTTTGTCCACTTCCGTGATCCCGGCCAGAGCTTTCATGCCCGCGACACTCACCGTAATCTTCTGCCCCCTGACGGCTGCCGGATTCGCAGCGACCGCGGCGATAAGCCTGTTACCTCGAGCCGCCCGTGCGCCCAGCATTTCCAGCGACTTTCTGCCGTTTTCATCAGCGCCGGCGGATTTGGTTTTTATGAGAGCGAGAGCTTCGTCGTAGCGGTTGGCGGCGAGGGCTTTTTCGATTTCCGGCCAGCACTTGAGCGGAGCGGTTTCTTCGGAAGAAGAGCCGTCGGGAGAAAGGAGAGTGGAACCGCGCGCCTGAACGTCTACGAAGCCGACGAGTGCGCGTTTGAATTCATCCGCGGTCTTGTGGGCAAGATTTATGCGAAGGGCGGGGTCATCGGTGGCGGCGGGGTCGCAGAGGGCAACCGTGACGGCTTTCTTGCCGGCGGGTATGGATGCGGGGAGCTTGAGGGAGAGTTTCATGATGTGGGGCTGCCTGGGGTCGGGGACCCAGGTGCTGGTCCGGGCCTGTTCGGGAGGGACGACGTGCCTGTAGTAGACACTGGTGCCTTTAAGGATGCTTATTTCGACGGCATAATCCCTGTAGGGGGGCGCGTTGCCGAGGTTCGACCAGAGGAGAGCGATGGACCAAGCAGCGCCGCTCTGGGCAGGATCCTGGTAAAGGGCCTTGGTGACGGCAAGGCGGTAACCGAGGCGCTTGCCGAGTTCCTTCATGAGGGGCTCATACTGCCTGTAGGCGTTGAAGGCGCCGTCGCCCTTGCCGACCATGACGATGGAGGCGTGGCACTTGTCGATGGCCCATTCGAGTGTGGAGCGGACGTTTTCGGGGGTGCCCCAGCCGCTGCCGGCGGAATCGGTCCAGTCAACGTAGCCGTTTTCGAACATACAGAGAGCCTGCGGCCAGTGGGTTTCAAAATCCTTGTTGGTCCTGCCGGCCCTGGAGTAGTCCATGCCGAGGCCGTCGTCACGGAAGCCGATACGGTTCTTGACGGCGTAATCGCGTGTTTCGGGCTTACCGTAGGAGCCGAAATCGGCGGCGATGATGATCTGGGCAGCGGGGAAAGCAGCCCTGTAGCCGTCCACGAGCTTGACTATCATGTCATGCCAGGCGTCGGGGGTCAGGCCGTTCTGCTTCCAGACGGAAAGATCGTCGAGGGAAGGGACGCCGGTGTTCCGGAGGTTCATTTCGCCCCAGTTGCCGCCGCCGATGTCCACGTAGCCGAGGCTGGGGTCGGAAGCGTAACGCTTGCCGAGAAAAGCGGCGAGCTTGTTGAACTGCTGAATGTAGACCGGATCCCAGAAAACGGGGACCCAGTTGTTGTGGTCGCCGGGCTCGCGGAAGCCCTTGGCTCCGAGCTGGGTAAAGATGTAGGCGGGCACGGCGGTATCGCAGCCCTGGACCTGCTGTCCGGTGCGCTGGTAGGTCGGGTTCTGGGAGTTGTAGGAAACAACGCGGAAAGCGTAGTACTTGCCGGCGTCTTTGCAGAGGCGCTGCATGCCGTCGATAACGCGCACTGCGGAGGAGCCTTCGTACTGTTCCTGCCGGGTCTCGTAGTTCGTCCAGCAGGCGCGGTAGTAGTAGTGGCTGACGAGAGGCATTTCTTCGATGCCGCGCTTGACGTGGCTTGGGCCGGCGGTGACGAGCATCTGCCAGCCGATACCCGGGTTGAAGATGTATTCGTCGGAGAGTTCGGGAGTGACTTCGACGGCGCGGAGGTGGAAACAGCAGGAGAAGAGCAGCGACAGTACGAGTGTGCGTTTGCGCATAAGGCCTCCCGAGCCTCGCTCGTACATATTATACAGCAGCCGGCGGCGGACGTTACAGGAAAGAAAACATCAGTCGACGCGGTCCATGCGTGCGGCGAGGTCTTCGGTGAATTCCGGGGTCTTGAACACGCACATGTTACCGTTCTTCGCGGTAATCTGTTCCGTCTTGACCGTGTCCCCTGTCGCCGGGTCAATCCACTTGACGTTGAAGGTGCCAGGGCCGGTCCAGACGTAGATGGTGCCTTTGGCCGGATTGCCGTGATTGCCGTGGTTGTTCATGTAGAGGAGCGTGAGTTTGCCGTTGGAAAGGGCATAGCGGTAGAACTCGTCGCCTTTTTCGCCATAGCCGATCATGGCGGGGCGGAGCGAAACGGGGACGTCTGCGACAAACTCGAGAAAAATCTTGAAGAAACTCCTGGCTTCCGGACCGAGATAGGCGTTGGCGTTGCCGCCGCGGTGTTCGGTGGTTTCGGGAAAGAAGCGGCCTCCCATGTGCCAGAACAGGATGCCCGCTTCGTTCATAAAGGCGGTCCAGACGGCGACGCGCCACTTGACGGGGTCCTTGTTGGAAAGGGGATTCTGGTTGCCGAATTCAGTGTAGAGGACGGGCTTGCCGAAACTCTTGAACCGCAGGAGCTCCTTGCAGAGGTGCGCGTCGACTTCGTCCGCCGGCATCCACATGTATTCGTGCACGCAGACGACCCGGCACCATGGTTCGGAGGGGCGTTCGTAGTTCGTGGTGACGATGTGAGCATAGGGATCGTGCGCGGAGATGAGGGCGGCCATTTCGCGGAGCCATTCGTCGGGCGTGAAGCTATCCTCGTTGAATATCTCCCAGATGTCAGTGTAAGCGGCGTAGCGTGCGACGAGGTAGCGGAGGTACTGCTTCACTTCCTTCTGGGCGATGGGGCTGCGGATGTTCTTCCAGCCGGCGAGATCGCGGTTGTGGCCGAACGCGCCCTTGCTGTGTCCCCAGAGGCTCATGTCCTGGAACGGGATGAGAATGACGGCGAAACCGTGAGCGCGCAGGTCGCGCAGGGCGACGTCGAGCGAGCGTGCTTCGTCGAAATCATAGAAGGACTTGCCGTCCTCATCGACCTTGAGCACCTGCTGCGCACAGCCCGCTCCGGTCCCCTGGCCGAGCTGGATGCGGAAGAGGTTAGCCTTGCCCTGGAATTCGTCGAGATAATGCCTGAAGGGGACCGAGCGCCAGGTACGGTCAACGGGTCCGTCGAGACCAGGGGTCTTCTGGCCGCCGGGTTGAATGCCCACGGGATAGAAAGGCGTGCCGTCGTCCCACACGAAACGGTACGGGTTAACCCTGGATATGCGCAGGAACCCTTTGTCATGAGCAGACTTGCAGTCCAGCGACGCACGTTTTTCAGCGACGGTCCTTCCTGCGTGTTCCAGGCGCAAATCCACGGCCCACACGCCCGGCCGGTCAGGGACGAAGCGCGCCTTCCAGGTGCCCGCTCCGTCAAAGAAACCCTCGAAACGGCGGATGTGCATATCGTTGCGCGGCGGGGTGACGGTAACGTGAAGGACGGCGTCGGCGATGGGATCGGCGATTTCACCGTCGTAACGCAGTGGGACATCGATGGCTTCGCCGACGCGTGGAGCGAGGACGTCCATGGAGGTCACCGGGGCAGGACCGGCAGCGGAGCCGACCGAAGAACCCGGGGCGCAGGAAACGGCCGCAAGAGCAAGAACGGCGGGAAACATGAACAAAAAGAAGCGCTTTCGCATCACGGAGTCCCCCCTAGGCATATGATCCGAGTTCCTTGGCAAGCCGCGTGAATTCGCGGAATTCTTCCAGGCTGACGGATTGGGGAACGGAATGGTCGGAGCCGGCGACGTACCCGCCGTTCTGCTTCATGACGGGGATAACCCTGCGCATCTCTTCCCACATTTTTTCCGGTTCCGTGTAGAGGACGGCGTTGAGGCCGCCGTGGAAGGCAAGGCGGTCACCGTATTCCCGCTTGAGGGCAATAGGGTCCATGCCGGCCTTGACTTCAAGCGGATTGAGCATATCGACGCCGATTTCGACAAGTTCCGGGACGAAGGGGCGTATATCGCCGCAGGAATGGAGCCTGGTCCTGATGCCGCGTTCATGGGCCCACTCGCAGGCGCGCCGGTGAACGGGCTTGAGAAGTTCCCGGTACATATCGAGGGAAAAGAACTGGTTGAGCTTGTAGCCCATGTCGTCGGGCCAGGTAATTTCGTCAAGCTCATAGCCCTCGTCAAAAATCATGTCGAAGAGAGCGATATCGAGGTCGAGGAAAGTGTTGAACATGTCAACAGCCCATTCGGGCTGCATGGCGAGAGCGACGAGGAGGCGTTCGGTACCGACGGTCCAGGAATGGGTGACGTCGAAACCGAACCAGAAGCCGCCGGAGATCCAGCAGCCTTTCGCCCGCCAGTCTTCGTAATGAGCTTCGAGGCGGTCCCAGGCGATCCGGTTGCGGTCAGGCGTCATGCGCTTTTTCGCTTCCGCCCAGGAAGCGGGATCGACGATGGTAAAATCGAGGAATTCGGGGACGCCGCCGGAATGTTTCCAGTTCTTGAGCGTAGCCCCCCACTTGGTGGTGGCGACCTTGTAATCATCGGTTTCTTCAAGGACTTCGACGGGATAGCGCGGGCTGTTGTCGGCGCCGACGGAAACTATCCTGTCGAGGTCAAAATACTCGATGAAATCGACGTTATGGGGCATGCCTTCGGCGTGCCAGCGTTCGATGGTGGAGCCCCAGGGACTGTCGGTGACGGGGACCCGGTCGGCTTCCCTGTGGCTGTACATGAGAGACATTCTTTCGCGGGTGGCAAGTCCCGGCATAGGGGGTCTCCTTCCGGCAGACGCCTATTCTTGCAGGAAACGGGATATGTCAAGGGCAGCCTTGACTTGACTGGGAAGAACACAGGACTATAAAGAAAGCCGGAAAGGGCGGAGCCATGGGCGACTGGTGGCAGGGGCTGACGACGGCCCACAAGGTTTTTGTGTTTCTGGCGGCATTTTCAAGCGTGCTGTTCCTGTGGCAGATGATAGGCGCGGTGATGGGGCTGGGAGGCGGTGAGGACTTTGACACGGACGGAGGGGACGCGGACGTCGCGGGGCACGGTGACGTGGACGTCGACAGCGACGTTCACGCCGACGCCCATGCCGGACATGGAGGAGACGAGGGACCGGCGGGCACGGTGTTCGCGTTCAAGCTGCTGTCGCTGAGGTCCATCATAGCGTTCGTGACACTCTTCAGCTGGGGGGGAACGCTGTACCTGTCGCAGGATGGGATGACGCTGGAGAAAGCACTGGCGTACAGCGTGCTGTGGGGACTCGCGGCGATGCTAATAGTCGCGCTGCTGATCTACAAGATTGCGCAGTTGCAGGAGACGGGCAACAAGTCGCTTGCGACGGCGGTGGGACAGGACGGAACGGTGTATGCGGACATACCTGAAAACGGCGCGGGCAAGGTGCGTGTGCTGGTAAGCGGGGTAATAAGTTTTGTGAACGCCAGGTGCAAGGACGGAGCCGCGGCAAAAGCCGGGACGGAAATAAAGGTGCTGCGGGTAGCCGGGCCGAACATCCTGGAGGTGGAACAAAAAGGCATGAGCGAAGGAGAGGAATGAGATGCCTCCGACACCGGTAAGTCTCGGTATGCTTCTGGGAGCAATCGTAATAGTGCTGCTGCTGACGTTCGTGTCACGGTACAAGCGTTGCCCGTCGAACAAGATACTGGTTGTGTACGGTCGGACGGGCAAGGGGGCGGCGAAGTGCATCCACGGCGGGGCGGCGTTCGTATGGCCGGTATTCCAGTCGTACGACTGGCTGGACCTGGATCCGTTCGTGGTGCCGATAGAGCTGAAAAGCGCCCTGTCGCAGGAGAACATCCGGGTCTCGGTGCCGACGACGGTGACGGCGGCGATAAGCACGGAAAGCGGGATAATGCAGAGCGCCGCGATACGCCTGCTGGGGCTGAGGCGAGCGGAAATCGAAAGCCAGGCGCAGGACATCATCCTGGGGCAGATGCGCGCAGTGATAGCCACGATGGGGATAGAGGAAATCAACCGGGACCGGCAGGCGTTCATGGCAAAGGTGAACGACGCCGTGTCGCTGGAACTGGAGAAGATCGGGCTGGCGGTAATAAACGTCAACATAAAGGACATCGAGGACGAAAGCGGGTACATCCAGGCGCTGGGACGGAAGGCGGCGGCGGAAGCGGTCAACCAGGCGCTGATCGACGTGGCCGAACAGGAGAAGCTGGGCCAGACGGGTGTTGCGGAACGCGAAAGGGACCGCCGGCGCGCTGTAGCGAAGGCGAACGCCGAAGCGTCCATAGGAGAAGCCGAAGCGGAGAAGGAAAGACGCAAGGCGGTGGCGGCAGCCGAGGCGGACGCGGCGGTAGGGGAAGCCGACGCGAACAAAACGCAAAGGCAGGAGACGGCGACTCTCGACGCGCAGGCCGTGGAAAGGGAAACGGAGGCCGACGCACAGAAAGCATCCTACCGAGCCAACCAGAAGGTGGCGGAGGAAGAAGCGCGCAACAGGGGGCAGGTGGCACAGATGCAGGCAGACGGTTCGATAAGGGTAGCGGAACAGGACGCGCAACGTGCGGCGGAAGAGGCGAGGGCAAAACGTGAAGAAGCACGCCTGAAAGCAGAACTGGTGGTACCCGCACAGGCAGCCCGTGAGAAGGCCGTGGTGGACGCGGACGCCCAGCGCCAGCAGCGGGTGCTGGTTGCGAACGGGGAAGGCGAAGCGACGGTCATTAAGATGGAAGCGGAAGCGAAGGGCGTCCAGGCCATACTGGACGGGAAGGCAAAGGGCTATGATTCGCTGGTGAAGGCGGTGGGAGAGAACCCGGAACTGACGGCGGCGTTCCTGCTGATCGAGAAACTGACGGACGTGGCCGGCATCCAGGCACAGGCGATACAGGACCTGCCGATAGAAAAAGTGATGATCTGGGACGGCGGGGGCGAAGGCGGCATGGCGAACCTCGGCAAGCGCGTAATGGGGGCACTGCCGCCGATGCACGACCTTGCGAAACTGGTGGGACTGGAGCTTCCGGAATACCTCGGCAGCGCGGCAGGCAAAAAGGAGAAAGCCGACGAGGACGAACCCGGAGAAACGTCTGCATCCAGGAAGAAGCCTGCCAGGAAATAGAGTGCTACACGGGGAGCCGGTCCGGATTGAGGCCGGGGCAACGGGGAGAAAGCCCCTTGACGCGCCGCTCAGGCGTGCAAGACTGTAGACGGTTAAAGTGGGACATTGCAGGCTCGGTAGGAGAGGGAAACGCTATGCGTCTTCTGTCAGGTGTAGTCATTTCCATGATAGTGCTTGGGGCGGCGTCGGTCCGCGCGGGAGCGGCAGAAGGAGAAGGACGAACGGGACAGCGCAGGCTGTTCAGTTTCGAGAGCGCCGGCGAAGTGGAGCAGTTGATGCACGAAGCGGACAACATCGATATAACCGTGGTGCAGGACAACTGTGTGACACACGGGGACAACTGCGCCAGGCTGACGTTCAAGAAAGGCGCGGCGTGGGGAAATTTCACACTGGGGCAGGAAGCGATCAAGAACTGGTCCGACTACGACTACTTTGCGCTGGACCTGTACGTCGAGGACGAGCATCCGTACACATTCGTATTCGAGCTCTGGGACCAGGACAGCACCAACTATCACACTCGCTGCACGTATGAGAGCATAAGAGTCCACCCCGGCAAGCAGACGATAATGTGGCAGATAAACCGATCGAAGAGGAATAACAAGGAAGGAAGGACATGGGATGAATTGGAGCCGAAGGACAAGATCAACCTGGACGCGCTAAAGCGGGTCAAGTTGTTCCTGACGCCGCTGAAGGACCGGGACTGCGTGTTCTGGGTGGACAACTTCAGGCTGCTGCAGGAAGACGCCGCCAAGCCGAAGATGAAGGTATGGCTGCCGCAATCGGCGGCGGCGTTCGACTTCGGGAGCAAGGGAGCGGTGGTGCCGGGCTTCCAGGGTGTGGACAACAAGACGGTGGCCGGGGGCGCTTCCTTACTCGGCTTTGCATCGTCAGAAGGGCTGGAAGAAGCGGGGATGGGGTGGCCGGACCCGCTGGCGGGGAAATTCGTGTGGTCACCGGGAAGCGGCGCAATGGAATTCACGGCACCGGTTGCGGACGGGGAGTACAACGCCCTGCTGATTGCGGGGAAAGTTCTACGGCCGAACATGGGCAACCGGCGCTACCTGTTAAGGTTGAACGACAAGACACTGGATGACGAGACGCCGAGCTTCGAGGAGTTCTGCTCCGAAAAACATCTCTACCGGTTCATGTGGACGCAGTATTCGGCGAAGGAGAACGCTCTCTGGAATAATTACATCGACCACATGTATCCCAGCCTAGTGGAGAAGACGACGGTAACGGGAGGGATCCTGAGACTATCTGCGCAGAATTATTTTCTTTCGGCGCTCATCCTGGTGCCTGCTGCGCAGGAGGAGGACTTCCGAAAGATGCTGTCCGGAATAAAGGAGAAGCGGGTAGAGGCATTCAGCAATTCTTTCTACAGCCCCAAGCGCCCGGTACAGGAAAGAAAACCCGGCGACCCCAGCCACATCGTGTACGTACCCGACCACTGGGCCACGGTGATGCCGTGGACAAGCCCTTCGGCGAGGGAACGCGCAAGAACCGTGCTGGAGACGGCGGGTGCGCCGGGGCAGAGAGTAGTCATGCGGATTGCGGTACTGCCGTACGAAGACCTCGGGAAATGCCGTCTGAAACTGCACGACCTGCAGGGACCGGGGAAGCTGCCCGCAGAAAATATCGAGGGACACTTTCAGAACTACCGCTCCGACGGGGAGAGTGTTGCGGCAGACGTGCTGCTGCCATCGCTGGAGCTCGATGTCGAGAAGAACGTGACACAATGCTTCTGGCTGTGGATGAAGATACCGGAAGACGCTGCGCCGGGAGACTATTACGGGCTGTTCGAGTTCAGCGGTGCACCCAGGATGTCGACGGTGATACCGGTGAAGTGCACGGTGTATCCGTTCAATCTGGAAAAGAAGCTGCCGGTATCCTACGGGATGTATTACGGCGGGAGGGGTAATCCGTCGTTCCCGGAGGAAGTGAGGCGGCAGAAGTACAAGGAACAGCTGGAATGGATGCGCGAGATCGGGTTCACAGCGGTACCGGTGGGAGGACCTGCGGTAACGAGCGTGGACATACGGGCACGCAAGGCGACGCTGCGGTTCGACACAACGTTCTACGAACTGGCCCGTGAAGTCGGGATGGGCCAGACTCCGGACCAGAAGCTGATGGCAGTACAGCTTGGGCTTGCGAGATCGATCGGGAGACGGCTGCCTGGAAGCATTGGGGCGAAGGTGGACCAGAATCCCGGGCTGGAGTTGAAACAACCCGAGTTCGAAGAGATCTACATGGACGGGCTCAGACAGTACAAAGAATTTCTGGACCGGATGGGAATGCCGGTGGCAGTGGAAATAGTGGACGAACCCCGGGAAGTGCCGAACCCGTGGAACCGGAACCTGGCGGATACGATAGCCTACGGAGACATGATGCACGCCGTAGGGATAACTTCTTTTGTGACGCCGATGGGCGACAGGCAATCAGGGCTGGACTACACGGTTCTTGCTGAGCATGCGGACATCATATCAGTCCATGCCGGTCAGGGGTCGAAGGGGCTCGTGGAACACACTCGGGCCAAGGGAAAGACGCTGTGGTTCTACAACACCGGCAAAGACCGGTATTCATGGGGCTTCTATAACTGGCGGATGGAATCAAAAGGGCGGTGGGAGTGGCACTTCAACTGGCTGGGAGACGGCGGAGGCAAGGGGGGGTATCCCGGGGACGAATGGTACAACCCCTTCGTGGCACGGCACGGTTACGCGCCCAACGCCCCCTATTCCAAGTACCGCGGCGGGATGCTGTACCAGGACGAATACCTGAACATCGCCGAGGGCATAAACGACTACGCGTACCTGATGACGCTCGAGAAGGCAATAGAGAGGAACCAGGTGAAGGGCTACCCGATCCCGCGCACGCAGAAGGCGGCAGCGTTCCTGGAGGCACTGAAGAAGGCGATTCCCGAGTATCCGAGAGTGAAAGGGATAGCGAGCGAAGCCGACGGGGCACTGGTTGGCATGGGTATCGAAGACGAAGCCGCCCACATGGTGGACCAGTGGCGCTCCAAGATAGCCGGGCTTATCATCGAGGTGATGAACGAATAAGGGGCGTTTCCAAAAGCGCGGACGGCTCCACTGCGCGGGGGCCCGGCGTATTGCGGTCCGCATCAGAGGCTGGACGAGACCATGTTCAAGTCATCGCGGCAGAAACCAGAGCGAAGAGTCGTGGCAGGAAACGATTGGATACGGCTGGACTTCGACCCGCGCACGTCAGACACGATGTACAACTACATCTGGGCGAAGCAGCCCCGGACGGGCGCATGGACGCGTGTGCACAACTTCGGCATAGACGTGAGAGGCCCGCGTCCCGGCGGAGGGGACGAAATCAACTGCGTGGGGATGGAAATGCCGCTGGAGGCGGAAGGTCTGAAAGTAAGTGTACCCTACATATCGCCGCTGGCCCGATACAGGCAGTTCGATAAGAATATCGGATCGGCGGAAACGATAGCGAGGTACCCCGACCAGACGCGTGAAGAGATACGGGTCATGGAGCACCTGCCGGCGTCGCTGGATTTCGAATATGAACTGGATGCCGAAAGACCATGCTATTCGGTGAAAGGCAGGCTGCTGGACGGCGAAGTGAACAACATAGTGTACATAGTAAGCGCCCTGTGGACCAACAATGAAGAGCTCCCGACGCACGTCTACTACGAAGGGTTCCCCGAATTCGATATAAGTAGGCCGGAGGCGAAGCTTTCACGCATGGTGACGGTGGAGAACGTGGGTTACGTCATCTATTACCGTGCAGACGGGAAGGGAGTGCCGTTTGCGATACTGCCGGATATGCCGAAGCAGGCGAACATGTGCAATTTCTATGACAACAGCGCCTGCAGCGACGAATTCGGCCCGGCGAGCATCAACCAGGCGTTCGTGCCGAAGAACCCGGCAGTAAGGGGATGCAACGACAGCGGTTACTACACAACGGCGAACGAGAACGGGACGTTCGACGGGGTAAGGGTCGTATTCTTCCCTGAGTTCAGCTGGCTGGAAAACGGCAGCGGCCGCGCCCTGCGCGACAGGATCGAGGAGAAAATCCTGGCAGAGTATTCAGAGCGTATCAGGTCGTGGAAGCGGTGGAAAAACTGGATGCCGGCAAAGATAACGCTCATACAGGAAGTGAAGCAGAGCCCATGAGCGCAGGCATCAGAACGATCCCGCTACGGTGATCGTCGCCGTGCATACATGGCGGTGCTACGAGCGACCTGGGGATTCAAGCTGCGCACGAAGGCAAATCAGGGTGCTTCCTGCGGTTCCGACTTGATCTTTGCAATGGTTTCCTGGAGTTCGTGGAAGAGACGGAAGTCGGCTTCGGCAAGGTGTTCCTTGGCTATGGATGCTGACAGGGTATCAGCCAGAGATTTGACGGTACCGGCCATCACGGGGACATTTTCGGTTTCGTGTATGAGGGTATCCAGATCGACCAGTTGGAGGTAAAGGGCGTTGGCCCAGAAGACTTTCTGGACGTCGTCGTCGTAGTTGGCCGGGTCGGGATAGCCGCTGTCTTTCACAACGGCGGCAATAGCTTCATTGAGCGGCGGCTGGGGCTTTTCACCGGCGGTTATCCTGTCCATATAGTCCCTGGTGGTACGGACGACCCTGGCATTCAGTTCCATGAGCTGAACGACCCGGTCGCGCGTATAAACCGGCTGCAGGCCGGAAAGACCGCCGGAAACGGCCTTGAGGGCTTTTTCGGGAAATTGCCTTACGTGCTTTTCCTCGGCGGTTTCATCAACCACGGGCGGAGCGGTAGAATCCGCCTGAGCAGCCGGGGTTTCGGCCACATCGTGCACGTCTCCAGACGCAGCAGGCCTGACGGAGGGCCTGCCCGCACAACCGGCCACGGCGACAACTAACACGCCAACCACGATGAACCTCGACATACGTCACTCCTTTCAACACAACCAGGATGTCCAACGCTACACCCCGCCGGCAACATCAAATGATAAAAGATCCCGTATCAGCCATGACCCGGCGCAGTTTGCCGGTGTCCACATTCGCGACGCTGACGGCGTCGGTGAGAGCGAGCGCCGCGGCGGATCCGGCGGCTTCGCCCGTCTGGTTACAGTTTACCATCACCCTCACGGCGCCGTATGCGCCGCGGTCGGCATCAATCAGCCGGCCGGCCACAAGCACGTTGCGTGAGTTCAGCGGGACCAGGCTCCTGTAGGGGATTTGGTAAAATGTGGGATTCTCGGCGGTTTCCGGCCGCCAGCGGCTTTCCACGGTCGGCCTGCCCGGAACGCAGTATTCCTCCCTGCCGTCAAGGTAGCGGAACGTGATGCCTGGCTTGTCCGTGTGGTGCACGTCCACGCGGTAGGAGCCATTAGCTATAGCGTCGTCGAAACGGACGCCGTTGAGCACTTCCTGTTCAGTGAGCCTGTGGAGACAAACGGCATGACGGGTCTCCCTGATACCAAGGGAGGCCGGGAGCGCCGAGAGGGCGATATTACGGCATTCCGGAATGTGTTCCCGGGCGATATCAAGGATGGCGCGCACCTGGCGGCGGCCTTCCATTTCAGCGCCGGTCAGCGAATCGGCATCGCTGCAATCGGCACCCGGGACCCGTGTAGCTGCGAGCATGTGCACACCCGGCGAACCGCACACTGGAGTGCCCCACATGAAGCCGAGAGGTATCATGTCGTTGAAGCGTCCTGAAAAAACCAGTTTTCTGATGGCGGAGGCGGCGGCGCCGTCGATGCCGGAGAACCACGCCGTAGTAGTGGGCGGCTGGAGGTCGGTGCGCTTTTCGCACTCGAGTGGAATCCGTGCTATCAGGTCACCATCGCCCGACGCGTCTATGAACATGCGGGCCTTGACCGCACGCCGTCCGGTTTTGTCTTCCAGCACAGCAGCGGTAACGGTTCCATTATGAACCAGCGGTTTAACAAAACGTGCATGAAGGAAAGGCAGCACGGCGTGTTCACGAACGAGCTCATCAAGTTCGATAACCAGTTCCGCCGGGTTGAGGTTATAATGGCTGTGAGCGGAAGGGCCTTTATCAACAACGGCGCCACGGCGCTTCAGCCTGTCAACAATCTCCATAGTCAGGCCACCGATAACCTGCTTTCTGAAAACCGTATCAAGGCTGCTGTGCCAGATATTGACGAGGGCAGCCGTAGCCATTCCTCCGAAAAAGCCATTTGCTTCGATGACCGCCGCGCTCAAGCCCTGCCTGGCAGCGGCCACGGCTGCGAAAACGCCGGTGCAGCTGCCGCCCACTACACACAGATCCACATCGGCAGCAACCGGGACATCACAAGCGGCTTCATGTACCGTGGGCACTCAGTTCTCCTTACCCTGAAAAACAGCTATTCTATATACGGGCATGAAACCAATCAAGCAGCTGTACGACATGGTATTGCACCGACCGAAGGGTATACTGTTGGTGTGAACGGGAGCGGGCAGCATGGCACTCAAGAAAGAAATGTGCATAAACCACCCTGACAGGCCTGCAATCGGCGTGTGCGTAATGACGGGCAAGGCAATATGCGCCGAATGTTCGACACGATATGAAGGGGTCAACTACAGCAAGGAAGGGCTGCGGATGCTGCAGGCGCAGCGTGCGCTGGAAGCCGGTTCCACAGATGCGCCGGGCATGCTCTTTACAGTAGGCATGATCGTGCTTTCGCCGCTATTTCTGTTCCTGCTGTACCTGTTCTATTACTACAGTCTCGAAGCACTGCTGAACATCGGGACCTGAGCGACATGCTCGAAACGAACGAAACATTCTGGATGAGGCTGGAGGGGCGATCGAGCGTACATGCCCTGGATGCGGCCATTGGCTACATAAGGCAAAATCCGATGCGTGTACTTGGAGCCTATGTGCTGGCAAACACGCCACTGGCCCTTGCAGTGGCCGTGTCGCTGAACGAAGTGACGGCCGGGCACAGGTCCGGGCTGGCTTTTTCCTGCCTGCTTCTGACGGTCTCCACGCTGTGGCGGTGGGCGATACTTGCGGTCATGCAGCGGCGGATACAGGAAGACATCACGGGAAGCCCCCCTGCTCCGCTCCGCAGGCATCTCGGGCGGATAATCATTGTGAAGCTGGCGGCGAACACAGCCATGACATGGGGCAGCCTGGCAATCATACCGGCCTTTTACGGGTTTTTTCTTTCCGGATTTGCCGTACCACTTCTTCTGGAAAGCAACCGGAACACTTATTCGCTAATCAAGCAGTCGATAGCATGGCTGAACAACTCGAGGGGCAGGCTGGCGAAGCTGAGCGGTGCGCTCATGCTGCAGTTTTTCGCCGCCGTCATTGCGATACTGGTGCTGCAGCTTTTCTTTACGTCGCATGTTGTCGGATCCCTGATGGGGCTCGACCCCACAGAACTGGCACTGACGGTATGGAGCCCGTTGTGGCTGATGTCGATGGGATTCTTTCTGTTTATGGCATTCGACTTCTACTGGACGGTCAGCGCCGTCATGCTTTTTTACGACCTGCAGGCAAGAAGACTGGGGACCGACCTGAGGGCCCGCATGCAGGCGTTAAGCGAGGAAACCAATGAGACGGCTTGAGACACTACTGGCAGCGGTGATACTCGCCAGTGCGGGGCTATTTGCCCGTGAAGGAGCGTCTGAACGCCCGCCGAAACACCCGGAAGATCCTCGCGTTCATCTCGCCGACATCCTTGACCGCGAGATGTTCACCCGATGGAAACTCCGCGAAGAGCGAAAAGAAACCGCGGACGAGAAACCCGCAATAGACATCAAAAAGATATTGGATGCGATAGACCGGCTTTTCGACAGACTTGCCGACTTATGGCCGAGATCGGACCGGCAGGCGGCTTCGCGATCGACCGGCGGACTGCTGATTACGGCTTTGCACACCCTTGGCTGGGTCATTGCCGTTGCTCTGGCGGCCATCATAAGTTACGTGGTCTACCGAGCGATACAGGGGCACCGCGCCCGCGCGCGGCCGGCCCGGATACTGAGTCAGGAGGAAATAGCCGCTGCACTGGAAGCCGGGGAAGCCCTTGCACTGAGCGGAACGCAGTGGCTCAGCCAAGCACACAAGCTTGCGGCCGGGGACGGC
>JAFGGJ010000065.1 GCA_016930595.1 Planctomycetota bacterium
AAGGGACATGACATTATATTTCATGTAAGGAGAATCCCCGTTTTGACGCCCGGCCCTGAAATAAAGCGTTATGTCCCTTTTTATTCCCCGGCCCCAAGCCTGAACCGAATTAAGTATTGTGTCCCCATAATCTCCCATAATCTCCCATAATCTAGGCGGACGCGTATTAAATGGAAAAGGGCGGCGAACCAGTTGACCGCGGCGCACAAGGTGAGACAATACGCGGCCGATTCAGGCAACCAGCGGGAGGACGGCATGAACGATCGCGAGCTGTGGCAGGAAATAATGAACTACGGGGAATTCGACCGGATGCCGGTGATACACTGGACCGGCTGGCCGGAAACTCACGAACGCTGGTACGCCGAAGGCATGCCCCGCGACGTGAACCACCACGAGTATTTCAACGCGAAACCGTGGTCTGCCGGGGTAGGAGTGGACCTGGGCCTCATGCCGGCGTTCGAAGAGGAACTGCTGGAGGAAACCGACGAGTACAGGATATTCCGCGCCAGCGACGGGGTGATACAGCAGGACTGGAAGCACAAGAGCTGCATACCGCATTTCATAGACTTTACGTTCAAGACGGCGAAGGACTGGGACAACTACAAGAAGCGGCTGCAGCCGGACCCTGCGCGCGTGCCCGCGGACATCGACGAGAGGATAGCGAAGGCCGAAGCGGCGGGGCTGCCGATATCGGTGCGGACCGCGTCGATGATGGGGTGGCTGAGGAACTGGATGGGCGTGGTGAACATGTCGTACCTGATGTACGACGCCCCGGACGTCTACGCGGACGTGGTGCAGACGCTGGCGGACCTGACCTGCTGGGGCATCGACCAGGTGGTGCCGAGGATGAAGACGGTGCCGGACATAGGATTCGGGTGGGAGGACATCTGCGGGAAGTCGGGGCCGCTGGTGAGCCCGGAGATATTCCGGAAACACGTGGCGCCGGGATACCTGAAGATGCGGAGCAAGCTGGAGGAATACGGGATCAAGTTCCTGGGTCTCGACACCGACGGGTACGTCGAGCCGCTGCTGCAGGAGTGGATGGACGCCGGAGTGAACGTGCAGTTTCCGATAGAAATCGGGACGTGGGAAGCGGACCCGATGAAGCTGAGGAAGAAGTTCGGGAAGGAACTGCGGATAATAGGCGGACTGAACAAGCTGGAGCTGGAGAAGGGGCGGGAAGCCATAGACCGCGAGATAGAGAAGCGAGTGCCGCTGATGAAAGAGGGCGGATTCGTGGTGATGCCCGACCACCTGATAACGCCCGGCGTGCCGCTGGAGGACTACAAGTATTATCTCGAAAAGATAAGGACGCTGCGGTTCTGAGCGGCTGGCGCCGGAAGACGAAGGGGACGAGATGTACAGGGCGGTAAGCTTTGCGGGGTATTTCGCGTTCGTGGCGCTGGCGTGGTGGATTTCTGAGGACAGGAGGAAGGTGCACTGGCGCGCGGTGACGTGGGGGACGGGACTGCAGTGGGCGCTGGGAGCGATAGTGATATGGCTGCCGCCCGGGAAGAAGCTGTTCGAGCTGCTGGGCGGGCTGGTGGACACGCTGATAAAGGCGTCGGACGAGGGAGCGGGGTTCGTGTTCGGGAGGCTGACGTCGGAGTTCTGGACATTCGGGACGGCGGTGGGTTTCAGGGTGCTGCCGATAGTGGTGTTCGTGTCTGCGGCGGCGGGGCTGCTGCACCACTGGGGAATAGTGCAGGCGGCCGTGCGGGGCATGGCGTGGCTGATGAAGAGGACGATGAGGATAAGCGGGCTGGAAGCGCTGGGTGCGGCGCTGTTCGTGTTTTTCGGGATAGAGACGGTGACGGGGATATCCGGGTACGTGAAGAAATCGACACGGTCGGAGATGTTCACGCTGATGACCGCGTTCATGGCGACGATAGCGGGATCGGTGCTGACGGCATACGTTTCGATGGGGATAGAGGCGAAGCACCTGCTGGCGGCGAGCCTGATGAGCGCGCCGGCGGCCATAATGACAGCGAAGCTGATGGTGCCGGAGAAGGAGGCGCCGGAGACGTCGTGGGAAGCGACGTACCGGCCGGAGATCACGAGCACGAGTTCCGTGGACGCGCTGTCACAGGGAGCGATGGCGGGGATGAAACTCGCCCTGAACATAGCGGCGTGCCTGATAGCGTTCGTGGGGGCGGTGAAGCTGGCGAACATGGGGCTGGAATGGGCGTTCGGCACGAGCGTGGAAAAGCTGCTGGGGTACGTCCTGAGCCCCGTGGCGCTGCTGATGGGAGTGCCGCTCGCGGACGCGATGAACGTCGGAGAGCTGCTGGGGATAAAGACGGTGCTGAACGAGTTCCTGGCGTACGAGCGGATGACGGACATGGCGAACGCCGCGGACCTGTCGGAGCGCGGGAAGCTGATAGGGACGTACGCCCTGTGCGGGTTCGCCAATTTTGGAAGCATAGCGATACTGGTGGGCGGGATATCGACGATAGCGCCGGAGAGACGTTCGCAGGTGGCGGCGCTGGGGCTGAAGGCTCTTGCCGGAGGCACGCTGGCGGCGTTCCTGACGGCGTGCGTGGCGGGCACGCTGGGATAGCCGGCGCGCGCCGGGCGCGGCAGCGGCACACCTGGAGAAGGGCGAGGCATGAAAGACTACCTGGAAAAGACCGAGCGATACCTGCGGGAGAGGCTGATACCGTTCTGGGCGGAGCGTGCGGCGGAGCCGGCGTACGGGGGGTTCCAGACGAACTACGACAGGAACGGGAGGCGGACGGAGGTCACGGAAAAGACCCTGCTGTGCCAGGCGAGGTGCCTGTTCACCATATCGCACGCGGTGCGGCTGGGGTACGACTGGGAAGGCTGGGAGGAGGCGACGGGGCGGGGGATAGAATTCCTGCTGGGGCATTTCCGCGACGAGGAGTACGGGGGGTATTACTGGACAACGGAGGAAGACGGGAAGGCGAAGGACGAAGCGAAGGTGGTATACGGGCACGCGTTCCTGATATACGGGTTTTCGGAACACGCCCTGCTGACGGGGGAGCGGCGGTCGGCCGAGGAGGCGGCGGGCATATTCGAGCTGCTGCAGGAAAAGGCGGCGGATTCCGTGAACGGGGGGTACCACGAACATTTCGCCAGGGATTTCAGCCCGGCGTCGGTGCGGGAAGGGACGGGCCACAAGTCGCTGGACGTCCACATGCACCTGATGGAGGCGTTCACGACGCTGTACGAACTGACCGGGGAGGAAACGCACCGCCGCGCGCTGGAAGAAGTGACGGAACTGATATTCGGGAAGATGACGGACGGGAAGACGGGCGTCGGGATATCGATGTTCAGGCCGGACTGGACGCCGATAAGCAACGTGGAACTGGCGACGGTGTGGGGGTCGGACCGGTTCAACAGGGAAGGCAAGCCGCCCGACATAACTTCGTACGGGCACAACATCGAACTGGCGTGGCTGTACCTGCATTCGCTGGGAGTGCTGGGGAAGGAAGCGCGCGAAGGAGAGGCCCGCGTGAAGCCGATATTCGAGCACACGCACCGGCACGGCGTCGACTGGGAACACGGGGGGCTTTTCGTGGAGGGAAGGCGGGAGGGTGAGGCGACGGAGAGGAACAAGGAGTTCTGGCAGCAGGCCGAGGCGCTGGCGGGGTTCGGCGACGCCTACCTGCTGACGGGGGAAGAGAAATACCTGGAGGCGTTCCGGAACGTGCACGATTTCGTGTTCGGGAAGATGATCAGCCCGGAACAGGGGGAATGGTACCCGCTGCTGGGACGCGAGGGGAACATAATCTGGGACTACATGGGGCACAACTGGAAGACATGCTACCACACGGTGCGCGCGATGTGCGAGGCGACGGCGAGGCTGCGCAGGATAACGGGGACGCGTTGAAGGGCGGGCGTCCGGCGGGTATAACCGGGAACGCAGGGAGGAGGGCCGAAGATGGGAACCTTGAAGCGTGTATGCGTGTGCAGTATTCTGGTTGCAGCGGCGGCGGCGGCCGGCGAAACGCCGTACAGGAGCGGGACGGACTACAGCTTTGAGCCGCTGCTCGAGAAGGCGGTACGGAAAGCGGGGAAGAGCGGTCCGTTCAAGTTCGTGGTGATGAGCGACACGCACCTGGGGAGGAACGTCCCGTCGATCCTGGAGCTTACAGGAAAGCTGAAGCCGGACATGGTAGTCCACTGCGGAGACCGCGTGAACCGTGGATCCGGCGACATAGGCGAATGGCACCGGATGGAAGAGCAGCTCGGACCGCTCGCCCGCATGCTGCCGTTCATTCCGGTAGAGGGCAACCATGAAGGTATGGGCGGACCGATGAAGACGGGAAGGCAGCGCTTCCTGAAGTTCTACGGGCTGGAGAAGGCGTATTATTATTTCGACGCGGCGAACTGCCGGTTCATCGTACTGTCGTGGGAGTTCAACGAGGACGATGAGCAGGTGGGGTGGCTGGAGAAAACGCTGCGGGGCGGAGCGGGAAAACACATCTTCGTATGCGTGCATACTCCGTTCTACACGGTGGGGCACAAGAGCGCGAGCGAGATTTCTAACAGGGACAATCGTTTTACGCGGATGTTCACCGGGCACGGGGTGACGATGGTGATATCCGGGCACGATCACACGTACTACCGGACCGACAGGAACGGCGTCACGTACGTGGTGGCCGCCGGGGCAGGAGACGAGAAATACCCGCTGGAGAGGAAGGCCGAGGCGCAGGCCGGGGACGTATACATGGGACAGATACCCGGCAGGGACGGGAAGTACGTGAGGCTCGACCCTGCAACGGGCCGGGAAGTGCCGGAGCCGGACGGGATGTTCGTACTGGAAGTGCTGGTGAAAGGAGCGCAGGTGGTCTGCCGGGCGGTGAACACGTCCGGGAAGGAATACGATCGTTTCGAGCCCGTGCGGCTGAGGAGGGGCGCCCGTCCGGCGGCGGAACGGCCGCAGGAGAAGCTCACGGCGGCCCGCATCACCGCTGAGGATTAGCGGAGGTCCGGGCCGGGGAGGTCACGGGCCGGCGGGAGGCCTGGGGGGCGCGGGGACGCGTTCGTGCATGTGGGGGCGGGGGACCATTTCGTGCATATGGGGGGGGCGGGGCGCCATTTCGAAGGGGAGGGTGGAGCGGATGGCCGCCTTGAGGTCTTCGGGGCCGAAATAGAGGATGAAGCGCTTACCGAAGGCCTGCGGGACGGCGACAGTGCGCTGGAGCAACCTGGATACGATGGCTTCGGCGGTAGCTTCGTTGACCCCCGCGCCCGAAACGGAAGCTTCGGCGATACCGCCTTGAGCGTCGAGCCTGACGGCGATAGTGATACTGTCAACCTTCCACGAGATGAATCCCGCGACATCCGGGAGGAGGTCCCTGGTAAAGACATCGTGGATGAGAGCCGGATCGCCGGTTTCGGGGGAGGGTTCCGGAGCGGGAGCAGGCTGCGGAGCGGCGGCGCGCAGTTCGGCGGCGGAAAAGGCCAGGCGGAAAGACTTGCCGAAGGCATCCGGATTGTCCGTGGTGAAGGACCTGGCGATAGCGGAGAGAGCGTCGCGGTCGGCGCCGGAAATACCGCCGGACAAGACATAGGCGTCTGAGGCCCTTCCGTCGCGATCGACGACGATGAGGACCTCGATATCCGAGGGTTGGACGCGTGCGGCGATACGTGCAAGGAGCAGGCGCGAGAAATCATCGCGAAGCAGGGACTGGTCGCCGAAGGGAGGGCCGGAGTATTCCGGGGCCATTTCGCAGACGTGGGGAGGGATACAACCGGGTTCGGAGGCAACGATGGCGGCGACGAGGCCCGCTGCGGCGGCGGTCCTGCCGGCCCAACGTGCGAAGCCGCTGCGGCTGGAGCGGTCTGCAAAGGAGCGCACGTCGGAGAGAATCGCGGAGCCGCGGTCGTAGAGGAGGCGGTCATCTGCGGCGATACGTGCGGAGAAGCCGCGCAGGAAGGAGGAGCGAGCCGCCGGGCCGCGGAAGCCGGCTTTGACGGCGGCGACGAGTTCGTCAAGGTAGGCGCAGGTGTTCAGGTTGACGGCGGCGATGTAATCCTTGGTGCGGCGGCGAAGGGACCGGGAAGTGCCGAAGAAGTGGGAGAGGACCTGGTGCTCGTAGTCGACTTCCATGACTTTGTGGTGGACGCCGCGGTCGCCGTAGTTGCGTTGGCAGAAGGCCGTGTAGACGAGTTCGAAGAGGAGCTGTGCGCCGGGGTCGGCGATGAGGTAATCGTAGCCCCAGTAGTCGCCGATGAGGCGGTTTTCGCGGCGGAGCTTAATTTCGAGGGGCGTGCCGGCATAGATTTCGGTACGGCAGAAGTTCATGGGGTTGTGCGGGCGGCGCTTGAGGAAAGCGACGTTGGCGGCGAAGTCGTCGAGGGTGGAATCGGGGTTGAGCATGAGGAGGTTGAAGCAGCAGTGGATATCGAGGAGGTTGACGACGTCGAGGGCGCGTTCGTTGTCGGAGAGGGACTGGCCGCGTCCCAGGCGCCGGAGGGATTCGGCCGTGCCGGCTTCGACGCCGAGAAAGACCCTGAAGAGGCCGATGGACTTGAGGTAGGCGAAGAGGTCGCGGTCGACTTCGTCGGGGCGCGCCTTGATGGCGAAGGCGATGTCCGTGAGGCCGCGTGAAGCGAAGGCGGAGCCGAGAGAGCGTGCGCGGTCCCATGCGGCGGCGGGATCGCGCGGGAGGAAGTTGTCGTCGTGGAAGTTGAAGATGCGGGCGCCTTCATTGTAGAGAGCGGCCATTTCGTCGGCTACGGCGCCGGGGCGGCGCATGCGGAAGCGTTCGCCGCCGCAGAGTCTGTGCCACGCGGAGATGGAACAGAAGGCGCAGGAATGCGTGCAGCCCCGCGACGAAAGCATGTTGACGATGGGGAGGCCGAGATAGGTGTCGAAGGGACGGCGGTGTACGGCGAAGGGGCGGGAGTCGAGGTCGGCGGGTTTTTCCGCGGGAGCGTTGGTATGGACGCAGCCGGAAGCATCACGGTAGACGAGGCCTGGGACGGAGGGAAGGTCGTGAAGGGAGCGTGCGAGGCGGCACATGATTTCTTCGCCTTCGCCGAGTGCGACGGAATCGAAGGCGGGGACGTCGGAGAGGAGGGCCGCCGCGTTGAAGGCCGCGAAGTGACCGCCGGCCGTGAGATGGCCGGCGTAGCCGAGCTCGCGGGAGCGTGCGGCGAGGCGTGCGAATTCGGCGGCGCGGTAGGTGAAGACCATGGAGAAGCCCGCGAGGTCGGCGGAGGAGGAGGCGATGCGGCGAGCGGCATCTTCGGTATGGGCGGAATCGTTGAAGACGACAAGGGAGACGTGGTGGCCGGCGGCATCGAGGGCGGCCCAGATGGAGCGGAGGGCGAGGTTTTCTTCGAGTTCGGCGCCGACGAGGACGATGCGCACGGCAGGCTCCTTTCATGAGGGCGCGTAGCACCCGCATGCTATAACATGCTGGAGGGGCGTGGGTCACGACGGTATGGAATTGCAGGGGTCCCGTGGGACCGGGTCGAAGGAACTCCAAGTAAAAAGGTTCCGGCCGGCCGGCTCCGACGAGTCTTGCGGACCCATTCTCACCGGACGGCCATGCGAACCCGCCGAACTGCTCACTCCCAAGCGACTGGAGTTGTCGTAACCCCTCAATTCACGGTCGCCTGAAGCTGAATACGTGGAATGTGTGCGGTGTGGGAGGTTGTCGTAACCCCTCAATTCACGGTCGCCTGAAGCGGAATCTTGATTGGCTGTTCATGGTGTGGGGTTGTCGTAACCCCTCAATTCACGGTCGCCTGAAGCCGGGCGTATCTCCACGACAAGAGCCATGCAGTTGTCGTAACCCCTCAATTCACGGTCGCCTGAAGCGGGGGAAGCAACCGGCCATTCTCATACCATGTTGTCGTAACCCCTCAATTCACGGTCGCCTGAAGCAGTTGACCAGGACTATCTCCCCGACTGGTAGTTGTCGTAACCCCTCAATTCACGGTCGCCTGAAGCCCGTACGGCGGCTGCCACTTCCCGCGGCGGTTGTCGTAACCCCTCAATTCACGGTCGCCTGAAGCGGATATATGGGTACGTGTTTATCCTCGCACGTTGTCGTAACCTCTCAATTCACGGTCGCCTGAAGCCGCCGACGCCAATCAGACCTACTTCAGGTTCGTTGTCGTAACCCCTCAATTCACGGTCGCCTGAAGCGTACTTACCCGCGTATATGACCGCGTATGGGGTTGTCGTAACCCCTCAATTCACGGTCGCCTGAAGCGCGAGGACGGCTGCGAAGTCTTTTCCAGCGGTTGTCGTAACCCCTCAATTCACGGTCGCCTGAAGCCCACCGGCTGCAACCTGTTGCGTCCTAATGGCTTAGGCCAAAAACCACAACAAAAAAATGGCCTAAACACCGCTTTTCACAGAGCAAAACCGTGAATTAATGGGTTAGTTACCTCCGGCTCTGGGTTCCATCCTTCGGCGTCGAAACACCTCGGAAGTATGCCAGAGCTAACGACTCACGACAAGGTAACGAATCTATTATACCCGAATATCGCGAAGTGTCAAAGAGTCATTGGTCTGGAAGAACAATATCACCCCAGAAAACCCGGCCAAGCACCTTCGCCGCATTTTCATCGCAGTCCATTCGATTGTTGCATCCATCATATTCGCAAATGAAGCTGCCATTCCCCTTATTCGTGCGCCACAGGCGATGGTTCCCCTGTTTTCTGCCGCACTCAGAACAGGTCTGTGAAGAATAGAAGTAAGGTGTCGTCACAACACGCATTCCACGCTCCACGGCCTTTTCCGTTACTTTGTGGCGCACACGCCCGTGCGCGTAAAAAGCGAGACGGCGTTTCTTGTCACTGTCATACTTGGCAACTTTATCATATCCCGGCAACGGGAAGCCTCTCTGGCTTTCAAAAACGATAAGGTCGACATCGTTTTCTTCCGCTTTCTTGATTACCCGTGAAGCAACCAGCCGCGCCCAGTCGCGTATCATCCAACGTATATGCAGTGAGAAGCGCCGCATGTCATTCGGGCCGAGTTGCGGTTGGTCCCGGGTGTCCGTCCCTGAAGCAGGTTTCTTACCGGGGCTGCGTTTTTGGCTTATCTGCGACGCCTCAGCGGCCCAAGCCTCAAGATGTCTGCCTATATGGTCCTTTGTAAGGCCACTATACGGTTTTTTGTTACTGCCGGAACCGGATTTTTCATCTGGGAAAATGAGTTTGTCCAGTTTCAGCGTTTTCAGTTTTTCGCTCTTCTGAAATTGTCTGCCGTTAAACAGGGCAATCGCATTACCGACCTGGCCTGTATCGACGCACAGGATCTTGAGTTCCTTTTCCGGATCGCCGCTGAAGGATTCCAGCAACAGCTTGCGGGCCTCACGCAAGAAGGCATTGTCCTGACGCCATCGAGGATATTTACGGCTGCGCAGGTCAGCTATGTCATCCTGGCTGACGGCAAACCGTGATTGTTTATGCTCGACTTTGAACCGGAATCCGACGCGGGCCCTTGAGCCGATGAAATGAATCTGAACGCTCGATATTTCAGCATTACCAGGCTGGATGTCATATTCCGGCGGCCAGGGATGAAAGCCGAACGGGATGAACTCGTCTGCCGCCATCGTATCCATGCGGAGCCTGAGAATGGAGTGTTTATAATCCACACCATAGTAATCCTTGCCAAATATTTTGGGGATAGAGAGGCGGCGCTTCGAGGGATAGGTGAAGGAAGGTTTTTTAGGCCCGGAGAGGAAATCCTTGCGCCACTCCCGGTAGAGCGAATCTAGTTCTTGCAGTCGCGGTTCACTTGAAAGCCGCGCCTTGTACAGCTTGCACTTTTCGGTGTGCTCATTGTACGGACAAGGTTCCTTATCATCATTCTTTTGGGGGCAGTGCGGGAGGTCGCCATTGCCTTTTCTGGCAACAGTTCCTTCGGTAATACCCAGTGCCTGTAGATAATCAGCCCACCAAGTCTTTGAAAATTTGTGAGCTTGGGGTTCTTTTTTCAGAAGCAGTTCCATGAGCTTTTTTCGGTTGTTGTGCAAGTGGGGATTTTTCTGGCGGATAGCAAGGTACGTGCGAACATTCTCCTCGAAATACTTATTAGCTTCGCTGTTGGCCCGGAATTTGAGGTATTTCACACAAAGCTGAGCGTGGTTTTTTATGCGAAAACGTTCTCCATTATACAGGCAACCGGTATTGCCTTTCTGCAATTGTTCCCAGGTGCAAACCCGCGGATTTTTCCTGTCAACGCCAAGGTCTTTGAAAATACGGTTAAACTTGCTGATGGCATCTTCGGTCAGTTGCGGATGTTTTTTCTCCCATGCTTCCTTTTCTTTCAGCCATTCTTCCCTGCGCCTCTTCCAGTTTTCAAACGGCATGAGATAACGAGCAACTATAAGGTCTGCAGAAGCTTTGAGGAGCACCACAATATGCCTGTCATCATAACCGGCCACTCTCTTGAACAGATTGGTTGCAGTCTGTGTGGGAGGAATGCGCTTTACATGGTCTGTAGAAGAAACAACCTCGTCGGGCACATTACTTAACGCTTTTTCTGCATTTCCCAATCCTGCCGCGGATTTGAAAGCAGCCAGGCGAGTACGATCGACGAGTTTTTCGTCGTCGATGAATTGTTCCGGCTCGAGGAAGAAGCTCCAGAAAGGCTCCGTCTCTTTCCCTCTTTTGCCGTCCGGACGGAAACTCATAACCCACTGGCAAATTTCAGACACGTCCAGATTGAACTGTTCAAAATGCCTGCGGAGCTTGCGGACGTTTGATTTGAACTCCAGCCTGCTTTGCCCATCAAGCCGACGGAGTCCTCTTACAAGCGTTCTTTCTTCGCGATATCTTGTTGCGGACACAGCAACCCTTCCCTGTTTGCGGCCCCTACTGCCCACACATTATACATGCGGCAACGGTATGCGTCACAAGGCGGGAGCGTCGGAGGCGTTACTTTTCGTAGCGGCTGGAGGGGCGGTTGAATTCGAGGAAGTCCTTGTGGGAGGAGGCTTCGGAGCGGAAGCGTTCTTCGGCCATGCGGACGAGTTCGGAGACCCACGAGCGGTTTTCGCGTACTCCGGCAAGAACCCAGGCCCAGCGATCCATGAAGTCTTCTGCGGACATGCCTTCAACGCGCTTCAGGTAGATGCGCAGCATGTCCATGCAGCGAGCGCGCCAGTTGGCGAGGACGACGGCGTCGTCGGCGAGAGCGGCGTCGAGGTGTTCCAGGTAAGCAAGCGCTTCCGGGAGGCGGTCTTCGGGATACGGCACGGGGCGTTCGGGCGGGGACGATATTTCGAAGGGGAGGCGCTGGAAATCTTCGGCGCCGCGTGCGGAAAGGCGGACTCTGAGCACGAACGAATGGGCGGTGTGCGGGCCGTTGTCTTTCATGTACGACGAAGTGTGGGAGTTGAAGACGCAGTTGCCGAGACTGTAGGCGATGAGGGAGCGTCCGCAGCGTTCGACGCCCTGCGGCACGTGGGGATGGGTGTGAAGGACGAGGTCGGCGCCCGCCGCTGCGAGCCTGCGGGAGAGGTCGCGCCGCCAGACGGCGGGCGTTTCCATGAATTCCAGGTCGGAATGGAGACTGAGGACGAGTACGTCGACGTCGGGGCGGAGTGCGGCCAAGTCTTCGAAGACGTCGCTTTCCACGAGATAAGCGGGACCTGCGCCGAGGTGGCCGTAGGTGTAGTTGCAGTCTTCCTGGTAGCCGAGGAAACCGACGGCGAGGCCGTTCTTTTCGACGACGAGAGGGGTGCGGGCTTCCTGCGGGGACAGGCCCGCGCCGAAAGAGCGGATGCCGTGCGAAGCGAGGACTTGCCGCGTGTTAAGGAGCCCGGCGGTGCCGCAGTCGAGGACGTGGTTGGCGGCCAGGTTCATGACGTCGAAGGCGGCGTCGGCGAGAGCGGCGGCGTGCCGGCCCGGAGAGGCAAGGGCCTTGGGATTGAGCCTGTCTTCCGGGAAACCGTCCGGGATGAAGACGGATTCCATGTTGCCGAAGCGGATATCGGCGTCGTCGAGCCAGGGGCGGATCTTTTCGAAGGGATAGGAGGGGCCGTGTTCGTCCACGCCGTCGCCGGAAGTGCCGCGGAACGAGACGTCGCCCACCGCCGCGAGAAGGATGGAATCGTCTGGCATGCTGGAACCTTTCGTGTAAACGGGCCTGCTATTCCTGTTCGACGACGCTGAGGAGCTCGTCGTTGTCGATCCACATGGCGAAGTAGGGCAATTCGCGTCCGGAGCGTTTCATCATGACGAGGAAGGGAGGTCTGACGTCGAGGAGCCTGCCGGAAAGCGGAGCGACGGCGGCACAGCCGCCGCTGACAATGACAGCTTCGGACTTGAGGTAAACGCCTTTTTCGTCAAGGATGAAGTTGACGGTCTGGAGGGCCTGCTGGAGGACCCAGCGGTTTTCGCGCAGGCCCGGATTGAGGTAGCGGCGGCCTTCGATTTCCGTATAACGGCGCGTCAGGTCGAAGTCGAACCTGGGCACGCGAAACCGGTCAGCCGGGCCGAGAGGTTCCGGCGCGCCGGCCTCGACGCGTTGATTGACGGCGCCGACGAGGTCCCGCAACGTGGGGGAAGGAGGGATCCTGGCGATGAGCAGGCGGTCGTCGGGTTCGGTCGTTACGAGTTCAATGATGAAGTCCGAGTTGGAGACGTAGTCGAGGATGCGCACCTGCCCGCGCATGGGGGCGGCGGCGGGGTCGTCGGGGACGTCGATGCCGAAAGCCCTGACGTAATAGTAAATTCCGTCGGGGCCCGGGACGTACATGTTGGTTTTGCCGAACGGGGTGTTGAAGTGGAGGTCTTTGAGAAGCATGGAGTACTGTATCGACTGGTAAGGGCCGGTGGGCTGCACGAGGGTGAGTGGCAGGTCGAGCTTTCTGCCGGGGAACTTGTCTGCGGCCTGCCGGAGGACGAAATCGCGCACCGACTGCGGTCCCGGGCCGGACAGCGCCGCGATGATACAGGAAGCGGGGTCGACGTCGTCGGAGGAGACGGTCGAGGCGTTCAGGCGGGCGGCCATGGGGGGGTCGCCTTCGAGGAGGACGTCGCCGCCGACCCAGGCTTTGGTCTGGTTCCATACGAGCTGCATGGTGATGCACCACACGAGGCTGCGGCCCGGACGGATCGGTTCATCGAGATGAGCGGTGACGAACGTGCGTTTCAGGGCGGAAGCGTCGGCGAGTTTAAGGGCTTCGACCGAATCGGCGTCCCTGCGCCTGCAGGCCAAGGAGCCCGGCCACGCGAGCAGGACGCAGAGGGCCGCAAGCAGGAGGTACCGGAGAGGGCCGACGGAGCCTTCGGGAGGACCGGCGGGCACGGCACACCAACCTTTCTAGCGCGCCGGCGAAGCGTCGGCGAGTTCCGCAAAAAGCGCGGCATAAGCGCCGCCGGTCGCGGACATGGCGAATTTTTCAGCGGCCATGTCGCGGCCTTCCTGGCCCATGACGGCGGCTTCACGCGGGTGCTGAAGAAGCCAGAGGATTTTCTGTGCGAGGGCGTCGGGGTTGTCGGGGGGGACGAGAAAGCCTGTCCTGCCGTCGACAACGGCGTCGAAGGCGCCGCCCACGGCGGTCGCGATGACGGGTTTGCCGCAAGCGGCGGCTTCGATGAGGCCCAAGCCCAGGCCTTCTTCGAGGGCGGCGGAGACGTAGACGTCGAAAACGGGTATGACGGATTCCGGGGGAACGTAGTCGAAGAGGAAACTGACGCGGTCGCGAATACCGAGATCGCCGGCGAGGGCGCCGAGACGTTTTTCTTCGGGCCCCTGCCCTGCGATGACGAGTTCGACGCCCGGGGCGTCTTTCTGGACGATGACGGCGGCGCGAAGCAGGACGGGAAGTCCCTTTTCGGGGACGAGGCGCGCAAGGGTGCCTATGACGGGACGCGACTTATCGCGCAGGTCCGGGATCGCGGAGGGGTAGCGTTCGGGGACGATGCCGTCGTGGATCATGGTGACAACGGAACGATCCACGCCGACGGAATTGACAAGGTCGACCCTGACGGCTTCGCTGACGGCGACGATGGCGCGGGCGCGGCAGGACCTGAGAGCAGCGGCGTCGGAGCCGCCGGCGTTCCTGTGGACGGAAACGCTGAGAGGGAGGGAGAGTTTCGAGGCGAGCACCCGTGCTACTGGCACCGAGGAGGCGGAAGCGGCGTGGACGACGCGGTAGCCGACAGGGAGTTCGCCGGCGAGCCCGCGAAGAGCGAACCAGCCGATGAGGGGGCGCGTGATTTCCGGGATGGAGCGGATATCGACGCCGGGGATATCGTCGATGGGCCTGTCGCGTCTGCCCGTGAGCAGGAAGACGGAGATGCCTTCGGAGTGGAGATAGCGGGCGAGGTCGAGGGCCTGGTTGGTGACGCCGTCGGGGGAGGCCCTGTCGAGCACGATGATAACGCCGAAAGAACGAGCTTTCATCCGGAGCCTTTCGCGACGTGTTCCGGGAGCGTCTTCCACCTGCGATGGAACCAGGCCCACTGGCCGGGGAAGCGCCTGACAGCGGCTTCAACAGCTTTCTGCCAGGACGCGGTAAGGAGGCTGATCGTATCGTCCGTGCGCCTGGGAGGCGGGAGAATAAGTTCGTCGACGACAAGCCTGTAGGCGCCGGCGTGACGGACGCAGAAAACGGGGAGTATGGGTACTCGGGCCAGGAGGGAGAGTGCGGCGGGTCCGACGGGAGTGTAGGCGTCACGGCCGAAAAAAGGGACGAAGATACCGGCATTGTGGGAAATGTCCTGGTCCGGGACAAGGCCGAGGAGACCGCCGTCCCTGACGAAAGAGGCCATTCCCCTGACGGGGTCTTCCTGATAGAAGACGCCGTAGCCCAGACGAGAGCGGAGGTTCATGAGTGCGGCATCGTAGGGTTCGTAATAGATGTGCCTGGCGACGGCGCGCGTGTTGAACCGGAGAGCAAGGACGGCGCCGAGGAGCTCCCAGCTTCCGATATGGGCGGTGACGACAATCAGGCCGTTGCGGAGGGCGTGGGCGCGTGCAACGGCATCCAGGGCGGAGGAAAGGGCATCGCCGTCAAAGAGGGAATGAAGAGCGGCCGGCCAATGGTGCGAGGCGTAAACGAGGTCCAGTGCGGCCCGGCCGAAGCTGGATACGAGCGACCTGAAAAACGAGGGGAAGGGGAAGGGGCATCCAGCGGGGAAGGCGATGCGAAGATTGTCCCTGACGAACGTGCGTTCACGGCGCATGAGGGGACACGCGGCGGCCGCGAGAAGGTCCGCCAGGACGGCGTTGCGGCGTGGATGGAGCCGCGGGCCGGCAGTTTCGACAAGCCTGCGTACGGCCCACGCGCCCAGTCTCCGCCGGAAAGGTGTTTTTTCAGCGGCCATGTGGGACATTATACATGGGGAACGGGGATGGCGGAAGGGGCGAAGAGGAGCGGGGACGATGCGGAGGGAACCGGCTTCGAACGGCGCCGCGGGCCTAGCGCCAGCCGGAAGGTTTTCCGTAGACATGGACGATGCGGAGTGCCGGAGAGCGCGAGACGCCGCCTGGGTTGATGCCGGGACGGCCTTCCGGCACAGGGGAGTCCAGCTTCCGGAAGTAATCGGCCCACGCCGGGAAGACTGCGCCGGTTTCCGGATCATTAAACGTCATGGGCCGCAGTTCGAAGAGCGGACGGCCGCCGTTGGCGGTCCGGAAGATTTCATAAACAAGCTCGGAGCAGTAATACTTGTCGTTGCCGACGGCAAACACGTCGTCATAGGGCTTCCCCAGGCAGGCTTCTGCGGCGGCGAGTGCCGCCGGGACCAGGTGCGTGAAGCGGGGGAGCAGGCGGCCGACGATGACTTTCGGGTTTCCGCCGGGATCGGAGCTGCGGGCAAGAAAATCATGCAGTGGTGTGCGGACGACGCCTGCCGGCATAGCCTCTATGACGCCGTCCGGGGAAGCGACGAAGACGGCCACGTGAGAAAGCTGCGCCCCGCGAAACCCGGAGGTGACTTTTTCGATGGCGTCGCAAAGGGGTCCGGCGTCCAGGTCCTGAAAAAGCAGATCGCCGGGCTGCGGTGAAAAGCCGGCAGCGCCGCAGCCGGACGAGACGGCGACAAGGAGGGCGGCCGTCGAGGCTAACGCCGCATGGAAGGCCCGGCAGCGTGGAGACAAGCACAGCTCCTTACCAACACGTACGGAACCCGGAATTATAGCGCAGGCGGGCCCGCGGACAAGAACGCCAGGAAGGACGGGACGGGAGGAGAGCGGAATGGGGGCGGGCGGGATATTCCACTTGTGCGGGCGAATTGTCGATGGTAGAATTAATAGGGACGCAGACGGGGGATCCGTGTTGTACGAGGCACGTCATACCGGCGGAGGCCGGAAAAGACACTGGGCGGCGGCGGCGATCATGGCGATGGCAGCGTGGATGCCCGCGGTCACGGGCGACGCCCTGCCGGAGCGGACACGGACCGTGCCACAGGAGACAGAGCCGGTCTTTTACCCGTTTACGCCGGTACAGCTTGCGCTGCGCCCCGGGGAGCGGCTGGAATACGAGGCCCGGTGGATGGGGTTCCCCGCGGGGACGCTCGTGCTTGAATGCCGCTGGCCGGCGAACAAGGGGGATCACGAGGCGTATTACGTCCGTGCGAAGATCGTGTTGAACAACCTGACGAACCCGTTCTACAAGGTGGACAACGAAGCGATAAGCATAATCAACAAGGAAGACGGGTCGAGCGACCAGTTCACGCTGAGAAGGAACGAAGGGGCGGTGCGGCAGCGCGAGAACGTGGTATACGACTATGCCAAGATGCTGGCGGTCTACACGCGGCGGTCGCCGAACAAGCCGGACGAGAAGCACGAGGTGTCGGTACAGCTGCTGGACAAGGTGGTGGATCCGTTTTCGTTCCTGTACTACCTGCGCGGCACGGAGCTGCGCCCGCAGAAGGACGTGTACATGCTGGTGAACACGTCGCAGCGCAACTGGAACATGCGGGTGCGAACGCTGAAGAGGATGAAGCTGACGGTGCCGAGGGGCGAATTCAACGCCCTGAAAATAGAGCCGGTGGCGTCGTTCCCCGGACTGATCGAGCGCCGCGGGAGGATGTACCTGTACGTGGAGGAAACGACACACGTGCCGCTGCTGATACAGACGGACATACCCATCGGGAGCATAACGTTCTCGCTTTCGGGGTCGGCCAATTCGCCGCTCGACGAAGCAGGCGACGGGGACGTGGAAGGTACGCCGGCCGGCAAAGCGGCTGCGGGCAAGACGGCGGCGGCGGAGAGGGACGAGGGGGAAAAGGGCGTGGCAGAGGAAGAGGGCGGCGGGAAGCGTTGATGGGGCGGGGAGTCTATTCGGACAGGTTCACGAGAACGGGGCGGCTTTCCTGCACGGCGAGGCTTGCGACAGCGAGGACGCGCCGCGGGGAGGTTTCAAGCGTGAGGTTATAGTAGAGGCCGGTGGAGAGGGCATCGCCGGCGGCGGGCCACCTGTGAAAAGCGGTCCTGTCGATAAGGATATCTTCGAACCGGCCGGCGGAGAGCCTAGTACGGGCGGTATAGAGGGCGCCGTCCTGGGCCTGGAGCCAGACTATCAATTCACAATCCGAGCGTGCGGCGGCGGAAATTCTGAGGCGAAAGCGGCGCTTGGTTTCCCAGGCCACGCTGGAAAGCTGAAGGCGGCCGGAATCATCGGAGAGCAATACGCTCCTGCCGAGATACGTACTTAGAGAGCCGCCCCGCCAGCCCTGCGCGCCGAAGTTGTCGCCGGAGAAGACGAAGTTGGTCGTATCGGCGGGCCCGCCGGGGCCGGAGAGGTGGATACCAACGGCGGCGCCCAGCACAAGCAGTGCGACGGCAACGAGAGGAGCCAGATAGAAATAGGCGGGGCGGGAGGGCGGGGGCTTGGCGGGAACGGCTTTCGCCGTGGGGATGCGGCGTTCCCTCGGCGTGCCGAGCGGAGTGGGGCGTTCCCTGGGGAGGGTTTCGCCCGGGAGAGGGTCGGCGGCGACAAGGCTGTCGGAGCCGATATCGACGGAACGTAAGGCATGGGGCTCGCGCAGCCGCACGGGATCTTCGCCCCTGTAGACGACGAGGAGGTCTTTCATGAGCTCGCGTGCGGACTGGTAGCGATCTTCACGTTCCTTGCCCATCATGCGCGTGATGACGTTGCAGATGCCGTCGGAGAGCGTACGTTCGATTTCGCGCGGGCTGGGGAGCTCGCGCACGAGGTGCTGAGTGAGGATATCGGCGGCGGTCTTGCCTCGGAAGGGCGGGAGACCCGTAAGGAGTTCATAGAGGGTGGTACCGAAGGAGTAAATATCGCTGCGGATATCCAGATCCTTTTCGCCGCGTGCCTGTTCCGGGGAGATGTAGAAGGGTGTACCCATCATCCTGCCGGAGAGAGTGAGGCGAGGCATGGGGCGTTCGACCCAGAGTGCGAGACCCATGTCGGCGAGCTTGGCGACGCCTTCATGATCGACGAGGATATTACCGGGCTTGATATCCCTGTGAACGAGGCCCTGGTCGCTGATATGTTCGAGAGCGCGGGCGATCTGGATGGCCATGGAAAGGGTATCGCGTTCGGGGATACGGCCGCTTTCGGAGAGCATTTCCGCGGTGCTCATACCCTGAACGTATTCCATGGCGATGTAGTGATAGCCGTCGGAGTAATCGGCATCGAGGACCTTGACGATGTTGGGGTGGTCGAGGATGGAGCCGGAGAGGGCTTCCCTGCGGAAACGTTCGAGGAGGTTGACGCGGCGCGCGTGGCTGCGCGGGAGGACTTTGAGGGCCACGGTGAGGCCGCTATCGAGGTCCTGGGCCTTGTAGACGGCGCCCATGCCGCCTTCGGCGCGTAGGGCCAGGAGCCTGTAGCGGCCGATACGCGTGACTTTAGCGGCGAGGGCCTTCTGCTGCCTGAGGAGACGGCGGAGCTGGCTTCTGGTGAGGGAGCCGTGCCTGACGAGGCACTGTCCGATGGGACAGTACCTGCCGGCGGCTTCGTTTTCCTGCTGGTCACAGAGAGCGGTATGCAGGTCGTCCTCTTCGAGGAGACCGGCCTTGAGGGCCAACTGGCCGAGGCGAATATCTTCGAGCAAGAGACGTCTCCATGGCACATTCCGCGTCATACGGAGGGACCGGGAACAGACGGCCCTGTAATTGACGCGGCACTCCCTATAACCTTATAATGGAGCGCCGTAAAATCAAGGAGGAGAAAATGTACGAGCGGCTCGGGTCGATGAAGCTGAAGACGGGGGAAGAGGTGGAACTGGGAATGATAACCGGGCCGGACATGGAATGGTCGGAGAAGCTGAAGCCGTTCCTTGCCCACAAGGGGGAACCGTGGAACAGCCAGGTGGAGGCGACGTCGGAGAAGGACCTGAGGCCGCTGGAGACGAGGCATTTCGTGCTGACATCGGACCCGGAGACGGTGTACGCGAACGTGTGCACGTGGACGAGCGGGAGCGTAGCGAACCTTGGGCACGTGTACACGGCGCCTGAACACCGGCGCAAGGGAGCGGCGAACATCCTGATGAAGGCGGCGGTGGAGAGGTTCGTGGAAGGCGGGGGAGAGGCGATGTACCTGGAGACGGGGTACGATACGCCGCCGTTCCACATATACGAGACGTGGGGTTTCCGGGGGGTTTTTGCGGGGACGGGATTCATGGAGTACTATTCCGCGGGACGGGAGGAATTCCTGGGGAGGCATTTTGCGGCGCAGGGCTCGCGCGTGACGGGACTGGACTGGTACCACTGGCCGCTGACCATAGCGCTGATGGGGCAGGAAGAGGGCGGGGTGATACGGCTGCCGGGAGAGGCGGCGAACGGGAGAACCAACTACGAGTCGCGTTTCGTCCAACTGCAGCACAGCAAGGAACCGACCGGCAAGAGAGCGTACGTGCTGGAAGGGGCGTCCACGGGGTGCGCCGGGGGCATAGCGATAACGGGCCCGGACAGGCGTCTGTGTGAGGGGGTGAAGATGCTGGACATATTCGTGCATCCGAACTTCGCCCGCGCCCTGCCGGAACTTGCGGCGAGGGCGACGGAAGACGTGGGAGAGAAGATCGTGGCGTACGTGGATTCTGCCGGGAAGGCGCGGCTGGAGGGGCTGGGTGCCGCCGGATTCAAGGAGGAAGGGCGCGTGAAAGGCGTGGTGGTATCTCCCGCCGGGCTGGGGGACGCCGGCGCCCGGCATGATTTCATAATCATGACCAGGGGGTAGGTGGGTCATGAAAGCGCGTGCGATACCCAACATACTGACGCTGATGCGTCTTATCATGTGCCCGGTGTTCATGACACTGGCGTCGACGGACGTGGAAGGGTTGAGGTGGACGGCGTGGGTGCTGGTGGTAGTCGCCCTTGCAACGGACGTAGTGGACGGTGCGCTGGCAAGGAAATACGGGTGGGTATCGAAGATCGGAGTGTACCTGGACCCGGCGGTGGACAAGATAGTGTTGCTGACGGGATTTTACCAGATGACGTGGTGGGGGTGGCTGCCGCTGTGGGTGCCGGTGGTGCTGATGTCGCGTGAGCTGATCGTGAATTCGATGCGAAGCGGAGCGGCGATAGAAGGGAAGCTGGTGGCCGCCAACTGGATGGGGAAGACGAAGGCGCTCGGGATGAGCCTGACGATGGGGACGGGGTATTTCACACGGGCGTACTACACGGTGGAAGGGGAATGGTTCACGGGGTGGCTGAGGACCGTGCAGGGGATGAGCTACGCGGTGACGGCGGCATCGGTAGTGTTCGGAGTGATGTTCGTATACCTGCACAGGCGGGTGTTCTTTGAGAAGACGGCTGAGGGGGCAGGAGAGCCGGAGCAAAAGAGCGAGGAAGAAGGTGCGTGATGGCGGAAAAGGCGTTCTACCCCAAGCTGGAAGACGTGCTGAAGCTCACGGAGCGAGGCAAGCTGGAGTTGGCGGCGCGCGTGCACATCAATTGCATGGAAGACCTGAGGACCATATACACGCCCGGGGTGGCGGAGGTCTGCCGGATAGTGGAAAAGGACCCGGACGCCGCGTACAAGTACACGTGGATAGGCGACACGGTGATCATCGTGACGAACGGGACGGCGGTGCTGGGGCTGGGGGACATCGGACCGCTTGCGGGGCTGCCGGTGATGGAAGGGAAGGCCGTCATACTGAAGGAATTCGGAAACGTGGGATGCGTGCCGATACTGATGAAGGAAAAGGATCCCGACACGATAGTGGACGTGGTGAGGCGGATAGCGATCGGATACGGAGGCGTGATGCTGGAAGATATCGCCGCGCCGGAGTGCTTCGAGATAGAAAGGCGGCTGGACGAGGCGCTGCCGATACCGGTGTTCCACGACGACCAGCACGGGACCGCCGTGGTGGTGCTGGCGGCGCTGATAAAGGCGCTGGAGAGCGTAAGGAAGGGGCCTTCCGACCTTGACGTGGTCATGAGCGGAGCCGGTGCGGCGGGCTGCGCTATAGCGAGAATGCTGCTCGACTATGGGGTAAACGACGTGGTGCTGGTGGACAGCAAGGGAGCGGTATATGCGGGCCGCGAGTGCAACACTGCGGCGAAGGAAGAGCTGGGGGCATTCACCAACAAGGAACGCAAAGCGGGTTCGCTGAAAGAGGTGCTGAAAGGTGCGGACATGTTCGTCGGGGTAAGCCGGCCCGGACTGCTGACGGAGGAAGACATCCGGAGCATGGAGGAGGAAGCCATAGTGTTCGCGATGGCGAACCCTGTGCCGGAAATCGAGCCGGACGTGGCGCTGGAAGCCGGAGCGGCGGTGGCCACGGACGGAAAAACGCTGAACAACGCCCTGGCGTTCCCCGGGATAATGCGCGGTGCGCTGGACGCCCGTGCGGGGAGCATCACGATGGAAATGAAGAAGGCGGCCGCGACCACCATAGCGGGCAAGGCGCGCAAGGGCGAACTGGTGCCGGACATGATGGACCCGGCGCTGCACAAGGCGGTGGCGGAGGCGGTGGCGGAGGCGTCTAGCGGCGGAGGTTCCTGAAGAAAGCGCTGAGGAGAGAGGCGGCTTCGGCGGCAAGGACGCCTGAGACCACTTCGACATCGTGATTGAAGAGGCCCGGCTCGAAGAGGTCGACAACCGAGCCCGCCGCTCCCGCCTTGGGATCGGCCGCTGCAAAGACCAGGCGTGGGACGCGCGCCTGGATAATGGCGCCCGCGCACATGGCACAAGGTTCGAGGGTAACGTAGAGGGAGGCGCCATCGAGGCGCCAGGAGCCGAGAGCGGCGGCGGCCTGTGTAAGAGCAATCATTTCCGCGTGGGCGGTGGGGTCGGCGAGCAGTTCCCGCTGGTTATAAGCCCTTGCGATTATCCTGCCGTCATGAACGACGACGCATCCGACGGGGACTTCGCCTTCCGCCGCGGCGGTGTGAGCGAGCAGCAGTGCGGAGCGCATGCAGAGTTCATCGGGGGTATCGGGCACGTCCGGATCCTCCAGGAAAAGGAATGATACCCCGGCGCGGCGGAAGTGCAAAAACAGGGTGCGGTTCAGCGCGTGCAAAAGAGGCGTCTGAAGCCGTCGGAGGCGTTTTCCGCATCATCGGCGACGCGTCCGGAGGCTTCGATAAGCCTGAGTATGAAGAAGACCGAAACGGCGTCGATATCGTCTTCATGAGCGAAGAGGTCTTCGATGGCGTCCTGCTGGCACTGGTCGGCGTTGTATTCATCGAGCGCTACCTGGCGGAGGAGTTCTTCGATGCGAGCAGATTCCTGGCGGACGTGCTGATGTTCTTCCAGTTCGCGTATGACGGCGATGGCGTCTGCGAGGGAATGGACGCTCTTGACGACGGCATCCATGAGGCTTTTCATGCGGGCTTGAAGATACTCGGGTATCACGGTGGGCCTTGTGGCGGCGAACTTGGCGAGGTCCTGGCAGCGGTCGGCGATGGCGTCGAGGAGTTTGACGAGGAGAAGGATTTCGCTGCGTTCGACGGAGGAGAAGAAGGACCTGGAAAGGTTGCCGCGAATTTCGTCCTTGATATCGTCGGTCTGGCCTTCAAGACGATTGATGGTATCCGCGACGGCCTGGAGGTGTCTGCGTTTTGCGTCGAAAATCGCCTGGAAGAGGCCGGGCAATTCATCCACGGTTTCGCGGACTTTGACCATCTGCTCGGACAAGGGCCCGAGGGCCGACCTGCCGAAAAAGCCACCAATCTGTCTCATTGCCTGTTCCCCTTTTCGCTGTAATGGTAGAAACCGCCGGTCTCCGGGGGATTGAGGAGGACGCCGGCCATATCGCCGGCAATGGCATACAGGTGCCGTAGAACGGCGATGGCATCGGTAAAAACCGAATCTGCGACTTTTGCTTCGACGACGCCGGAGGTCATTGCGGAGAAATGGCCGGCCTGTGCTTCGATAACGACCTTGCCGATGCCCGCGGCGCGATCCTGGACTTCCTGAAGGGCGTCGTTGATATCGCCCTGGGGGACGGGGAGGCCGGTCCTTGCGGCGGAGCGGAGGCCTTTTTCAATGCATTCGAGGGAGCGAGCCATGCCGGCGGCGAGTTTTCTTACTGCGGCCATGTCGCCCATGGCGAAGAGCCTGTCGGCGTCGAGCCGCTTGAAGCCTATGGGGACAATATCCTTGCTGACGAGGTCGCCGACGGCTTCGAGGTCCCTGAGGATATAGAGGGTGGCACCGAGGGAGCGGGCTTCGTTCTTGGTCATTTCGTTGAGTGCGGTTTCCCTGACGTAGTCGACGGCCAGGCGGTGGCGGGCGTCGATGACTTCATCGGCATTCTGGAGGCGTTCGAGGTCGATGGAGGAATAGTCGAAGAGTGCGGGGGGTATTTCTTCAGTGGACTTTTTGAGGAGAGCGGTCATATCGGCGGCGGCGAGCATGACGGCACCGACGGCGGAAGCGGGATCGCCCAGAAGAGCCGGGTCGAGGGGGGAATCGCGATCGGCACCTGTTTTCTGTGGGATGAGGCGTTCGGCAATTCTGGATATGAGGCGTGTGAAGGGCAATGCGCCGAGGCTCCAGAAGACCGCGAGGCAGGTCAGGAGATTGGCAACGCCCCTGGGAGAGGCGAGCGTCCAGCCGAACCTGGCGGGGAGGGCTGAAAGCAGGCCGACGAAGGGCAAGAGGAGGAGGGCGCCGGAAGCCTTGTAGACGAAAGTGGCGAGCGCGACTCTGGCAGCGGTCCTGGTGGCGCCAATGGAAGCCAGGAGGGGCGTAATGGCGGAGCCGGCATGAGCGCCCAGGAGCATGGCCACAATGGCGGGAGGAGCGATCGATCCGCCGGCGACAAGGGTCATGAGGAGGGCGGCCGTAGCGGCGCTCGACTGCACGGCCGCGGTGAAAACCATTGCGGCGAAGAAGGCCAGGAAGGGCTTATTGCCGAGGCCGAGGAGGAGAAGTGCGGTGTTTTCACTGTGCTCAAGGGGAGCGATTCCCTGGCGCATGAAGCCCATTCCGAGGAAGATCAGGCCGAAGCCCAGGACGGTCCGGCCGACGTAAGACCAGAGCTTGTAGGGCGCCACAAGTGCGATCAGGGTGCCTGCGGCTATTATGAAAAGGGCGTAATCGGCAAGATTGAAGGCAATAATCTGGACCGTGACGATGGAACCGAGGGAAGCGCCGACGGCCACGGGCACGGCCTGCACGAGGGTGATGACGCCTGCGGCGGCCATCCCCACGAGCATAACGGCGGCGGCGGTGGAGGACTGGAGGGCAGCGGAAATAACGGCACCCACGCCGGCGCTCAGGACACGATGCGAGGCAAATTTTTCGAGGAGCGGCCTGAGGTAGGCGCCGGCGGCCTTGTTCAACGAGCGGGAAATAAGATGCATGGCGTAAAGGAAGAGTGCCAGTCCGCCCAGGAGGCGTGCGAAATCCGCAAGGCCGGTGCCCGCCGCATCTAACAGGCCCAGCGTCTTGCCGGTATCCGGCGACTGAACTCTATAGACGCCCGGCGAATCGGGTGTGAAGCTGAGGAGGGTACGGCCGTGGGACTGCCACAACCTGCAGGGGAATTCCTCGCCATCGGGAGAGATGACCACGCCGTTGACGCCTTCGGGCAGCGGGAGATAGACTTCGCGTGCGAGCGGGACCTTGACCGTATCGCCGAGTGCGGGAGTGGAAGCAGCAAGGATGACGGGCAACAGGAATAATGTCGTACGCAGTCGAGTCAAAGCGGAACCTTACCGGCCGCCGGGCCAAGAACACAAGACAAAACAGCGTGCCGGAGGGGGCATTATACACCGGGATGGCAAGGACGCAGGGGCAAGAAGCTGCAAAAGTCAAAAAGGGCGGCAGGTTTTGCAATGACGGGACATAGACAATATAATCAGCGTGCCGGGGCAGGCGCGCCATCCGGCACGGAAGAGTGGACATGGCATCAAAGGAAGAAATGCTGCTGGGGCGGCTTGCCGTGCTCCACGGCGAGATGACCCAGGACCAGCTCGACGAATGCCTGAGCGTGCAGGCGCGCACGCGGCCGCCGGTTCCGCTGGAAGACCTGATAATGGAACGTTCGTACCTGACGGCGCAGAAAATGGAAAGCCTGAAGGAGCTGTCGCGCAAGGATCTTACGGTGAAGCGGCCCAAGCAGTCGAACCCCAACGCCGAGCGTTTCGGGCGCATGGCGATAGCGAAAGGATGGATAACGCCGGACCAACTGGCGGAATGCCTGAACGTGCAACGGCGGATGCAGGAGCACAACCTCTATCCGAACATCGGGGACATAATGGTGGAGAAGGGTCTCCTTACGCAGGAGCAAGTGAAGGAGCTTCTATCGGACCAGGGGAAGACGCTGCTGAAGTGTCCGGCGTGCGGTGCAAAGTACAATGTCTCCGCATACGACCCGGAGCGGCATCACCTGCAGTGCAAGGTGTGCGCCGCGCCGCTGGAGCCGGCCCGCAAGGTGGTGGTGACTTCGGTCGACGGGCAGATAGATGCGGAGCGGAAAGGGAAGAAGGCGCGCCAACCCGGGACGACCACGACGATCGGACGGATCATCCGCGAAGGGGACGTGGTAGCGGGCTACCGAATCGAGAAGCAGATCGGGCAAGGGGGCATGAGCCGGATCTACCTGGCCAAGCAGGTGGCGCTGGAACGTGCGGTGGCGATAAAGGTACTGCCGCCGTACCTGGCGGAAGAGGCGAAACTCATCAACCGGTTTCTGAAAGAAGCGCGGGCGCTGGCCAAGCTGGAGCACCCGAACGTCGTCCAGATAATGGATCTTGGGCGGGCGCGCAACCAGTACTACATGGTCATGCAGTTCATAGACGGGGAGACGGTGAATGAGATCATGGCAAAGCGTGGTCCGTTCGAGCCGGGGTGGGCCGCGAAGGTAATGAAGGATATCGCCTCGGCGCTGGGGTACGCCCACAGGAGGGACATACTCCACAGGGACATAAAGCCCGGCAACATAATGGTGACGAAGGAAGGATTCGTGAAACTGCTGGACTTCGGGCTCACGAAGAACCTGCAGTCAACAACGAACCTCACGACGGAAGGGATGGTAATCGGGACGGTCCACTACATGAGCCCGGAACAGGCTGCCGGGGAACGGCTGGACAACCGCAGCGACCTGTATTCGCTGGGGACGACGTGGTACGAGATGGTGAGCGGGCGGCCGCCGTTCGAAGGAGACAACCCGTGGTCCATACTGCTGAAACACCGGAACGAACCGGCGGAGAACGTGCGCTCTCATAACAGCAAGGTTCCTCGGAAGATGGCAAAGATCATAATGCGTCTGCTTGAAAAAGACAGGAACCGGCGGCCGGCGACGGCGGAAGAACTAATAAGCGAAATCGACAGGGCCGGGTATTGATGAAACAGGAGAAGCCGCGTTGAAGGACGACGAGGAACAGGCCGGCGGAGAGAGAAGCACGAAACTGGCGCTGGTAGCCACGGAAGCCGTAAGCGGACTGCTCAAAAACGGCCTGGCAGAGGCTGGGGGGCGCGCGGTGACCATCGGGTGGGAGGAAGAGTCGTTTCCGGTCGAAGCGTTGCCGGAGGAGGCCGACGCTCTCGTCGTATGCGCCCTGCGGCTGTCGGCAGGCACCAGGAAGCTGGCGTCGCTGCTGGTGAAGTACCCCCGGCTGGCGGCGGCGGCGGCGCAGGAGAAGGGGATAAGAAAGATTATATACGCCGTGCCGGAAGTCCGCGGCATACAGGACGAAACGGGTGCGGCCTTGCGAGCGAGCGTGGTGATGATGCAGCACAAGTACGGTGCGGTGGTACTGCGCTGCGGGATGCTGCGGGGACTGGGAGGTGCCATAGAAGGGTGGAGCACAGGACCGGTCACGATAATCCCTGGGCAGGGGTGGGGGATGCTGAACGTGCTGGAGGCGGAAGATCTTGCAGCGGGACTCGTCGCTCTTGCGAGAGGGCCGGTGGAGGAGAACGGGCGGGAACGATCATTCGGCCTGGCGTCGAGCGAAGGGGGCATATCGCTGGGGGACTACATACAGTTGACGCGTGGCGGAGTCATCCGGCTGCACATACCGGTATCGGTGGTTGGGCTATTGAAGAGCGGGAGCGGCGAAAGCCTGGAAGAACGGGCGTTGCTGCAGGGGGGCTCGGCAGGGGTTGAGGCGAATGATTCGGAGAAGCTTATCGGGAAGAAGGCCGATGCGCTGTCGAAATTCGCCAGAGGAAAGGTACCGAGGTGGCTGGACACCCCCGCATCCTCACAATAAACCCCGGATCGACATCGACAAAGCTGGGGATATTCCGCGGCAGCGAGCTGGAGGCGGCCGAAGAGATCCACCACGACGCCGAGCATCTGGGGTTGTACCGGACGGTGCCCGAGCAGGAAGGGTACCGGCACAGCCTGCTCGAGAACTTCCTGGAAGAGCGCGGTGGAGTGCTGGACGCCGTGGCGGGACGCGGCGGCATACTGAGACCTCTAATCGGAGGCATCTACGTCATAGACGCCGTGATGCTGCGGGACCTGCGGGAAGAGCGCTACGGGAGCCACGCCAGCAACCTTGGAGCGCCACTGGCATACCGCGTTGCGGAGAAACGGGGAATCCCCGCGTATATAGCCGACCCGCCGACGGTGGATGAACTCGATGAAATAAGCCGGATAACGGGGCATCCGCTGGTAAAGAGGAGGAGCATTTTCCACGCCCTGAACCAGAAGGAGACGGCGCGGCGGTTTGCGGCATCGGAGGGGAAGAGATATGAAGATCTCGACCTGATCGTAGCCCACCTGGGGGGCGGGATTTCGGTGGGCGTGCACCGCGGCGGGCGTGTGGCCTGGGTGAACACGGCACTCGACGGGGAAGGGCCATTCACGCCGGAAAGGTCGGGGGGGCTCCCTGCGATGGGGGTGCTGGAACTGGCGTTATCCTGGAAATACACGGCCGACGACCTGAGGAAGATGATGGTGGGCGGGGGAGGGCTGCTGGCGCACCTTGGCACGAACGACCTGAGGAAAGCGCTCGCCATGAAGACAAGCCGTGCGCAACTGGTGGTGGATGCGATGGCGCTGGCGGTGGCGCGTGAGATATCGGCAGGGGCCGCGTTTCTCGGGAAGGTGCCCGACGCGGTGATCCTGACGGGCAACATGATCCGGAGCGAGGAGTTCACGGGGAAGATCGTGGAGCGGCTCGGCAGCATCTACCGGGTGGAGGCGATGGCGGGCAGCTTTGAGCTGCACGCCCTGGCTTCGGCGGTGATGCGCGTGCTTGCGGGGAAAGAGGAAGCCAAGGCATACGTGACGATCTAGGCCGTGTCCCGTAAATCTTCCTGCCACCGACCGGCGGGCGTTTCACGCGGTCCCTGGCGCACGGCGGGCTTACGGGACACGGCCCGGGCGCGGGCTAATCAACACCTTCGTTGAAGAAAACAACGAGGCCGTCCTTGCCCGGTGCGACCAGGTCGAGGCGACCGGAGCCGCGCAGATCGGCGACGGCGAAATGGATGCCGCAGCCGGAGGCCGCCGCGGGGGGGCCGTAGTCGATAACCTGCTTGGAAAAGCTCTCTCCCGTCCACTTGAAATAGTAAATGCCGATATCGTCGAAGGCCCCCGGGTCCTTGCCGCAGTGAGCGCGGTAGCGCTTGCCGGTGAGGAGTTCGCATTCACCGTCGCCGTCGATGTCCACCCACATCAGGTCATGGTACTGCGAGTTGAAAGGATCGATGGGGTGCTTGATCCAGCGACGTTCGCCGTTATCCATCCGCTGCTCCCACCAGTGGAGGCCGTACCTGTGGGACTGACCGACGATAAGGTCGTTGAGGCCGTCGCCGTTAACGTCCACGACGAGAATGGGAACGCTTGCGCTGCCGAGGTCGAAATCGGGATGGAAGAGCCAGCGGCCGGAGAAAGGGTCCTGGGGCGCTTCGAGCCAGCCGGAGGCCAGGACGAAATCACCGCGGCCGCTGCCGCTTACGTCGCCGAAGCCGAGGCCGTGGCCCTGAGGAGCGTCGTATATGTTGTGAGCCGAGAAAAGACCCGTGCCGCGGCCGGAGTCGCCGGCAACCAGCTTGTAGACGACGAGAGGGCCGTTGGGGGTGTTGGGGACGATTTCCAGGAAGCCGTCGCCGTCCATGTCCCAGGCGCGGGTGGTTTCCACATTGCCGCATTCGGCAATGACGTGTTCGGGCCATTCGCTGTCGGGGTCGCCGGGGTTTTCGCGCCAGCGCAGGGTTCCGCCCCACCAGCCGCCGGTAATGAAGTCCGTGAAGCCGTCGCCGTTGACGTCCAGGGGGATGGTGGAGAAATCATCGTAGTATTCGCCTTCGGCGCGCACGCGGCCCACGGGATGGACCCTTTTGAAATCCGGCCCCTGGTACCAGTAAGCGCCGGAAACAATGTCGAGGCAGCCGTCGTTATCGACGTCGAAGACGCCCGCGGATTCGAAAGTTTCGTCGGAAATGCGAACCTTATTGAATTTGAGAGGCATGACATACTCCTTGTGCGAGCGGCTGCTCAACAACCGGTGAGGAGCTCGATGTAGCGCCTGGCAACCTTAAGGTCTTCGAGGGCCTCTTCCGGCCCGCAGGGAGGAGCGGTTTCGCCGCGTATGACGTTTAGGAAGACGGCGGCCTGGTTTCTCATGGAATGCCTGCGAGGCAGGTCGGGGAGCAAGGTCTCCGGGGTTTTGCCCTGGCCGGGGTCGCGGAACACCTCGACGCGGCCGGCGCGGTTCGAGGCCAAAGGGGGCGCCATGTCCAGGCGGACGAAGCCCTTTTCAAAGGTGGTAAAAGCGCTCTCCTGCCAGCCGACGGTAGTGTTGTAAGTGGCCATTTCAATGACACCCGGGGCTCCGCTTTGGGCCGTAACAGCCAGGAGGCGGCCGGAGGGATGAGCATAAGACACGGTGTAAGGCTCGCCGAGGAGATGTCGCATGAGGTTGACCTGGTGGATGTAGTAGTTGACGAAAGCCTTGTAGCGGCTGAAGACGTCGTCGGACATGCCGGCGGGCCTGTCTTCCGCGAGAGGCGGAACGGGCTCATCGGTCCTGACAAGGTCGTCGAAGCCGCCCTGTATCCAGTCGCCGGGGGGCATGACGATACGGACGCAGGTCAGGCAGCCGAGGTCGCCCGAGGCCTTGAGGCGGTCTATTTCCGCCTTGGCGTAAATGGTGGCCGGGTCGCTGCGCTTGTTGTAGCCGACCATGATCTGGACACCGGTCTTCCGTTTGGCGGCAAGGATTTTCTCGGCGCTTTCGATGGAACAGGCGAGAGGTTTCTCGATGAAAATGGGCACACCGGCCTTCATCAGTTCGGGGACGATCTGCCCGTGCCTGCTGAAGGGCTGGGAGGCGACGAGGCCGTCGAGACGCTCCGCATCGAGCATTTCTGCATGAGAAGAGTAAACGTGGGGAATGCCGTACTTGGCAGCGACGCGATTTCCGAGGTCGGGGCGGACTTCGGCCAGTGCGACGACTTCGCACGAATCAATGGCCGCGTAGTTCTTGAGGTGAGCGCACTGGCCCATGCCGCCGACGCCCACGAACCCTAACCTGACTTTATCTTTCGCCATTGAAGCCTCCCGGCATCTTTAGCCAAAATTGCTGTTGAAACGGACCCGCATGACACGCCAAGGCACTTGCCCTGCGCCTGCCGCCGACTATAACTATTCCCGAAAGAGAGAAGAGCGTCAATGGCCCGGGTTGCTATATTTTGTCAGGAGTTGCGGTCATGAAAAATAACGGACCCGAATTGTCCGCGGTGGGGCGGCTGGCTCCGGACCCCGACTGGAGCATGGGCCCGCAGGTACACGCCAACCACGAGATGATAGTGGTTCTGAGCGGATCGATGCACCTGGAACTGGCGGAGGACAGGATCGTCGGCGGCCCCGGCGACGTACTGCTGTACCGTGCCGGGGTGCGGCACGTGGAGAGATCCGATCCCGGGAATCCGGTGGAAATCATCTACATGGCTTTTCAGTGGGACCGGGTGGACGGCGACATGCCGGCGCGTATCCGGGACATCCGCGGGCGGATACGTGAAATCGCCGTCTGGCTGCACCAGGAATTCACATCGGGCGAAAGGAGCGATTCAACGTGCGGGGCGTTTTTCAACGCGCTGATCGCTGAATGGCTGAGGCTGAAGGAACACCGGGAAAGTCCGCTGGTGGAGACGATACGGTCGTATGTGTGGCGTAACATCAGCCGGCGGATAGACCTGGAGAGGCTTGCCCGCGAAGCAGGGCTGAGCAAACATCATTTCGTGCGCACGTTCAGAAAACTCGCCGGGACGACCCCGATGGACTACGTGCGGAAGATGCGGGTGCACTACGCCCGGGGCCTGATAATGACGACGGGGCTGCCGCTCAAGATAATAGCGCGCCTTGCCGGACTCGGCGACGAATACCGCCTGTCCAGGGTGTTCATGCGGGTGCTAGGGAAGCGACCCGGCAGCCTGAGGACATGACGGCAGGGCTGCCGGCGGGGCTGTTTTTTTCGGCCAAGGGGGGCTCTTTTGCTTTTCTGCAGGGCTGGGGGCGGTATCATCACTGGTAACAGACGCCGGGCGGGTTACCGCGGGGCGTCCGTCCGGCAGAACATGAGGAAAGCGACGGAGATGAACCGCGAAGAGGCGGACACCATAGAACACGTTCCCGACACGCGCGGGCGGTTCGGCAATTACGGGGGGCGGTACGTACCCGAGACGCTAGTTCCCTGCCTGGAAGAGTTGGAAGCCGCTCTGATGGAGGCGCTGGGGGATTCGTCGTTTCAAGAGACCCTGGGGGGCCTGCTGCATCACTATGCAGGACGGCCGACGGCGCTCTACCTTGCCAGACGATTGACGTCGGCGGCCGGGGGTGGGCGGATATACCTGAAGCGCGAAGACCTGCTACATACCGGGGCCCACAAGATAAACAACACTCTTGGGCAGGTACTGCTGGCCCGGCGGCTGGGCAAGAAGCGCATAATAGCGGAGACCGGGGCCGGGCAGCACGGGGTGGCCACGGCCACGGTAGCGGCTCTCTTCGGGCTCGAATGCCACGTATACATGGGCGAAGAGGACATGCACCGGCAGGCGCCCAACGTGCGCAGGATGCAGCTGCTGGGCACCGAAGTGATTCCCGTGTCGTCGGGTTCCAAGACGCTGAAGGACGCGATGAACGAGGCCATCCGGGACTGGGTGACCAACGTCCGGACGACGTTCTACATAATCGGGTCGGTAGCGGGGCCGCATCCCTACCCGCTGATGGTCCGCGAGTTCCAGCGGGTGATCGGGGAAGAAAGCCGGCGGCAGATCCTTGAAGAAGAAGGGCGTCTGCCGCGTGCGGTGGTCGCCTGCGTGGGCGGGGGGTCGAACGCCATGGGTATTTTCCGCGCGTTTATCCCCGACAAGTCCGTGGAGTTGGTGGGTGTGGAGGCAGCCGGGCACGGGCTGGAGGGACCCAACGGTGCGAGCCTGGCGGCCGGAAGGCCCGGGATTCTCCACGGAAGCCTGTCCTACATCCTGGACGACGACGACGGGCAGATCAAGGTGGCGCATTCGGTGGCGGCGGGTCTGGACTATCCCGGGGTGGGGCCGGAACACGCCTATCTGAAGGACACGGGGCGTGTGCGTTACACGACGGTCACCGACGAAGAGGCTCTCGAAGCCTTTGAAACGCTGAGCCGGCTGGAAGGCATAATACCGGCGTTCGAGAGCGCCCATGCCATTGCGTATGCGACGAGGCTGGCCGCGCAAATGCAGAAAGAGGACGTGATCATCGTGAACCTGTCCGGCCGCGGCGACAAGGATCTGGAAGCGTACTGGGAGCTGAAAGGCCTGCAGGGTTGAACGAGCGGATGAAAAAGCTGGAAGGACTGATGCGGTCGGGCCGCAAGGCTCTGATACCGTATTTCACGACGTGCTATCCCGGGGCCGCGGAGAGTCTGGAGACGTTCAAGGCGCTGGCCGCCGCGGGAGCGGACTGTCTTGAAATAGGGATACCGTTCAGCGACCCACTGGCTGACGGGGCGACCATCCAGGCTTCAAGCCACCGTGCGATCGAAGCCGGGGGCAGCCTGAGGCAGGGGCTTGGCGCCGCGGGACAATTGCGCTCGGCGGGGGTTGAAATTCCGTTAATTGTTTTCACCTATTACAACCCGGTGTATCGCATGGGGCTGATGAATTTCGCCCGCAAGGCGGCGGAAGCCGGCGCCGACGGCGTGCTTGTGCCCGACCTGCCGGTGGAAGAATCCGGCCTGCTGAGGGAAGCGCTTGCGGCGTTCGACATGGGTATGGTGTTTCTGGCGGCGCCGACCAGCACCGCCCAGAGGCTGCGTTACGCCCAGGAGCATTCCACTGGTTTCGTGTACGCGGTAAGCGTGGCCGGGGTAACGGGGGCGAGGAAGAGCATAGCCGAGCGCCTGCCTGCATTCATCGAAAGAGTAAGACAGGCCGGGGACTTGCCCGTCGGTGTCGGGTTCGGGGTTTCCGACCCGGAGCAGGCGGTCGAAGTGGCGGGCTGTGCCGACGGGGTCATCATCGGGAGCGCGTTTATAGACGCATATGAAAAAGGCGGCCCTGAAGCGGTGGGGCGCCTTGCAGGTGAAATAAGGACAGCGCTCGACGGCGCCTTTTGACCGACGCCGTCGGGCAGGTACGAGCGACCCGCCGTGGTCTGCCATCGTACCGAGCGGACGGAAAGGTCGGTGACATGGCAGTAGTCGACACGCTGGTACCCTTGGACAATATCGATTCGCTGATCCGTGCGGCGGAAGACGAGATAGCGGAAGGGCCTCCGGCCATAGCCGAGGCGGAAGAAAAGCTGCGTCTTGCCCGTGGACAGCTCGAAAGGGTCACGTCCCAGTCGTCGGATGTATCAAAGCAGATACACGAACTCGAAGTGGACATCGACGGCATCAGCCAGGACATAGAGAAGACACGCACTCACCAGAAACAGGCCAAGAGCAACAAGGAATACCAGATCTTCAACGACAAGATAAACGCCGACCAGGAGAAGATAAACGGGATCGAAGAGAAGATACTGGTGCTGATGGAACAGCAGGAGGAGTCGCGGACGTCGGCCGAGAAGGCGCGGGCCGCTGTGGGGGACGCGGAAAAGACCGTGGCCGAAACCACTGAAAGCGTGGCCTCCCGGCGCGTGGAACTGGAAGGGCAGCTGGCCGGGCTGAGGGAACAGCGGGCCGCGGCATCAGCGGCGATCGACCCGGAAGACCTTGTGCTGTACGAACGTGCGCGCAAGAGCGCCCGCGGGCAGAGTGCCCTGGCGCCGCTGCGCGGCACCGTGTGCGGAGCATGCAACGTGAAGCTGCCGCCGCAAACGATCAACCTTGTCATCATCGGGAAGGACATCGTGACGTGCCTGTCGTGCCGGAGGATTCTTTTCACCGACGACATGTCGGACCCCCGCAAGGACGAGGAGGAGCAGTGACGCCTGTCGGGCCGGTCGTAATACGATTTGACGGAGGAAGCAGGGGCAACCCGGGGCCTGCGGCTTCCGGCTTCGTCATCGAAGTGGACGGTGAAACGGTAATAGAAGAAGGGCACTACCTGGGTCGCGGAACGAACAACGAAGCGGAATACGACGGGCTCATACGCGGGCTGGAGCGCGCCCTCGATTTACACCTTGGAACCGTCGTCGTATGCGGCGACAGCGAGCTGGTCATCCGGCAGATGGAAGGGAAGTACAAGGTGAGGGCGGCGCACCTGAAGAAGCTCCACAAGGAAGCTGCGTCGCTGGTTCTGCGATTTGCGTCCGTGGAATTCTGCCACGTGCCGCGGAGCGAAAACGCTGCTGCGGACAGGATACTCAACCAGGCGCTGACACGGGAAACGGACGTACTGGAATAAGGCGGATCAGGAGACTGCGCCGTTCTACGGAGGGGGCGGGGGGGCTTCGCGTCGCCTCTTCGACAGCAGCAACATGTCCTTTAATTCTTCTTCGCCGCGAGCCTTAAGCCAGCGGTCGATGAAGCCGGGCTCTTCGATAATGTGTGCTATGGTCATAAGCGCCCTGAGGTGGTAATTTCTCTCGTCCATTGTCCCCGCGAGGACGAAAACGGTGGTAACCGGCTGATGCAGTTCGGAAAAGACCACGCCGCTCCTGCAGCGGACAAGCAGGAGATCAAATATGCCTTCGCCCTGGAGGACGACATGGGGGATCGCGATGCCGGGATGAACGACCGTGCTGGATTCCATTTCGCGCTTGAGGAATAGGCGGTAGAGGGCGTCTTTATCCATGGCGACGCGAGGGGCGAGCTTTGCGGCGACGGCCTTGAACATTTCCTTGGCCGACATGCAGGTTCCGCTGTCTATCACGCCGGCGTTTGTCACGAGGCGGTCGAAGCGGTCGAGCGAGACTTCGTCCCTTTCCAGCGTGATGTGCTTCAGTTCATCTTCGAGGCCGCTGCGTCCGATGTCTTTTGCGAGAATGTTCTTGACCAGGAAGACGAAAGCGGATTCTCTTTCTATACGTGGTCTGACGTAGGCGAGGTACCAGATGCCCGCCGCCAGAGCGAAAGCTCCGGTCAGGATGAGAGGCACGCGTCCCATCTCAACAATAAGGAAGCCGTAAAGGATGATGGCGGCCACCTGCAGCCAGGGGTAGAGGGGGGCACGGAAGGTGGGGCGGTAGTTCTGGAGGCCGCTCTGCCGCATGATTATCGTGGCGGCGTTAACCATCATGAACATCAGGATCATCATGGTCGAGGCGGTTTTGACGAGGTCTTCGACGGAGAGGAAGGCCACGACGGCGCCCATGAAAACGGCGGTGGCAATAATAGCGGTGTGGGGGGTGGAAAAGCGGCGGTTGGTTTTCGACAGGAAGGCCGGCAGGAGGCCGTCGCGGCTCATGGCCATGGGGGAACGTGCCGCGGCCAGAATGCCGGAATTGGCCGTGGTTGCAAAAGCGAGGAAGGCGGCGGTTTCCAGCAGGAGAACCCCGACGGGCCCGAGAGCGGCGTCGGCCCCGGCGGCTATCGGAGCGAGGTTGCCGGCGAGGGTATGGGGGTCCACCGCGCCTACCGTCACGAACACGACGGCGACATAGAGAAGGCTGACGATTGCGAAGGCAAGGAACATACCGAGGGGAAGGTTGCGCGCGGGATTGCGCACTTCCTCCGCCACACTCACAACCTTGGTGAGGCCCCCGAAGCTGACAAAAACCATACCGGCCACGGCGAAGACGGCGGGCGAGCCGTGAGGCATGAAGGGACTGAAGCGGGTAACTTCGACCGAGCCCATGCCTTTGCCGACGTATATGCCGATCATGAGAAGGAGGCCCAGAACCAGCAGTATCTGGAGCCTGCCCGCGCCCTTGAGACTCACCAGATTCACAAGCGCGAAGAACGCACATGCGGCCAGAGCCGTGCCTTTGAGCCCCAGGTGGGGCAGAAGGACCTCGCCCAGCGTGCCTATGCCGACGAGAGCGAAGGCGGACTTGAGGGATATGGATACCCAGTTGGCGAAGCCGGCGAAAGTCCCGGGGAGCGGCCCGAGGCTGCGCTCGATGAAGAAGTAACTGCCCCCGGACTTCGGCATGGCCGTGGCCAGTTCGGCCTTCGAAAGCATGGAGGGGATCATCAGGAGCGAGGCGAGGGCATAGGAGAGGATCACGGCCGGGCCGGCCTTTGCAAAGGCCAGGCCCGGAAGCACAAAGAGGCCCGAGCTGATCATGGCGCCGGCAGCAACACTGAAGACGCCCATGAGGCCGAGTTCGCGTTTAAGGCCGGAGTGCCCGGCGCCTGTTTCCGGTAGCTGTTGCGCCAATGCCACCTGTCCTTTCAGCTCGAGCCCGGGTTTCCATTATAGCGGCGGGGGGGGATTGTGCTTGCCGCGACCCGGCCGGCAGGATAGGATGCGGCACATGGAGGACCCGCCGATCATACAGGGGCCGCGCCGCGCGGTCCAACTGGTGAAATCCGGCGTCTCGCTGCTGGCCGCCGTTGCGATCATCATCACGGGAACATGGGGGGCGTTCTATTACCAGGCGTCGCTCAGGCTGAAACGCGCCATGGGGGCCGCTACCGCGGCCGGGATCCCCACGACGCTGGCCGAACTGCTGCCTGCCCCCGCCGATCCCGAACAGGATGCTTCCCCGGTATACGCCGCCTTGTCGGAAGCCTACATGGAGATTGTCTCGCAAAACGGTCGTTCCGCCGAACACAACGCTTTCGTCGGCGCTTACCTGCTGCTGCACCCGCGCTCCTTTTCGCACCGCGACACGGAACCGGCCCGCTGGGACAAGTCATGGACGACTTTCGAACAGGAGGTTCCCGCCCTGCGAAGCTGGATGAGCCTGAGCGCCGAGGTGACGGCCCTGCTGGAACGGCTCCCTGCCTCAGCCCGGTCCACATGGGCGCGTGAGACCGGCCCCGAGGCATGGCATGAATGGTGGAAACACGATTGGGGCATGCTCGCTGCGGGCCGCTACGCGGGAGCGCAGGGGCTGCTCGCCCTTCACGACGGCGACGTGCGGCAAGCTGTCCGCTCATTCGCAATCCTGTCCGCTGTGGACCGGCACTACGCGGATTCGCCGGCATGGAACGACGCGGCCACGCGTTCGGGCCCGTGCAGCACGCAGCTGGCGCTTGGCGCGCTCATTCTTTCAACGGACGTCCCCCCCGACGTTCTTACTGCGATGCAGGAATCCGTGGCCGACCCCGCAGACGAAGAGACGCTGCGCCGGTCGGTCGCCGCCACGTACATCGTCAGCCGCCAGATGGCCGGCGCCATTCTCGACAAGGATCCTGCAATAGACATCCGTGGGTCGAGATCCGAATCGGCCTTCCGGTATCCGTGGAGCAGGATAAACATCGAGCGATATTTTGCCGAGAGGTGGGAATCCCTGGTAGACACCTGGCCTCGCCTTGCCGTCCCCGTCAGTAACAGCCCGTACGTGCAGCTGCAAGGAGAAACCCGCCGCCGCGTGAGCGCCTCGTTAAGCGGCTTCGATCTCGACCTGCCCGGCGGGCTCGGCGAATGTGCCAACGCGCGCGTCTACCGGGATCTGCTGAGGCTCTCGATAGCGATCCGTCGCTTCCAGATCGCCAGGGGCGCATTTCCGCAAAGGCTTTCCGATCTCGTCTCCGGAGGGTTCATCAAGTCGCTTCCCCGGGACGCCTACGGTGGAGCGCACTACAGATATGTCCGCGGTGAAAAAAGCGTCACCGTGTACAGCATCGGGCCGGACATGGATAACGACAGCGCAGTGTCGTTCGCCCACCGGTGGTGGGCCTGCGACGAGCAGGGCTACCCCACCAATCCCCCAAACGACGACGGCGATATTTTTGTGACGCTGGACGCCGAACCCGCGCCGCCGTGGGAACGCGTCGCCCTGCCCGAATGGCGGCAGCGCATCAAAGATATACAGGCGGAAAAAGCGGCCCGCACCAAACCCGGGAAGCGTACCGCCCGGCCCCGGAAAACCATCGAATAGCCGGCGAGCCCCCGCCTGAACATCCCCCCTGCTCTACGGGCCGGATCAGCGGGCGCGGAAACAGAGGCTGCGGGACGCGATATTGAATTTCCACTCAGGCCCTGGGGTGGGCCCTGTCGTAAATCTCGCGCAGGCGCTCGGTAGTCAGGTGAGTGTAAATCTGCGTGGTGGAGAGATTTTCGTGGCCGAGGAGTTCCTGGACGGCGCGCAGGTCGGCGCCGCGGTCCAGCAGGTGGGTGGCGAAGGAATGCCTGAGGGTATGAGGGCTGGCCTCGGCGTTCAGACCGGCAATACGCATGTACTTGGCCACGATCCTGTGAACCGAGCGCACGGAAAGGCGGGTGCCGTTCTTGTTCAGGAAGAGGGCTTCGGTATCCCTGCGCTTTCTGGGTGCGAGCCTGTGCTTGCGGGAAATGTAAGCGCCGAGGGCGTCGGCGGCGTTGCGGCCTATGGGAGCGAGTCTTTCCTTGCGGCCCTTGCCGGTGACGCGTGTCACGCACTGTGCGAGGTTGAGGTCCTTCTCGTCCATGGCCACGAGTTCGCTGACCCGGAGGCCACCGCCGTAGAGGGTCTCCAGGATAGCGCGGTCCCTGAGGGAGCTGACGGAGCCGCCGCGAGGAGCGGAGAGGAGTTTCTCAATTTCCGCAACTTCCAGGAACCTGGGGAGTCTTCTGTTAACGCGTGGGGTCTTAAGGCCGACGGTGGGATTGCTGGGAGCGACACCGCGCCGCTCGAGGAACCTGAAGAAGGTTCTGACGGCGGCCAGCTTTCGCGCCATGCTGCTTCTCGAGTAGCCTGCGCCGGAAAGCCAGGCCATGAAGTTTCTGACCGAAAGCCTGCCGACCTTGTGAGGGAAACTATCCTCCTCGCCTTCCGTCTCGAGGAAGGCCATGAACTGGTCCACGTCGACACTGTAGCCGTGCAGCGTATGATCGCTGAGGTTCCTGTCAAACTTGAGGTGGTCCAGAAACTCCTGGACCAGTGACGGTCCGGCGCCGGTGTCTGCGCGGGCGATATCTGACATGAATTCTCGGGCCTTTCCAACGCGGCTATTCTGCGGGTTCTACGTAAGGGTATATCGGCAGATGAGATGCGTTCCTGAAAATTGAGGAGGATCTTGTGAAATTTTTCCGTCAGGTGCCAGAGGGGGGGGGAGGGTCGCCGATGGGAGATTCCCGCCCGTTTTTTTCCTTTTCGCCGGGATTTTGCGTATTTTCCTTTTCCTCCAGGTATTCGTGCGGGCCGGAACTGGACAGCGCCTGCTGTTCGCCGGACACTATCCTGCAGACCGTCGCCTTTGTCTCTCCGTAGGGCGGTTCGCCCTGGAAGAAACCGTAGGTGGCGTGCATACCGTCCGGGTAATAGCCGTCGAGATGGTAAAGGCGCTTCCCCGATTCGACCGTTCCCAGCTCCTTGCATGCTGCGTTCGTATAGTCGTAGGAGCCGAGACTGAGTCTGTAGCGAGGGGTGACGCCGTCCCGGTTCATCACGTAGAAGACGTATTTCACGCCAAACGGGCCCTGGAGCGCGAAATGCTCGAAAACCATGACTTTTGTTCCGGCGGTCTCGAATTGGTCCCTTCCGAAAAAGCCCCTTCTGCTCAACACCGGTGCTTTGCCGCTCTCATACAGGGCGTAGATGGCATGCAGTTGAGCGTCTCTCTTGGAGGTTTCGCCCGTGGCTTCATAGACCTGAACGAGCTTGGAAAGCGCCTGGTCGTCTTCGGGCCTTAAGGCCGCGGCTTTAAGAAAGGGCGCTTCGGCTTTGGCCGGCTTGCCGTCCATCTGCCAGGCAAGCCCCATGTTGTAGTGGGCCTGGGAGGACTTGGGGTCCAGCGTGACGGCCCTGGTGTACTCTTCGACGGCCTTGTCCCTGCGACCCATGGCGAGGTGTACGTTGCCTGCGAGAGTAACGGCGTCGGCGCGGCCGGGTGCTTTCTGCAGGACTGCCTGAACGACCTTGAGGGCGCCATCGCCATCGCCTCTCGAGAGTTTAATCTCGGCGAGCATCAGGCTGAAATCGAGGTTGGCCGGGGCGAGCCTTGCAGCCTTGTCGATCTCCGCCTCGCATCCTTCCAAGTCGCCGACGGCATGGAGGAGGGCGACTTTTTTCAATATGAAGTCGGTGTTTTCGGGCTGCAACCTGCAAGCTTTATCATAGGCGTCGAATGCGTCCCGTGCCGCGCCGAGGTCCATGCAGACGTCGCCGTAGAGCACAATAGCGGCGGCATCGCCGGGATTCTTCTTCACGTACTCGCCTATCCGGGCCAGTGCTTCCTCGAGAAGCTTCGTCCCTTCATCGATCCTGCCGGAAGCGAGCATCTTCCTTGCCTGCTCGAGGCCGGCATCGGCGTCCATACCTGCGGCGGGCAGAGCCAGCAGAAGAGCGGCGGCGAAATGCAGCCATTTTTTGATCATAACGGTCTCCCTGGGGATAAGGATCCCTGCCCTACCCTACTCTACACCCGACAGGGAGCAGGCGCAAGGAGTCAAGCGAACGGCGTCACTGTTCCAGGAGGGGATATTCGGCCGCCGGGCGCCGGTCTTTTTCGAAGCCGTCGCCGGCGTTTTTCCTGTCGAGGGGACGAAGGACATCCGCCATGGCTTCAGCGGCCCTGCGGAGATTATCCGACGTCTCCTTGAGGTCGGCCGCGGTCCTGGAAAGGCGATCAGCCTCTTCCGGGTTCGCCGCCTGGCGGGCTTCGAGTTTAGTTGCGGCATCCTGGGCGCGGCCGGCGGCGTCCAGCATGAGCCTGGCGAGGGAGACGAGGTCCTGCTCCCCGCGGTCGGCGCCGCGCGGAGCACGCAACAGGAGCCATGGTTTGCGGCTGAGCAGGGCCGTGAGCTCGGACATGTTCTTCGTGGCGTCCTTGACGTTCAGGGTGGTGCGCCGGATGTCGGCTCTACCCTCTGCAACCATTTCATTCGTAGTGGATACCAGCTTGTCCGCGTTGTCGGACAGCGATTCCATCTTGTCGCTGAGGCGGCGAGCGCCTGCGACAAGAGGGTCCACATGGGGACTGACGACTTCGAGCATTTTCCTGATCTTCGCCGTGGACACGCTCACGTTTTCCGTAATGGGGTCGACGTCTTTCTCGACTCTTCCGAGTATTCTGGAAAGCTGTTCAGAAACCTCGCGGCTCGTCTTCGTCAGTTTGATGACGTCGCTTTTCGAGGCGGTCAGGACTTCGTTGACGGAGACGCTTATTTCCTTGAAATCGTCGGTAGCGCTGACAAGGTTGTTGGCAGCGGTGTCCACCTTGCGGAAGATGCCGCCGAAGTCTGCGCCGCCGGCAGAGAGAGCGGTCCCGGCGGAGCGGAGGAGATATCTTATTTCCTCCACGGACTCGCTTATCCTGGTGAACATGCTGCCGGAGCGGCCGAGGAGTATCGCATCGGGCTTGGCGACTTCGGCCGCGCCAGGGCTTATCTGCACGCTGGTGTCGCCCATCATCGTGCTTTCCACCATGACGTAGTCGTCCACGCGCACGGTGTCCATGATGTGTGCGTCCACTTCCATTTCCAGGACCACAATATCGCGGCCCTTGATCAGCTTCCTCGCCTCGGCGTCGAAGAGCGTCCGGTCCCTGATCACGCGCAGTTTGTCCATGGTGGACGGGTCTTCGATCGGGAGCTCGTAGAGCATGTCCATCTGGACGGGGACGAGTTTTTTGAGAAAGGCGTCGTCGACGGTGAGCACGGACACGCTTTTGACCCGGCCGACTTCGACGCCGGAATAGTTCACGGGACTGTTGGCCTGCAGGCCGACGACGTGCTTGAAGGCGACGCTAATCATTTTCTTGTGGCGGAAGTACTTGCCGACGTCGCTGGTTACGGCGACGAGAACCAGGAGCAGAATCACGCTCACGGTGACCAGTATGCCGACCTTTACGTCCTTCGCCGAATATCTTGCGTCCTGCGCCAACTGGTACCTCCCAATTATCTATGCGGAAGCCATGGCGGACCTGTGCGAGACGGGACCGTCGGGGCGGCCTTCCACGAACTGTTCGACGACGGGATCGCTGCTGGTCCTGAGGTGATCCACGGTCCCGTTGAAATAGACCTTGCCTTCGTAAAGCATAATCACTCTGTCGGCGACGGCGTAGCAGCAATTCATATCCTGGGTAATGACGAGGCTGGTGACGCCGAGTTTCCTGTTGAAATCGGTAATGAGGCGGTTCACGGTGCCGGCCATAATGGGGTCGAGGCCGGTAGTGGGCTCGTCGTAGAACATGACTTCAGGGTCCAGCGCGAGGGCGCGTGCGAGGGCGACGCGTTTCTGCATCCCGCCGGAAAGCTGTGCGGGCATGAGATCTTCGGTGCCGCCTAGGCCGACGAGGTCGAGTTTCATGCGGACCATGATTTCAATGACGGGGTCTGCAAGGTCGGTATGCTCACGCATGGGAAGTGCGATGTTTTCCCCGACGCTCATCGAGGTGTAGAGAGCGCCCTGCTGGAAGAGGATCCCCAGGCGGCGCCTGAGCGGGAGCCATTCGTCTTCGGACGCTGTTGTGACGTCCCTGCCAAGGAGGCGCACGGAACCGCCGTCCAGGCGGTAGGCGCCGATGACGCTTCTGAGGAGGGTCGATTTGCCGCAGCCCGATATGCCGATGACGACAAGAACCTCGCCCGGGTCGACATGCATGTCAACGCCGCTCAGCACTTGCCTGCCCCCGAAGGCCTTGACCAGGCCTTCGGTTTTTATGGCGGGCCCCGAATAGTCAGGCTCTTTGGCCAAAGTTCATTCCTATGCCATTACGTAGTTGAAGACGGTTGCAAAAAACAGGTTGGAAAAGATCAGGAGGAAAATCGAATAAACGACGCTGTTGGTGGTAGCGCGACCCACACCCACGGCGCCGCCCCTGACCGCCAGGCCCTGCTGGCAGGCGACCACGGTTATTATGACGGCGAAGGCCTCGGACTTGACGAGGCCGGCGATAACGTCTTTGAGGTAGAGAGCGTCGTTGTTGAGCGTAAGATACCGGACCGGTCCGATTCCCAGGAAGAGGGTCCCGACGGCGTAGCCCCCGAACATACCCGCCACGTCGGCGATCACGGTGAGGCATGGGAGCATGGCCATGACGGCCCAGAGTCTCGGCACGACAAGGAACCTGATGGGGTTGAGGGCTGAGGTTTCCAATGCGAGGACTTCTTCGCTGGCGGTCATGGCGCCAATTTCGGCAGCCATGGCGGCCCCGACGAAACCGCTCATGATTATCGCGGTCATGAGAGGCGCCAGCTCCCTCGTGGTGGCCACGGCTATCACCTGGGCGATCCAGGAGAGGACGCCGAGGCTGTCCAGGAGTTCCGAGGTACTGACGGCAAGAATCATGCCGACGAAGACGTTGCAGAGGACGACAATGGGGAGGGCGTCCACGCCCACCCTGACCATCTGAGCGAAAAGGTCGCTTCTTCTGACATGGGCCCTGCCGACGGCCACTCTGAGCGACCAGTAGAGTGCCTGTCCCAGCAGGCCGAACATCTCCGCGGCGACGCGAAAGAAGCCGCGCGCCCGTTTCCCCGCCGCCCCGAAGAAATCCTCAAGCACCACGGGGCTGCTCCTTCCCCAGCAGTGCCGCTGCTTCTGCGGCGTCCGCGCAGAAACGGAAGCGGTCGTCGAGCTTCGTGATGGAGAACATCTGGCGCATTTCGTTCTTCAATCCCGTTATCACCATTTTTCTACCGGCAGCGGCCAGTCGATTCAGGAGTTCCACGAGGGTGGCCATGCCGGAGGAATCCAGGTATTTCACTTCCGACATGTCCATAAGCACGCCCTTCACGTCGCCTCCGCACAGTCCGATAATGCGGCTGCGGAGGGCCGGGCTGGATTCGAGGTCCACCAGGCCCTTGACCTTTACAACCGCCAAGCCGTCCTTGAGCTCCACGCTGACATTCAACCGCCCGCGCTCCATTTTCCGGCAACATAACGCCCGCGCGCGCCACGAAACGCCCGCGTAACTGTGTTTATCGGACATTTGCACAGGTTTCTGTAAGGGCCTCACCGACCCACGCTGCCTGCCGCATGCATAAAAGACACCCTGTCCCCCACACAGACCATCATATGGTTACGGCGTGTGTCTTTTATGCGGGCCACAGACGCTGGGGAGGGGGGGGGAGCTTGACTTGCGGAATGCAGCCGCTATCTTGCGCGCATGGCAGTCTTTATAAGGAGTCGTACGATGAAATTCCCGCCTGTAGCCGTGATGATCGCCGTTTCAGTACTTGCGGGCTGCGCCCCGGAGGCGGTTTCTTCGGCCGCACCGGCGCAAAAGGCAACCGCCGCCGCCCAGAAGCCCGCCGGGCTCCAGGTACTGCCCGAAGGTCTGTCGGAAAACAGCGTCGCCTTGGAACTTTCCACGGTCATATTGAGTCCGACGCCGGTAGACCGTCTGCCCGACATCAATTACATGAACAGCGCCGCCGATCTTCCATCCGCCGTCAACTGGCAGGTGAGGTATGAATTCGCCGACAGCAGATCCTCGATCAACGGCATCATAAATCGTGTTACGATCAACGGGGCTCCGCGGTCGATGGCGATAGCGTCCGGCAAGGGCGTGATAACCGGCGAAGACGCGTCGTGGCACACCACGGTGCTGCTCTTCGCCAAGATGCAGCAGCTGAAAGGCACCGGGACGCTGAGGTTTGCTCTGTTCCACCCGGAAGTGGTGGACGACAAGGGCAACTTTCTCGACGCCGGCCGCATTTCGAACTGGCTGACCATGCCGGTTTCCTTCAACCGGTAAGGCGGAGCAGGAATCGGTTTCCGGATCCCGCGTCTATGCGGGCGCCCGGCATTTCAGCCGCAGGGTCTTGACCTCAAACGGCCTGAAATCCAGCAGTGCCGCGCCTTCGTTCAGTTCATGGATCTGGCCGGTGGGGTTCTCGAGGAAGTTGACTTCTTCCGATTCGGCGATGCCGCTGAAAAGCCGCACCCGGGCCGAGCAGGGGCTGCCGGCGGTTTCCCACAGCCGGAGGATGAGGTGGTCGGAATTTTCGGCGCGGCGGAGAGCCGAGCAGACAATGGAGGGCGCACCTTCTATCACGAGGCCCGGAGCGCCGTCAGCCGGCGCCTTAGTGCGGACGGCGTACAAGGGCCGGTTGAAGGACATGCCCTCGCGCACCAGGTCCGCGTTGGGCTTGCCGGGCGCGTGCGGCGCAAAGGCGAACCGCACCGTGTGGCGGCCGTTGTCCGTTTCGGGATCGGGGCTGTAGCCGTTCCGCAGAAGGGTCAGCCTGAGACGGGGGCCCAGGGCATCGACGCCGTACTTGGAATCGTTGAAAACCGCAAAACCGAAATTGTCGCCCGTGACAGCGGCGAACTTCTGGGTCGGCCGCTCCACGCCGTCAGCCGGATGCACCGTAACCGTGTAGGGCCCTTCGGTACGGAAGCGTGCGGCGGAAACCGCGGCGGCGAAGGAGACTTTCAGGTCCGGCACACCGACTTCCGGCGAGCCCTTCTCCCGCCAGTCGATATCCGCCTGGAAATCGATCCTGCGGAGGCAGTCGTAGACCACTATGTCTTCGGTAATGGCGGAGCCGCGGAACTTGTGCTTCACGCGGAAGCGTGCGAACACCGGGCCTTTCTCGACGAGCCTGACGTCCGCGCCTTGCAAGAGGTTGCTTTCCTTCATGTGGTGGTTTATGTGCCAGGCGGCCATACCGTTGGGCGCTTCGTCTATTATCTGGAAAACGTTCAATGCGAGGTCGGTGCGCGTCACGCCGGAATGGCTGATGGGCTTGGGCAAACCGTAGGAAACCAAGTCGTCGGGGGCCGCGTCCGTGGCCGCCATGCCCGGCTCGCAGCAGATCTCTCTGTCGCGATAGGAACTGACCACGCCCGACGAGCGGTCGATCTGGACGGTTGCATGGCACGTTTCCACCATGTAGGTGTTGAACGAACCGTTCTCGCTCACGGCGGGGCCTGCACAGCGGGCGTCCGAAGGAAGGCTACTGAGCGCCGTGTATCCCCTGCTCGAAAACGCGGGCACGTTCTCGGCTATGAAGACGTAGTCCCTGCCGCTCTTTTGAACCGGCACCAGGCCGCCGCCGTCGTCTTTCAGCGCCTTCGTCCCGGCCGGCAACTGCACGCGAACCGGCTCACTGCGCGTGAATCCCAAGGTATTCCAGACGACGACATCCGCCCCTTGGGAGACTGGGGGCGAAAGGTTCTTGAGTGCCTCGGAGACGATCTTGCGCCCCGCAGCAAGGGCCTTCGCGCCGCGCCTGTCCGCATCGATGTAAGTATCGTGAACGGCGGCCCCGTCGAAGATATCGTGGAAATGGTTGAAGAGCATGGTGGTCCAGGCGGACCCGAGAGCCTCGACACGGTCCAGGCCGGCCAACACGGCGAGCGTCTCCGCCGCCAGGAGAGCCGTTTCGCACGCGCGGTTCGAACGCTTGACCGACGCGTGGGTCGTGAAGCAGCCTTCGAACAGGTTGTAGGTTTCGCCGCGGTTGGACGGGAGGGGGGTCTTTTCTTCCTGGACGGCTTTCAGCAGCCTGCCGATCGTGCTGAAGCGGAAGGCCGGCATGACGGGCTTGTCTCTGCAGCTGTCGAGGATCCCGATCTGGAAGCGGCTCATGCCGCCGCCATGGTCACCCACGCCCCACACATGGAGGATGTTGGAGAAGCCCGCCTGGAGCCCCGAGAGCAGGTTATCGAGTATGGTGCCTTCCGGCTGCAGGGATGCGTTGTAGACCGTGGAAAAGGCCGTGATGGCGGTGCCGTCTATGCCTTCCCATCGACGCACGGGCCAGTTGCGGTAGCGGCCCGGGTTGCAGCGCATGTGAAAATAGGCGTCGAACTCGCCCAGCCTTGCGAGCTGCGGCATGTTACCCGGGTGGCCGAAGGTATCCGGTTCCCACAGGACGCGAGCCTTGGAATCCAGGTGTTGCCGGGTGTAGGCCGCCGCGTAGAGCATGTGGCGAGCGATCGATTCGCCGTCGGCCATGTTCAGATCGCCCTCGACCCATGTACCGGCGGCGTTTTCCCAGCGGCCTTCGGCCACGCGCCCGCGCACCCTGGCGAAGACGGCCGGATCCATCGTCCGCGCGACCTCATAGGTCGGGACCTGGCTGTGAGTGAAAGTCAGTTCGGGGAAATCATCCATCAGGTCTGCGACGGACCTGAAGTCCCTGCGGATGCAGTGCACCGTGTCGGGCCAGGTCCACATCCAGTCCATATCTATGTGCGAATGACCCACGATGTGAACCGTGGCGCGGCGTGCGCTGTCGCTGAAGGGAACCAGTGTTTCTTCCATCCGTCGGACGGACGCGAGGAATTTCGGCCAGCGGCCGGCACGGAGGGCACCTGCGTCGAGCAGGTTTTCGGCCTTTGCGAGCAGTTCCTTACGCTCGTGGGAGTCCGCCAGCACGCGGGCGTACTTCAACTGGGCGTAGGCGGCCCCTGTCTGCACCGCCGTATCGACCGCCGCCCGGAACTTGATGCCCACGTTCACCGCGACCGTGTCGTTCGGCAGTTCCGTCGGCTGGACGCGCAACACCAGCCGGTGTTTCTTCCCCGGCTTAATTTCCAGCGGGAACGGGTCCACAATCGGGCCGGTCGCCATCCACGCGTGTTCTTCCCGGAACAGCTCCTTTCCGTCCAGCCACAGGGTGAAGGGCATCCATCCGTGCACGAAGATGAGGGCCTGCGAACCTTTCAGTCCCACGCCGCAGAAATTCTTGGGGAACGAGAAATCCGCGTAGAACCAGTTCGCCTTATTCTTTTTCCAGGGGCCCGCCATTCCCGGCTTGAACACCGGCCAGGACTTCAGGGGCTTTGCTTCAAGCGGCTTGCGGGGCGCTTTGGGAGGATAGCGCCATTCGAGCGGCAGCGAGCCGTGCAGTTCACGGGTTTTCTGTGCAAGCAGCGCAAGAAGCTTGTCGGATTCCATCGCGTAACCCCTTTCCATGCCGAGCCGGGCGTGGCCGGGATTATAGCAGGACGCAGTACGACTCCAAGGCAGATGGGCGAAAAAGTATTTCCCCCGCCCTCCCTCCTGCCGGCGGCCTGCATGTGAAAAGACACTGTACCCATGCAACAGTCACCATGCGAGGGATCCTGCAAGCAAGCGCTCTCTTCGGACAGGCTCCTGTGAACACGGCCTTGTCCATAAGTTGTGCTGCCTTGCCCAAAGCAGGGGCGGCACAGCCCAATGTGGTGGGTGGGTGGGTGGGTGGGTGGGTGGGTCAGAGGATGTTGAACACCAGGTTCACCTGCCTGACATTGCCGCTGGCGTCTTCCGCCGTGATGGTGATCGGGAAAGGATCGCCGGCGACGGCCATGTCCGTGGCGGACCAGTCGTTGCCCGTGACCGGGCAGGACACACCGTTCACCATGACTTCGCCCGGAACGGAGGAATTGTCGTCCACGGTGCCGACAATGGAAACGGCCGTCACGGCGATTCCCGGAGGAAGGGTGTCTGGCCCGGAAGCGGTTATTTCAAAGGAGTAAGCCGACACCGCGTCAGGGGTCACATCGCCGCTCTTGACAATTCTTATCCAGATCGAGGAAGAGACGACGGGGGAATTCCAAGAATAGGCCCCGTCGTTGGCCTGGCCGGCGGCGATACCGGTCCAAGGACCACCGGCCCCTGCAGTCGAATACTGGATATCGACGAGGTCCACGGGCCCGGAACCACCCCAGAGCACCTGCAGGGGTGAGGCGTCCGTGTACGTCTCACCGGGCGATGCGCCGGGGCGGACGTTGCCGAGAGATTCGGGCGTGGTCGCCGCCGGGTCGATATAGAAGAGTTCCAGGTACGCCTCGCCGGGGTCCCAGTCCCACTGGAAACTGTCCTTTTCGCCGGCGAAGAAAGCACCGGTGTCCAGGGTGCCCGGTACGGCGTTATCGTCCACGCAGAGGAGGAAGCCGTTCTGGGGTTCGGGGGAGCCGGCGTAGGCGCCGCGGCCGAGCCATGCTTCGACGCCGTCCGTCACGTCATACATTACGGAGCCGGTGGTGTTCATGAACTGCGTGTCGAGCGGGACGATTGGGCTGGTGTCCGAGCCGTCCTGGTCAACACCGGTCATGGAAGAGATGTCGGCCCAAGCGGACGAAGAGGAAAGCGTGTCGGCGGGGTCCATCCTGTGAACAGTGCTCGAGCCGGTGTTGTTGACGCGCACGACGTTGAAGTGGAGACGCGCTTCGGTAAGTGTGTAGGAGGCACCGAGAGAGACGGGATCGAAGTTTATGTAGGCGCGGCTGTGTTCGCCGGTGCCGTAGGCGCCGCCGTAGGTGCCGGAGCAGCGCATGCGGCCGCTGCCGGTAACGGAGTCATTCCAGATGTTGAGGCTGGTGTTGATTTCGGCTTCTTCGGTGACCGGGTAGACGAGGGACTGTTCGGCGGCGACGTCGGGAGTGACGGCGACCCACGCGGTGCGGACTTCGGACCTGCCGGTGGAATCGGTGACTCTCAGGCCGACGATATGGGTGCCGACGGAATCGAAGAGGTGGCTGACGGTAACGCCGGCGGCGTCGGCGCTGAAAGTGATGTTGTCGTAGTCGAAATCCCATTCGCAGCCGGTGATCGCGCCGCCGGTGGAAGTGGTACCCGTGGCGTCGCAGACGGCGACGACCCTGGCTGGGCCCGTGTCAGGAGCGATGTTCAACTGCACGTCGATGAGGCTCTGGCCCTGTGGTTTCACGGCGATGACGCGCTGGGCGCCGTTATCGATGAAGTTGTACCTGCCGCAGGAAGTAGCTTCGGTGACGAGAACGTAGAGAACGCCGTTAACGGCCATGATATCGTTGACTCTCGCACCGCCGTTGGAGGCGGCCGGTATGCCGAGATCGTAGGAGAAAGGAACAGGCTGGTTGGGGTGGCTCTGTGGGACGGGAGCGGTGATGTCGAGCGAGAGAACTTTGAGCAGTGCGTTGCCTCCGGAGGAAGTGTCCACCCATGCGATGACGGCGTATTTGCCCGCAAGGACCATGCGGGAGCATTCGAAGTAGAGCACGACGGGGTTGGGTGGCAGGTCGGGATAATTGCCGGAAGCGGAGGGGTTGTTGAGTTCGTAGGTCCACTTGACGGAGCCGGCGTCGGCGTCGAAGACGACAAGCGAGGCGGAGCCATTGGGAAGGGCCGGGGAGGCTTCCGTGCCGGAGAAGGCGTTGGCGGCGTAATAGACGATGTATTCTTCGCCTGGGCCGAGGTTCTGGTAGGCGATGTTGGGCCAGAGTTCCTGTGGCTGGAGGCCCGCGCCGACGCCGAGGTCGTAGGACTGGTTGACGGAGGTGGTGGCGCGCACGAGCTGGACGGTGCTGCTTACGCTGGGCTTCCACGCGACCCAGACGCCGTCGCCCTGGACGAGCCAGGCCTTGTTACGGTAATTGTTGTCGCTTTCGTTCCAGGCGCTGCCATCGGCGGGAGGGGATTCGTACTGGTAATGGAAGAGGGCGGTGGAATTGGGATGTGCGGTCTCGGCCGCGGCGGGGCCGGAGTAACCATCGTTGGCGAAATTGTCGGAGGGGATCATCTGGAGGCAGGCGACCTGCATGCCGAGAGTGCTGTTGCAGAGGTCCGCGGCGGAAGCGCCGGCTTCGTAGGGGCCCAGGTAATAGATCCTGTCGCCGTCGACGAGTTGGCCGTTCCACATCTTGAAGATGGGGAACCCGGCGTCGGAATAGGTGTACTGGTCCCAGTCTTCCTTGGCGCACATGCCGCTGTACTTGTGGGCGATGTCGTCGGCCTGGGCATCGCCGTGGCCGGCGCCCTTGTTGATGACCATATAGGGTGAGCCTGGCTGCATGTCGAAGAAGCCGCAGCGATTGGGGTAGGTATTCTGGGAATCCCATTCGTTAACGGGGAGAGGGGGGCTGGCGTCATGGATACTGGTTTCTTCGGAGCGGGTGTGGTTCCGGGAGCTCCTGAGGCCCGGGTATTCGTTCTGCAGGTCGAGGTAGGCGCCGATGCCTGCCTGGAAGGCACCGGAAAAAGATGCGGCGTTGGCGAGCGGGAGTAAGGCGGAGTGGCCGGGCATGTCGCCGCCGATGGAGAGGAAGACAATGCCGGTGTCCGGGTCCCAGGAGAGGATCTGTTCGCCGAGGCCGGTTTCGATAGCGTCCCACATGTTCTTGTAGCCGCCGTTGTACTGACTGGTGGTTACGCAGTTGATCACCGAACCGTCGGCGGCGTCGAGGATGGTGAGCGGGGCGAGTTCGGCGGGGTAGTCGGGATACGCGGGGTCGGCGTTGAGCGCAACGGCGACCATGCCGTTGAAGAAGGCGAGGTTGCGGGAATGCATGTACCCGGTGATGCCCCACGTGGTGGAATCGGGAATGTAGCTGAGGTTGGAATATCGCTTGTCCCAGGCTACAACAAGCGTGCCTTCAATGGGCACCGGAGAGGACGACTGGTGCCTGAGGCCTTCGTAGCCGGGCCAGTTCTCAGCACGGGCTTCCGGAGCGCAGAGGACGAAGGAGAGGGTGACGGCGGATAGCAGGGCGGCATGGAATTTCATATCATAAACCTCCAGTCACACGAACGGGGCCATATAAGGAATTCTTCCATCAGAGACGCCGGAAGGCCACAGGGCGGCGCGTGGGAACGGGGATTTTTCTGCACATGTGCGGCAAAAAGGGGGGTTTTATGTAAAAATATGCCGTTCAGGCAAGGGGATGGGATTCTGCGGCGAGGGCGAAAACACATTCGGGAGCCGAGTCAGGGCTTGTACTCGTAGAGGGAAGAGCTGTCACAGAGGACCTTTCTGGGAGGTGCCTGGGGATCGCGGCAGCGGTCAAGGAGAAGCTGCATGGCCCTGGAGCCGAGTTGGGCGGAGGGGACGGCGACGCCGCTCATGCGATAGTTCCTGAGGGTTGCCCGGACGCCGATGGACATGATGGGGGGAAGCGGAACGCCGAGACGTGAGAAGAGTTCTTCGAGGAGAGGCTTGAGGCCGATGTAGTGGACGAAGACGGCGTCGAAGCGGATACCCGATTCGATGAAGCCGGCGAGCGGCTTGATGTCGTCGCCGGAAAAGGCGGGAAACCAGGTGACCCTCTCGTGCGGAACGGCGAGTTCGTCCATGATCTGCCTGATGCCGAGGTCCCTGTCGAACTCCGGCGGGGCGAAGGTGCGCCGTGAACAGATGAGGACGCGGCGGAAGGACTGCTGTGTGAAAAGCCGTCGGCCCATGCGTCTGCCGAGTGCCACGTTATCGAATTCGACGGAGTCGATGCCTGGCAGGGAGTAATCCACGGTGCAGACGGGGATGTTGAACCTGCGGAGGAAGCGGACGGCTTCGGTCTCGCGTTCGGTGCCGACGACGAAAGAGACGATGGCGCCGAGAACGCCACCCGACTTGACGAGAGGGATAACGTCGTCGAAATCCCTGACGAAGACAGTGCGGAGATTGAGAGGCATGGCGTTGGCGGCCTTGCGTACGGCAGCGGTCAGATCGACCATGAAGGGGGAATCCCACGCGCCATGAGAGGCCACGTAGAGTACGCAGGAACCGGCTTCGAACGGCGCCGGGCGCTGTGAGCTGATGCGCAGGCGGCGGCCTCTGCCGGCGAGCAGGATACCTTCGCTCCTGAGGAGGCGGACCGCCCTGGCAACGGTCTTGTGGTTAACGCCGAGGTCGCGGGCGATATCCGCGATGGTCCTGCCTACAGGGGCACCGGGGGGCATGGTGAGGAACTGGCTGCGGAGTGTCTGGTAGACGCGCTGCCACTTGCTGCTTCCGGGGGCCATCGCGGGTCTCCTGAAGGCGAAAAGAGCTTCCGTCGCCCCGAAGAAGGGCGTGGGGCTTCTTCCAGTGATAATACAGGTTCATGGGCGGGCGGGTAACGCCGCGACGTTTGCGTATTGCCCGGTGGCCCGGTACCGGTAAGATGGCGCATATTGTCGTGAACGGAAAAACGCGGCCTGCGTTTAAAGCACCTGTGGAAAAGATGGAGCGTTTTCATCAAGGCGTTTCAATATTGGTTGAAGAACTGTTGAAACATGAAAGGGGAACAAACATGGCCGGTTGTCGGTGGATATGCGTGGCTGTGGCGGCGGTGACGCTGAGCGCCGGGGCGGTACGGGCGCAGGAGCCAAGTGGTGAGGCCGGCGAGAGCAGGTTCGAGGTCGGGGGGGAGATGGAGCTGATAGCAAGATTTTTCCGGCAGCAAGACCAGGGGGGGGCGATAGACGAGCCCGTGGAGTGGTACCCGGAAGTGTGCCTGAAGCTGGACTTCCACGCGGCGTCGGACAGCCTGGGGCACGTCAAGCTGGACCTGGAAGACACGACTCCCAGCGGGGACCTTATCGAAGAAGCTTACTGGAAGTTCAGTGACATAGGCGGGGGCCCGCTAAGCCTGCTGTTCGGCAAGCACGAGGTGAAGTACGGACAGGACATGAAAATCAAGGGGACGGACGGGCTGGTGCACGGAGGACCGACGGGCCTCGATACCACGAACATGATAGGAGAGTTCCCCGGCGAAAAAGATAATATTATGGGCATCCAGGCAGGGATCCAGTGCGGCGAAACAACCACGATATACGCCACGACGTTCCAGAACGTGCTGGGGACGACGGGCGGCGAGCCGGATGACACGGGATTTTTCCAGTCATACGCCGTCAAGGCGGAAATGAAGTTGGGGGGGGCGGATGTCGAGATCAGCTACATCAATTGCCACGACGGGAGCGAAACACTGACCGAGAATGAGAGCGCTGTCAGCGTGGGGGCCTGCTATGAGACTGCCGGCGGCATCAAGCTGTTCGGGGAGTTCGTACTGGGGATGGATCGGGACTACAACCCGGACGTGTCGAGTAGGCTTTTCCAGGTGGGGGCGATGTGCCCGATACCCGGCGGGCCGTTCAGCGTCGGATTGATGTTTGAAAGCGGAGTTATAGACAACGATACCGCCGGCGCTGACTTCGCGGAAGAAAAATACACCGAAATGGCCGTATCGTTCATGGCCGACGTGAACGACAAGTGCTGCATCGTCCTGGAATATATGAGCCAGAAGGTCGAAGGATCGGGCGGCGTGGCGGGAGACGCCGATTCGACAGCGGGCATCGTGAGGCTTGGTTCGATCTGGAAGTTCTAAGGGAGGCAGTTCGGAGCTACGCCGGGTCGCGCACGGGGAAACACGGCGCGAGGAGGTCCTGCCGATAATCGTCTAGCAGGCCGAGGGAGCGGAGGATGCCTTCCCAGCGGGCCCTGTGCGTGTCGTCGCGCATCGCGGGCCTGAAACCCAGGCGCAGGTAGGTCTTGAGAGCGGGGATGCGGAAGTCGTCGGTTTCAAGCACGGCGTCGGTGCGGTTTTCACGGACCATCTGCTGCAGGGCGGCGAGCGTAACGGCGGCACCAAGCCGCCTGCCGGCGTGGTCGGGATGCGTACCGACGTAGTGGATGTAGCCGGTGTCCGCTCCGTACTGCGGACGGTACCACGCCGAAGCGGTGGCCGCATGAGAGCCGCCGGGAGCGATGACGAACCAGACCCGCTCGGGCCGGAAAGCCGGGTCCTGCTGCATGGTCCTGTCAAAGGGTATCTGTCCCGGGGCTTTGCCGAAAGAGGCTTCGATGACGTCTTGCCAGCCGGCTTCGTCGCCGGCGCGGAAGGACCTGCAGGAATAGCCCGTGGGAAGTTCCGGGGGGGACAGGTTCTTGAGAGAAGGCAGGTGCATCAGGAGCTGGGTTGGGGAACTCTGTCCGGTCATAATTCATCCGCCTTTGCACGAAGGGGCGCCTGCGGCGGTATTGTACAGCAGAAGGTACAACTGCAAAAGGATGAACCGGAGAATCGGGCGGGGCGTCAGGCCGATTCGACGGCAGTAGCGAAAGCCCCGCCGGAAGCGAAACATATGGTCGCGAGACCTCGATGCAGGTCGTAGCGGCGCATCGCGTGCAACATGGTGACCATGATGCGAGCGCCCGCCGCTCCGAGCGGATGGCGCAGGGCAACCGCTCCGCCGTGGACATTCTGTTTCTCAATGGGGATTTCTTCGCGGAAGAGCGGTATCTGCAGGCCGAATGACTCGTTGCCTTCGAAGATGTCGAATTCGCCGCCGAGCGCATCCATGAGCATGCGGGCTGCCGCGACCGGGGCGGCGATGAAGTCCTGCGGGGCAACATCCACGCGGGAGAAACCCGTCACCCGCGCGACGGGCTGGAGGCCCAGCTCGCGGGCCCGGTCGGCGCCGGCAAGGAGAAGGGCCGCGGCACCGTCGCCCAGGGACGGGGCGTTGTAGGATGAGCAGGGCGAGGCGGACTTGGCGCGCAGGGTCTGCTGGAGTTCCGGGGAAGCAATTTCATCGCGCGGAATACCGTCCACGGGAACGGTTTCATCGTCGAAGAAACCCCTGTCGCGGGCGTTCTCGGCCGCGGCGTAGCTGGCGGCGGCGTATTCATCCACAAAGGCAGCGTCCCAACCGCGTGACGCGGCGTACTTTTCGGCGTAGTCCTTCATGGACACGCCTTCGTTGAAGGGGCAGGCGAGAGCTTCGAAAGTGTTGGATTCTTTAAAGCCCGCCACGCGCAGGGACCGTACGGTCTGCCTGTAATCGTCGACCGTGGCGTCGGGCCCCGGGAAAGCGGGCGTGAAGGAATAGCCGCGGATCTCGCCCCGGACGCGGTTGCCTTTTTTATCGACGGGCCCGAAGAGAAACGGTGCGTGCGTGCGGGATTCCATGCCGCCGGCCACAACGACGGAGGCGGTGCCGGAAAGTATGGCGCGGCAGGCTTCGATAACAGCGGCCATGCCGCCGGAGCAGACGGTGTTGACCGTGGTGCAGTGGACGGCGTCCCGGAGGCCGGCGCCGCGGGAGGCCTGCTTGGCGGGATTCTGGCCGAGGCCCGCGCCGACAACGTTACCCATGAAGACTTCGTCCACGGCGCCGGGGTCGATGCCGGAGCGTTCGACGGCGGCTTTTACGGCAAAGGCGCCCAGGGCCGTTGCCGTGTGGCCGGCCAGGATGCCGTCGAGGGTGCCGATGGGGGTGCGTGCGGCGGAAGCGACGATTACTTCACCGTCAAGTGTGCGGAGCATACCGGGTTCCTTCCAAGCGGCCGTGCACGGGGTCAGCTCTTGTCCGCGACGCGCGTAACGGCTTCTTCGATGCGCCTGGCGCTGGGGATGAAGACGTCTTCCAGGTTGGAGGCCATGGGAACGACGCCGTCGGGAGCGGTGACGGTTTCGAAACGGAAGGGGCCGAGAGCCGCCGCGAGTTTCGAGACGAGGGTATGGACGATGTTACCCGTATCGGTGCCCTGGCTGACGGCGACGAGACGGCCGGTCTTCTTCACGGATCCGGCGACGGTGTCGACATCCAGCGGAGATATCGTGCGGGGATCGATGACTTCGCAGGAGATGCCTTTCCGTTCGAGCCGCCGGGAAGCATTATAGGCGTTGTGGAGCATCCTCGAATACGCCCAGACGGTGACGTCGGAACCTTCGCGCACGACGGACGCTTTCCCAAACGGAATACGGTAGAGCTCTTCAGGCACTTCGGCCCCGATGGTGGAAGTACCGTACAGGAGCTGGTGTTCGAAGAAAAGGACCGGGTCGTCCATGTAGACGGCTTCGACGAGCAGGCCCTTGGCGTCGAAGGGCGTGGACGGCACGGCGATACGGATCCCGGGCAGGTTGGCGTACTTGGAGACGAGTTCCTGGCCGTGCTGGCACGAATAACCCTTACCGCCGCCGATGGTGGTCCGTATGACGAAACGCGGAAAGGCTTTGCCGCCGTACATGTAGCGCGCCTTGGCGGTCTGGTTCTGGATCTGGTCTTCGGCCTGAGCGAGAAAGTCGTTATACATGATTTCGACGACGGGGCGGAGGTGTCCGGTCATGCCCGCGCCGAGGCCGAAGCCGACGATGGCGTTCTCGGATATGGGGGCGTTCCAGATCTTCCCTGAACCGAACCTCTCAAAAAGACCCTTCGTCGCGCCGAAGGCCCCTCCGTACGCGCCGACGTCTTCGCCGAAGACGACCACGCGTTCATCACGTTCAAAGAGAGCCGCGATGGTTTCGATGATGGCCGAGCGGACGTCAATCTTGCGGTCCGTGCCGGCCGGAGCTGTTTCCATGACGGGGATATCGTTCGCGGCGGGGTCGAGCGTGCCGGAATAGACGTCGTCCACGAGGGTCTTGACGTCGGGGAGAGGTTCGGCCCAGGCGTATTCGACGGCGTCGTCGATGACGGCCTGGACTTCGGCGTGGAGGGCTTCGACCTGCGGAGGGGTCAGGACACCGGCGTCGAGGAGTTTCTTTTCATAGGACGCGACGGCGTCGCGTGACATCCATTCGGCTTCTTCCTCTTCGGTCCTGTAGGAGCGGCAGTCGTCGGAGAGGGAATGCCCCTTGTAGCGGATGGTCTTGAAGACGTAGAGAAGCGGGCCGCCGCTGGAGCGGAGTATGGCGGCCGCTCTGCGAAAGGCGTCGAGGCAGGCGAGGACGTCCATGCCGTCGACGACTTCGCCCGGAATACCGTAGGCCCAGGCCCTGACGGCCAACTCGTCGACGTTGGTAACTTCATCGACGCGTCCGGTCATGCCGGCGCCGTTGTCTTCTATGGCGTACAGCACGGGGACATGGAGCTGGGAGGCCATGTTGAGCGATTCGTGAAAGCTGCCGGTGTTCATGGAGCCGTCGCCGGCAAAGGCGAAGACGATCTGCCCCGAGCCTGCGCGTGAGGCGGCCAGGCCCGCGCCGCCGGCAATGGGGTACCCGCCGCCGACGACGCCGTTGGCGCCGAGGTGGTTTTTTTCGAATTCGGCGATATGCATGGATCCGCCCTTGCCGCGGCAGATGCCGGACGCCTTGCCGAACATCTCCGCCATCATAGCCCGCACGTTCGTCCCCTTGGCAATGGAATGGCCGTGGCCGCGGTGGTTGGAAGTGATAAAGTCGGAGTCTTGGAGAACAAGGGCGATGGGGGCTTCGCAGGCTTCCTGTCCGACACAGAGATGGCTGGCGCCCTGGTACTTGATTTCGGGGTTCCTGTATTCACCTGCCTTGATTGCCACGATGGTCATTTCGAAACGTCGGATGGTGATCATCGTGCGCAGCAGGCCAACGGCGTCGTCAGAGGAAAGGTCGCCGGAGCGGAGCATTTCCGGGAGCGAGCCGTTGAAGGTGAATTTGGGGATCGGCGGGGCGGAGATCATCCCCGGCGTATTGTCGAAGCGCCGTAGCGGAGAGCGGCAATTACCGGCCGTGTTGTCAGTCATGATATACCTCCAAGTTCCCGGTAGACGTCCATTATTCTACGGCAGATTTCCGCGTCCGCACGGTCAACATCCATCCGTGCGAATTTGCAAAGTGCGGCGGCGGGCCCGTTTTCGGCGATAAAGTCGACAAAAGAAGCATCCTGGGGAAAGAGACGGCCGTCCTCGCCGGGCTTGCGGAAGAGAAGCGCCGCTGCAACCGCCCTGACGGTCCACGCCGGGTCCACGCCTGCGGCCAACTGCATCCTGAGGGAACCGATGAGGCGGTCGTCGGGCCTGAGCTTGCGGGGCAGGTCGCGCCCGACTCTGAAGACGGTGTCGCCCAAGGCGCGGTTGCGGAAACGTTTGAGCAGATCTTCAATGTGCGCGAGCATTTCGCCGCGTGACCATTCTCCGGGATACCTGGAGAGAAGGCCGTTCCCGGATTCGTTCATCGAGCCCCTGGCGGCGTCGCGGGCGTCGGGTATTTCCATGGATTCCCAAATGGCGTCGGCGCCGTGAAGGGCCCCGAAATAGGCGCAGGCCGCGTGCCCCAGGTTGTGCACGTAGAGCTTGCGGTCGACGTAGGCGGAGAAGTTGGACTTGGTGACAAGGCCGTCCACGTCGGGGATGGGCGTGATGAAGGCTTCGCGGTCCGCTATAATCCGGTTGTAGGCTTCGGCCCAGACGAGCGTCGGGTCCGCTTCTCTGACATCGGCGGGCATGATGGGGACCATCTTGCCGATACTGGTCTCGACGAGGCCGACGGGCCAGTCGGCCGAAGCATCCCACGCGGGGGATTTCCGGAGACAGGCGCGGAACAGAGAAGCCGCTCCGCGCTGGTTTTCACAGAGCAGCAGGTCGATGGGCCTGCCGTTTCTCAGCCTGAGACCTTCGGCGAAGAGATCCGCCACGGCTTCGAGGGCGCGCGGCCCGACGGCGGTTCCAGCGAAATCGGCGTCCGCCACGGAACGGGCCACGGCCTGCCTGTCCCACGCGCCGACGGCGCGTACACCGGAGACGACGATTTCTTCGGGGCATTCGTCCTTTACGACGATCCGGTAGCTTCCGGCGGTGTTCAGAGCGTCGACAAGCCGGCGGTCCAAGTCAACGAAGATCACGTTATAACCGGCGCGGCTCATGAGCGCCCCGGCCAGCGACCGGCCTATATTGCCAGCTCCAAACTGTACGAAATCAGCCACCTGGCGCCTTTCCGGGTCGAAGCATCCGGGCATGAACGATACCGTGGCGAAACACCGCCCGCACAACGCACCCGTGCCCGCCGCGGCAGGCCGCGGCGAGTTGCGCGGAGGGGAACCCGTTTTACATCGGCCGAGGCCGGGAGTCAAGGTTAGAAAGGGGCGCCGGGCGTATGGGACGGCGGACTGCGGGAGCTTGATATAATGGACGCGCGCGCTAGACTGTGGTCCGAGGAGGCTGACATGGAAGTGAAGATTTCGGGGCTCGAAGCGGACGCCGAAGCCAAGGTGTCGTTCTGGTATTACGACGAGGGCGAGCAGGTCGAAGAGGGAGAAGACCTGGTGGAAATGGCCACGGACAAGGCGGTTTTCAACGTGCCCGCGCCGTCATCCGGCAAGCTTGTGAAGATCATGGTCCAGGAAGGCGACACGGCGAAAAACGACGACGTGGTCGCCGTCATCGAGTAACGCGGGAAACCGGCGGCGGGCCCGCATGCGGCCGACGCGGCCGCGCCCGGTGCCGGATGGCCGCGGTCCCGAAACGATCCTGCAGGGGCCGGGCCGCAAGGAGCAGGCCATAACGACGTTTCAACTCATAGCAAACAACGGGTTCACCACGGAAGACTATCCCCAGCCCGGAATCTGGGCGGACGTCATCAGGCGCATGGGGCTGCGACAGTTCGAGTATTTCGCCGACCACATGGAGCCGGTGATCTTCCGGGAGGTCGTCCGCGGGCAGAGCCGCTTTTTCCAGGCGACGCTCGACGCGATGCGGGAGCGGGGCCTGCAGGCCTGGTCGGCGGCGACGGCGCGGGTTTCCTACCTGCTGAACCTGCTGAGCCATCCTTACGACGACATGCGGGCGGCAGCGCGGGAATGGCTGCACGCCTTCATCGACCTGGCCGTGGCGCTCCAGGCGCCGTACATCAGCGGGCACTACGACTGCATTTCGCGACCGCAGACGGCCGAACTGGACAGGTGGATGGACAACGCCTGCGATGAGATCGTCCTGGCGTCCGAATACGCCGCCGCAAAAGGTCTTAAAGCCATTTTTCTCGAGCAGATGCACCGGCCGCAGCTCCAGCCCAACACTATCGAGCGGGCGCATTACATGCTGGACAGAATCAACCGCTCAAGCGCCGTCCCGGTCCACATGCACCTGGACACGGGACACATGGCGCACGTCAAGGGGGACCCCGCGCACACGGATACGGACAAGGACCCCATCAACTGGTTCGGCACCCCGTGGGGCGCCAACGAAATCCTCCTGGTCCATGCACAGCAGACCGACGACCTCGCCAGCAGGCACTGGCCGTTCACGGTGGAATGCAACGGGAGGGGGATCATCGACGCCGGGGAGATAATCCGTGCGATCGAGAAGTCGGGAGTGAAGCGAGCGGTGATCGCGCTGGAAGTGCTCTTCCCACGGGGCAGCGATATAGAGGAAATTGAAGGCCCGCTGGTCGAATCCGCGGAGTACTGGCGGAAAGCCCTGGGCGAAGCGGGGTATTCTCCGTGGAACGACGTGTTCAGTAAGGAGCCGATAGCCAATGACGCCGAATGAATGCAGGCTGCTGAATGACAGGACGGCGGTCGTGACGGGGGCGGGCAGCGGCCTGGGCCGCGGCATCGCCATGGGGTACCTGCGGGCCGGAGCCCGGGTTGCGCTGCTGGACGTAAGCGGAAAACGGCTGGAAGAAGCCGTTGCTGAGGCACACGGTATCGCCGAGCCTGAACGCGCCGTGGGCATCCTGACTGACGTGACGGATGCGGGAGCGGTCGAAGAGGCTTTTCGCAGGGTGGCCGAGTCTCTCGGGGCAGTAGACATCCTGGTGAACGCGGCGAGCATTGCGCCGAGCCGGCCGCTGGTCGAATATGATCTTGCCGAATGGCGCAGGACGCTGGAGCTGAACCTGACGGGGTATTTCATCTGCGCGCGGGAAGCCGCCCGGCTCATGATCCGCCAGGGTACCGGCGGCTGCATAATAAACCTGAGCTCCAAGACGGGACTTGAGGCGTCGAGGAACAACTCCGCGTACAACGCCACCAAGGCTGCCGAGATCCACCTCGCCCGGGGCTGGGCACTGGAACTGGGCGAGCACAACATTCGAGTCAACAGCATTGCCCCGGGGAACGTCTTCGAAGGCTCCATGATCTGGAACGAAGATTACATTAAAGCCTGCGCGGAGAAACGCGGCATAAAGCCCGAAGAAGTAATCCCGTACTACGTGGGCCTTACGGCGCTCAGGCGGGAAATTAAACCCCGGGACGTCGCCGACGCCGCCGTTTTTCTGGCCAGCGAAATGGCGTCGATGATCACCGGGCAGGTAATCGTGCCGGACGGCGGCCAGGTTTTCGTCAGGTAGCGGATGGAGAAATTCATGCCGGCATATTCAGACGTCAGCGGCGTCAAGGTTCCGGAAGAACAATTGTTGCTGCACCTGTACTCGGCGGGGATGGAAAACCTGAAGCTCGAGACCGAAGGCGTCCACGAGCCCGGTCCCGACCAGCTGCTCTGCCGGACGGACGCCGTGGGCGTGTGCGCCAGCGACTACAAGCTGATCATCCAGGGGGAGAAGCACACCCGGGTAAGGGGCAAAGACCTGGGGGCGGACCCCGTAGTGCCCGGCCATGAAGTGGCCATGACCGTGGTGAAAGTCGGCACGGCCCTGCGGGACAGGTACCGCCCTGGCGAGCGCTACACGGTCCAGGCGGACATTTACATAGAGGGGGTAAACAAGGCGTACGGATACTGGTTCCCCGGGGCCTTCCGGCAATGGCAGCTTGTGGGCCCGGAGATCTACGGCGGGGGGTACCTGCTGGCGATACCGGAAGGGCTGGGGTATTCGCAGGTGGCGCTGGCGGAGCCATGGGCGTGCGTCCTGTTCGCGTACGAAAAACACCGGCCGACCAAATCCGTGCTGCCGGGCGGCACGGCCTGGTACGTGGGGGCCGGCCCCATCGGCATGATGCACGTGGAAAAGGGGATTGCCGACGGGGCGGCGCGGCTGGTCGTTTCGGAGCTGAACGATGAGCGGCTGGCGCGCGCTGCCGCTGCCTTGGGACCGCTGGCGGCCAGGAAGGGGGCCGAGCTCGTCATCGTGGACCTGAAGCAGAAAAAGATCCAGGATATCCTGAAGCCCGGCGACGTCGACGACGTCATCGTGGTTGCGCCCGTGGCTTCCGCCGTCGAACAGGCGCTGGAGCTCGTCGGCAAGGACGGATACATCAACGTCTTCGCGGGGTTCCCCAGCAGGGACGTCGCGTTCGCGAACGTGAATCTGAACGACATGCATTACAAAAACGTGACGATGCTGGCGACGAGCGGCTCCCCCATCAGCTCGCTGAAGCGGGTCCTGGAACTCGCTGCGGCCGGGGACATAGACCCGAACAATTCAGTTGCGGCGGTGGGCGGGATGAAAGCCGCGCGGGACGGTATCGAAGCTGTCCACACGGGCGCCTACCCGGGCAAGATAGTGATATATCCGCAACTCGCCGACCTGCCGCTGGTGTCCACGGACGAGCTTACGGGAGGCCGCCTGTGGACGGCAGCCGAAGAGGCGAAACTGCTGAAGGGGCGTCGCCTTAGGTCTTGACGCGGGCGGCGGCGAATGGTATATTGGGAGATGCTTGGTCGGGGCGTGGCGCAGTCTGGCTAGCGTGCCTGAATGGGGTTCAGGAGGTCGGTGGTTCGAATCCACTCGCCCCGACCATTTTTCAAAAACGGCCGTTCGGCGAGATAGTCGAACGGCTGTCTCTTTGTCAGGGCGAGACTTACGCCCGATAGGGTACGGTTCGAACTGACGCACTCCAAGATGGTCCGCCGGGACGCGAAGTTCGAACCGCGCCAGATATCCGCCAAGTTCTGGCTGAAATCGAAGACCGAAAGCGCGAGCCTGCCGTTCTCCTCCGTGATTTCCCCGCCCTCGAGTTGCCGTTCGATTTCGTTCAGTTGCCCCTTCAGTTCCGCTGACTTGGCATTGAACGCGGCCTCGTCCACGGTCCCAGCCAGGAAGGCGTTCAGTAAGCGGTCCTGCATGTTGGCCAGTTCCGAGCGGCGCTTGGATAGCATCCGGCGGCGTTCGGCCTCGGCCCTGGTCACGTCGTCGAACATGACCTCGATGGAATCGCGAAACCACGTCCTCACGCGCGGCTCGGGGATGCGGATGGCGTCGAACTCGTCCAGGATGCCGCGTTCCACGTCCGCCTCGCGCCAGCGCACGGGCGGATGGTCGTCCGGCTTGTGGTTGTTCCCGCACTTGTAGTAGATGTGCGGGTTGCGGCTCCCGTCGCGGAGCTTCCTGCGAATCTCCTCGCCCGTGATGGCGTACCCGCAGACCGCGCACCGAAACACGCACCCGGAGAGCATGATTTCCGGGCGGCCCGTGCGGCGGTTCTTGCCCTTCAGGATGTCCTGGCAGGCGTCGAAGGTGCGCCGGTCGATGAGCAGCTTGTAGCGGCCCTGGTGGACGCTGCCGTTGCGTCGCAGTTCGCCCACATAGAATCGGTTGTTGAGGATGTACGAAAGCGACGTGCGCCCGAAACGCGGCTGGCTCTTGCGGAAGACGCGGCCCTCGGCCTGGAGTTTGTCGGCCAGGCTTTCGAAGGTGTGCTGCCCTGTGGAGTACAGGTCGAAGATGCGATTGAGCGTCTTGCCCTTCTCCGGGTGCGGCACGACCGGCTCGTCCTTGTCCTCGACGTTCTTGTAGCCGAAGGGTGCAAGGCCCGTGGGCCATCCCTGGCGCACCTTCTCGTCCATGCCCTTCAAGACCTCGGAGCGCAGGTTGTCCGAGTAATACTGCGCGACCGCCGCCATCACGTTGAACGAAAGTGCTCCGGCCGCGCCTGGGCCGAACTGGTTCTCCACGAAGGCGAGTTGCACGCCGCAGGCGTCTTCGAGTTCCTGAAGTCGGACGGCGTCGCGCATGTTGCGGCAGACGCGGTCGAGCTTGTGGGACAGGATGGCCTCGATGCCTTGCCGCCGTGCGTTCGCCTTGACCCAAGCGAACATCTCGTTGAAGGCCAGGCGCGCGGCTCCGCGTTTGGCCGATTCGGCCACGGCGAACTCGCGGGCCACGGTCCAGCCGTTCTTGGCGGCCTTGTCCCTGGTGGCGCGCAGTTGCGCGTCGATGGAATAGCCCTCGCGCTGCTCGCGGGAGGACACCCTCGCCCATATCACTACATTCATCGCTTCATCTCCCGTTTCGCTTTCAGGATCGCCTCGCCGAGCCGCCTGACGTTCACGAGAATGTCCACGGCCTCCTCCTCGCTCACGGGCCGCCCGTAGCATTCGGACCAGACCTCTACGGTCTCGGCCAGGAGCGTGTCCGGAATCCACGCCGGGCGCGGCCCGGGCAGGGTCACATGAGGGCGATTTTCGCCTGAAAGTCCAGGGCTTTCTGCCGGATTCGGCAGGATTTCCACGGGCGCGGAGGATGGCCGGTTTGCGCTCATGCGCCGCCTCCCGGCCAGGGGCGGCCACAGGGCGCGCAGGGTCGCGCCAGGGCGCGTTTTCTTGGAGCACTTGGCCCCAAGCGCGCACCGGCGGCCACGGCGCGGACAGGGCGCGAAAAAACCGGACAAGCGAAACAAAGTCTGTCTATAAGCGCGACTGTTCCCGCGCGCGTCTCCGTCCGTTTCTCTCCCGGAAGGAACCATTCGCCATTCGTTCGCGGGGGAAGATGGCCACGCCACACCCGTTGGCCGCCTTGGCCAGGTTGGCCATCTTTGGCCACCTTTCCCCGGTAAGATGGCCAACATACCCAAAGATGATCATTATTTGTTCTAGGGAGAGAGGGTAAGGCGGCCAAGATGGCCAAGGTGGCCAACATGTTCATGGGGCGCATGGCTGGCCACCTTTCAACCTGCACCGCCACTGCCCGCCCTTGCCCTTCTCCTTGTAGACCTCGGCCACGGCCTTCCTGGCCCGCCGGAACGTCCGCTCGCTGATGCCGTTCGCCTTGGCCGCCTCCGTGAGTTCGTCGGACGGCATTTCCCCGCCGTTGGCCGTGAGCGTCTCGACCACGAACTGCCTTGCGTCCTCGCGGGCGCTTGCGGCCTGCCCGCCGCCGAGCGCATCGTCGGCGCGCATGTCCACGGGCATGGCTTCCCACGCGACGCGGGCCGCGCCGTCCGTGGTTTCGAGGGAGTAGGCGAGACCCGACTCGTCCGCGCCAAGGTTGTTCTTGACCGGCACGAAGAGCCGCCGTCGGCCCGTTTCGTCGTTCTCGTCACGCACCACGGCCCAGACGGCGCGGGCGGCCGCCACGAAGGCGAGCGAGCCCATGGCCCGGTAGATGGCGGGCAGGCCGCCCGCCTTGTTGAGGTGCGTGACCGCCAGGACGGCCGTCTTGCGCCGCGTGGCCAGGTCGAAGAGCTTGGCGAGCACGGCCCGTACCTCGGCGTTCTTGTGCGAGTCGGTCTTGCCGAGGTAAGCCGTGAGCGGGTCGATGACGACCAGGCGGCAATCGGCGGTCCGCTCGATGGCCGTCTCCAGGGCGGGCAGGTCTTCCGTGAGGTCGAAGTAGTCCTCGCGTTGCTGGCCCATGGGCTGCATCTTGCGCACGGCCTGGATGGCGACCACGCGCGTAGGGTCGGCCCCTGCGGCGTCGAGGCGCGGGCGGATGGTGTCGGCCAAGTCGTCCTCGGCGGAGAGCAGCACCACGCCGCCCGGCGGGTTGGGCAGGATGGGCAGGTCAGGCCAGCACTTCCCGCTCGACACCCGGGCCGCGAGGTCCAGCGTCACGAACGATTTTCCAAGACCGGGATCGCCGCAGAGGAGCGTGAGCTTGCCGAGGGCTATGCGTCCGGGCCAAAGCCAGCGAATCGGTTCCGGCTGGACATCCGCGAGGTTCACCAGCACCGGACCCGGTACGGACGCCGCGCGGGCGGCCAGTTCCTCGCGCCAGACCGCCTGCACGTCGGGCTCGTATTGACTCAAGGTCTCCAGCCCGGTGAACTCGCCTTTGTGGGCGCGGATGCTTTCGCGCAGCTTCGCCAGTTCCGTGGCGCGCAGTCGTTCGTACTGCTCCTTGCTTCTAATGAAGGGGCCGCGCTGCCGCACGAGCGTGACCGGCGTGTTGAGCGTGTCAATCATCGTCCACATCCCGTACACCTCGCCCCACAGGCGCTTGGGAATTTCGTGTCGTCTCAGGGGCTCGCTGTCGGCCTCCGGCGGGTCGGGCGGCTTGGCGCTCTTCCATTCGAGGCTTATGGGATTCTCGTCGGCCCAGGCGCGAAGTTCCTCCAGCCAAGGATCGATTCCCTTCTTCACGCCTTGCGCGCGGGCGCGGACCACCTCGATGCCGCCATGCATGGCCCCACGGAAGATGGCCGCCCTTCGGTCCGACCAGAGATGTTTCGGGTCGTACAGATCGCCCCGTCGCTGCGACATGCGGTCCGTGAAGTCCGCCGCCTGCTCCAGGTCGCACACGGCGCAACGCTCTGCCCCGATGCGGAATCCCACGCGGAAGGCTTGCTCCACATCCGGCGGGTTCTGCGGGTCCCAGCCCGTGATGCACTGGCCATACGGGTATTTCGCCGTCAGTTCCCGCAGCGACAGCGGCCTTGGAGGGGCGGCGACGTCCGTATCGCTCATCGCGCCGCCTCCCCGTCCTGGTTTTCCGTTTCGTGAGACAAGAGTATCCTCCGGCCCCTCGGCGAGGGGTTTTTCGAGTCGTGTCCGTCGGGCCGTTTGGGGTTACTCGCCCTTGCTGGCCACCGCCGCCCTCGGGTCGCACAACGCCGTGCCGAAATCGTGGTAGCACCGCCACGAGACGCAGAGCTTGTCCACGGTCTGGTCGAGCCCGAAGAACTCCACCGTCGGCGTGCGCTTGCCGTTGAGGAAGGCCGCGATAACCGGGCACGCGCTGGGGCTCGCGAACAGGAACCACTCCTTGCCCGTGGCCAGCGCGCCGAACTTCGAGGCGTTCGACAGCCTCGGCTCCACCTCGATCTTGACCGCGTTCTTGAGGCTGTTGCCCGTGGGCTGGTCTGCCATGCGCTGGATGAACTCCGATTCCAACACTGCCTTGGCCGTCAACTGGTTCTCCGGCGCGACCAGGAGCGTTGAAGGCCTTATGTCCAAGTCATTGTCCTCGTCGTCGCGCTGTGTGAGCATGGCCTGGATCGCCAGAGACAGCGAGTCGATGGAGAGCGTGCTCGTCGCGCCGTCCAGGTAGTTGCCGTTGCCGGTCCCGAAGAAGCCGCCCGCATTGGCGAAGAGCACCTGGTACACGAGGTCCGAGACCTTGCGCATGGCCGCCTTGCCCAAGGCCCGCGCCGTCTCCTCGAACACGCCCAGGTCGTCGTTGACGAGATCGCGCCGGTCCACGCCGAAGAGCTTCCCGAACGTGTCTACCTTGAACTCGGTGGGCTTCTCGTCCACGCTCCCGTGCTTGAGTTCCCCGCCCGGGGCGACCTGCTCCAGGTTGCCGGTGAAACTCGGACGGATGGCCGTGTTCGGTTTGAAGTCCGAGACCGACCGCACCTGGCAGAACGCCCGCCACGTCGCGGGAGACTCCTCGTAGGCAGACAGGAGCAGCTTATTCGCAGCGTTGCCCAAGGCCACCGGCAGCGAATACGTGCTCATCGCCGCCGCGACCATCTCCATCCTGCCGGAGGGAATGTCCACGCCCTCGGCCTGCAAGGCCGCGCGGCAGAGGTCGAGCATGTGCGCCGCGCCCAGGTCGCGCGCGATGCCGCAAGCCCGCTCGCCCAGCGTTTTCTCGGCCAGGGGTTCCTTGCCCATGCGCGCCAGCACCGCCGCCTCGATGACCTGCGCCTGCGACGCGCCGCGACGAATGCCGATGCCCGCGAACGTGGGCCGCGCCTTGCGCATGATGTCGAGCAGCCTCGCATACAGGTCCTCGACGGCGATCTCGCCCTCGATGGCCCGCGCCTTGAGGTCCGCTACGCGCTCCTCGTCCTTGCCCCAGCCGTGCGGGGCCGCGCAGGCCGCCTCGATGCGCGCCAGGCGTTCCCGTTCCTCGGCGCGCACTTCCTCCAGTTTCGTTTCGTCCATGTCGTTTCCCTTCTTCGCCCGGGACGCCGCGATGGAGACCGCCGTTTCCTCGTCCGCGCCCATCGAGACGATGCTGACTTCCCTGAGCCT
>JAFGGJ010000066.1 GCA_016930595.1 Planctomycetota bacterium
AACCGGAAGACTTCTGTATCTCCTGCCGCAGCAAGGAGAAAAAAGTTAATTATGTCATGCCGAAAACAGTGAAGTTATGCCGCATACGCAAAACAGTTTACCGTGCAGGCGGGGTGGGGATGGCAGGGGGTGGGTGGGGGGTTATTGAAGCGAGCGGGCGGTTTGGAGGATGGCGGAGATTTCGGGTTCTTCGGACGCGTCGCACAGGTAGAAGCTGATGATGCGAGGTTTGAAGGATGCCAGATGCCGGTACATGTCGCACAGATCGGAAGCCGACAGGTCGCGCACATGCCAGCTCTGTATCCTGCACTCGAATCCGCAAGGGCAATGTTCAGCAAGGAGTTCCGGCGTCAGGTACTGGTCGGCGCTGGGGTCGAAGACGGAAATGCGGAGTGGTTCGAGGAAGGGCATGTGTTCGACGCGCAGGAGTTCGCTGTGGAGGAAGCGTTCGGAGGCGTTCATGGCGTCGTAGAGCCCGTTCCAGTAAGGGACGACGAAATCGGCGAAAGTATCCGGTGGAAACATGCCTGCGAAGTCGTCGGGAATGCCGACCGGACCGGGACGGAAGGCGATGCCGAGGCGTTGCATGACGGACCGGGCGTAAGCGGCCGACGTTGCGACGCAGTAGTCCAGCAGCCTGTGGGCGCGTTCAGGGTCGTCAAAGGGCAGGGTGAGGAAGGATTGTCCCATGAGGAGTTCAGCGGTGGTCACGGGACCTTCATACAGGTGCCCGATGGTATTGACGGCATCTGGCCGGCGGGACTTGAGTTCGTCAAGGAGCGAGAGACGGCCGGCGACGACGCCGGCGGACAGGTAATCGGAAGGAGTGGCGAGGCGGTCGATATCGGCAGGGTCCGTGATCATGGGAACGACGTTCGGTTCGCCGTCTTCCGGGAAGGTGATTTTCGCGCCGAGGGCGGCGACTGCGGAATAGGCGAAGCCGGCGAGTCGTGGTGGAGGAGGAGGCACGCCGAGGCGTTGCGCAAGGGGAACGACGGCGTCATAGGCGTGGCATATGGCGGCGGCATCGAAGTGGAGATCGAGAAGGGATATCCCGCCGGCCTGGGCCACAGCGGTGTCGGCGATGGCGAAACGAAAGGGCTGTCCCATGAGATGTCTCCCGTGGAGAGGTGCGGGGATCAGGCGGTGACGGTGTTTTCCGCGAAAGAGCGGAGTTCATGAAAGGAAGAGACGACTTTTTCGACGGCGGCGAGGGTGCGCCTGACGAAGGGCTGGTCGGCATGGGGGAATTTAGGGAAAGCAAGCATACGGTTCTGGAGCATGAAGCTGACGGGGAAATCGGCGTCGTCGTAGGGACCGAAAGCAGAGATGTCGTAGACAGGGGGACGGTCTGCGCCCCAGACATGGAGGGGTTCGTTGAAGACGCGCTGGCGGTGAAGGAGCGGATAGCGTGTGAGCGTGACGGGGAGGCCTTCGGCGGTCAGGGCGGCGGCGACGGCGGAAGCGGGGACGCCGGTTTCTTCTTCGGCGGTGTATTCGACCTGGAGTTCATAGTAGACGCGGCGAGCGCCGGGTATGCCCGGTGAGGGGCGGAAGAGGCCGGTGGAAGCGAGGAAGTCTTCGGTTAGCCTGCAGTTTGCACCGGTCCTGGCGTTCTGTTCATCAAGGCGTTCGAGCTTGTGGCGCGCGATGCATGCGCTAAGCGGACTCATGCGATACTTGAACCCGAAAGCGGTAGGAGAGATGGACCTGAGGCCGTCGCGAAGCCCCTTGATGCGTTCGTAGTGGCCGAGGAGGACGGCCCTTTCGTAGATATCCGGGTCGCTGGTGACCATTATGCCGCCTTCGCCCGAAGGCAGGGGCTTGGAGGACTGGAGGCTGAAAGCGGCGACTCGACCCCACGAGCCGATGGGCCTGCCGTCGATGGAAGCGCCGTGGGCGTGGCTGGCGTCTTCGATAACCGGGATGCCGTGAGCGTCGGCGACGCGCATGATGGAAGGCATGTCGGCTGGGATGCCCCAGAGGTGAGTGACGATGACGGCCCTGGTGCGTGGGGAGATGAGTTTTTCCAGGTGGACGGGGCAGAGCCCGGCGGTGTCGCGCTGGCAGTCGGCGAAGACGGGGACGGCGCCGAGAGCGAGTGCTTCCATGACGCTGCCCCAGTAGGTGTAGGTGGGACAGATGACTTCGTCGCCGGGACCGACGCCCAGGGAGAAGAAGGCGGAATGGATGGCGGCGGTGCCGTTGGTCATGGCGAGGGCGTATTTTGTCGAGGTGAAGCGAGCGAAACGCTCTTCGAGAAAGGACGTTTCGGGGCTGAAGGAAAGCTGGCCGGAGCGGAGGAGGGCGGCGACGGCCTGGACGATGTCTTCTTCGATGACGGGCCAGCGGCGCATTTCGTCGAGGGGGAAATCGAGCGCGGGATCGCCGCCGAGTAATGCGAGCCTGGAAGCGTTGGACATGGCTTATTCCTTTCCGGAAGGCTGCCTGCGTGCGTTGAAGTAAAGACCGACCCTGGTAATGGCGGAAGCGGTTTCCTGAACATCCAGGTCGGAATGGAATTCGCTGACAGGGATGATGAAGGTGGAATCGACGGCTTTTTCGGAGTTGGGGCAGAGGCCGGGGCGGTATTCGACTTTGCCGTAGACGGGGTTGTCAAAGGGGAAATGGGACTTGGGATAGGCGCGGAGTTCCTGGAACATCGGTTCCAGATATTTGACCCTGGTGGTGTAAGGCCCCCATGCTGGGACGCCTTCGGCAACGAGAGCTTCGACCACCGAGTCGCGCGAGGCGCCGAGGAGTGCTTCGTCAACCCGGAGCATGTAAAACCAGTAGGATGAGACGCCGCCCGCTGGAGGGACGACGGGGAAGAGACCTTCGACGCCGGAAACGGCGGAGTCGTATGCTGCGCCGATTTCACGGCGGCGGGCGACGATGCCGGGGAGCCTGGCAAGCTGTGCAAGGCCGACGGCGCCGGTGAGCTCGTTCATGCGGTAGTTGGGGGCGAGCATGGCCAGAGACCAGCCGCTCCTGCCGGCCGACCTGTCGTACCACTTGTCGGCGAAGAGCGCCGAGCGTGCGGCAAGCTCGTCGTCGTCGGTGAGGACGAGGCCGCCGTCGCCGGCGGAGATGTGCTTGAAGTCGTTGAGACTGAAAGCTCCGACGGCGCCCATAGTGCCGACCAGGCGGCCCTTGTATTCGGCGAGGTACGCCTGGGCGCAGTCTTCGACGACCGGGATATTGCGGGGACGCGTGATGTCGAATATAACGTCCATGTCATTGGGAGAGCCGGTAAGGTGGACGGCAACGACGGCGGCGGTGCGAGGGGATATTTTGCGTTCAAGGTCGGCGGGGTCGTAGGAGAAGGATTCGGGTAGGACGTCGCAGAAGACGGGGAGGGCGTTCTGCAGGAGGACGCCGATAATGGTGCCCTGGTCGGTGATGGGGGGGACGATGACTTCGTCGCCGACGCCGACGTCGAGGGCGCCGAGTGCGACGTGTATGGAAGCAGTGCCGCTGGATGTCGCGATGCAGTGCCTGACGCCGTGGATGCGCGCGAATTCGACACAAAGTTCCCGGACCTTGGCGCCCCTGGCGTAGAAGAGTGTGTTCTGGTCGAGGGCCTGTTTGAGGTGGTGGAGTTCTTCCGGGCCGAAGCGGCTGCCGGAGGAGTAGGGTGAGGACTTGGCTTTCGGGCCGCCGGCGATAGCAGGTAAAAGGGTATCTGTCATGAGGAGTCTCCTTTTGAGGAAGATGCAAGGAAACGGCGTGCCAGGGCGTGTGGAATCGTGGAACAGTGTGCGGGCAAAGGAGTTGGGGGGCGGGTTATTGCGGGCGCGCAATAGGGCCGAGGGCGGGAACGTCGAGGATGCGACGATTAAAGCGGCGGAGCGTCGGAAAATGGACACCGGCAAGGTGCGAAGGTGTGGAAGCACGTGTGCGCGGGAGGCCTGTCGGGCTGTGACACTTCGGAATGGGCGCGGTATAATGTGATAACGGGCGGGATACGTGGAAACAGGGAGGTGACGCTTGGGTGTTGCGCGGTGTCGGATCATGACGGTAATCGTGGGAACGGTGATGCCGGCACTGCTGTACGCGGGCGAGGGCGGCGGGGCCGAAGGGATGAGAGAGGCTCTGAGAGGGAAGGTAGCGGAAGGGCTGAAGGCCGGCCGTGACGTGAGGCTTTCGGTGCGGCTGCTGGGGATGCGGGTGAGGGCGGTGGCGAAGGAGGCGGACGCCCGTGGGATAAAACTCGAAGCAGCCGGGACCATTCACGAGAAGCCGTGGGGGGAGATATCGGACGTTCTGCTGTATTCTGCGGCCGGGCAGGCGGTGGACGACAGGTCGGGCGAAGACCGGATGCTGCTGGCAAAGTTCGCGATAGCGAACAAGTGGAACGACAAGGCGGAGGGATTGCTGTACGGGGTGAAGGAAATGAGTCCGTTCCTGTCAGCGGAGGCGGACAGGCTGCTGGCGGAACTGAAGGGGGAAACGGAAAAGAAACCGGAGAAAAGTGTAAGGCCGCTGATAAAAAGGCCGGTGGTGAAAAAGGAGACGGCGCACCGGGCGAAACCCGGGCCGGCCGAGATGGACGCGATAATAGTGGCAGGGCCGGTGCGGGCCGCGGCCCCGGACTGGGCGGAGGCGGAGTTTGCGCTATTTGAGGGAGCGGAAGAGGCGATAGGGGCGTTCCTGGACAAGTTCCTGGAGCCGTCGGGGGCGGTGTGCGTGCACGTGGACAACGCCGGGACGGCCGACGACATAGTGGAAGGGATAGCGCCGTGGGACAGGTACCTTGTGCTGTCGGGTTCCGACAGGGTCCGGGAGGCATACAGGTCGATATGGAAGAACGTCTATAACGAGCTGATACCGGTGAACAACGGGTTCAGGGGGGGGTACTACGCGCACGGGTACGACGCCGAACACGCCAGCGAGCTGCTGCAGCACCTGTGGGGGTGCCTGGACGTGTTTCCGGAGGACGCGGAACTGATAGAGCAGAACCGGAAGGTGGCGGACGCGATATTCAGGTGCATAGACAAGAGAACGGGGCTGTTCACGTCGCTGTCCCTGAACAACAGCGGAGGAGGGAAGGGCCAGGGAAGCGCGGGTAAGACTTCAGGGCACGACTACATATACATGAACGCCCTGTTCCAGGACTACATCAGGAGCGGAAACCCGCAGTACAGGATAGCGATGCTGCGGTTCGGGGAGGCGATGAACCGTGCGGCGGAGAACAACAAGGGGCTGATACCGTGCACGGTGTTCACGAACGGGGCGCTGCCTGCGGACTGGTGGAACGGGCCGTTCAGCTATCCCGAATGGGGGTGCCCCGGGGTAGGGGGGCGTGGATGGGGAGCATACCCGAGCATAGGGGCGTTTCTGACGGGCGGGGACGAGCGGATATTCCGTGGGCTGAGGAGCAGCGTGAAGGTATTGTTCGAGGCTGGGGGAGGGAACGTCCCCGCGCACAAGTTCGACGGAAAGAGCTGGACGCAGGGAAACAACTGGCAGCTGATGCACGTGATAGAGCGGATATACGACAACACGTGGGACGCGGAGTCGGCGGAATGGGTGAAGAAGTTCGGGAGCGGGTACGCGAAGTATTTCTATTTCGGGGCCGGGGGTACCGGACAGCCGGCGGCGTCGTTCCGGAACCGGGCGGAATGGATGAAGCAACAGGCCGAACGCGTGAAGAACAGGACGGGCGGCAAGCCGAAGACCGGGGACGAGCTTACGGAGATGGCGCCGGATTTCTTTTACGGGTACCACTACATAGACGGCAACTGGTGGGCGATGGGGTATGACAACGGGAGGTGCGGATCGGTGGTGAACACGCCGGTGAGGTATTTTGGTGAGAAGGGGAGGACCGGCCTGCCGGCGGGAGTCGCCGCGGTGGTGACGCACGTGGAAAAGGACTGGCTGAGAATGCGGCTGTACAACAGGAACGCCGAGAGCGTGAGGATGTGGATAACGGGAGGGTTCTACGGCACGCACAGGATAGCGGCGATAAGGGTGGGGGACAACACAAAGGAGGTGGGATCCCCGAGGATGCTGGTGGAGCTGCCGGCGAAGGTGGAAGTGGAGTTCGACATCGTTATGCAGAGATGCGCGTACAGGCCGAATGCCTTCCCGTGGAAATACCGCGGCGTGGCCGCCGAACCGCTGCCCGAGGGGAAGGATCTGAGGACGATACTGAACATACCGTTCTAGCCGCGTACCGGTGGGGCGACGGATATCCGGGCGGTTTCATGATATTCCGGGCGGTTATCCGTCAATTACATGGGAGTGCGCTCATGAAAAGGCCGTGGCGGGTTCATGTCCGACGCATCGTGGTTTCCGCCGTTTTCACGGGATACGTCTTTACGTGCGCAGGCTGCAGGGGCGCATGCCCGCCACCGTCGTCCGGTTCCGTTGTCGTGGACAGGTTTGCTCGGGCGGTCATTTCCCGGCATGAAGGAGCGTGGTTGAAAGGAGCGATCGAAGACGGCACCGAATATGATGAATTCATCAGGCCGTACGAGGAGGCCGTCGCCGCCGAAGGGGCGGATGCCGTTCTGCCAATGTGTGCGCTGCTGCGCCATGAAGATCCTGCAGTCGTCGTGAAAGCGGCCGGATTACTTGGGGCGATGAAAGACCCCAGGGCGGTTCCCGCGCTGATGGATGCCCTGCCTTATGCTTCGCATTGGGGCCAGCACGCGATTGTGGTCGCCCTGGGGGAAATTGGAGACAGGCGGGCGGTTGAGCCGTTATCGCAGTTCATAATGTCCAGCAGGAACGGAGACGCCGTGTGCAAGGCGTTCGATACGCTTGTTGAGTGGCAGGATCCAAGAGGTCTGGAAGCGGTGCTTTATTTCCGGCCGCTATATCCGACCGTTCTCCCCGGCTGGTGCAACGGCAACATTGAGAAGATGGAGACGGCAAGGCGGAATTCGGCCGGCAGGTGCGAATAGGCGCGGCATGAGGGGAAGGTCTATTCGGGAGAGGCGGCCTTGAGGAGGCGTTCCATGATCGCCCGTCCCAGGCCGACTTGGGGGACGGATTCGGCGTGGATCGCGCGGGCGGGGGTCTTTTCGAGGTGGGAAAGAGCGGGGAAGAGCCTGGAGGCGGCCTGAGCGAGGTCGCCGTCATCCGAAAGATGTTCGACGGCGAGGAAGCCTTCCACGGGCCTTGCGGTGAAGAGGAGAGCGGCGGTTCCCGAGCGTTCTTCGGGGGGGACGTCGTCCACGGTTTCATGGAGGAAGAGGGGGACGGAAGGGGCGTAGTGGCGTGGGAGGCCGCCGGGAGCCTGCGGCATGGGGGAGCGATGTTTCAGGTCTAGCGGGCCGACGAGGGATTGTATGTCTTCGACGGGGAGTCCGCCCGCCCTCAGCAGTGCCGGACGGCCGCCGGTGCAGAGAACGATGGTTGATTCGACGCCGATATCGGTGGGGCCGGCATCGAGGACGAGATCTATTCTGCCGTCGAGCTGTTCGAGGACGGCGTGGGCCGAGGTTGGGGAGATGCGGCTGAAGCGGTTGGCGCTGGGTGCCGCTACCGGGACGGCGGCAGAGTTTATAAGGGCCCGTGCGACGGAGTGTGCGGGGGACCTGAGCGCAACGGTGGACAGGCCGGCGGTGACGATGCCGGGGACGGAAGGGGACTTGGGGACGACGACGGTGAGAGGGCCGGGCCAGAAGGCGGCGATGAGCCTGCGAGCGGATTCGGGAAGCGGGTCCGCGAGGCGTGCGGCGTCAGCGGCGTCCAGGACATGGACTATGAGGGGGTCGAAGGCAGGGCGGTCCTTGGCGGCGAATATGCGGGCGACAGCGGAGGGGTTGAGCGCGTCAGCGCCGAGGCCGTAGACGGTTTCGGTCGGGAACGCAACAAGACCTCCGCCGCGTATCACGGCGGCGGCGCGCTCCACTCCGGCCGCATCCGGGACGAGGACGGCGGTTTTCATGGGTGCACCCGTGCCGGCGGGGCGCAGGTGTGTGAGGTGAAACGGAGCATAAGCGTACCGCTCAGTGGCGAGAGGACAGTAGGAGCCTGAGGAGGGCCCGTTCGCGTGCGGCTTCGGCCCTGTCGAGATCGACATCGCCGGAAGGCGGCCGCGAAAGACGTTCACTGGCTCTGTCGAGGGCGCTTTTCGCCCTGGAGGAATCGATGTCGCCTGCGGATTCAAGGGCGTCGGCCAAGACAAGTACGCGGTTATTGTGGACCTGGAGAATACCGCCGTGGACGGCGAATTCCATGCGGGAACCGTTGGGCAGGACAAGGGCGAGCGGGGCGATCGAGAGGACAGCGGCGAGAGTGTCGTGATCCTGCTGGATCTCGAAGTCGCCGTCGGAGCTGCGTGCATAGACGGCGTTCACCGTGCCGTCGAAGACGGATGCTTCGACCGAGAGGATGGTGGCGTGGAGGTGTTCATGCGTGGTCACGGGTCAAGTGCTTTCATCCAGGAGTTTCTTGGAGCGTTCGGCGGCCTGATCGATGGAGCCGACGTAGGTGAAGGCCTGTTCGGGCCAGTCGTCGCACTGGCCGTCGACGATCTTTTCGAAACCTTCGACGGTGTCCTCGCGCGAGATATACTGGCCTTCGAGGCCGGTGTAGGCTTCCGCGACGAACATGGGCTGGCTTAGGAACCGCTCGATCTTGCGAGCGCGTGCGACGGTGAGCTTATCTTCGTCGGAAAGCTCGTCGATACCGAGGATAGCGATGATGTCCTGGAGGTCTCGGTACTGCTGGAGGGTTTCCTGGACGCGGCGAGCGACGGTGTAATGGCGTTCGCCGACGACGGTGGGATCGAGGTTGCGGCTGGTGGATTCGAGCGGATCGACGGCTGGATAGAGACCGAGGGAGGAGACGCGGCGCGAAAGGAAGATGGAGGCATCGAGGTGGGCGTAGGTGGTGGCGGGAGCAGGGTCAGTGTAGTCGTCCGCGGGGACGTAGATGGCCTGCACGGAGGTGATGGAGCCCTTTTTTGTGGTGGTGATTCTTTCCTGGAGTTCGCCCATTTCGGAAGCGAGGGTAGGCTGGTAACCGACGGCGCTGGGCATTCTGCCGAGGAGGGCGGAGACTTCGCTGCCGGCCTGGACGAAACGGAAGATGTTGTCGATGAAGAGGAGGACGTCCTTGCCGGAGTTGTCGCGGAAGTATTCGGCGACGGTGAGGCCGGTGAGGCCGACGCGCAGGCGGGCCCCTGGGGGTTCGTTCATCTGGCCGTAGATGAGGGCGGTCTTGTTGAGGACGCCGCTTTCCTGCATTTCGAGCCAGAGGTCGTTGCCTTCACGGGAACGTTCGCCGACGCCGCTGAAGACGGAAACGCCGCCGTGCTCAAGGGCGATATTGCGGATAAGCTCCATGACGATGACCGTTTTGCCGAGGCCTGCGCCGCCGATGAGGCCGATTTTGCCGCCCTTGTTGTAGGGGGTGAGGAGGTCGATGACTTTCATGCCGGTTTCGAGAATTTCGATGTCCGTGACCTGGTCGGTAAGGCCCGGCGGCTCACGGTGGATGGGGAGGCGTTCGGGGGCATTCACGGGGCCTTTTTCGTCGGTGGGTTCGCCGACGACGTTGAGTATCCTGCCGAGGACGGCGTCGCCGACGGGCACGGTGATGGGCTGGAAGGAGGTATCGGCGGGAGTGCCGCGGACGAGACCGTCGGTGGAAGACATGGCGACGCAGCGGACGGTGCGTTCGCCGATGTGCTGGGTGACTTCGACGACAAGCGTAAAGCCGTCACCGCGGCGGATGTAGATGCCGTCATAGAGATTGGGCAGGTCGCCTTCCGGGAATTCGACATCGACCACCGGGCCGATGACCCGTTTGATTTGCCCCGTGTTGTTGGCCATTGCGTTCTCCTACTGTTGTCGCAGCGCTTCAGCGCCTCCGGTAATGTCCACAATTTCCCTGGTAATGGCAGCCTGTCTGGCCTTGTTGTATTCGAGCGTGAGAGAGGAAGTGAGGTCTTCGGCGTTATTGGTGGCGGCGTCCATGGCGGTCATGCGTGCGCCCATTTCGGAAGTCCAGTTTTCGACGAAGGCCCGGTAGAGCTGGGTGGCAAGGAAACGCCCGAAGACGGCATGACTGAGATCAAGGGGGGAAGGGCGGTGTTCGGGATCCCACGCTTCGTGGGGAGCCTTATCATCCATGAGGGGGCGCACGGTGTCGGGCTGGAGAGGGACGAGGTTATGGGTGACGATTTCCTGGGTGATGACGGTGTGGAAGAGGGCATAAATGACGACAAGGCCGGAGGAAGCGCCTTCGGCGATCGAAGTTTCGACGGCGGACGCAACGGAAGTAAAGCGGCCGACGGTGGAATGGACGTTGAGATCGGGCCATTCGAGGATATCGACGTTTTCGAAGTGTTTTCTGGCTTTGCGCCTGGAGAAGAAAGCCCGGCCCTTGTAACCGACGGGGACAAGGGATATACGCCTGCCGCCGGAAGACAGCTTTTCGATGTGGCGGAGGCCAGCCCGGATGAGGTTGCCGTTAAATGAGCCGCAGAGGCCCCTGTCGGAGGTAAAGAGGACGACGGTAGGCGGGGCGTCGGGGTTGGGTGGGGACATGAGGGGGATGTCTATGGGATCGCTGTCGGCGAGCACGTGAAAAGCGAGAGAAGCGATTTCCCTGGCATAGGGCCGCATGGCAATAAGCTGCTCCTGGGCGCGGCGGAGTCTGGCGCCTGCGACCATTTTCATGGCGCGGGTTATCTGCTTGATATTGTCGACGCTGTGGATGCGCCGTTTTATGTCGCGCATGGTGGGCATGCGGGGGCGGCCTTTCAGAAGGTGGTTTTGAAGCTCTCGACGGCTTTCTTCAGTTGTTCTTCGGTAGGATCGTCGATGGATTTGGTTTTAGAGATGACGTCGAGTATGCCAGACGCTTCCTTGACGAGATAATCGAGAAAACGGCGTTCAAAATCGCGGATACGGTCCGGGACGACGTCATCAAGGAGGCCGCGCGTCAGGCAGAAGATCATGGCGACCTGCTGCGCGACGGGCATGGGCTGGTACTGGTCCTGTTTGAGGACTTCGATGGCCCGTTCGCCACGGGCGAGCTGTTTCTGGGTACTGGCGTCGAGGTCGCTGCCGAATTGTGCGAAAGCGGCGAGTTCCGTGTACTGGGCGAGGTCGAGACGGAGCATGCCGGCGACTTTTTTCATGGCTGGAATCTGGGCCTTGCCGCCGACCCGGCTGACGGAAATGCCGGCGTTGACGGCCGGGCGCACGCCCTGGTAGAAGAGGGCGCTTTCGAGGTAGATCTGCCCGTCGGTGATGGAAATGACGTTTGTCGGGATGTATGCGGAGACGTCACCGGCCTGGGTTTCGATGATGGGGAGCGCGGTAAGGGAGCCTGCGCCGTGGGCATCGGACATTTTGACGGCGCGTTCAAGGAGACGCGAGTGAAGGTAGAAGACGTCGCCGGGGTAGGCCTCGCGGCCCGGAGGACGCCTCAGTAGGAGTGAAATCTGCCTGTATGCCCAGGCGTGCTTGGTGAGGTCGTCATAGACAATAAGGGCATCCTTGCCCTGTTCCATGAAGTGTTCACCGATGGCGCAGCCTGAGTAGGGAGCGAGGAATTGCTGGCTGGCGGCATCACCGGCGGTGGCGGCGACGACGACGGTGTAATCCATGGCGCCGTTTTCTTCGAAGATCCTGACGGTTTTGGCGACCTGCTGGCATTTCTGGCCGATGGCGACGTAGATACAGACAACGTTTTCGTTTTTCTGGTTGAGGATGGTATCGATGGCGATGGCTGACTTGCCGGTCTGCCGGTCGCCGATGATGAGTTCGCGCTGGCCCCTGCCGATGGGTGTCATCGAGTCGATGGACTTGATGCCGGTCTGGAGGGGCTGGTTGACGGGTTGGCGCTGGACGATACCCGGGGCGACGCGCTCAACGGGCCTGGTGTCGGACGCGTCTATTGCGCCTTTGCCGTCCACGGGCTGTCCCAGTGCGTTGACGACGCGGCCGAGCATGGCTTCGCCGGCGGGGACTTCCATGATGCGCCCCACGCGTTCGACGGTGTCGCCTTCGCGTATGCCGACTTCTGAACCGAGAAGGACGACGCCGACGGTTTCTTCATCGAGGTTGAGCGCCATGCCGAATTCGCCGTTGGGGAAACGGACCATTTCGGAAGCCATGACTTTTTCAAGCCCCTGGACGATGGCGACGCCGTCGCCGATCTGGATGATTTCTCCGGTTTCGGAGTAATCGACTTTGAGGCCGGCTTCGGCGAGACGTTTCTGGAGGACGGAGGCGACTTCTTCGGGCCTGACTGCCATTTCAACATACTCCTACCTGAAGTTGAAAGAGACGCGCCTGAGCGCTCCGGCGACGGAGCTGTCCCAGACCATGCCTGCCACTTCAACACGTATTCCTGCAATAAGCGATGGATCAACGAGTTCATCCATGCGGACGCCGGCTTCAAGGCGGGTTTCGAGGGCCTGTTTAAGGGCGGTGAGCTGTTCAGGTGACAGTGGCTGCGCTGAGCGCACTGTGGCGAGGAGGTGCCCAGTCCGTTCGCGGTAGATGACCATGAAATCCTGCACCATTTCCCCGACGAGTGTGAACCTGTTGTGGCGTGCGGCCAGGGCGAGCCATCGCCCGGTAAGGGGACAGAGGTCGAGAAGGGATGCGAGGTCGTTGAGCATGGCCCGCTTGGGGGCCGGGAGGACTCTGCTGGAGCGCAGGAAATGGCCGGAGAGGCGGAAGAGCTCTTCTTCCGCCGAAAAGGAGAGGAGAGCATCGGCATCGCGTGCGACCCTGTCGGCGCAGTCTTCGGCGAGGGCGGCCCTCAGCAATGCGTCGGAATAATTGCGTATTATTTCCCTGTCAAGGGGCATGGAGCGATCTCACTTGTTTCCGGCGGGATTGGTTTTGAGTTCACGGACGAGGTCGTCAATGAGGGCGGCGTGGGTGTCCGGGGAGACTTCCTTCTGTAGGATCCTGGTTGCGAGGGAGACACTGAAGTTGCCGAGTTCGTTGACGAGTTCTTCTCTGGCGGCGGCTTCCTCGGCGGCGATTTCGGAGCGGGCGCGGGCTTTCATGTTAAGGACTTCCTGCTGGGCTGCGTCGATAATATCCTGGCGTTCCTCGCGGCCTTCCAGGCGGCCCTTGTCGCGCAGTTCTTCGCGTTCGAGGTAGGCCGAGTGGAGTTCTTTTTTCCGCTCTTCTTCGAGTTGCTCACTGCTCCGCAGTTTTTCTTCGGCGGATTCGATTTCGGTGCGTATTTTTTCGGCCCGTTCATCAAGAATCCTGACGACCGGCTCCCAGAGCATTGCGTAGAGGAGGGCAACGAGGACAAGGAAATTGATGCCAACCATGACCATGGTGGCGTTGAAGCCGATGATGGACCCCATGCCGTGGACGAGGACTTTCTGCGGTTTGGAGCTGTGGTTCCGGACGGAGGAGACCTTGAGGTTATGTGCCTTTAGATAATCGAAAAGCGGCGTGCCGGCGATGGGCTGGCCGGCGCTGATGATGCAGATGCCGCTGTCTGGAGCCTTAAGGTCTTCGGCCGCGCGGACTTCCTGGCGCGAAAAGGCTATGAGCATCCTGGTATCCCATGCATCCGTTTTCGCAATGCCCTTTTCGGTCATGGCGGCAAGGATCTGTTCAGTGATCGGGTCGCCGGAGTTGCCGACGCCCTCGATATCGCTTTTGAGCCGGAAGCGCTTGTTCAGGATTATCTGGTGCCTGGCGGCGGCGACCATGTGAGCGACTTCGGTATCGCCTAGGGGCTCGGGAGAAGAAGCTTTTATGGCTGCGGGTGTAGGGACGACGATGACCTGTTCATCGAGGAGGGGAAGGGTTCTTTCGTGGCGGTTCCTGGTGGCGGCCCATACGAAGAGACCGATAGCGAGAAGGTACAGGAACAATATGGAGTAGAAGAGCTTCTTCTTGCGCATGGGTATCCCTTGCCCGGGGCGGTCAGAGGTTCATGAAAATGAGTATGAGTGCGATGACGAGGGAGTAGATGCCGGTGGTTTCCGAGACCGCCTGGCCGACGAGCATGGTCCGCGTGATGAGACTCTGCTGGTCAGGGCGCCTGGCGATGCCTTCGCAAGCCTTGCCGGCGGCGAAGCCTTCACCGACACCCGGCCCGATGGCGCCGAAACCCATGGCGATACCCGCACCGATAAACCTGGCCGCCTTGATAATGGCCTCTTCCATGATAGAAACC
>JAFGGJ010000008.1 GCA_016930595.1 Planctomycetota bacterium
CGAAAAGCCGTCCTTCGCGCAAGAACAGGAACACTTATTATTCGGCGCGATAACGGCGCAAGAGGAAAAGCGCCGTTTGCGCCTCCCACCCACCCCTGCGCCTGCGGCCCCCCGCCTGTCGGCAAGGAAGGTTTGTTTTCGCGCAGGACCAGGGATACTGGCGTCGGAAACGGAGTGACCAAGCCCGTACGGTAAAGCGGTGTACTGCTGCAGTATTGCTTTATATGCAGGCCGCAGGCAGCGGGGTGGGTGGGGCCGCAGGCGCTGGGGTGGGTGGGTCAGTGGGCAACGGCGGGCTCGGCTTCCTCCTCTTCTTCGCGCACGTGCAATCTTCCACGCCTGTTGAGGTTGCGGACGAGCTCATCGGTGAGGGTGACACGGCCGTACTGTTCCATGAACATGGTGTAGAAGGCGCCGCGCCTGCTGAGGAGCTCGTCGATGGGGCCGGCTTCGACAATTTCGCCCTTTTCGAGGACGATGATCTTGTCGGCGTTGGTTATGGTGGAAAGCCTGTGTGCGATGACGAAGGTGGTGCGTCCTTTCATGAGTTTTTCGAGGGCGTCCTGGATGAGGAATTCGCTGCGGCTGTCAAGGGCGCTGGTGGCTTCGTCGAGGATGAGGATGGAGGGGTCTGCGATGATGGCGCGTGCAATGGCGATGCGCTGGCGCTGGCCGCCGGAGATCTGGAGTCCGCGTTCGCCGACCTGGGTATCGAGGCCGCGAGGGGCTTCTTCGATGAAGTCGAGGCAGTTGGCGGCCTTGACGGCGGCCCTTATTTCCTCATCCGAGGCGTCGGGGCGCGCATAGGCGATGTTCTCGCGCAGGCTGCCGTAGAAGAGGAAGTTATCCTGGAGGACGAGGGCGACGTTTCTGCGGTATTCTTCGAGGTTGATGTCGCGGAGGTCGTTGCCGTCCACGAAGATGCTGCCCGAAGTGACGTCGTAGAACCTTGCAAGAAGGTTGGCGACGGTGGTCTTGCCGGCGCCGGAAGGCCCGACGAGGGCGACCATTTCGCCGGGTTTCACGAAGAAGCTCATGTCCTGGATCGTAGGCTTGTCATTGCCTTCGTCATACCTGAAGCAGACGTTGCGGAATTCGACTTCGCCGCGCAGCGCCGGGACGGGGATGGCGTCATCCTTGCTTTTTATTTCCGGATCCCTGTCGAGGACTTCGAAGACGCGTTCGACGGAAGCCATGGCCTGCTGGAACTGGTTGTAGACCATGACGGCCTGCAGGAGGGGCTGGAACATCATGCCGAGGAGGGCGTAGAAGCTGACGAGTTCGCCCATGGTGAGATTGCCGTTGGAAACTTCGCGCCCGCCGACCCAGAGGAGCGTCAGGATGCCGAGCGTGGAGACGAGCTGGGCGGCGCTGTGGAGGAGGGTATGGAGGACGTGGACGCGAAGCGACTTGCGGAGGATGACGTTCTGGTGGCGAAAGAAGTTGGTGTCTTCGGAGCGTTCGCGATGAAAAGACTTGACGACGCGTGCGCCACCGAAGACTTCGCCGACGCGTGCGGTGAGTTTTGCATTTTCCTCACGGATATCGCGCCATGCGGGCCTGAGGTGTTTTCTTATCTTCATGAAGGTGGCGGCGAAGACGGGGAGGAAGACGCCGGAGATGAGCATGAGCTTCCAGTTCACAAAGAGAAGGATGCCGGTAATGACGAAGAGGTAGACGATGCTGGAGATGAGGTTGAGGAGGCCGCCGAAGATGAGGTTGCGGATGGACTGGACGTCCCCGATTATGCGGCTGATGGCGCCGCCTGCCTGGACGTTATCGAGGTAGCTGACGGGCTGCTGCTGGAGCCTTGCATGAACCTTGGTGCGGACGGTGTTCACCAGGCGTTCCCCGCAGTAGGACACGAGGTAGCCGCCGATGAACTGGAAGAGCCAGCGGAAGAGGACGACGGCGAGGAGGCCCAGGATGATGATATTGAGCATGAAGATATCGCGTGCGGGGAGGACGGTATCGAGGAGGACCCTGATGGCCAGCGGGAGCGCGACGCCGACGATGTTAATGAGGATCATCGTAAGGAGCGCGAGGAACGCCTGCAGGTAGAAGGGGCGCATCATCTTGAGTATCCTGTAGACGTAGGGCATACTGACCTTCTTGAGGTTCTCCTCGCGGTAACGTTCGAGGAATTTGTCATCGGGGCCGAGCAGCTTGCCGCGGAAAGGTCCCTGGGGGACTTTTCTTTCAGCTTCATCAAGCAGGTTCTGCCGGGCCGCCTTGCCGATACCGAGGCCCATGTCCGGAGGCATTGTGTTCTCCCTAAGATGCTATTCCATCGAGTATTATGTCTGCGGCGGCGGCACCGATATCATCGATGCTCCTGCCGCTCAACTGGCCGACAAGGCCGCGCACCATGCCGAAAACGGCGGCCGTGACGATCGCGCCGTCAACGGGGCGGAATTCGCCGTGAGAGACGCCGTTTTCGACGGTGGTGCGAATGATGTTCCTGACTTCAGTCCAGCGTTCCCGGATGCTGGAGCCGCCGTCCTGGCGCCCGCAGCGGAAGGCTCTTTCGTGGTGCATGATGCGGAACATGTTGCCGTTTTCCATGAAGAATTCGACGAGGCGGCGGACGATGGCCCGGAGTCTTTCCCTGTACGGTATAGTCTCATCATGCTTCATAGTGTGTATGACATCGACAATTTCATCGAAAGCGGATTCGACACAGGCGACGAAGAGATCTTCCTTGCTGGCAAAATACCTGTAAATGGTGCCTTTGCCGATAGCTGCGGCGGTGGCGACATCGTCCATAAGAACGGCATGGTAATCCTGTGTGGCAAAAAGCGAGGTGGCTTCGCGAATGACGTCCGAGCGCTTACGCAAGGCTCGGCCGGACAAGGGTTTACTGGCCGAATGGTGGACTGTGTTGACCTGTTCACCCATTGCATTTACCTCCAATCCCGCTTTTCTGACTGACCGGTCAGTTAGAACTGACCGGTCAGTTCTATTTCAAAGTTTACCCGGGATCCGGGCGATGTCAAACAAAAAATAAAAAAACCCACCCACCCCATTGCCTGCGGCGCGCGTGCCTTCGGCAATTAAGCATAACTGTCGAGCAAGACCCCTGGCGGGGAAAGATCCCGCCCACCCCATTGCCTGCGGCGCGCGTGCCTTCGGCAATTAAGCATAACTATCGAGCAAGACCCCTGGCGGGGAAAGATCCCGCCCACCCCATTGCCTGCGGCGCGCGTGCCTTCGGCAATTAAGCATAACTGTCGAGCAAGACCCCTGGCGGGGAAGGGTCCCGCCCACCCCATTGCCTGCGGCGCGCGTGCCTTCGGCCAAGAAGGTTTATATGCACGTGGTCTTGTGCGTGAGTCGCGTTCAATTGCCGAAGGCAGGGACGGCACAGCCGGTTGGGGTGGGTGGGAGAAAGGGTAACCGGAGGCCGATTGCGCTGTAGAGAACTTAAGGAAAGGGCGTTCGCATGGGCAGGATACGCAATCACTGGGAGCGATACTGGATTCACTACGTCCTGCTGGCGCCTCTGGCAGCAAGCCTAATCGCCGCCGCGGCGTGCAGGAGGATGCCGGCGGACGGAAGGAGCACGCTACCGGCGGCGGTACCCGTGGCGGCGCCGGCGGGAAGCGTTCCGCCCGCCGGGACGGTGAAGCTGAGCGGGAGCCCGGAAGAGATCGGTGCGGGGCACGGGAGACTGCTGGGCCCCGAGATACGGACGATGGTGGACGGGTACGTCAGGGGGTCGGCGGCGTGGGGGGACGAAAGACTGCGGGCGGACCTGCTGGAGAAGACGCGGCGGATGAAGGAGACGCTGCCGGGATGGTACGTGAGGGAGCTGAAGGCGTGCGCCGGTGCGGCCGGCGTCGACGAGGACGAGCTGCTGTACGCGCAATGCGAAGGAGACATAAGGCAGTTGTGCACGGCGTACGCGGCGTTCGGCGCAGGGACGCACGACGGGGAAATGGAGATAGGGAGGAACTTCGACTATTTCGGTTTCGCCGGTATGGAAAGGTGCGCGACGGTGACGGCGGTGACGCCGGAAAGGGGAGACGGGCATGCGTTCGTCGTGGTAGGCTGGGCGGGGATACTGGGCGGATGGACGTATTACAACGAAGAGGGTCTTTTCGTGGCGAACAACCTGGGGGGGCCGCCCGGAGGGTACGCGACGAACGCCGAGGGCATACCGACGCTGATCCTGGAGCGCATCATAGCGCAGAAGGCGGGCACGACGGGGGAAGCGGTGGAGATGCTGAAGACGCTGCCTCGAATGAGGAACCAGACGCTGCTGCTGGCGCAGTGTGCGAAGGGCGGGAGAGGCGCGGAGGCGGTGGTGGTCGAGTACGATGCAAAGCGGGTGGCGGTGAAGAAACCGGAGGGGGGTCTCGCGTTCGACACGAGCATAGGGTCGGATGAGAGGCTCATACGGCGGATACTGAAGGACGCCGGGAGGCGGCCGGAAGAGGCGATAAAGTCAGCGGGGAACATGCTGACACTGCATTCGGTCGTGGTGCGCCCCGGGGAAGGGGCGATGTGGGTGGCGCAGGGGCGGCAGGCGCACACGGGGGACTACCGGAAGTACGACCTGGGCGAGCTGCTGGGCCGGTGAGGCGGAAGCGGGGCGGGGCTACTGTGAGGCCAGGAGGGCGGAGATTTCCGAATCGAGGTAATCTTCCCTGAGGGCGGCGACGGCGAACTTGCGGCCCTTGGCCTTATCCCCCGCCTTGAAAGCGCAGAGAGCGAGGACGCGCGTGAGCTGGGGATGGCGTGGGAAGCGGGTATCGAGAGGCTCGAGGACGGCGAGTGCGTTCGCGTAGTCTTTTGCGTAGCAGAGGAACAGGCCCTTGTAGTAGAGGAGTTCGGGGTTATCGGGGTAGAGTACGAGGCCTGCATTGAGGTGTGCAAGTGCTTCGCGGGGCTTGTTATCGAGGAGCATTTTCTGGACGACGCGTGAGTATTCGAAGTGAGGGATGATGAAGCGGAGAATGTACTGCTGCCATTCGTCGTTGAGAGACTGAAGGTCTTTTTTAGAAAAGACGGCGGTGCGGCCGCTGCAGAAGGAGGTGACGAGACGGTTGAACCAGATTTCACCGGCCTTGCCGTGCGAGAGGACGTAGTTGATGAGGCACCAGGCCTGAGCGTAGAGGCAGGTGGGGTCTTCGGACTTGAGCCAGAGTGCGTCGGAAGCGGACATGAGGGCGACGAGGTCGGGTTCTTTCTGGGGAGGGGGATTTTTGAGGAGGCCTTTGCGCATGGCGTAGATGTAAGTGGAGTAGCTGGAGCGCCAGATTTCTTCGGAGATGTTGCGGTCGACACTGAACCTGACGTCCCAGGTTTCGAAGTTGGTGGCGGTACCTTCATCGAACCAGCGCGGGAAGGGCCTGCCGATGTAGAAGTGGAGGAGCTGGTGGGTGCCTTCGTGGAAGAGGGTCTTGTGGAGTTTTTCTTCGCCGGGGGCGGCGTTGCCGAAGAGGGCGTAGCGGTTGTTGGCGGAGAGGAAAAGCCCGGCGCTCCATTCGGGGAGATCCTGCTTGAGGCCGGCCCATTCGCTGACGGCGGCGAGGTAGGAAGCGTGGTCCTTCATGGCGTAGAGCTGTGGGCGGTAACGGACGCGGAAGGCCCCGGTGAAAACGGTGGAGAAATCCCGATAGAACTCGTCCATCCTGACGGCGGTGGCAAGGGCGTAGTCGCGGGAGACGTCCGTGCGGACGTGGTAGGAATCAAGCATGACTTCCCAGAACCTGTCCGTCCTGACGACGTGTTTTTCGGCGAGGGCGGCCTTGTCCTGGTCGGAGAGCTTCTGGAATTCGATCCACGTGATGCGTCTGGGGGAGGCTGCGGAGGCATGAAGAGAAAGGAGGGCGGGCACAAGGGCCGCGGGGAGCGTGCGAGCGAGGCGCATCATGTATTCCTTCCGGAGAAAAGGCGCTCCGGGGAAGCGGCGGCGGGAGCGCACTACAATATCAGACGCACGAAGAGCGGAAAAGGTTCAGAATTCATGAGCAACGGCCTGGATTTCGATGGGGGCGCCTTTAGGAAGTGCGGCGACCTGGACGGCGGTGCGGGCCGGCGGGGCGGAAGGGAAGTACTTCGAGTAGACGTCGTTCATGGCGGGGAAATCGTTGATATCTGCAAGGAAGACGGTGACGGAAACGACGTCGTCGAGTGTGAGGCCGGCGTCGCTGAGGACGGAGCGGAGGTTGGCAAGGCACTGTTCGGTGGCGGCGGAGACATCGGAGGTGATGATTTCACCGGTTTCGGGGACGACGGGTATCTGGCCGGAGAGGAAGACGAGGCCGGCGGCGCGAACGGCCTGGGAGTAGGCGCCGACGGGGGCTGGGGCGTTGACGGGAGGGATGATTTCCCTGGGCATGTCAGGTGGTCCTTTCATTCCTGATACGGGAGACGATGCTGGAGGTGCTGTCGCCGGAGGAGAGGGGGACAAGGTAGACGCGGCCGCCGCGTGATTCGACGACGTCCCAGCCGACGACTTCCTCCTTGGAGTAATCGCCGCCCTTGACGAGGACGTCGGGCTGAACCGCCGTGATGAGTTCGAGAGGGGTATCTTCGTCAAAGAGGACGACGAGGTCGACGGCTTCCATGGCGGAAAGGACGCGAGCGCGCCCTTCCTGGCCGATAACCGGGCGCTCGGGACCCTTGAGGCGCCTGACGGAGTCGTCGGTATTGACGCCGACGATGAGCATGTCGCCCTGGGAGCGCGCCCGTTCGAGAGAGCGGACGTGGCCGGCGTGGATGAGGTCGAAGCAGCCGTTGGTGAAGACTACCGAGCGGCCGAGACGGCGGGCGTCTTCGGCGTAGCGCGCCGCGGAGGAGCGATCAACGACCTTGTGGGAAGCGTCGCCCATGACGTGGCCGACGTAGCGGATCATGTCGAGGCGGCTGAGGGTGCCGACGCCGAACTGCTGGACGATGACTGCGCCGGCAACATTGGCGAGACGTGCGGCGGCCAGGAGGTCTTCGCCGCCGGCAAGAGCCAGGCACATGACGGCGGCGACGGCATCGCCTGCGCCGGTAACGTCGAAGACGTCGACGGGGCGGGTTTCGACCAGCGTGGCGTCGCCGCCCGGGGAGACGAGGAGGATGCCTTCGGCGCCGAGCGTGACGGCGACGGAGGAGCCGGTCTGGGCGGCGATGACGGCACCGGCATCTGCGGCGAGTTCACGCGAGTCGCGAAGGCCGGCGGCGAGGGCGGCTTCGTGGTTATTGGGGGTAAGAACGGTCGCCCCGCGATAACGCGCGAAATTGCGGCCGTTGGGATCGACAACGACCGGGATGGAAGATTCGGCGGCGCAGCGGAGGGCGGCCTGAACGACGACGTCGGAGAGAACGCCCTTGCCGTAGTCTTCCAGGACGATGCCTGCGGCGTTTTGAGCAGCGGAGGAAACGGCGGCGACGAGACCGGCCTGCTCGGCGTCCGAAAGCGGCGAGGAATCTTCGTGGTCAAGGCGGAGGACCTGCTGGTGGCGTGCGATGAGGCGCGACTTGACGGTGGTGGGGCGGGGGGTATCAACGAGGAAGGAGAGGTCGACGCCGGAAGCCGCCAGGGCGGAACGGAGCACAGAGGCGGGCTCATCGGAGCCGACGAGGCCGACGAGGCGTGCCGGTGCGCCGAGGCCGGCGATTTTGGAGGCGACGTTTGCGGCGCCGCCGACGAGATCGGAGGAACGGCGGCTGAGCAGGACGGGGATGGGTGCTTCGGGGCTGATGCGTTCCACGTCGCCTTCGATGTAGCGGTCAAGCATGACGTCGCCGACGACCAGGACGGGGGAGGAGGAGAGGTTCTGGATTTTTTCGATGAGCGTCTTCAATATCAAGCCTCCGAGAGCACGGCCCAGCGCAGCATGGGGAGCAATTCCTCAAAGCGCCCCTGGACAAAGATACTGTCGCCGGGAGGGCGTTCCAAGACATTTTTTTCAGGACGGTAATGGCGGAACTGGTCGATGACGGCGGTGGTCATGGCGTCGAGGGAGGAGCCGAGGTTACAGGCGATACTGAGGACCTTGAGGAAGACTTCGGGCAATATGACGGCGGAGCCGACGTTGACGAACACACCGCCGTCAAGGGACGAGACGGTGGCGGCGAGAGAGAGGAAATCGGCGTGGCTTGCGGAGCCGACAGCGGCGGCGGGGAATTCCGGATGCATGCTGACGATGTCGGTGCCGATGGCGACGTGGGCGGTGACGGGGAGGCCGAGCTCGAGGGCGGAGGCAAGGATGGAAGGATAGGAGGTACGGCCATAGAGGAGTATTTCCCGTGCGACGGAGGAGGCGAGGCCGGAAGCGGACGAGGCGGCCCTGAGTGCGGCGCGTGCGAAATGGAGGGAGGTTTCGACGGAAAAGCCGAAGTCGCCGGAAGGGAGGCGCGAGGCGACGTCTTCGCTGGTCCTGCCGGCGAGTGCGAGTTCAATTTCATGGATGAGGAAGGCTCCGTTGACGGCAACGGCGGTGATGAAGCCGCGCTTCATGAGGTCGACGATGACGGGAGAAAGGCCGAGCTTGACGGTATGAGCGCCGGAAGCCCATACGACGGGGCGGGAAGCACGGCGGGCGGAGGAGATCTTGAGAGCCAGGCGGTCGAGGGCGAAGCCTGCGGCCCTGTCGGCAAGGGCTTCGACGGCCCTGAAAGCGGGAGGGGGGGGGTCGAGCGGGCAGAGGTTGCGGATGGATTCCAGGGAAGGGCGGTCGAAGAGAGAGTGCCGGCGGAGAAGCGACAGGTCCGGAACGGGAGGGCGCATGGGAAGTCTCCCGGGCATCAGGCAGAGGGCTGGTAATGGTAGAGGACAGTGGAGCCTTCCTCGACGCCGAGTTCCCTTGCGACAACGGGGCACTTGGCCCTGAGGAGGAAGAAGACGTCCCTGTCAACGCCGTGAAGGGTTTCGAGGTTGGCCTGGCCCTTGGAAATAACGACATCGGCGGAATAGAACTCCCGGCGGAAGCCTTCGGAAGCGAGAGGAAGGACGACACCGAGCATATCCTGGGAGGGATCGAGGATGCGAGCGAACTGATCGATGCCGATATCGCGTGCATCTTCGGCGGTGACGTCGTTGATGATGGGCTTTTTGCGGACGACGGCGACGATATCCCTGCCGCGAAGCTGTTCTATGAGGAGGCGGTCGAAGGCGGCTTCACCGCAGTTATCGAGGATGATCATGATTTTATCGGCGCTCTTGACGGCGGGTTCAAGATCGGCGAAGGCATCGATGGCAAGAGGTATGGATTTGGCCTGTTCGACTTCCTGGTCCAGGTCGAAGCGTGAGCCGATGCCGAGGTCGATGATGTTGCCGGCGAGGGAGTAACGTACGGCGGCGAGGAGCGGGTTATCGGAGGATTCGATTTCCTTGCGGAGTCTTGGGAGAAGTGCGAGTATCTTGCGGTTGTAGCGGCGTTTTTCATCGGCGTAGGGGTCCTGGGAGCCGAGGATCCTGGTGGCGGCCCTGAGGGCGTCGAAGGAGAGTTCCGCTGGGGAACGTTCAAGGTCGGCGTCGGCGAAGGCTTCCATGGCCTGCTTGGTGACCTTGGCGACGACCCAGTCATCGTCGCTGACCCTGCGTGCGGTGGAGATGACCTGTGAGAGGATACAGGGGAGACATTCAGGCTGACTGTGCATGGGCATGAGGAGAAGCCTTTCCTTAAAGATCAATCACCGGACTTGACTGGAACAAAGTCGCAATGCCTGTAGGCGCCGCGCAGATTCCTGATTTCATCTTTCCAGAGGAGGCCCTTGGCATCCTGCCTGGTATCGAACCTGCCGACACAGACTGATATTTCACCGGCGTCGGCCTGGAGGAAGACCGGGGCGTAGCCGTAACGCTGGAGGCGTTCCTGGGTCATGACGGCAACGGCGCGGTCGTCGAGGATGAAACGGATGACTTCAAGCGTGTAGTTACCGGTACCTCCCGCCGGGGAGGCCGAAGGGGAAGCCTGGGGTTCGGGGAGCGGTTCTTCGTAGGTTTCCGGAAGAGGCGGCTCGCCGCGCTGATCGGGGAGGAGGTCGTCGGAATTTTCTGCGACTCTTATTTCAGGAGGACTGACGGGCCCGGCGGAGCGTTCGACGGAGCCGGAGACATAGGCACCCACGAGGAAAGCGATGACAACGAGAATAAGGACGGCGACGGCAAGGACGGTAAGCTGTTCGACGGAAAAAATCATGGTGCCTGGAGGAAGCGTGCCGGAGCCGGAATCCGGAGGAGCGTCGCCCTGGACGGAAGGGAGGTCCTGTTCATCGCCTGGCAGGTCGAGTTCGAAGAGTTCCTTGCGGGTAGTCATAAGCCGACGGCCTCCCTCAGGATTCTCTCCTGCCGCGGGTCGAGGGCAACGAACTTGATGCCTGCGGAAGAAACGCCCTCTGGTCTCTCGAGGCGCCAGACAATCCTGCCGAGGACGGGGTCGTCTTCAGCGCCCGGGAGGAAGATACGGATAACGTTACCCGGTTCGAGGACGGATTCACCGGAAACGCCCATACCTTCGATGGAAATATCCTTGCAGTTGAAGGTATGGAACTTGCCGTCATAGGGGAGCCTGTGCCACCTGACGGAGGCGGAATAGCCGATACGTTTGGAAGAGCGCCTGTCGCCGACGACGGAGCAGACGCGGTTGCGGCCCGAGCGTTTGGCGACGTAGAGCGCCCTGTCGGCGTAGGCGATGAGGCCGGTGCGGTCATGAGCGTCCTGGGGAAATTCGGCCACGCCGATGGAGACGGTGAGATCGCCGTTCGGGAGGACTTCTTCGTTGGGGAAGCCGGAAGACTCGACGGTTTCGCGAACGCGTTCGGCGGCGGCGGAGGCTTCTTCCTTGTTGGTACCGTACATGATCACCGCGAATTCCTCGCCGCCGTAGCGTGCGACGACGTCGCGTTCCTTCACATGCATCTTGAGGATTTCGGCGACTTCGCGAAGGGCGACGTCGCCGGCGATATGGCCGTTGAGGTCGTTATAGGCCTTGAAGTAATCGATATCGACCATGAGGACGCCGACGGGGTCGCCGAAGTCCTGGGCCTGGCGGAGCTCGCGTTCGAGCCTGTCCTGGAAATACCTGTGGTTATAGAGGCCGGTGAGGCCGTCGGTGACGGCGAGCCTGGCGGTGGAAAGAAGGAGACTGGAGCCGACGATATGGACCTGGTCGAGCTTGCCGATGACATTCTTGAAGAAGTCGAGAGCGGCGACCTGGATGCCGACGTTACGGCCCATGCGCTGGCTCATTTCAATCTTGTGATTAAGGAGGTCGACCCAGACGCGGCGGGAATCGTTTTCGGGATATCGCAGGCCCGAGATGGCGTAGATGAGGTCGGAGTAGAAGTATTCCTGTTTGCGCTCTTTTTCCTTGCGGAGGAAATCCTGTTCGTGGGCGTCGCCCGGGACATCGCCGCCGGCGATTTCGGCGAGCCTGGGGGTGGAAACGGCATCGTCCTCGCCGTCGAGGATCTTTTCGATGTCTTCGGCGGCGGTCTCGCCCGACGGGTCGTTCTGGGGATCTTCGGGTACGGGGCTGCTGAACGGCACGGCGGTCTCCTAGCCCGAAAACAACTGCTTGATGCGGCCGAGGTCGTTCCAGGTCACCAGTACGACGAGGACAAGAAGGAGGGCAAGGCCGAGGAGGAGGAAGCTTTCCTGGAGTTTCTGGGGAAGTGGCTTGCCGCGGAGCTTTTCGCAGGCGAGGAAAAGAAGGAGGCCGCCGTCAAGGGGGGGCAGAGGGATGAGGTTGAAGACACCGAGGTTGACGCTGACAAGGCCGAAAAGGAGGAGGAGTGCGCCCATGCCGTGCTTGCTGGCGGCGTAAGTGACGGAGACGACGCCGAGGGGACCGGCGAACTCGCTGGGCTTGAATTCGCCCGTAAAGAGACCTTTAAGGAGGCGAAGGACGAGGACGGTGTACTTGACGGTTTCGCGTGCGCCGGAGGAGACGGCGGCGACCGGGCCGAGGCGGACGAATTCCTTGGTTTCGATGCGGCTCAGGACGGTCCCCCGTGTTTCAGAGAAATCGACGGGGATTTTCAGGAAGATGGGGCGGCCCTGCCGGCGTGCATCGATGCTGAGGAGGTAAGGAAGGGGCCCGCCGTCCGCATGCGTTTCAACGGGAGAAGAAAAGGCCCTGAGTATCACGTCGCCCGGGGCAAAGCCGGCGCTTGAGGCGGGGCTGTCTGCGGCGACCGAGGTGACGATGAAATAGGGAGCGATCTCCACGCCGATAACCGCCTGGCCGTCGGGGTCGTCGAGGTGGGGTTTCACCATGAGTTCGACGGGATCGCCCCCGTCCCTCGATACGCGGAAGACGAGGTCCCTGCCGCCGCTGCCCTTGATGATACTCTGGAGCTGAGCGACGCTTTCGACGGGCACGTCGTCGACAGTCTCGACGACGTCGAGAGGTTCGAGGCCGGCGTGTGAAGCCGGGCCGTCATCGATGACGGAGCGGATGACGACGCCGCGAACGCTGGTTTCGGCACCTATCCTGGCGGGCATGTAGGGAGAAATGCCCAGGACGGGTTTGCCGCTGCTCATATCCGGCTGCACGGCAATGGAGCGCCGGGAACCGTCGGGGGCACGCAGGACGAGCACGGCGTCGCTGGAGCCTCGGCCGACAAGGCCGACGAAGATATCTTCGAAGCGCCACACTGGAGAGCCATTGATAGAGACGATACGGTCACCGGGCCGGATACCGGCGACGGCAGCGGGAGAACCGGGCTCTATTTCGTTTGCGACCGGGGGTATGGCGTTGACGCCGACAAGATAGGCAACGACGAAGGCAGCGAATCCTCCGATGAAATTCATGATGACGCCGGCGACGGCGATCTGCATGCGCTGGAAGGGCGGCTTGGAGGAGTATTCGTAATCCTTGCCGGTGTTGGCATCAGGCCCGAGATCGCTCTGGCCGGCCATCTTGACGTAGCCGCCGAGAGGGATGAGACTGAGAGCGTAGAGCGTTTCGCCCTTTCTGAAGCTGAAAAGGAAGGGGCCGAAACCGAGACTGAAGACTTCAACGCGCACGCCAACGCGCTTGGCGGCAATGAAATGCCCCAGCTCATGTATGAAGACATAGCCGCTGAAGGCTATGACGACCCAGATCCAGTTGCCGACGTTCTCCAACAAAAACCTCCTGAAAACGATACAGTTGGCACAGCACGGCACAAGCCACGGGAATTATAAGGCATCGGGCGCGGCTTGTCGAGTTTGCCGGTTCAACAATGCGTCAGCGCCGCCGTCTTCCATGGATGTTAACGCACCTTGACGACGCCGGGCCTGTCTTTCTGGAAAAGAACTGTTCTGCCGGCGATGGAAAGGCCGATGAAGGCCGGATCGTCCATGACCGGAGAAACGGGGGGCGGCGGAGCGCTCTTGGGAGCGGAATCCATGGCGACAAGGAACCAGTTCGCCTGGGGAGAGACAGGGGACGCTTCGATGCGCCAGGCGCCGGGCTGATGAAACCTGAGGGGCTGGGAGGGCGGGGGCCAGTTGCGGCCCACATTCCAGAATTCCCTGCCCGGGCCGCCGACTGCGGCGAGCGTGATTTCCTGCGGCAGGACAAAGGTACCGGCCAGGCGCATGCCTTCGTTCTGCACAATGAACTGATTGCGGGTCAGGAGGGGCTCGCCGACGGAGTGGAGAAGCCAGGTGGGGGTGCGGCCGTCGGCGGGGACGGTGCGGTCGAGGATGACGATTTTGTTGGGACGGAGGTACACGAGTTCACGCACGAAAAGCCTGCACTTGCCGCCGTAAGCCCGGGTGGCGTCTGCGCCGACGTACATGTAGGAGCCTTTTTCCTCGTAAGCAAAAATGGAGGCGACGTTCCAGGAACCTGGGTCAACAAGGTCGCGTGAGCTGGTGAGAACGTGGTGGAATTCCATGGTCTGGCCGCCGTCATCATCGGGCTTGCCGGTCCGTGGGAAGACGACAAGGTTGTGGGCAACGGAATGCTGGGTGTAATTCTTCATGTAATCAGCAAGCGGGTTCCCCATGTACTGGCCGGAATCGATGGCGAGCGGAGCCTTATGGTAATAGGTGAAGGCGTTGGCGCAGTAGTGCTGATGGCCGGGACAGATGTTCTGTCCCGCGCGGAAGGCAAGCATGGAATCGTCCGGTCCCCAGCCCGACCTTGCAATGACGTGGCCGGCGACGTTACGGCCGAAGCAGTCGCTGAGAGCCGCAGGATAGCGTGCGATCGGTTCGGTGATTTCGGGGAAGCCCCAGAGCGAAAGGTAGTGGCCCTGATATTCCGGGCTGAAGGACCGTGCGCCCCACTTGGCCATGAGAGACTTGGCATACATGGAGGCAGCGGGGTCGGCGGCGCCCCTGGCGATGGGGAGGATATAACCGGCGTATTCGTGGTCGGAATTGCAGGAACTGCCGCCGGAAGCGTCGTCCCAGCGTTCAAGAGACCAGTCCGGACGTGTCATCCACATGAACCAGTGGGAGAAACGCGCCAGGCCGGGGTGCCGCTTGTAGGGGTTTTCACCCGTGGCGCTCCAGAAGGCTTCCACTGCGACGATCATGTCGTGAAGGGTATGGAAGGCGTACGTGGGGCCTTCGGGCCAGGCGCCGTCGATGTAGTCGAGGGCCAGCAGGCTTTCATCGCAGGTCCGCAGGACGCGCTCGGCATTCGCCGTTGCTTCCTGCCTGTGGCCGTAGAGGGCCACGGTGCCGGTCACCGCGCCGGCCATGCATATCCAGTGTCCGTTCCAGATAAAGTGACCGTCTTTGCCGGCAACCCAGCGGACGCAGGTATTCATGCCGGAAACGATGGCGTCTTCGGCTTCTTTCTTATCCTTGTCGGAGAAGCCCGGATAGTCGTAAAGCCAGTCATAGGCCAGTGCGGACTGACTGACCCATTCGCCGGCGTGGTACCAGTCGTTGACACCCTGAGTTTTCATGAGGGAAACGGCGCGCCGTGCGGCGGCATCGTCATTGGAAAGAAGGTACTTGAGCGCCAGCATGGCGGGGTTATCGTCCCTGTAACGGGAGGTGAAGCCGCCGCGGAACCCGCTCCTGGCTTCCTGAAGGGCGCGCGCCGCCGAGCGGACGTCTTTCAGGGATTTTTTTCTGAAGAACAACCGTGGATGGTCCGCGGGTATGGCGGCGGCGCCGATCGGCGCGTAACGCCCGAGACCGGCAACGGAAGAGGCAGGGGCGGAAGACACCGGGGCCGTGACAGGAGAGGCGGTATCCGTGGCGGGAGGAGGTCCGGTCTCCGGAGAGGGAGCAAGCGACACCTTGGGATCCGAGAGTTCCGGTGGATTGAGGAGGTCCTGGACGGAGGGGTCCGCCCTGAGAAGTTCGGCTTCGAGTTCACCGGCCTGGGCGTCCAGGCCGGAGCAGCGCGCGAACCTGACAAGAGAAACCTTGTCGGAAGGGCTGCGGTCGCCGGCGATCCTGGCGGCAAGAGCGAAGAAGCGGTTGGGCGAAAGATCCTGCCAGGCGACGTCCGTCTTTACGCCGAGAGCATCCACCGTGATGCCGGTATCGTCGGCCGAAACGACCTTGGCGCGCATGGTGGTGCCCAAGAGATCAACGAACACGGCAGGGCGCTGCCCGGCTTTTATGCTTTCGATTATCCAGCCGCGCAGTTCGGCGGCGTCATCGGCGTAAAGGATCCCGGACAGGAACATAAGCAGGCAGAAAAGCAGGGAGGCGGGCCGGATTGAATACCGCAGGGGCGGCAAGGGCGTGACATTCCCCGTGGAGGGCGGATTCTCTATCGAACCGCCGGAACCAACCGAAGCCGGGCTTTGCAAGGCTGACATTATTGAATCAATCCGCCTTTCCTGCGGCGTCACCGAATCAGGATGCAGCCGGTTCTCATTCCGACCGGCTGAGTCCGTAGGCTCTCAGCCCTTCCACTTCCTTGAGAGGAGCGCCGAGGGTCTGTGCCTTCCAGAGCTCTTTCATGCCGTCCACGTACATGTCGTTGCCCAGGCAATAGTGGGCCAGTTGCATGTGCGCTTCCGCCGTATCGTCAACCGCCCTGGAGGCCATTTCGTAGAAGCGCACGGGCCGCAGGTCTTTCCACGACACGGTGATTTCGTTCCCCGCGACTTTCGCCACGAGCCCCCTGTCGTCCAGGCTCTTCAGCGTGCCGCGCATAGGCATTCCCGCGAATTCGACGGTGACCCTTATGGCCGCCCCGCTTTCGGCGGCGCCTTTCACAGCGCCTCTCAGATACGTGTACGCGCCCGCCGCGTCGGGTTCCACAGCCCCCGCCGGGAGAGCGTCACCGGCGAGAGGAGCAACGGTCCCGGAAGGCGAAGAACTTCCCCTGCTCCGCGGCGCCGGCGAGGTCCTGGATTCATCGACCCACATGCGGTAGACGCTGGCTTCCCAGGGGGTAAAGGCGTCCACGACGGTACCGGTGTCGCCGAAGACTTTGCCGGTCCTTACGTTGACGACTTCGTGAGCGGCGGGGAAAACGACCTTCACCTGATAGGGAGGGCCGTCGATGCCGACAAGCTGGGTGCCGGAGATGGTTTTCTTGAAAGAGCCGTTCTTGATGAGAAACAGGTAGCGCCACTTGCCTCGCTTGTACCAGATGCGCTCAATGGAGACGTCTTCCCTGTCGCCGGCAAAGACCTTGCATTCGGCCGGTATGCCGGCGGAAGAGACGATGGTTTCGAGTTTTTTGCGGAGAGCTTCGCCGTCGGGAGCAGTGGATTTGAAGTTGTAGTTCTGGACACAGAGGTTGAGATAGACGGCTCTGCCCTTGCCGACGTTATTCGTCAGGATAACGGGAACGCCGCCGATCCTGGTTTCCGGGACGGCGGTGCTTTCGCGAATACCCGGTTCGGCGACGTGCATGCCGAGGTGTTTGCCGACGCCAGCCGGCTCGGAGAAACCGTAGTCCCAGTCCTTGTGCTGGGACATGGAGTCAAACCACTCGACAAGCAGGTTGCTGGAGCGCCTGATACCGAAGAGGTCGGAGAGAATCGATTCGGTGCGGCCTTTAAGGTTTTCATCGAGCATTCCGGTCTGCTGGTCGGCGATAAGCGTGCCGCCTTCTTCGACGAATTTCCTGAAGACGTCCGCTTCTTTCTGAGACAGAGAAACCGTCTTGGGAAGGATGAGAACGCTGATATCGTCCGGGACACGGCCCTTGTCGAGGACGTCCAGGTAGGAAATGAACTTGTACTGGTAACCTGAATTTTCGAGCATGTCGATAAAGGCGCGCCTGGCCTGGATGTGCGTGGAATAGGCGCGGTGTATGGTACCGGACCTGTTGGGCCAGGTTTCGTAGTTTGCGCCCGCATCCACCACCCAGTTGAAGCGGATGGAGGGCTGGGAGTAATAAATACCTATGGGATGCGTAACAAATTCGGAAGCGAAAATCTGCTTATCGAGATCGTCCTTGTGGAAAGCCTTGAAGGCTTCGGCGAGAGCCAGGCCGCCCGGGGTCGGAGCAAGGGAATTCTGGATGACGCCCGAATCGCTGCCCAGGCTCCAGATGATGACGCCCCGGTCACCGTGGGCAAAGTAGTACCAGGCTTCGTAGGTATTGGATTTTTCCTGCCCGCGTGCGTTGCGCACGAAATGCGTCTGAACGACGGGGGCCGACCGTGGCAGGAACGAGCGGTTGATTTCACGGACTTCGCCGAGGTCGTAGGCTTCGAGCCATTCAAGGGAACGGCAGAGCCGTGCGTAGTCGAAGCCGCCCCAGGGATTGGGATCCTGGAGGCCGACGCCGCCCACGGGGGCATCCCGGTCGATGGCGTGAGCGGTTTGGGCGAGATCGCCCAGGACGGAAGCGAAGGTGATGTCCATAAAGGTCCTGTGGTCGTTCCACTGCGCGAGGTCAACCTGGGGATAGCGTACGTCCATGACGGGGTAGGCGCGCTCCCTGGTCGCCTGGGATTTCTTGAACTGATCCATGAACCACTTGTGTTTCATGACGGCGGCATCGGCCGTCATGGGCATGACGGCGTTCCAGTCCTTGAAATCGCTGCCCCAGACGGAGTTGAGCTTTTCGAGGGAGCCGTACTTTTCTTTCAGCCATTTGCGCATGGCGGCCATGGTGTGAGGGCCGTAACAGACGTCCACGGGAGTGACGAAACTGCCGGTGGAGATTTCGTCACCGAGGGCATAGGCGACGGGATTGTTGGGATTGTGCCTGGAAACGGACGACTTCACGTTCGACTGGAGCTGCCCCAGAGTGGCGGGATCATGCAGACAGTAGGGCCTTACAAGGGCGGAATAGTCATTGCGGTTCCGCCGGGCCCTGTCGATCATGTCCCAGCCCGGCTCGCCCCTGCCCTTGTTCTTCAGGTGCAGGATGCCTTTCTGCGAGGCGTCTCCAACATAGAAATGAAAACCGGTGGTGCGTTCGAGGTCGGAGGAGTTCATGAATCCGACGTTGGAACCGGTCATGTCCAGGGAACGCAATACGTCGAAGACCTGGGTGCTTTTGCCTGGACCGCCGTAAAACCAGACGATGGCTTCATACTGGGACCAGCGACGGCCCCAGGGGCCGAGTTCTTCGGGCTTGACAGGAGGCGGTTGTTCGATACCGGAGACAAAGCCGTGGGAAGAAGAAAGAATTACAAGCAGGACCGTAATTGTGCGGTAAAGAGATTTCATGGCCTCCTCCTCATAGCCTCGCCCCTTTCACTGGGAAAGCGGGGACGTATAGACCACCACAACATTGTACCGCGCGAGCAGCGGCAGGTCTCAGGAAAAATTGGCATGGTGCGTGTAAACGGATCCTGCGTTCCGGCATGATCGGGAAAACCGGCTTGCAGCAGCCGAAATCCGTGCGGGAAACGCTCATTTAGCAATACTGGAAGTGTTTCCAAATGCAACAGTTGTGCGGAAATGGTGCAAATCGCAACAGGCCGGATGCCGTATCGCTCATCGGCCGTAAAAAACCTGTTATTTTCAAGGGCATATGGCTAAGGAAGTTACAGGAGAAACGTGAAGCAACGCATCAATGTGGCACGGAATATGCATGCACAGTGGGTTGCCCGAGACAGAGGATGACGAATGAAGTTGTTCGCCCTGGAATTAATACAGAAGAAATCGGCCGGCCTGACGGTGTATATACCCAGACCGGGAGCAGTGGCACCGGTAACAGTAGGTGCCGCCGGGGCCGATATAGAGCTGCCCGATGCCGAGGGGACCGTAATAACGGTCGCCCCCGTGGACGAAGGGCTGGAAATAGTGCGCCGGAGAGGCAGCCCGAGCCTGAACGGGACCGGGATTCACGAGGTTACGATCATGAAACCCGGAGGAGCGCTGGCGGTGGGGAAACATGTGTTCCATCTGGAGGAAGACGGGCACCTGATGCTCATGGAAACCGACGGGACAACGGGGCCCGGCGAGAAGAGAAGGACGGCCCTGGCGTCCGGCATGGAAACCATCGGGATGTATCTGAAACTAGACGCCAGTGAAACCCCTGTTCAGGTTCTGGACACCGTACGACGCCAACTCCACCTGAGAGGCCTGGAGTTGATCCACCGTCCAGGCGATGGGAAGGCGTCGAAAGAATACCTGTCCGGAGAACCTTTCCCATGCGATACCGGAGCAGCGACGGCAGCCGCCGGTACGGGTTTTATATACCTTTCGTCATCGAAGGATCTGTCGGTAGCGGCGGTCGGCCATGGCGACGGCGGAAGCCCCTGCACCATCCTAACGGGATGGACCGACAGATGGGCTTCAGCGGGCTACGCGGCGAACCTGCACAACCACCTGCCGGCGCTTCTGTGTTCACTGGCGGTGGCGTGGACAATGGAAGGGCTCGCGGAGAATATCCTGGCGGTCATGCGGACCTGGACAAGCATGCTGGCGACAAGCGCCTGCGACATAGTGAACGGTCTTTTCGGACCCGTCTATGGCTACGCGCAACTGGCGGAGGACGACCGGGCATACACGGACAAGCTGGTGAACAACGTGCTGTCCGGAACGCGTGAAGCGCACGAATACATCGAAACGGTGTCGCGGTTTTCCACCCGGCACAGCATGGGCAGGAAACGCATAAGCGTACCCGTTGCGGCGCGGGAGGTGGCCGATTTCGTTTCCGTGGAAGCGTTCAGGAGCGGGAAGCGGTTCATATTCGAGGCCGAAGGGGAGAACCTGTTCATCAGCGCCGACCCGGCGGCATTGTACCAGATACTGGCAGTGATGATGTTGGGGGCGTTGAGCGAACCCGGCTGCGGCGAAGAGCTGACGGTAAGGATGAATTCTACGGGGAACCGGGTGGAGATAAGGATCCTGCTGAAAAAGGCTCCCCCGGAACTTTGCGGCAGGGACGGGGATTTTCGTGAGACGGCGGTGAGGGAAGGAACGGCCGGCGTGTACGCGGCGCTGTGCAGGAGGATAGCGGCGAGCCTGGAAGGCGAATACAAACGTGCGAAGAACGCCGGGGGCGCCGAACACGTGCTCGAGCTAAAGGCCACAGCGGGTGAAGACGCGGCGACGCTGGACAGGCTGGGCATAACGGAACGGCAGGAAACGAAAGCAGGAATACTGGCCCTTGACGAGGACCGGGAATGCCACATGCTACTCGCCTATGCCCTGAGGCCGGAACCGGTTGACTGCGCCGTAAGCGCCGAAGAAGCGCTGGAGATGTTCGCCGAGAAGCGATACCGGGCAATTATGATCGGCGTATCGCCGGGGAACCAAGAGAAGGCGCATAAAGTATATGAACACGTCAGGAAAAACTACCCGGGAACACGGATAATAGCGTGCATGCTCGGGAAGATGGAAAACGGCGAAAGCGGCCGTTTCGACGAGGCCGCCGCCATACTGAACAGACCGTTTGACATCGCGCTGCTCCGGGCCGTCGTGACAATGGAACGGTGAGCGGCCCCGCACGCGGGAAGAGGAAGCAGGATCTCCGGAAATTTTTCTACAAACCCTGATGTAGTTTGATTTGTATAATTTGCTGATAGAATCAGCATTTAAGCGTCAGGATTTGTACGGGCGCCCGACGTGCGTCGCGCGCCAAGGCCGGGTTGTCTGAAAGGGGGCTCCGATGCGCAAGTTTCTGACGGCAACGATGGCGATAATTCTGGTATCGGGATGTACGATGGTTTCGTACTATCCGGGCTATTACGCTCCTCCAACGCAGGCACCGGTCCAGGAACCGGTCACATCGAGCATCACGGTACCCAACGTGGTCGGCATGACGCTGCAGGAGGCCCAGAACGCCCTGTGGACCAGCAGTCTTGTACCGGGAGATACCAGCTACCAGATCGGCGGTGAGCGGAAAGACGTGGTACTGAGCCAGAGCGTAGCGGCCGGCACAGAAATGCCGGCGTATGCGAAGGTGGACCTGGCGGTGTCGGCGGGAGCCGCGCAGACGTATGTACCGGCCCTTGTGGGGCTGGAGCCATCGGCAGCGGACGGGATGCTGCGGCAATTCGGGCTCAGGACGGGCACAGTGCAGTACGTTGAACTGCCCGGCATAAACGAACCCAAGGTCGTAAGCCAGACGCCCCAGGTAGGCGCCAGTGTCACGGTGAACACGGCCGTGAATTACACGGTAGCCATAAGACGCAGCACGGTTGCGGTTCCGAATATTGTCGGGCAGCAGCTTTCGGCGGCCAAGAGGACGCTGGCGTCGGCAGGCCTGAGCCTTGGCAAGATAACGCCGAGCTATGGTAACGGGACGCCGAATACGATAAAGTGGCAGTCTCCCGCGAGAGGAACCCAGGTACCCCCCGGTTCGGCCGTGGACATAATGGTGCTGATGGCGCCCAGGGCCGTATCAGTCCCCAATCTCTATTCGATGTCTGCGGAACAGGCATCGAGGGCGCTGAGTGAAGCGGGCCTTGCGATGGGGAGGCAGACACGGGTCGCCGGAACCACCCAGAACCAGGTGGTGTCGCAGAATCCTGCGGCCGGAAGCCGGGCCAGAGCGGGAAGCGGCGTTGACATAGTACTGGGAGGACAGAGGATAGCCTACCCGAGCCCCACACCGAGGCCGGTCCCCCAGCCGACGCCTCAGCCGGTACCGCAGCCTGTCCCCCAGCCGACGCCACAGCCTGTACCGCAGCCTGTCCCGCAGCCGACGCCTCAGCAGAAGGTGCGAGTGCCTTTCGTAATGGGCAAGTCGGAAGAAGAGGCACGCGGAATCCTGGTGCAGGCCGGGCTGCAATGTTCGGTCGTGGCCGTACAGAACCGAAACCTGCCCAGGGACGTCGTCATATCACAGAACCCCGCCGTCAACACGCTGGTGGACGCCGGGACACCTGTGCAGATAACGGTGAACAAGACATCCCAGCCGATTCCCCCTCCGGTCCCGACGGTCGCGGTACCGTCGATACTGGGCCAGACGGAAGCAGCCGCGCAGGCCGCGTTGCGCAGAGCCGGGCTGCAGGGCAGGCGGGACGGCGTACGCGAGGTTGCGGACGCCCGCGGCAACAGCGGCCGGATAGCAGAGCAGACACCGGCTCCCGGCACCCAGGTGCCCCGTGGAACCACTGTGGGCTACGTGATAACCGTGCAACAGGTGAAGAAACCCGACAAGCAGCCGAAACAGGGTCCGGGCACGGTCCCGACACCCGGGAAAGAAGCGCCGGGCAAACCGAGCCAGCCGAGTCAGCCGAGCCAACCGGGGCATCCGAATAAACCGACGAAAGCCCCCGAAGCAAAGACCGTAAACATTCCCAACGTGGTAGGCAACGACCTTAACAAGGCCCGCGGCAAACTGTCGGGACTGTCGGTAACGATAAACTTCGTCCGCGGTGACAAGGACAGGGTGGTGATAGCGCAATCCCTGGCCCCAGGAACGAAAGTGGCGCAGGGGACCCAGGTGGTCCTAACGGTCAGCATGAAGGAATAGCACATCGTACAGGCGGGCCGCTTGAGAATCGCCGGAGAAGCGATAAAATCAGGCGGCCGGTGAAGAAACAGTGAAAGAGCCGGCAGTTTACTGCCGGCTCTTTCGGATTATGTGGGCAGAGCGGAAGCGTCAGCCGGAGGCATGGGAGGAACCACGCGTGGCCAAGCTATGGCAAAAAGACTATGATCTGGACGGTGACGTTGAGAAATACACCGTGGGCGACGACTATCTGCTGGACCTCCGCCTTGTCTCCGCGGACTGCGTGGGTTCGGCGGCGCATGCCGAAATGCTGGCGTCAATAGGAGTACTTTCCGAAAAGGAGTCCGTGGCGCTGAAAAAGGCCCTGAATGAAATACTGGGGCTGTTCGACAAAGGCGCTTTCGCCATTACGCCCGACCAGGAGGACGTTCACACGGCGGTCGAGAACGTGCTGACGGAAAAGCTGGGCGACGTCGGCAAGAAGCTCCATACGTGCAGGAGCCGCAACGACCAGGTGATACTCGATACCCGGCTGTTCGCCAAGGCATGGATGCTGGGATTCGCGGGCTGTGCGCTGAAAACAGTCGAAGCGCTGTCGGAGCTTGCCGAGAAACACCGGCTTACGCCCATGGTCGGGCGGACGCACATGCAGAAGGCAATGCCCAGCACGGTGGGCGTGTGGGCGGGAGCTCACATGGAAAGCCTTCTGGACGACCTGGAGTTGCTGAAAGCGGCATACGTACTTAACGACCAGTGCCCGCTGGGTTCTGCGGCCAGCTACGGGGTCCCGGTGGATATAGACCGCCGGAAAGTCTCCGAACTACTGGGTTTTGCCAAGCCGCAGCGCAACGTGCTCTACGCGAACAACGGCCGCGGGAAAATTGAGCTTGCCGTGATGCAGGCGCTGGAACAGTTCATGCTGGACTATTCCAGGGTCGCCCAGGACCTGATATTGTACAGCATGCCGGAGTTCGGATACTTCAACCTGCCGGACGAGCTGACATCGGGATCGTCCATAATGCCCCAGAAGAAGAACCCCTGCGGGCTCGAACTGGTAAGGGCGAAGACATCCACGTACATGGGCCTTGTCATGCAGGTCGGCGGCATCCTGAAAGGGCTGCCGTCGGGGTACAACCGTGACCTGCAGGAAACCAAGCGGCCGTTCATGCAAGCGCTGGACATCGTTGAACAGACAACCCGGCTGATCGACCTGACCGTCCGGAGGCTGGCGGTCAACGAGGAAAAGCTTATCGCCGGCTTTACGCCGGAAGTGTACGCCACCGACCGGGCCCTGGAACTGGTCGTGAAAGGCATGCCGTTCCGTGACGCGTACCGGGAAGTGGGGCTGAACCTGGACAAGCTGTCAGACGCCGATCCCGTTGAAATGGTGAAACAGCGCAGGCACCTCGGCACTGCGGGCGACCTCGGCATCGAGGAAGCGCGCGCACGCGCGACCTCAGCGGGCAAGTGGGCGGGGCAACAGGGCGAGGCGTTGCGCCTGGCGATAAAGAACCTGATGGGACGCGAGGTCGAACTCGCCCCGTAGGCAGTCCGGGAAGGGGGCCATTTTCCCCCCGGTTTGGCATGGACAGCTTCTATCGCGACCGCATACTTGACGGCAGAAGTGCGCCATGGCCGCGCCCCGATCCTGAAAGGAGCATGCCGTGAAACATGCAGTATTCACAGTCATCCTGCCGGAACTCGACCTGGATGAGACCATAGCCGAGGTGTCGAAGGCAGGCTACGAAGCCATTGAATGGCGGTGCAAGGACGTTCCGGAAGACAAGAAGAACGACCCCTACAGTTACTGGGGCAACGTCAGGAACGACATGTCGCCCGAACGCGTGAGGAAGGACGGAGCGGAGATCGCGCGCAAGTGCCGCGATGCCGGTCTTGAATGCTTCAGCCTGGCAAGCTACTGCAGCGTCCTGCACGCCGACGACGTGAAAGCATGCGCAGAGGCGGCCGCGGCCATCGGCGCCAAAGGCTTCCGTGTCGGGCCGCCTCACTACGGCGGGGACATCAACTATAACGAACTCTACGATATGGCCGTAAAAGCATACGAGACCGCCATAGGAATAGCAAGACCGCTGGGGCTCAGGGTTCTGGTGGAAACCCACATGGGGAATATCACGCCGTCCTGCGGACTGACGCACAGGATCCTGGCGAATTTCGCCCCCGAAGACATCGGCGTGATATATGACCCCGGCAACCTTGTAACCGAAGGCTACGAGAACTACCAGATGGGCCTTGAACTCCTTGGCGGATATCTCAATCACGTTCACGTCAAGAACCAGTGCTGGAAAATTGCGGAGACGCTGCCGGACGGGACGGACAAGTGGACGTCGGGCAACTGTCCGCTGAAAAAAGGGTGCGTCGACTGGCGAAGAGTGATAAAAACATTGAAATCGGTCGGTTTTGACGGGATCCTGTCGGTTGAGGACTTTTCCGACACTCCCTGGCGGGAAAAGCTCACCGGGAACATCGCATACATGAAGGCCGTGGCGGCGGAGGTTGAAGCCGGTTGACATCGGCCATGCACGACCCGACGTTGATCGAATACGTGGAATCCGAACGGATTGCGCGGGAATACGACGGCTATCACGCCGGGAATCCGTTGTTCGAGCTTGACCGCGTGTTTCTTGCCGAAGTCCTGCCGGAGAGCGGGCTCGTTGTTGATATCGGTTGCGGTACAGGGCGATTGCTGCTAGACTTGATGGGGAAAGGGCACGAAGCAATCGGCGTCGACCTTTCGCATCACATGTTGTTGGCTGCACGGGAGAAGGCAGGAAAAGAGCTGGCGCTGGTGCGGGGCGATATGCTGGCATTGCCGGTAGCGGACAAGAAAGCGCATGCCTGCATCATGATGTTCAGCGTGCTGGGCATGCTGAGGGGAAAACGGTTGCAGGAACAGGCATTGAAGGAAGCCCACAGGATACTCAGGCCGGGGGGCGTTCTTGCGCTGCACGTGCACAACCGGTTCAAGCGAGTGGCCTGGGGGACAGCCGATATTTTCAAAGGGTTTGTATTGAGACTCTTCGGGGGACAGTCGGCCGAATGCATGCGTAACTACCGCGGCCTGCCGCAATTGTATCTGCACCTGTTCAGCCGCGGCGAGATACGCCGGCTCATTGACTTCTGCGGCTTCCGGCTGTTAAGAGAGGAAGCGATTCGGGACGACAGGAGCGGGTTCATGGCGGGATGCACAAGATCCTGGGGAGCCGACGGCTTCCTGCTGGCCGCGGCAAGGGAAGGTTGACGCGACATGGAGATTTTCTTTTGTGACCGCTGCGGCAGGAGGGTAACCGAAGCCGAACTCGAGCGCGGTGAATGCGTCAGCATAGACGAAGGTGTTTTCTGCCGGCTATGCATAAGGGATAACCCGGAAGTCGCCAAGCTTGTGGAAGGTGCCAAGGCGAGAGAGCTACAGACACAGGAGGCGGCCAAGGGCGCCGGGACGGCCACGAGAAGGCGATCCGGAGCAATGGCAAGCACCACCAGGACCGGAAGGAGCACCACAACCCGCCAGAAACGCGTGATAAGCGGCCGTGAAACATCTTCAACGGTTCCGCTTCCCCCCGGGCAGGGCTCCAAGCCGACCGCCCTTATCGCAGCCATAGTGGTGGTTATCCTGGGGATGATAGGTGTGGCCGTCTTCATGTTCGGGGGCAAGCCGGCCCGGCATCCATCGGCACCGAGTGTTCCCGAGAATGTTCCGGACAATGATAATCCGACGACAGTCCAGACGTCGCCGTCTTCGGAAGACCCGGCTCCACCCGTCGTGGAAACCCAATCTTTCGAAGGCGGCGAGGGCTATACCTGCAGCGGCTGGTACAGGACTTACGGCAGGTATGACGGCTACTATGCCATAAGCTGTGACTACGCGGGAGAAATACGGACCAAGTTCAACACGCCGCTGGGCAGCTCGGATCTTCTTGTGGGTCTGGCATGCCGGGCATCGCGGAGCGTACGCCTTGGCGTGGAGGTGACTACAACCAAAGGCCGCGGCAGGGGCGAAATTGAAATTGCCCCGGGGGGATGGAAAGGCTACTGCATTTCGAAAACCGACCTTAAGGGCGACATGGGCGGGACCATAAAGGAGGTGTTGATTACAGGGAACGCCGCGCTGGAAGACTGCCTGATGGTGGATGCCCTGCGAATTGGAGTTGCCCAGGACAAGGCGGCGTTCGCCGCGCTGTACCGTGAGGTGCCCGAGACGGACCCCAGGTTCCAGGGAATGGTTACGCTCGGGTCAAGACCGCCCCTGCCAGGCAAGTTCTACTATGTGAACGATTTTAACGATGCCGCCGCGATCGAATGCCTCGAGGAATGCGACGTGTCGCAGTCCGGCGCGGGGGATACGCAGGCCGCCAGGATGAAACCATCTCCCGGATCGCCGATACACGAAGTCAAGTGCCGGGCCAAGCCGCTGCTCCAGGCCGCAGGCCGGGACGCTGTCTGGACGGCATTGATCAAGTCGCCCGAAAAGGGCGAAGTGGTGCTGCTGGTCGAAGTCTACGATATCAGGAACACCGAAGTATACTGGCTGAGCAAGACCGGCTGCAGCGTTGATCCCGGGTGGAACGTTATGACGGTGCCGCTCAAGGACATGAATGTCAACCAGATGACGGGTTTCGAGCGACCGCCGAGGGTTCCGGCGGAGATCATAGTGCACGGGTTCCACGTGAAATGGGGGGTCGACGTAACCGGCACTCCCCCGGAAATACTCGTAGACGACGTGGTGGTGGCGGGCGGCATTGATCCACAGGCACTCGCAGCATGGCTCAAGGGTCCAGTCCAGGCAACGGCAACGGTGCCGAAAACTGTTGATCGAAAACCTCCGGACGTCGTGAAGGGGAAGCCCCAGGGGACTGTTTACTGGGTCGGATATGAACCCGGGGAAAGCGGTATCGGTGCGCTTGTCGACGCGCTCGCCCCCGTCAAGGACGGCTATCCGGGCGTGGCCCAGGGACTGACCACCAGCGGCGATCAGAACTACCGCGTCACGCTGCGCAGCGCGCGTGAGGCGTGGACAACGGATACCTTCCTGTGCCATCCCGGAGGAGACGCCGTAGTGGTTTTTGCCGCCAGGTCCAAGGAGAAAACCACGATCTGGTCGGAAGTCGAAGGGAACAAGGAAAAACATTTTGTCATAAGATACAATTTTCCGGGGCCTCTCACGGATGACTGGCAGATCTACGGTTTCCGCATAAAGGACATGCGATCGAACACACCCGGGGTCACTTTTCCAGCCGAAGGCGGAAAGATCTCCTGGATAGATTTCAGGTCATCGCAGGGCGCTTTTGAAATAGACTCGGTCGCCGTCTATCCCGACGGGACCGTACAGGAACGCACTGCCGAACTCAAGAAGTGGATAGAGAGCACGCTAGCCGCGGGAGGTACCGATGACAAGGGGCAGATAGTCCTCAAGCTGAACGCCGAAGAAGCCCTGCCCAACCTGGACAATGCCCAGGTGGAAGTAGTGGAAGGCGGCGGTCCGGTCACTCCGGCACACGCCTACAAGGCCGGGTCCCGCAAGGACGGGGACGTGGAAATTCATGAAATCCAGTTCAGGAACAGGGGCAACAACCCGTGGTTCGAGATCGGGCCTGAAACGGTGCTGGGGCTGCTGGTGAAACCGGCGGTCAGGAGTTCTGTAAAGGTTGAAGTGGAAATAACGGACGGCGCCAACGAGATTTACAGTGCCTATATCCTCCAGGACGTCAACGCGGAATGGACGCCGATGGTGATGCGTTTCAGCGGAGGGAGCGCGCAGTTTGCGGGAGCGATGAAGCCGGCGGGGAATGCGGTCCCCTCGGGCACCAAGGTCAGGGGGTTGAAGTTCTGGTCGCAGGACAGTCGCGACAGGTTCATGGCCGACGAGATAACCGTCGCAAACGGAGTCACCGTGGATCGCATGAAAGACTTTCTGGCCGGGCGGACAGCCAGTCTGGTTCCGGAAAAGAAGGTTGAGCCCGAGACCGCGGCGGAAGCAACAGCACCGCCGGGAAAGCTTGCCGTCGGGAAATACACCGTGGACGGGAAAGAAATAGAAGTCGTCGCAGTGGACACCATGAAAGACGGCGGCAGCATCTTCTTCGGCGGCCTTGTGAAGGACGAGGAAACGTCCGGGGTCGCTTCGCCCAACGGGGCCTCCATGCTCTTCGTAAGACCATCCAGAAACGTTCTCCGCTACGGGTTTTCGCTCAGCTGGAGCAACGACGGCGAAGAGCTTTTCAAGGCGGCGCCGGACACGCACCTTGTCTTCAACTACTACATGGACGCTTTTGGCGATATAGCTCTGAACGTTCTTGACAGCACCCGCCGCATGCTCCAGAGAACCCAGCTTTCGGACATCGAGAAGAACAAGTGGAGAACAGCCGTTGTCCCCCTGAGTTCGCTGGAGCCTTCCAGCGGGGATTGGTCCCGCAAGATACAGAACGAAGATTCGATGTCCGAGGTGAAGATCCTGGCGGGAGTCCGGGGACAGGGCGGCAAGTTCTTCCTGCATAACTTCATGGTGGTAAACGGCGACAAGGCTGCCGTCACCAAGTTTGCCGAAGGCTTGATGACCGGCAAAAGCCTGCCCGGCGATTCCGGCAGCGACGCGGGCGCCGCCGAACAGACGCCGGTGAAACCGCTCGGGATCCAGCTGCCTGCCGCAATCGGCACATATGACTTTGCGGGAGAAGACACCGGAGCCGGCGTCAAGGTAAGGTCGTCAAAAGCGACGGTCGGCGCCGGTCAACTGAAAGGCCGGAAAGGCATCCTAGTGGACTGCCCCGGCGACGATGCGTCATCGGCAGGCCGGATCGAAGTATCGCTGCCCAGGCCGCTTGCGCTTTCGAACGCCGGCGGGATCGGTCTTGTGATATCGGGAGAAAACGCTGCTGGCAACCAGATAATGCTGGGCGCCATGCTTAACGACAACCCGAACACGGTTGACGAGATCACCCACAGCGACAAGAGACCGCGGCTGGTCGGCGATGCTCCCAGGCTCTACTGGGCGCCGCTGCAGAAGTCACTCGTGGCCGACAAGGGCACCGTTGACAAGATAGTCGTGTATTTCAACACCGGGCCGAACCCCAGCAGCAAGGCTTTCAAGATACTTATCGAATCCATGGCGTTCACTCCGACCGGACTGGAGCGGGTGCTGGATTTCGAGGGGACGGGAGACAATTTCAAGCAGATCGCCAACGAATCCGTCACCAAGCTCAGCCTTGATACGACCGAGGCGTTCAACGGGGCCGGGTCATTGTCAGCCGAAGCGCCCGTGGACGGACAGGAACATGCTTTTCATATTCTTTTCAATGCACCGCTCCAGACCAAGGACGTCAAGAGTATCTACCTGGCGGTCAGGCTGGAAGGGGAAGGGGACGCCGCTCTTGGATTTCACCCGTCGTCGAACGGACTCTGGGACATGTTCATGGACGAGGGAATGGATCACGTTCTTCTGCGACAGCAGGGATGGCATATGCGCCATCTGATGCCTAATACAAAAGCGCGCAACGACCTGGACACGCGAACCCCTCCGGTCAAAATCCTGGTCGTGCTGAAAGGCTCGGCCGGCAAGAGCGTCCGGGTCTGGATAGACGATTTCTGGGTAGAGCGTTAAAGGCTACATGTCTTCAAGTTTAAAGCAATCCTCGATGCAAAAGGGGCCTTCCCGGACACGTTTCAGTTCTTCCAGCGCGGCGCCTGTCCCCAGTACCTGTCCCATCTCATGCGCGATACTGCGGATATACGTGCCGCTTCCACAGCGGACCCTGATTTTCAGCCTGGGCGGGTTCCAGCCGGTAATTTCCAACGAATGAACCGTCACAACGCGCGGCGGGCTGAGGCGCCTGTTGTTTCGGGCATGTTCGTAAAGACGCCTGCCTCCGACCCGGGCGGCGGATACCGGCGGCGTCCCCTGTGTGATTTCCCCGACAAAACCAGCCAGCGCTCCTTCAACGGCTTCACGAGACACATCCACCACTGCAGAGCGTTCGAGTATCCTGCCGGTCATGTCATACGTGTCGGTATGAAACCCCAGCAGTACGGTTCCTTCGTAAACCTTGTCCCAGTCGCGTGAATACTTAATGACTTTGAGTGCCGCGTCCACGGCCACGACCAGCACACCGGTGGCAAAAGGGTCCAGCGTCCCGGTGTGGCCGGCTTTTCCCGCACCGACTTTTTTTCTGAGCGCATCGGTTACCCGGCGGCTTGTCACGCCAGGAGGCTTGTCTACGGGGAAAAAGCCGGGGACAGATCCCCTGAGAGCGATAAAATCGCCCGGCACCGCCTTGTACCACTTGTCAGGATGGTCGAGAAGAGTCAGCATGAATGCTCGATCTTGTCATCGGAATCATTCCGGCCTGAGCGGTGCAGCGCTCTTCGCCTTAAGGTCATCAGAGGGCGGGACATGTTTCCCGGTACGCTTCCTGTCATCCGCCGGAGTTATCCTGGAAGCGAAAAAAGTCTCGAAGACCGCCATTGCAACCACCAGCGCAAGGATGTAGTCGTAAACGGGCAGCCCTTTGCGGGACAGCGTCAAGGCGTTATTCAGCTCGCTTTCACCTGTCACAGTAAAAATACTGCCGGCGGCGCCCCTGATTCTCTCGGCAACCGTGTCCGGGCGGATGGCGTTCAAATCCCCTTCGGGACCCGGCGGGTTGACCGTTACATACGCCGCCAGCTCGTCTCCTCCGGCAGGGAGAATTTTGTAGACGCCGGTCTCAAGAAGGGCACCGGTATCCAGATTTCCCCCAACCGTATGCATGCGCTCAATCCTGCCCGAAGGCGCCACAAGATCGTACGAAGACTCCGCTGCAACAGGCACGTGCACATTTTCGCCGGCAACGGCCCGGCATGCCACGGCCCCCCCCGCTCTTTCCGACGAATAGACCATCTGCTGCAGCAGCAACGGGAACACGCCCCTGAGGACCAGGTTGCTCCATTCGGGATCGGCGGAAAGAGCAAAAACATATTCGCCGCCTCCCTTGGCGGCTTTTCTGACCAGAACGGGCCTGGCCTGTTGAGCGGTCTTGAGGACCACTTCATCGCCCGGGGCTACGGGAATCTCGGAGGTCGCGTATATCCGCACAGAGCGGAACGGCCCCATGTCTATTCCTGGAAGCCGCCTGATCAATGGGTCCGCAAGCAGACTCTGTGAAAAAGCCAATGAATCCGGCTGTGGAATCTTCATCGGCTCCCCGGCGGCAAAGAACACCACCGTGCCTTTGCAGTCCAGGTACCGCTCCAGATTCCTACCGGCATGATCATCCAGGGCATCAAGGTCGGAGTTCACCAACACGGCGGCATACTGATCCAAGTCCCTGACGCCCAGTTCCAGCATGTTGCACTCGTCAACCACGATGCTGCCGGCGGAATCGCCCGCCACGCTGGACGGATTCAGCGCGCACCTGATAAAGAACGCCGGCGACTGCCCGCCGGGGTCATCCTGCGCAGTGGCCACCAGTGTCCTGAGTACCTGCGGCACGAAGACGGCGGCATGCCTGACATTATCACCTTCCAGAGCGTCTTTGGCGATAGCGATCGTCAGCAGGTGAAGGCCGGCAGTTTCAAGCCTGGTTGAGAAAGAGGCTTCGGTCCTGCCCCCGGCATTCACCGTCACTTCCTGCGTAGAGCGGCGTGCGCCGTCCACTTCCAGCGCGGCGATGGTCTTGACGGTGGTCGAAGACGTGTTCACGATTATCCCGGTAACCGAAAGGTCTCCCCCCGGAGCGGCAACCGGCATGAAGGCTGAAATATCTTCCACCGTGGCGTTAACCGGCGAATGTCTGCCGGTATTGACGACGGTCAGTACCGCTGCCGGAGCCTTTTCGGTAATCTCCCCCTGAACGGGGAAGGCATTCCTCTGCAGATCCGTCACAACAAGCACTTCCTGGTGCGCGGCGCCCATGCTTTTCACAAGACGCAGGGCTTCATTCATGGCGGCGGCAAGACTTGCCCGGCCTGGAACGGGTTTGACCACCCGCAGACAGGCCCTGGCCGTCTCCACCCCCTTGCCCAGCCCCGTCAAGCCCAGAGTCGGATCTTTAACTACCGGCACGACGCCGACAAAAGCGCTGTCCGGGACGCCGTCCAGGGCTTTTTGGGCATACGTTAAACCTTCGCCCAGAGAACTCCTGGCTTCTTCTTCGGCGCCCATACTCATCGTATTGTCTATGACAATTACGACCGTGCCCCCAGCAAGAGCACCGCTTGCGTAACGGATAATCGGCCGGGCCAGACCTATTGCAAGCAGGAAAAGTATCCCCGCCCGCAAAAGCATCAACAGCACCTGTTCGATTTTCCTGCGGCGCGCGGTCTTGCGATGGCTTTCCAGCAGAAAGCGCAGGGCAGGCCAGTATACGGGCAGGCTCTTGCGGCGCGCAAGCAGGTGTATGAGCACGGGTATGGCTGCGGTTAAAGTGCCCAGCAGGAACAGTTCAGCGCCCCACACGTCTCAGCTCCTGCTTCTGGCCATCAAGTACCGTGCCAGCAGCATGTCGTAAGGCGTCTCGGTAACGGCCGGGACATACACGGCACCGGCTTCATCCGCGGAACGCCTCAGGTTCTTTGTGAACCTGTCGATGGTCTCCCGGTAGGCGCCGCGTACAGCGGCGGGATCCACCTGGATACGATCCCCGGATTCCATATCGATGAAATCAACAAGCCCCCCGAACGGAAGATCCAGTTCGTCCGGATCCAGGACGTGAAACAGGACCACTTCATGTTTCCGATGACGGAAATGATGAACGGCGCTGTGGACCGTTTCCACATCATCAATGAGGTCGCTCAGCACCACCACGAGACTCCGTTTTTTCATTCTTTCAGCAAGCTCGTGGAACGTAGCGCCCACACCGGTTCCCCCGCCGGTCCTTACTTCCTCGAGCTGATCCAGTATCAGCCCCAGGTGCTGCGCCGAAGACCTCGGGGCCATGTAATGCTCGACCTTGTGCGTAAAAGCCACCAGTCCCACCGGGTCGCGCTGGCGAATCATCAGGTAGGCCAGCGCCCCGGCAAGGTAGCAGGAATACTCCAGTTTCGTCAGGCCGTCCGAGCGGGAGCCCTTGTAGCCCATGGAGCCGGACACGTCCAGAAGTATGTAACAGCGTACATTGGTTTCTTCTTCAAAAACCTTGATATAGTTACGGTCCGTCCGGCCCACGACTTTCCAGTCAAGGTACCTCAGGTTGTCGCCCGGCGCATATTCTCTGTGTTCGGCGAATTCCGTTGAAAATCCCAGATAAGGGCTCTTGTGCAGCCCGCTTATAAAACCCTCGACCACGCCACGCGCCACGACGCTGACGCGCCGCAGCCGGCCTATGGTTTTGGGATCGAGGTAACGATGTGCCAATCAAGCCCCCTAAGGCCGGCCCGATATCCTGCCGCGGGTCAGCTCGTATAAAGCCACGCCGGCCGCGGTAGCCACGTTCAGGCTGTCCATTATTCCGGCCATTGGAATTTTGAAAGTCCCGGCAAGTCCACGCTCGATGTCGGCATGCAGTCCCTGGGTCTCGTGACCCACGGCAATCGCCGCCTTCTCCAGGCCGCCCAGCGAACAGATTTCCATGCCGCCGTGCACGTCCGCTCCATAGACGGGTATACCCGCGGCATCCAGCGAAGACATTATATCTTTAGGCCTTGCTTTTACTGCCGGCACGGCGAAAACCGCCCCCGCCGAAGCTCTCAGCACCTTGCCGTTATGCAAATCGCAGGCGGGAGTGGAGACAAGCAGTGCCCTTGCGCCGAAACAGCCGGCGCTTCTCCATATCGTGCCAAGGTTGCCGGGATCCTGGATGTTGGAGGCTACCACGTATATGCCTGTCCCCACGACGACGTCAAGCAGGTTGCGCCTGGGCAAAGCGAAAAGCCCTGCCACCCATACGGGATTTTTTGTGCCGGCCATCTTCTTGTAAACATCCTTTGACACGCTGACCAGCCTTGCCCCGCCAGAAGACGCTTCTTCCACCACCGCCGGTTCTTCTTCAAGCATCCGCGGCACGTAGATAAGGTCGACGGGGCAATGGCCGTGCGCAACGGCTTCGGCAACAGCCCGCTCGCCTTCGAGAAAGAAAAGCCCTTCCTGTTGCCGCACCAGGCCGTCATCGCGAATGGAAACGACTTTTTTCACGTATGGGTTCTGTGTGCTCGTTATGCGTTTTACTGGAACTGTCACCAGACTATCCCCCAGGGCGAACAGGAAATACGCCGGCTCAATACAGCAGGAACGGCTCTGCCGATACGCGCCAAAGCCTCAATTCCTTGACAAGGGCGGACACTATACCGGCAATCTCCGCGTCGGCCTGCGCTATCACTGCCCGCGCCTGCTCATCGGTTTCAGGGTCTTTCGGCTGGCGTTTCCCCGCAAGCGTCCTGGCAGCCATGAGTCTCCTGGCAAGCACGTCCTTTACGCTGGTCCTGTAGTCTTCAAGAGCCTTGTCCATACCGCACGCCGCCTGCACCTGATCCCCGGCAATGCCGGCCAACGCCTCCGCAAGCAGCTTGACCGCTTCACCTGCCAGGCTGTCATCCTTCTTGCACTGATGCAAGAATGCCACCGCTTCGTTATTCTTCATGATAACGGGGGCCAGCACCGTGGCCGCATGGTCCACCGCGGCCTGTTTCCTTTCCGACAGCATTCCCCAGAAATAGTATGCTCCATACAGGAGCGCCGCCACCAGCAATATCCCGATAAGCATAACGGTCGCCATTTTCTTCCCCGGCCTGGCGGCCGGTGCTTCGGCGGATGCCGGTTGCTTCATGGCGGGAGCGAATGCGGTTTCACGCCTTTTTACTTTCTTGAGGCATTCGACACAGATTTGCATCCCCTCGTGGTCGCAGAGTTCTTCAACGTGGAAAGAGCGCATGCACATGTTACAGAGCGCCGTGGCGGGGCCTTCTTCTTCCTTTTGTGCCGCGCCGGGACTCCTGTCGCCGCCGAGTGAGGCTCCGCAGAACTGGCATACAGCGTTCGTTTCATCCTGCTGTTTTCCGCAATACGGGCATATAGTCTTCATATGCTTCCTTCCGGGCCGGGCCGTTACAGGCTTTCCAGGTGTGTCTCCAGGCGCTTGATTTCGTCAATCGTCTTCCGCCTCCGCTCCTCTTCCGATTGTACGACTTCACGCGGTGCACGCTCAAGGAACTGCGGCGTTCGAAGCTTGGTCTCTATGCTTCCCAGATACTTTGTGAGCTTGCCGATTTCCTTGCGCAACCGTTCTCTCTCGAGTTCGATATACTGTCCGAGGATCACATACGTTTCCACGTCCCTGTTCACGGATATCGCCGACAGCGCCGGTCTCGGCAGCCCCACACCGACCTCCCTGATCTCCACCTGCGCCAGCGAGGCCACCACCCCCAGGTACGGTTCGAGGGCGAGCATCATTTCCGGAGATGCGAAACTGAGCACGACTTCGATGGTCTCCTTTGCAGGCACCTTTGATTCCTGCCTGATGTTCCTTATCCCGGTGACGATATCCCGGAACATCTTCATGTTGTCGTCGGCTTCCGCATCCACCGGGCAGCCTTCCGCGGCCGGCCATTCCGCCAGCATGATGCTGCCGCCGTCATCCAGCATTTCATCGCCGGCAATACCGCGCAGATGCTGATACAACTCCTCCGTCACAAACGGTGCAAACGGATGCAGCAGCCTGAGGCTCGTCCACAGCACTTCCAGGAGCACTCTTGCCGTTTTCCCTGAAATTTCTTCCGCGGCGTTGTCAGCCAGCCCCTGTCTCTTGGCCACCTCCAGATACCAGTCGCAGAAATCATTCCAGAAAAAGTCGTACACGCCTTTCATCGCTTCGTTCAGCCTGTATTCCGTCAACGCTCCGGTCACCGTCTTGATGGTCCTGCCGAGGCTGGATACTATCCATTTCTCAAACAGCCCGTCTTCCGGGGACACCAGTTCGCACGCCAGTGTTTCACGCCTGCATGAACCGAGTCTCAACAGGGCAAAACGGCCGGCATTCCAGACCTTGTTGATGAAATTCCTGCCCATCTCAAAACGCGTCGGGGACAGTTTCACGTCCTGGCCTTCCACCGTAAGCATGACAAGGCTCGTTCTGACCGCGTCCGCGCCGAATTCTCCTATCATTTCCAGCGGGTCGATGCCGTTGCCGAGAGACTTCGACATCTTGCGCCCCTGGTCGTCCAGGATCGTGCCGTGTATGTTCACATCGCCGAAGGGCTCTTTCTTCATGATATAGAGCCCCATCATGACCATCCTGGCCACCCAGAAATATATGATCCCCCTGTCCGTGACCAGCACGTCGGTGGGATAGTATGTCGCAAGATCACGGGTTTCTTCAGGCCAGCCGAGCGTGCTGAACGGCCACAGCGAACTCGAAAACCACGTATCCAGAACATCTTCGTCCTGGCGCAGGTCCGAACTGCCGCACCTGGGGCAGCCGTCCGGAGCCTCCACGGCCACAATTTCGTTCTCACAGTCGCCGCACCGCCAGACCGGTATCCTGTGGCCCCACCATATCTGCCGGCTGATACACCAGTCCCGCACGTTTTCCAGCCACGAAAGATATACCTTTGTCCACCTCTTCGGGTGAAATCTCACCTTGTCGTGCCCCGTGGCATCCATTGCCAGACGGGCAAGAGGCTTCATTTTCACAAACCACTGTTCACTCACTCTCGGCTCTACGACGGTATGGCACCGGTAGCAGTGTCCCACTGAATGCGTATGCGGCTCCACCCTGTCGAGGAGCTTCTCCTTTTCCAGAGCTTTCAGCACGGCTTCCCTGGCTTCAAACCTGTCAAGACCTTCGAATTCCCCCCCGTTTTCATTTATCCTGCCGGCGTCGGTCATTACGACCACCTGCGGCAGGTTGTGCCTAAGTCCGATTTCGAAGTCATTGGGGTCGTGCGCCGGCGTCACCTTGACCGCCCCGGTACCAAACCTGGAATCCACGTGCTCGTCGGCTATGACGGGTATCTCGCGGCCCAAAAGCGGCAGCACAAGCGTTTTGCCCACATACGCCGAATATCTCTCGTCTTCGGGATTAACCGCCACCGCCGTGTCGCCCAACATCGTCTCGGGCCGGGTGGTAGCCACTGCAATGAACCGTCTCGCCTGCCCCTTGAGCGGATACTGGATGTACCACAGGTTCCCCTGTTTCTCTTCGTGCTCGACCTCGTCATCCGCAATTGCGGTCAGGCACCTGGGACACCAATTCACGATATAAGTGCCGCGATATATCAGCCCGCCTTCGTAAAGCTTGACAAAAGCCTCCCGGACCGCCCTGCTCAAACCTTCGTCCATGGTAAACCGCTCGTGTCTCCAGTCGCACGAGACGCCGAGTTTTCTCAACTGGCTGGTGATGATGCTCCCGTGCCTCTGTTTCCACTCCCACACCCGCCTGATGAAGTCTTCACGGCCGAGGTCTTCCCTGGTCTTGCCTTCCTGCAGCAGATCCTTTTCAACCACGTTCTGTGTCGCTATGCCGGCGTGATCAGTGCCCGGTATCCACAGCACGCTCTTCCCCATCATCCTGTGAAACCGGACGAGCACGTCCTGAATGGTATTGTTCAAAGCATGGCCCATGTGAAGCACACCGGTTACGTTGGGCGGCGGAATGACGATGGAATAAGGAACCTTTCCTTCCGGAGGAGCCGGGGCGAAATACCCCTGCTCCTCCCAGACGGAATACCACTTGTCTTCGACTTCCGATGGTATGTAGCGTGTTTCGGTAAGATCCATGTGTCCCCCGGGGGCCGCTGTCAGTTGACGGCTGCGCCCTTGAGCAGCTTGTATTCTATGGAGTCAACCAGAGCTATCCATGATGCCTCTATGATGTTTGCGCTCACGCCGACCGTGGTCCAGTGCGTTTCGGGATCCCGGCTTTCTATAATAACCCTGACCTTTGCATCCGTAGCCTTCTGGGCGTCCACTATGCGTACCTTGAAATTGGCAAGAGTCATCTCTTCCAACACGGGGTAGAACTTCACCAGGGCTTTTCTGAGCGCCTTGTCCAGCGCGCTCACCGGCCCGTTCCCCTCCGCAGCGCTCAGCTCGACCTCGTTACGCACCTGGACTTTAACCGTTGCCTCGGTCGCATCCAGGGAACCGTCCCTGTTGATCGCCGTAACGCGGAAGCCGAGCAGCTTGAAAAACGGCCTGAATTCCCCGACTATGCGCCGCACAAGCAGTTCAAAAGAAGCTTCCGCCGCTTCAAACTGGTATCCTTCGTTTTCCAACCTCTGGACCTCGTTGAGGATATCCTTCATCTTTTCCGGATGCTTTTCGAGTTCCAGGTGTCTGGTCTTTTCAACCACGTTCGACCGGCCTGACAGCTCGCTGACCAGCACCCTTCTCTCATTTCCGACCGTTTCCGGATCGATGTGCTCATAAGTCCTGGTGTTCCGCTGTACGGCCGACACGTGCACTCCGCCCTTGTGCGCAAATGCGCTTCTGCCCACAAAAGGCTGGTTGTCCTTCAGCATCAGGTTTGCGGTGTCATAGACATACCTGCTCAGCTCGGTGAGCCGCCTCAACCTTTCCCTGCCCACCGTTTCAAGCCCCAGTTTCAGCTCGAGGTTGGGCAGCACGGAACAGAGATCGGCGTTACCGCTCCTTTCGCCAAGCCCGTTGACGGTGCCCTGCACATGCCTGCATCCCGCCTGTACGGCAACTACGCTGTTGGCGACCGCCAGTCCCGAATCATTGTGTGTATGGATACCGCACACCATGCTTCCGAAGCGCCTTATCACCTCCCGCGTCGCTTCTTCGATCTCATGCGGAAGCCTGCCGCCGTTGGTATCGCATAATACTATGACGTCCGCCCCGCCGTCCACGGCGGCGGCTACCGTCTTCATCGCATAATCGCGGTTTGCGAAGAACCCGTCAAAAAAATGTTCCGCGTCGTACACGACTTCCTGCACGTGGTCATGGGCCTTGACGAACGCCACCGAATCAGTGATCATTTCCAGGTTGACCGGGAGATCAACGCGCAAAGCATCCGTCACATGCAGATCCCACGTCTTGCCGAAGATAGTCACTACGGGCGCCCTGCTGTTCACGAGTGCGATCAGGTTGTCGTCCTCCGACGCCTTGTTCTTGGCTCTTCGCGTCGAACCGAAAGCCGCCAGCCTGGCATTTTCCAGTTTCAGCCTGGCCGCCTCTTCATAGAAACTTATGTCTTTCTGATTGCTGAACGGCCATCCGCCTTCGATGTAGTCAACGCCAAGCCAATCCAGGTGTTGCGCCATGTCCAGTTTATCCTCGAGGCTGAAAGACACATGTTCGCCCTGGGCGCCGTCCCTGAGAGTGGTGTCATAGACCGCTATCCTGGCCCCGGCGGGGCTGTCATCCTTTCCTTTTCTGTCGCTCTTCTTCGCCGGACTCATTTCCGTGCTCCTAACAGAGGTCGCCTGCCTCAGTACGCCAGGAACCTCTTCATCATTTTCCATCCTTCTTCCATCAACCGGCCTGAAGCCCTGCATGCGCTTTCACCGAAGGCTTCGGCCCCAGTATGCTCCGTCCCTGCGCCCCACATAAGGTAGGGCGAAGGCTCGGACGTATGGCTCTTGACGCTAATCGGAGTGGGATGGTCCGCCAGGAGATAGACGCTCATGTCCGAGCCGCCGCATTCCTGGAGGAGCCTGCCCAGCACCTCCCTGTCCACTGCTTCTATGGCTTTCACCTTTTGCTCCACGTCTCCATTGTGGCCGGCTTCATCCGGTGCCTCGACATGCACCACGACGACGTCGTATCCTTCTTCATTCAGCGCCCTGACCGCGCATTCGCCTTTGCCGGCATAGTTCGTGTCATAATAACCGGTCATTCCTTCAACGTCCAGCACGTCCATCCCCGCATATATGGCCAGCGACTGCAGAAGAGCAACCGCACTTATCACCGCAGCCCTCTTCCCGTATTCGACCGAAAAGGCGGGTATTTCCGGACGGGTGCCCTGTCCCCAGAACCATACCGCGTTCGCCGGATTCTCGCCGAGATCACGCCTCACGCTGTTGATCTCGTGCTGCTCAAGCAGCCGTCCGGCCTCGGCCATGAGCGCTATCACCTCCTCCGCACCGACACCTCTCGGCAAGTAATCGGATACTTCCTTTCCGCTGATATCGTGCGGCGGCGTGGTAACGAGGTCCAAGAGATCCATCCGATTGGTTACTGCAAGGTGCCGGTAGGATACGCCGGCGTGAAAGTGGAAAAACCCGCCGCCGAGCGTTTCCTCAAGCGTCTGTACCAGTACCGCTGCTTCCTTTGTCTCGATATGCCCACCTGAATAATCGGCCATCAGCCCGTCGGCCACCGTAACGAGGTTCATTCGGAAAGCCACCTGGCCCCGGCTTAACTCCACGCCAATGGCCGGAGCCTCCAGGGGAGCCCTGCCCGTGTGATAAACCCTCGGGTCAAACCCCAACACGGACATTATCGCCACATCGCTGCCGGGACTCATCCCCACCGGCACGTTCCGCACCAGGCCGACTTCGCCTTCGGATGCGAGTCTGTCCATGTTCGGCGTGGCGGCGGCTTCGAGCGGAGTCCTCCCGCCCAGCTTCTCGACCGGGTAGTCCGCCATGCCGTCCGGTATGATCACGGCGTATTTCAAAGGAGGTTCTCCTCGTCGTCGATTCTCAGCACCGCCGTCGGCGCCGTGACGAATTCCTCCTCGTCAATCCTGGCCAGCGCCGTGGCCGCATCCTTCTCCCTGGCAGTATGCGTCAACATGACGATAGGCACGCTTGTCGGATCGCTGGACGCTTTCTGAACCACGGAAGCTATCGACACCCGGTGTTTGCCCAGCATGCCCGCTATCTTCCCGAGCACTCCAAACTCATCTTTCACCGTAAACCGCATGTAGAACCTGCTGTCGGTACTACTGAGCGACACGGTCTGCGCGGGCTCAGCACCGATGAACCCAAGCCTCTCGAATTCGATCATCGCAGATCCTGACGCCACGTCCAGCAGATCCGAAACCACCGCGCTGGCGGTAGGCATCATGCCTGCGCCGGGGCCGTAGTACATCGTGGTTCCCACGGCGTCGCTATCCACCCACACGGCATTGTATGCCCCCGATACTGCCGCAAGAGGATGTGCTGCGGGCAGTAACGTCGGATGTACGGACAGTTCCATCGCCCCGGCCCCGCGCCGCCTGCCGGATGCTATCAACTTGGTGACATACCCCAGATCCCTGCCGTAAACCACGTCACGGCTGTCAAGACCGTCTATGCCTTCCACGTCCACGTCCTTCATGGACGGCATGGCGCCGAACGCAAGCCCCGCCAGCAGAACCAGCTTATGTGCACTGTCGGTACCGCTCACATCCAGCGTTGGATCCGCCTCGGCGTATCCCTGCTCCTGCGCCAGCGTCAGTGCCGACTTATAGCCGGCCGCATCCCTGTACATCCGGCTGAGTATGAAATTGCACGTACCGTTCAGAATTCCCTTGAACGACTCGATCCTGTCGGCAGCCAAGCCCGCCCGTATTGATCGCAGCAGCGGTATTCCGCCGCATACCGACGCTTCAAATCCTATGGACACTCCCTTTTCACGCGCTGGAGCGAAAATTTCCCTGCCCCTCTCCGCCAGCAGCGCCTTGTTTGCCGTCACCACGGGTTTTCCTGCATCGACGGCCGCCATGATTACATCGAAAGCCGCCCCCGTCCCGCCTATCAATTCCACCACCGCGTCTATGTCTTCCGCCTTCGCGAGAGCAACGGCATCATCCTCCCTGCGCACCGTTTTAGGCAGAGTAACTTCCCGTTCGGTCTCCCAGTCGATATCCGCAACAGCCGCCAGTTCGGGCCTGTTTTTGACGAACCCGAACCTGTTCTCCGGGTCAAGCAACAGCTTGGCCACACCCATACCGACGGTCCCGAATCCGGCAACACCTACGCGCATGGCATCCTCACGTTCTAGTGCTTGTCCTGTAACAAGATACGGGATTATACAGTTTGAAATATCGACTGTCAAAGGTCGGGGGACGGCTCCGCCGGGAAACTTTCCTCGACTCCGGTCGGATAGTACTGGTTGCCACCGGCAAGCTCGGCAAACAACACCTGGTCCAGTCTCACCCCGTCCTCGCGATTGTAAATCACAATCTCGTGCCGGCCTGCGTCCAGATGGAAAACATCTCCTTCGCGACCGTACCGCACCCAGTGCCATACCTTGTATGTCCCGGCACCGTCCAGAGATACCGGCACTATTTCGTCATCATACTCGCCATTACCGTCCGCATCCACCGGGTCTTTGCGGGGATCTATCATGAAATACACCGAATTGGCGCATCCGTGCAACCAGTAGGCACGGAACCACACTGAATAATCTCCGGCTTTCAACACCTCGAACGGCACCCTTATCGCCCCGTTGGGGTACAGGGCCTGTCCGACGTACTTACCTGCATCCACATCTTTCCAGAAAGCCGGTTCGCCTCCCGAGGTACGCGTCTTGGGATTCAGCTCGGTCTTGTCCGGGTTTTCCGGCAGCTCCACCGACAGTCCTCCACCGGCCGCCGGATCCTCAACCATGACGAACGGTTTCTCGATGATTCCGCTTTCCACTTCCGCCACCACTCTTGTCACGCTCGCGGCAAAAGTTATCTGTGGCGTATTGCCGCCTTCCACCTGCCCGCCCGCATCGCCCGGTCGCCGGATGAACGCCACCGCCAAGACCCCCGCCAGCACTATCATACCCGCAACTGCCGCTATTCCGCCTTTTTTCATGGTTTCGGTCCCATCTGCAATGGTTACCCGCCTTGTCTCGCCAGGTCGACAACAGGCTGTTCCGCAACGCACATTGTCTTATACCACGAACATCTCCCTCGGTTACACCCCCGGCGTGTGAGCACCGGACGCCTCTGCGGACCCTGGCAAGCGGAATTCGTATTGACTTGGTTTCCGGCCACACCTATAATACTTCACCCGCCCGGGGGTGAATTATGGGCGGTTATTGCAGGTTATGCAAAGGAGATATGATGAAAAGGGCGCTACTCCTTCTACTCGTATCCTCTCTTACGGCTCCCGCGGCCTTTTCACTCACCGCCAAGACAACCGAGCAGATAAAGAAGGAACATACTGACCGCGAAGAAAAGGGTCAGCGCGATCTTGAAAATCTCCAGAGGAAACTGAATTCCGAAAAAGACCGCCTCTGGGAAACCAGGTCTGTCCCCATAATTGCCGACGAAAAGGAAATTGACGTCCAGGAACCGGCCACCGCCGAAGACCTTCTCAACAACCTGGCTTCCACCATCCCCGGCAGCGAGCTTTTCTGGTCCGGCACCGTTCCCGGCGAACCGGTCAAGAAATTCAGCGGCTGGTACCTGAGGAAAGAAGACTTCTCCGTACTCATCCCCGTGGAAACCGAGCTTTATCTTGCCGGCAATGCCGCCAGGCGTTTTTTCGTACTCCCCTACTCGATCACCAACAGCACCGATCAGACCCTTACCCTGTACCCCCGTATATGGATAAGAACCGACAAAGGCCGCACTTCCCAGGAAGTCGGCGGGTTTCTTGTCAGGGACCAGGTGGCCGCTTCCATTCTCGAAAACGTCCACTCCACCCAGGAATTTGTCGGGCAGTTCGGGACCAAAGAACCCAATGTTGAAAAAGTCGGTCTTCTGAACCCCGGTGAAACCCGCTGGGGCGTCGCCATCTTCCCGCCCCTCGACCCCGAAATGGACCAGATGACCGTCGTGGTGGAAGGTATCTCCAACGCTTACAATTTCATGCTCATGCATCGCCCCGTCCTGTGTCTCGACTACACCCGCCTCGGCGACGAATTCCACCCGCAGCTCGATCGTTTCGAGTTCAACAAGAAGTACTGGCACTCCCAGTGGATGTGGTGGCAGGAAACCCGCATGGGCCGCCCTTCCCGTTTTGAAATCACCGGGCCGGCCGGCGAATCCCAGCATGCGATATGGGTCTACGACCTGCACCTGAAGAACTCCCGTGGCACCGACAGGCCGCTGACCATAACCGAAATCGCCACGGTTCTTGGAATAGCCGACCCGGAAGGCAAGACACGCCCCATAAAGGTGCTGGACGACATAGACATTACCGTCCGCCTGACCGATGACGGCGACAGTACGATATACAAGGTAGATGCCTTCCAGGCCGCGTCCCGCCCCATCCAGCCCGCCCGCTTCCCAGGCAAAGATAACGTACTCAAGGAAGGCCGTGAAATCACCATCGCCGTGGCTTTCGAAGAAGACGATGTCGATTGGGAAGACGTATTCGCCCAGGTCGCCGAAGCCGTTACTCCACCCGCTTCCGCCGTCTACGAATCGGTCTTCCTGAACGTTCAGGAACCGGGTGATTCTCTGGTCCTCAAGGAAGCTCTCAAGCGCGGCCTCTCCGAGGACGTCAAGAAGCGGGTCAGGGAAGAAGTCCTCAAACAGATACCGGACGCCATGCAGGAAGCCTTCGACTCCAGGCGCTTCACTATCGAGCTGATCGGCTCTTCCGGTCTGGCCATAGGCAAATACCGTGTCGTCCGCGACTTCATCCGGCGCAGCACCATAGACAGTTCCCTTATCAAGAAGTGGAACAACTAGTCACCGGGCGGCAAGTTAGGGACAGGGACACGTTCGGCTCAGCATCGGTCCGACCCACGTGGATGTTTTCTCCGGGAGATCTTCATGGTCGTCGTCATCGATAACTACGATTCTTTCACTTACAACATCGTGCAGGCCGTAGGCGCTCTAGGCGCCGACGTCCGAGTCTACCGCAACGATACAACCACTCCGGAAACCATCGACGGAGAATGTCCCGGCATCTCCCACGTCATTATCAGCCCGGGGCCGTGCACCCCGGAAGAAGCCGGCATTTCAAAGTGGGTAATCAAGTACTGGTCGGGAAAGCTTCCCATCCTCGGCGTATGCCTGGGCCACCAGGCCGTTGCGGAAGTTTTCGGAGCGAAAGTCGTCCGGGCCGGGCGCATCATGCACGGCAAGACCAGCCCTATCCACCATGACGGCAAAGGTGTGTTTGCCGATCTGCCGAACCCCTTCACCGCCACGCGTTATCATTCTCTCATCGTCCCAGAAGACTCCCTTCCGGCCTGCCTGGAAGTCTCTGCGCGCTCTGACGACCATTCGGAAATCATGGGCGTCCGCCACAGGGAAATGCCGGTCGAAGGCGTCCAGTTCCATCCCGAAAGCATCCTTACGGATACGGGCAGCAGGCTTTTTGCCAATTTCCTGGAGTTTTGACAATGGGGGGGGGCGTTGCTGTCGTTTCCGGTGGTCTTGACTCCGTTACCGCCCTTCACCTGTATGCCCGCCACAACCGGGACTCCTCCGTACTGGCGCTGACCTTTGACTACGGCCAGCCGGCGGCACGCATGGAAATCTCGGCTGCGGCGTACTTTGCCCGGGCACTCGGGTTCACTCACGACGTCATTGCCTTACCGTGGATGTCCGTCCTTGTGCCGCCCGCTCTGAACGCGGAAGAATCTTCCGATACGGCGGTGTGGGTCCCCAACCGGAACGGTGTCTTTGTCGCGGCAGCCGCAGCGATTGCAGAAAGCATGCATCGTTCCGACGTTATCATGGGCTTCAACAGCGATGAATCCGTTTCTTTCCCCGACGGGAGCCCGGCCTTTATGGACGCAACCAACCGCTCTCTCGGCTATTCCACTCAAAGCGCCGTTTCCGTTGTATCTCCCACCCTTGAACTCACCAAGCAACAGTTGGCCGCCATGCTGGACGATCTCCGGATAGATTCGACCCGCCTCTGGTCCTGCTACGGCCCTGGTCCCGCGCACTGCGGCCAATGCCCCTCCTGTAAAAGACTCTTCGACGCCCTTGCAGCGGCCGCCGTCCCTGAAGCAAAATGGCCCGAAAGGAACCGCCATGGCCGGTGACTTTACGTCCCTGCCGGATATCTTCGCGGAAGCGCTCCGTTCCTGTTCCCTGGGGCCTTCCACGCGCGTTGTGCTTGCCGTGTCCGGCGGCATGGACTCCATGGTGCTGATGCACCTCGTTTCCTCGCTCGGCCCCGTGGCGCCACGCTGTATCGTCGCCCACCTCGATCATGGAATCCGAGGCGCTGAATCACGGGCGGACAGCGATTTTGTCTACTCCGCCGCGGCGGCGCTTTCCATGCCGTTTGTCTCCGCCGCCGCACAACTTGCCGAATCTCCCGGCCGTCACGTCTCCGAAGGACAGGCCCGTCTCGCCCGCCTGACTTTCCTGCGTCTTGCCGCCACTGGTTTCGCCGCCGATGCCGTCCTCATGGCACACCACAGGGACGACCTCGCCGAAAACCTTCTCTTCCGCCTGGCGCGTGGCGCCGTTCCCGAATCCCTGCCGGGCATGGAGATGGATTCTTCATCGCACGGCTTCAGGATCGTGCGGCCATTGATATCGGCCCCCCGTTCTCTCATCATGGAATATGCCGACGCCAATTCAGTCTCTTTCCGTATCGACTCCTCCAACTTTTCCGATGCATACAAGCGGAACATCATCCGGCGGAAGATAATCCCAGATCTTGAAGAAGCCGTCCCCGGCGCAGCCGAATCCCTTGGCAAGGTTTCACTGCTTTTTGCCTCCGACAACCGTGAATTCGAAGCTCTCGCCCGCGATTCCGCCTCATCGCACATAATCTCGCAACGCTGGGGAGTGACCGTGCTGGACCGCTCCGGCATGCTTTCGCTCCCGCCGCCGCTTCGCCGCAGGCTGCTGTATTTCCTGACCGGCTCGCAATTGGGCCGTGACGCCTGGCTCGACATAAAAGACCTGCCGCCGGGGCTCACCGCCAACCTCCCTTCCGGCGCACGCGTGCGCGTCAAGGAATCTGAAATCGTCGCCGCCGCGCCATGGCCTTCTCTTTCCGATGAAGGTCTCCTTTTCGACATCCCCGGCCGCCTCCGCCTTCCTGACGGCTCCGTCCTCTCCGCCGATCTTGAAGACATGCCTTCCGGCGGCATTGACGCACTCTCCTCCTTCTTCTCTTCAGGCAATCGCTGGTGCGAACTTGTCGATGCCTACAGCCTTTCCGACGGCCCTCTTCGTGTCCGCACCCGCAGAGATGGCGATTTCTTCCATCCGCTCGGCGCCCCGGGCCGGAAGAAACTCTCCGACTTTCTCCCCGAAACAGGCGTCCCCCGCGAAGAACGCGACCGTGTTCCGCTCGTTTTTTCCGGTGATGAAATTCTCTGGGTCGTCGGTGAACGCATTGCCGATCCTTTCCGCGTCTCTGAAATATCCCGCCGCATTCTTCGTCTTTCCGTTTCGCCCTCCTGGAAATAGCCCGCCCTTGCCCGCGGGCCGGCGCACATGTATAATGCCTGTCGCGGAGCCACCCTAGCTCAGCGGTAGAGCAGCGCATTCGTAATGCGCAGGTCGTCGGTTCAAATCCGACGGGTGGCTCCATCTCCCAACCCGTTGCGCCGCGCCGCGTTGTGGCATAACCCCCTTATGTTGCTTGGAGTTGCGTGCGCATAGTTGATCGCCGGTGCGACCGCCACAGGCAGACAGGCACGGACACGGGGGAACAGGGAAAACATGAAATCCGGCTATAAGTTTGGTAACAATCAAAATTCGCCGGGACGCTTCCATTCTATTATTTCTTTGATTTTTCCCACGTTTAGCTTTCCCTGGACGCCAATTGTGCTATAATTGGTTTTGGTTGTCGTTAAGGCTGCCTTTCCCAGTGAGTGGTTTCTTCTTTTCCCGGAAATCAATCATTTCGGAAATTGCCGTTGTCTGTCCTGCGCGTTTGCAGGTCTGCGGCAAGCAAGTTCGGGTTCTTCCGATGTGGAAGTCCCCCAAGTGTATTTAGGAGAGATTGTTCATGGCAAAAGGTACTGTGAAGTGGTTCAGCGAACAGAAGGGCTACGGTTTCATTACTCCTGACGGTGGCGGGGAAGATGTATTTGTGCATCACTCCAATATCATGATGGACGGCTTCAAGACTCTGAAAGAAAATCAGAAAGTCGAGTACACTCCCGGCCAGGGTCGCAAAGGGCCGGAAGCTACTTCAGTCCGCCCCCTCTAACGCTCTGAACTCGTGAATCCTCCCGCTGCCCGGCGGGAGGATTTTTTTATCTCCGCATGTTCCCGCTTTCCCAGTCGCTCATAACGACTTGTTGCAGCGCGGTTCTTCCCGCTACGCTCCGACTTCCGGATTGCCGTTTATACCGCTCACAGTCGTGTTATAATGCCGGCCGGCAGCCCGGCGCCGGCCCCTTCCGGAGACAACATGTCACCGCAGCAGGATGATGCCGCTTCCGCAAGTCCTTCTGGAATAATAGATGAGAAGACCCGCATGCGCGGACTCGTCATGCTGGCCGCCGCGATATTCGTCCTGAATCTCGGCACCTTCTTTCATATGACCGCCAACGTGCCTTTTCTCCACAACGTAATCCACGCCAACGAGTGGCAGCAGGGATGGCTTGAATCCGTCCGTGAATCCTGCGGCATTCTCTCTTTCTTCGTCATTGCCCTGTTTATTGGATTCTCCGAGCCGCGCCTGTCCACTTTCATGCTCCTGATGGCGGGCGGCGGACTTGCGGCCTATTTTGTCGCGGACTCCATCTGGCAAGTCATGGTTTTCTCGCTTGTCTGGAGCTTCGGGCTGCACATGTGGATGCCGCTCGTCAGCTCCATGCAGCTCGGCCTTGCCGTTCCCGGACGAGAAGGCCGCACCCTCGGCATTCTGCGCAGCGTCGGCGCAGTCGGCGTGCTTGCGGGACTCGGCGCCGTGTGGCTTCTCCGCGTTCTCTTCGATATCAACCTTTCCACCCTGTTCCTGCTTGCCGGCACGCTTGTCGCCATCGGCGCCCTGCCGGTTTTTTTCGTTCCCGATATTCGCCTGAAATCCGCCACCCGCATGAAGTTCCATCGAGTTTTCTCGAAACGCTACCGCGTTTACTGCGGCATCGAACTCCTTGACGGCATGCGCAAGCAGATTTTCATGCTCTTCGCGGTTCTTGTCTTCGTAAGGGAATACGGCAAAAACGCCGAAACTATCGCGGCGCTCATGTTTGCCAGCCAATTCATCTGCACGGTCCTTGCTCCTCTTGCCGGCAGATTCGTTGACCGCTTCGGCGAAAGGCCGATCCTGACCGCCTACTTTTCCTCGGTAGCCGCTTTCTTCATCCTCTTCACGCTTCTACGCGACATCAGGGCCCTTTACGCCGTTTACGTCATCGATAATTCGATGGTCGCATTGCGCGTCGCCGTCCCCACCTATGCCAACCGCATAGCCCTCCCCGGCGAACGGACCCAACTCCTCGCCATGGGAGTCACCATGAACCACGTCGGCGCCGTGACTCTTCCCCTTGTCGGCGGCTTTCTCTATGCCAAGTGGGGATACCGTTTCCCCTTCTACTGCGGCGCACTTGCAGCGGCTGCATCTGTCGTCCTCACGTGGTTCATCAGCGTCGCAAAGCCTCCCGTGTCGAGCAATCAGGCTACGGTTCGCCCATCCCCAAAATAAAGCTCCCCGGGCAAGCCCGGGGAGCCCCTCTCCATCCGCCTTCCGCTCGTTCTATTTGCCCAGAATCTTCTTCACCTTCGGCGCTCTTATCCTTGCCGCATCCGGCATGCTGCTTCCTATGAGCGGCGTGACGTACGCCATGAAAGCGTCCGTCACGTTGTTCCCGTCCTTGTTGATGAACTCGTCCGGCATCACCCTTGTCTTCGCCGCTATCTTCTCCAGTTCCACCAGTTCGTAATTCACCGAATAGTTGCCCGTGCGTTTTATCGCTATCGACCCGTCCACGTCGTGCCATATGGCGAACTGAGCCGCTTTCTCCCCCACCTCGCGCGCCTCACGCTGATCGACGTCGGATACCACGCCGATGAACGATCTCTGCAGATACCCGAGCGTGTCCGCCCTCACCCGCTTGATATCCGTAGTCTTCTTGACGTGGTTCGCCAGCAGGTCGCCCAACGCGCCGGTGCCGGACAGCTGCACGTTGCCGTGTGCGTCCTTCTCGACGTTCTCCACGAGTTTCGTCGCTATCGGGTTGTGATCCTTGTCCGACACGCCTTCGGATACGGCCACCACGCATCTGCCGTGCTCCGCATACGCGGCCTTCACATCTTTCGTAAACTTCTCCAGATCGAACGCCCTCTCCGGCACGTACACCAGGTGCGGGCCGTCGTCGGGGTATTTCTTCGCCACGGCGCTCGCCGCCGTCAGGAATCCCGCGTGCCTTCCCATGACCACGCCGATGTACACGCCCGGCAGCGCACGGTTGTCGAGATTCACTCCCATGAACGCGCTCGCAACGAATCTCGCCGCCGACCCGTAGCCCGGCGTGTGGTCGTTCTCCATCAGGTCGTTGTCTATTGTCTTCGGGATGTGTATCGCCCTCAGCTCGTAACCTTCGGCCGCGGCCTGCTCGTTCACTATCCGCACCGTGTCCGACGAATCGTTGCCGCCTATATAGAAGAAATACCTGATGTCGTGCGCCTTCATCACCTCGAACATCTTTGCGCAGTACTTCTCGTCCGGCTTATCCCTTGTGGACAGCATCGCCGACGATGGCGTTGCGGCTACCATCTCGAGGTTGTTCGTTGTCTCCTGTGTCAGGTCGAGAAACTCCTCGCCTGTTATCCCCTTCACGCCGTTCAGTGCCCCGTATACCCTCGTCACCTGCGGGAACTTCCGCGACTCCAGCACCGCACCCACCAGGCTCTGGTTTATTACCGCGGTGGGCCCTCCGCCCTGAGCCACCAGAACCTTGCCTTTCAACGATGCCATGTTAATCTCCTTGTGCTTTATACAGGTTCGCTGCAGAAAACACTGCCCCATTCCCACCAACCCGATGATACTTACGCTCTCTCTACTGTCTAATGAAAAAGCAGGGCCGTATTTCCTTCTTCACCTTGCCCCGCAACCGCCTTGTGCTATTCTTTTCTCCCGATCCCGCCGTCTGGGAAAACACTGCAAACGCCGGAGATACCCATGGCAGAACTCAACCGCTGGCTCGACAAGCTCGAAAATTCCCTGGACCCCGATTTCGAACGCCGGAAGCTCTCCGAATGGAAACGCCTCCTCAACTTTGAATCTTTCTCCACCGGTTTCCGCATGAACGATTCCGAAGGCGGCGATGCTCCCGGCGAATGGCCTTCCGTGCTGGTCAACGACGCCATCCGCAGCATGGAACAGATGCTCCTCCAGCAGCTTGCCCCCGTTTACCGGGCCTCCTGTGCTCGTACCCGCCACGTCCCCTGCATCCGTGCAAACTACGGCACGGGGATACTTTCCAGTGTCTTCGGCGCCGAAATGTTCTGGATGGACGAAAGCCTGGACACCCTTCCCACTACCCGGCCTTTCCAGGATCCTTCCGCCATTGACCGCATGCTGGACGCAGGCATTCCCGACCTGCTCACCGGTCTGGGCGCTTCCGTCTTCCAGACCGCTGAATACTTTATTGAAATGCTCGCCCCTTACCCGCTCCTCAAGGAATTCGTCTGGATATACCATCCCGACCTGCAGGGTCCCGTGGATATTCTCGAACTCCTCTGGGGCTCCGAAATGTACATCGCTTTCTACTCCGAACCGGAAAAAATCAAAGCCGCCCTGGCGCTCATCACGGATACCTACGCCGCCTTCATGCGGGAATGGATGAAGATCGTCCCCGAGCGCGACACCGGCTATTTCGCCCACTGGCACAGGCTCTTCAAGGGCCACGTAATGCTCCGTGACGACTCCATCGTCAATCTTTCGCCCGCGATGTACGCGGAATTCGTCAAGCCGTATGATGAACGCCTCCTCAAGGAATTCGGTTCAGGCGCCATTCACTCCTGCGGCCACATTGATCACTGCATAGACCTGATGACCCGCTCCGATTCCCTTACCGCCTTCAACATGTCCCAGCCCGAGATGAATGACATGAATAAAATCTTCGCCGCTACCGTAGGCAAAGGCATACTGCTGGATACCCCGTACGATCCCGCCACAATGGCCGGCCTTGACCTCAGCAGGGGCATCCTCCTGGAACAATAACCGGGGGCCCTGCCCTCCGGCACCATATCGTTTTTGTCCCGGTAAGCACTGTCTCTCGCCTCTATTGGATTGTATAATACCTCGTCTGGAAAGAATCGGAGAAGCCGCGAGTGCCTGAGATCGACGCATCGAAAATACCGGACGAACTGGACGAATCTGTTGTCCCGGAAGCGCATGCAGACCCTACCGTGCAGAAATTCCTCCGCGAACACGCGTCCGAATCCGCAGTTATCACTCTTACCGGCCGCCAGATCTTTTTCTTTCTCGTCTACCTCGCAGCCGCCCTCGTGCTCTACCTCAGGGACTGGAAGATATTCCTGACCGTGCTCAATTTCGTCGTCAGCGGCTTTTACCTCGTCGTAATCCTCTACAAGCTGCTTACCGTGTTGCTCTCCCTCCTCCATCACTGGGAAATCCGCATCAAGCCTGAAGAAATAGCGGAACTCGAGGACGAAGACCTCCCCGTTTACACCATCCTCCTCCCCATGTACAAGGAACATGAAGTCGCGCACAAAATAGTCACCGCCGCCCTTTCGGTCGACTACCCCCGGGACAAGCTCGACGTCCTCCTGCTCCTCGAAGAAGACGACCTCGAAACACGCAAAGCCCTTGAAAAAGTCCACCTCCCCGATTGTGTGCGCCAGATCATCATCCCTGATTCACAGCCGAAAACCAAGCCCAAAGCATGTAACCACGGCCTCCAGCAGGCCCGCGGCGAATACGTCGTGATCTTCGACGCCGAAGACCGCCCGGAACCCGACCAGTTGAAGAAAGCCGTCGCCGCCTTCCGCCGCCTTCCGGAAAAGATCGTCTGCCTCCAGGCCAAGCTCAATTACTACAACCCCAGGCAAAACTACCTGACCCGCTGGTTCACCATGGAATACTCCGTCTGGTTCGACCTCTTCCTCCCCGGCCTGCACGCGCTTGGCGTCCCTATCCCGCTCGGCGGCACCAGTAACCATTTCAAGACCTCCGCCCTCCGGGAACTCGGCGGCTGGGACCCTTTCAACGTCACCGAAGACTGCGACCTCGGCATAAGGCTTTACAAGCACGGGTTCAAGACCCGGGTCATGGATTCGACCACCTTCGAAGAAGCCAATTCGAAGCTGGGCAACTGGATCCGCCAGCGCTCCCGCTGGGTCAAGGGTTACATCCAGACCCACCTCGTACATACAAGACGCTTCCCCATGGGTGTTCCAGGGCTCTGGCGCCTGGGTCCGCGCGGCTACCTCAGCTTCCTCCTGACCGTCGGCGGCTTGTCGCTCATGCTGCTCCTCAACCCCATCTACTGGGCCATAGGCATCTACTACCTCTCCAGCCCATGGCAGATGTGGTACGAAAACTACGTTGATGCCGCGAGGTCCGTCATGGACCCGTGGTCCGTGGTGAGCCAGGTCTTCTGGTATGTCACGGTCACGCTCCTGGTTTCGAACGCCGTGTTCATACTCATAAACGTCCTCGGCTGTATCCGGCGCAAGCTCTATGACCTGATCCCGTGGGCGCTGGTGTCGCCCATCTATTGGATATTCATAAGCCTGGCCGCATGGAAAGGTTTCCTGCAACTCTTCACCAAGGCTCATTTCTGGGAAAAAACCCTGCACGGACTGGACCATCCCGGCGGGAATCATCACGCCGACGTCCCTGCCGCGGAGGAAACCGGTGCGGATTAGCAGGACCGCGGCGCTGACAGTGTCCTGCACGCTGGTCCTTTGCGCTCTTGCCGCCGGCGAAACTTCCCCTTCCCTCGTCTGGCGCATGGAAATCGAAGCCCCCGTCGCGCCGGGCGCCGAACTGGCCGCCCTCACCCTGTACCCTCAACTCCTCGAACATGTCCGCTACCTGGAAATCACCCCGGCCGGCAATCCGTCGTTCGCAGTGCCCTGGCGGCTCGAAGATGCAGCCGGCACAGTGCTTTCCGACTCCTATTCCATAGCGCACGAACCTCTCGCACCGGCCTCCGACCTCTTTCTTGTCTTTCCGCTCATGGACGGCGTCTATGACTACAATGTCTCCGCCCTTGATGCGGATACCCCCCCCAAACTCGCCATGCCCCCGCCGCCCGATATCCAGGTCCGGGACGGCGTGTCAGTGGAATACTACGAAGCGCCTTCCAATGAAGATTTCCGCGTCCGGAAAAACTGGCAGGCCAATGAACAGAACTTTCTCAAACTCGTGGAAAACACCCGTCCTTTCGCTTCGGCGCGCCTGCCCCATCCATGGACCCTGCTTCCCCCCGAGGGCAGACCCGATTACTTCGTCGCAAAACTGCTCGGCAGGATAATCCTCCCTGTAAGCGGCCGCTACTACTTCGGCGTGGATTCTGACGACGAGTCCCTGATTACCGTCAACCAGAACAAGACCGGCCTCTCGGCGGTAAAGCGCCAGATAGGCATGTTCGCGGCGGCTCCCGCCGGCGCCGCCACGGGCGAATTCGCTTTCGGAGCTGCGGATTTCGCCGCATGGTTCAGAGATGAAACCGGCGCTCAAGGGCTTGTCGTCTTCTGGCAGCCGCCCTTCGCCACGGGGCCGTCCATCCTCCCAACCTGGACCTTCAGGAAATATCCCGAAGCACGCGTCACGAAATATTCACCCGGCACCGGCACCCCGGGCCTCTATATCGGTTCCCTTGAAATAGGCGCCTTCAACACGCACACTTCACCCGGTGAAGCCCGCAAAATCCCTCTCTTCATGATTTCACAGGTTGGCCCCCAGGGCCCTCCGCCGGCCGGCGCTTACACTGCAATGCTCGATGACCGCACCGTCGCCGGGCAGACCGCCACTGCCGGCCTGCTCTTGATCGTGGACAATTCCACCGGAAGCACCGTCGCCGCACGGAAACTTGCATCGTGGCACGAACTGGACCCCGACCGGTATCCCTGGGCGCCGCCCAACCTCAATGACCCGCTTATCGTCCGCATATCGACAGTCCTGTCCGCCGCCGCCGTCTACCCGGGCGAAGAAGTCTCTGTCTGCCGCTACCGCGAACTGCTGTCCAGGCCCCAGTTCGACCGCCGGCATCTTCCACTTACCTGCACTTCCAGATGTACCACGCTCCTGCAGAACGGCACTGTCACCCGCCTGAAACGTGGCAGTCTCTATGCAACCCTCGAGAACACCGATGTTTTCACCGCCTGGAACGATGTCGTGGAATTAACCGATGAACTCGACGCCGCCGGATGCCTCGTCCACAGAACACGCCTGCTCATGCTGCCGCTCGAAGACCCCGCCTTTCCTCCCGTCCTGACAGTCAGTGAACGTCGCCTGCAGGACCCCGACGGCACGATCATAGTCCCTGTCCTGCGCCGTATCACACCCGCCGAACGCCGCCGCTGGTACCCGGTCAGGAAAGCCCGCCAGGCTGTCGCTTCCATAGACAGGCTCGACATCGCCTCAACCCTGCCGGCCGCTGAAACAGCATCGGAATGGCCGTACGACCCGCCGGATGGCCTGGAAAAGCTTCTGATTGCCGGCGAAGAAGGTTCCCCCATTACCCTCCTGGAACTCGCCTGCGCTCTCCTCAACAGGCGCTCCGATTCCGGGAACGCTTCGGCCGGGCTGCTCCTCTCGCTCGGCAGCGCCGATGAAACCTCCGGTCTCTCTGAATACGCTTACCGGCGGATACTGGCGCTGGCGCTTCACGCGGCCCGCCGGTGCGCTTACAGGCGGATACTCGTTACCGCCCGCGGCAGGTACGCCGCTGCCGTCAAGGAAGTCTCCGCCGAGTTCCAGGTGAGCTTCAGCACCCCCGCTGAATAGCGCAACCGCCCTCCCGGCACGAAACTGTGGGCTTATGGACACTCCCCTGCTATAATGTGATGGCACTACGAAACCTTGTGGAATGAGGTAGGTATCCCGTTGCAGGTTTCCTTCGCACAGAACACCCCGTGGTGGGCGGCGGCGGGTCTTGCGGCCGCCTGCGTTGGACTCGTCGTCTGGTTTTACCGCAGGCACGCGTCCTCCATACCCGCCCGCTATCTCAAGGCGCTGCTGGCCCTTCGAATCGCAGCCATAATCCTCGTGCTCATGTTCTTCCTGCGTCCTACGCTCACCTATGTGCACGCCGAAGGCGAAAAAGGTCCTCTTGTCGTCCTCGTGGACAAAAGCCGCAGCATGTCCGTAAAAGATGCTCCCGGCCTGCCTGAACGCCTCGAACGGGCCGCTTCGGCACTCTTGTCGGAAGGCGGCCTTGTTGAAGCCGCCGGCAAGCGTTTTGACCTCACCGTTGTCGCCTTCGACCGTTCGCACGATGTCCTCGGTGACCCTGGCGATCTTTCCGCCATGGAACCGTCCGGCGAAATGACCGATATCACGGCGGCCGTGTCCTTCGCCGCCGAACTCGTATCGGGCAGCGCACGCCCCAGGGCCGTCCTCGTAACCGATGGCAATCACAACGCCACCACCACCGCCCCTGTCGACTCCGTTCCGCCGGGCCTGGTTCTCGACTGCGTCGGCGTAGGTATCCCCCACGGCATCGGCCAGGCCCTCAAGGATATCGAAGTCGGCGATACCGTCCTGCCCGAACGCGTAGGCGTAGGCGTCAAGATACGCGTCGGCGTTCGGGTTGACGCCGGCGGCTACGCCGGCCGCCACAGCCGCGCTATTATCAAGGATGCCGTCTCCGGCCGGACCCTGGGCGAAGCCGGTTTTGTCCTCGACGGTATCGTCGGCGACCAGGAAATCCCCGTGGACGTCACCTTTGACTCCGTCGGCCGCAGAAACCTCGTTGCCGAAGTCCCCGTCGAAGAAGACGAAGCCGTTACGGGCAATAACCGCATTCCCTTCAGCGTACAGGTCACGGAAGAGTCCACCAGGGTCCTCTACATGGAAGGCCAGCTCGGCCCCGAAGGCAAGTTCCTCCGGCGCCTTATGCTCAAAGACCCGGACATCGAAAGCGTCTTCCTCGTCCGGGTCGGCAAGGACCGCTTTCTCTCCCAGGGTTCCGTCGGCGGCACCACGCTCTCCGCCGTCCCCACGGAAAAAGGCGTCATGTCCATGTTCGACGTCTTCCTGCTCAACAACATCCCTGAATCATCCCTTACGCCACGGCAGCAGCAGATGATGGCGGACCTCGTCAGTAACGACGGCAAAGGCCTCCTGATGATAGCAGGCGAATCCTCCTATGCTTCCGGAGGCTGGGCATCCTCGCCACTGGCCCCGCTTCTGCCGGTTCACGTTGACAAAACCGCCGCTCCCGTCACGGGCAGTTTCCCGATGGCCCTTACCACTGCCGGGCTGGGCTCTCCGCTGGTCGAACCTCTCCGTGCATTTATCGAACACGGTAATATGCCCCCCATGGAACTGCTCCACGCCGCATCCGCACGCACCGGTTCCGAAATACTCCTCGCAGTCGCCGACGCTTCTGCCGAAGCCGCCGGATCCCCCGTCCTCGTCACTGCGGGGGCGGGCCGCGGCCGTTCTGCCGTGCTCCTCGCGCTGCCCACCTACAACTGGCGCACGCTGCCCGGCGACACCCACGGCCTCTTCTGGCGCGGGCTTCTCAGGTTCCTGGCCGGCAAGGATGTCCTCAAGGAAGGTGAAGCCGGCATCATCCTCGACGTCCCCAAGCCTGAATTCATGCTCGGTGAAACCGTCCCGGTGTCGGCCAGAATCCGCGACGCCGCCGGCGTCCTCTCCGACACCGCTTCCGTCTCGGCGGAATGGACCAGGACCGATACCGGTGAAACGGGCTTCCTCACCATGGCTTCCGTCGGGACCGGGGAATACAGGGCGAACTTCACGCCTCCCGCCGTCGGCGATTACAAGCTCGTTGCTTCCGCTTCCATCGAAAACGAACCCGTCCCGTCGGCCTCCGTGGACTTCCATGTCGGCCGCAAAGACCTGGAATTCGAACGCATCGGCCTCAACAGGGACATGCTCCATGCCCTGGCGGCCCGCACCGGCGGCATGTACGTCTCCGTGGACGCTCTAGACGACCTCGTCTCCGCTCTCGTCGAACACTCTCAGATCAAGGAACGCAGAACCGTTTTCAACCCGGGCCATTCCCCGTTCGCCTATCTCCTGCTCATACTGCTCATCTCGCTCGAATGGTACACCCGCAGGCGCCTGGAACTCGCCTGACCCTTCCCGTCACGCCGCTTTTCATTGCCCGTGCTCCACATTTCTCTCCGCACGGCAACCCTTATATCCCCCGCTTAACGCGTTCATTCCGATAATACCCGTTTCTACGAAAGTCCCGCCTGAACGAACTTCCTCTCCTCCCGTGTCTCACGGCCGCCTGAACTGTATAATCCAATTCAGGGAGATGAGACGGTTGACCGGCAACCCGCTGCACTCTTTCGGCAGGATACTCCTGCTGGCTGCGTTCCTGGTCCCCTGCGCATCGGCTGGGGAGACGGCGCGTTCCATCATCTTTGAAACCGCCCCCGAACGCTTCCACGTCGCCTTCTCCCTGCGCGGCACCGGCCGGGTTATTCTCATCTCCGGCACGAGAACCATATCTTTCTCCGACGGCTCCGCCGCTCCCGCCGATCTCCGCCTGCCGCTCCGCCAGGATAAGTCCTCCGTGGAATGCTACGGCAACCACGGCCGCATCGACGTCTTCGTAAACGACTCCTACTCCGGCACCGTTAATGTCCCGGACGCCGCCCATTTCCCTTTCGCCATTGAAGCCGCCGGTGCCGTCTCCGTTGAAAATGTCCGCTCCACCACGCTCCCTGACGTCTTTTTTCGCGATGATTTCATGCGCGCCGGCAGAGAACGCGACGCCTGGCAATCCTCCGGGACCGGCCTCAGCCTGGCAGGCGGACGTGTCCCGGCCAAATCGGCAAGCCCCTTCCGGATGGAAAGCACTTCCTCCTCTCCGGGCGAAATACGCACGGGCAACCATCTCTGGAGAGACTATTCCGCAGCGGCGGCCTTCCTGCTCGCCGGCGACGGCGCTTGTGCCGCTCTCGGCATACACCTGCGCGGCGACAGGGGCCTCTGGGCTGAACTGACCTCCGGGAATCGCTTCGTGGTCACCTCCGGCTTGCCTGCCGGCGGCCGCATCGTACTTGATACCGCGGCCCCTTTCCTCCCGGGCGAATGGCACGAAATCGCCCTCAGTCCTTCCGAAGCCGCTCTCGACGGAACCGTTTTCCCCCTCAGGGACGTCCCTCCCCTCCCGGGCGGCGAAACCGCCGTCAGGCTCGCAGGTAAAGGTTCCTGTGTCGACGACGTCAGGATCGAAAGCTCTCATCCCGGCCTCGTCGCCTTCCTCACGTCCTTCTGGTCCGAACCCGGCGACATACGGGAAGCCTTCCAGCGCGACGCCGAAATGACCGAATGGGCGCGCGGCCGTTTCACATGGACACTCCGTGACGGCCGGGAAGCCGTCTATCGCTTTCCGGTCTTCGGCCCGCGAGGCATCACGTTGGGCGCATGGCGCGGAGCATCCGCTCGCCTCTCCGCCATCCCGGCGGCCGGCGCCGAATTCACCGTTTCCCTCTCACCCGCCGGCGTAGATGTCACCGGCAGAATCCTCGAAAATCGCGCCTCCGCCTCCCTTTCCCGCAGCGATGAAGCAACCCTTATGGCGCGTTCCGACGGCCTCTACGTCAATGGCAGAAAAATCCTTCCTTCGCCCGACGGCTGGAAACCGCGCGGCATACCGGAAGCCTCCCTCGTCGAAGGTTCCTGGCCGAACCTCGTCCGCGTCCAGGCTGACTCAGCCAGGGATTTCGCCTTCAGCCGCGCCCCCGCCGGCTTCGTGCCGGTTTCGGGTTCATGGCGAGTCATGAGCAGGTGGCGCTGCGCCCCGGAATACACCTGGTATTCCGGCAACGGCGATCCGGCCCATATTGTTTACCGTTATCCTCTCCGGGGCACTTCGTCAATCGCTCTGGCCTTTGCACCGGGGATGCGCGCACGCGCCACCCCCTTCTACAACTGGCCCATGGGCTGCGTCGTGGCTCTCAGCCCCGACCCCCTTGACCCTTTTGCTGGCGTCGCCTACATCGCCCAGGGACTCACCGGCCCGGGCCTGCTTTATGTCAACGGGCACAAGAAAGGCGAAGACACGACTCTCTCCGACGGCACCGATCCCGTCGCCGCGGTTCAATCCAGGTTCTCCCGCATTCACCACCGCTGGGATATCATCCGGATGTCCCGCCGCGGCGATCATGTCGAAGTCAAGCTCGATGACGGCGGTCTTCTTGCAGCAAATGATGAAGTTATCCCGTCGTGCGCCTACCTTCATATCCTCTGCCCTTCGAAAAGCCTTGCAGTTATCAGCAGGCTTTACCTTTCCGCCGAAGAAATCGGCGCCCCTGAACCGCAGAAATGGCGCCGGGCCATCCCGCCCGGCGGCACCGCCTCGCTCACCGTCAATGGCGCGCCCCTCCCCGTCGTCCCGGCTCCGGACGACGGCAAGTGGGCCTTTGCTTTCCGCAAGACCCCGGGCCCCGACGGCCTCAGCCAGTCCGGCAAGAGCGTTGTCGTTACCATGAACAGGCCCGCCGTGAGATGGGCCGCGGGCGTCCGCCTGCACGAACCGGTCCGCCTTACCGCCATGAAGTTCACCGTCAGGGGCGGCGAAGAAATGCGCCCCGCCCTTTACCTCGACACCGATATCGGACCCGTTCGCATCGCGATCCGCCGTGCAGCCCCTATCGCCCCCTGCATAGACCTGGAACCCGCCCGCCCCCAGCGCGACGGCTCCGTCGATTACGACTTCTCCGCCGCATGGAAATGGCTTGGAGGCGCCCCGGTCGTGAGCGGCATCTACGTCGGCGAACTCGACCGCTCCCCCGAAGACGTCTACGGCATGCTCTCCCACGTGAGTGGCCGCAGCCTTGAACTCGGCCCGCTGCAACTGGCCTGCGCACCCGACATGCCGTCCGCTCTTGCTCCGCAGCCGCCGGATGAGTCCCTCCTCTTCCTGACTTCACCCATTGAAATCGTACGCGACGGCGACGTCCTCTGCACCGTCGATTCCCCGCTCCTCGAAAGACTCCGCCTCGGCGCCGCCCCGATCTCAGCCCTGGGGCCGGGGAGTTCCTTCGGCTACGCGGACGGCGCGGCCCTCGTCAGGCGCCAGTGGCAGAAAGACGTCCTCTATGCCGTCAATCCCGTGACCGGTGGTCCCGCGGGGATATGGGTCCACGACGGAGCGCTCTCCACGCGCAGGATCCCCTTTCTTGCCCTCCGTGCCGGCGACGAGACGCCTCCTGTTGCGTGGGATCTCATCGCGGGCACCGCCGGCGGCAAGCGCTGTCTTTCATGGAAGGACAACAAGAACCGCTTCCATACCGCGGGCAGGGCCGACCTGTTTGACAAGGGCCCCGGCCAATGGTGGCTTTTCGACCTCGACAGGCTATCCAACGACATGGAACCGCTCACCGGCCTCGTCCTTGCCGACGGCCAGTTCTACAGCTCCTGCGAAAACTCCACGATCCGCATCGACGACGCAGCATGGGGCCTCCGCCTGGCCGCAGACGAAAGCATCCGCATCAAGGGTCTTCAGGGGCCGCTTCGATATGAACTCCTCGACCTCCAGGCCAACCTGCTCGAAGAAGGAACTTCTTCCTCCGGCCTCGTCAGGCCCAGGACCGTCAGGCCGGAAGGCTCCCCCTATATCCTCCGCCTCAGCCGCATGGGAGCGTCCCGTCTCGCCCCCATCAAGCTTGAAAAATCCATCGAAGGTCCCCACGTTCCCCTCAAGGACTGGCCCGCCGCAGGCACCGAACCCTCTGCCGTGCTCATCAGCGACGGCGTTGTTTCCACCTTCTTCCGCAAAGGCGACGCCCCCGTGCCCCTCCTCTCGAACAGGCGCGGCTCCTTCGCCACCGATAACCCTCCGGCCGGCTGGTCCGAACCCAACGCCAGGTCCCTCGACAGGCTCGCCGGCGGCCTCCTTGTCGAAATGCTCGACAAGCCCCACGAAGGCTTCTACCTCGTCTCCCAGGACAGCGGTCTTGCCGGTCGTGACAGGATCCTCAGGTTCGCCATCGCCATGCCCAAGGGCTCCTGGGCAAGGATCGTCCGCATGAACGACGACTACGTGCCCATCGCCCACGAAGGTCTCCCCGCAGGTCAGGGTGACTACGTCCAGGTGGAAAAGCTTCTCGATCAATCCACCGATTCCGTCTACGCCGAACCCGGTGACACCCCCTTCCTGCTCCGGGCCATGTCCGTCTCCGACCCCGCCGAACGGAATATGCGGCTCGCTTTTTTCAATATCCCCGACGGCGCCGAATGCGGCTGGCGCTCCGACGGCCCGGGCGTCTCCTCACCGCAACAGTGGCTCCCTCCGCGCGTCACCGAAGCGCGATTCAGAATCGACGGCCCCCACGGCAACTATAAAATCATCCCGTGCCTGCGGCGTGAAAATTCCGTCACTACGCTCAGGCCGATCGACGTAAGAGTACAATAGACCGTGTATCGCCCGCACGCCGCTTTCCAGGGAGATTGCCATGCACCCGGCACTGCTGAACGGTGAAAAATACCTTTACCGCAGGATCGATACCGTAACGCCCGTCCCCTGCCCCTGCGGCTCCAGCACCAGGATTGTCACACGCTCCGATACCGCCGCCGCCAACCTCCACGTAACCGCCATCAGCGAAGACTCCAGGCTCCACTACCACGCCCGCTGCATGGAAATTTACCACGTCCTGGAAGGTTCCGGCGTCCTTGAAATCGCCGGCGACACCCTCGACATGAAGCCCGGCGATACCGTCGTCATACCCCCGCTCACCAAACACCGGGCCTCGGGCCGCCTCAAAATCCTCATCGTGGGCGTCCCCGCCTTCGACCCCGCCGACGAATACTTCGACTGACCCGGCGCCCCGGCTTTCTCCAGCCCTTCTCCCGCTAGAAGCGGCTCTCGTAGCTCACCGTGAACCCGGTGTCCCCGCCCCCGGACCCCGACCCGTTCACGTTCACCACCCCCGCTCCCGCCGTCATGTTCTCACCTATGCGGACTTTTCATCCCAGGTTTATGTGCTGGAACCAGTTGCTCCAGTCGTCCTCGTCCAGGATCCTCCTCCAGCTCAGGCTTACAAGCAGCTTCTCGGCCGCCGCCCAGTCCAGCGCAATCCCCAGCATGTCATCGGCGCTCGTTGAGTTGTTTATCGGGTTCTTACCGTAGTGGAACCTGATCAGCAGCGGGCTGGCCGTGTTCACCAGGTACCCTATGTTCAACTTTATCTTGCTCCAGGAATACGCGTCCGATATGTTCTCGTATTCCCAGCTCGCCCCGATGCTTAAATTCTCCTGTACGTAGTAATCGTACGAAAGCAGCGTCTGGAAAATATCGTAATCCGTACCCAAATCCAGTTTCCCGTAGCTCGACCCCGCCTTGAAATAGTTCTTCCCCAGGCTTATCGTGCTCGTGCCGGTCACACGCCAGACCGTCTCGTTGCTCCCTGACGTCGGGAACGTCCCGTATTCCACCCCCACCGAATCTCCTCCTGGATGCCCCGTAAACTCATCCAGCGTCTTCCATCCCGTCCCTTCCATCGTCCCCCTGTAATGAGTGTAGTTCACCGCGATATCCAGGTTGAATTCGTCGGGATCCCCCCATGCGTTGTACTCGAACGGCACCTCCACTACGCTGCCCATGCGGATGTCGGCCTCTATCCGGTTCGAATAGCTTACCGTCCCCGCCGCAGGCAGTGCGGCTACCGGCGCTATGGCGGGAGTGAACGTACCCGGCACCGGCGTGAGCGACGCCGCCCCACCGGTTCCGCACCCTGCTGCCGCCACAACCACTGACACTGCAAACAGATACAGGTTTTTCATCGCGCGGGTCTCCTCGTGTCGGCCTATTCCGGCCCTTGCCTCTATTATCGGAATATCTCCACCCCGGATTCAGTCCCTTCCCTGCCCCGCCCCAAAAAACCACGGCCGCGGCTTCCCCGCCGCGGCCGTGCTCCACGCCGCCCGATGTTCCCCTGCCCTTACTCCAGCATCTTCCTGCGCTTGGCCAGTATTTCGAACGGCAGCCCGCGCACCTTCGCCGCGTTCTGGCACCATTTCTGGTCAAAGCCCCGGCTCTTTATCGAACGTATCTCAGGTGTGAACAGGCTCGTTTCGCTTTCCCGGTGCGTTATCACTATGTTGCCCTTGTACAGCTTCACCTTGTAGACGCCGTTCACCACGCCCTGCGTAGCATCGATGAATGCGTCCAGCGCAGCCTTCAGCGGGTGGTACCACTCACCGTGATACGTCATGTACGCCCACTGCGCGTCTATCCCCTTCTTGAACTGTATCTCTTCCTTCGTCAGGCACGCCTGCTCGAGGTCGCGGTGCAGCTTCAGGATAACGTGCGCCGCCGGCGCTTCGTATATCTCGCGCGACTTCAGGCTCATTATCCCGTCTTCGAACATGTCTATCAGTCCTATTCCGTTCCTCCCGGCTATCGCGTTCAGTCCGGCCACCAGTTCCGCAAGGTCCATCTCCTTCCCGTTCAGCTTCACCGGTATGCCCTTCCGGAACTCCAGTTCCACCTCCTCGGCCTTGTCCTGCGCCTTCTCCGGCGGCACCATCCACAACCAGATGTCGTCCGGCAGTTCCTGGTTCAGGTCTATCGCCCCGGACGCTATCGAACGGCACCACATCGTCTTGTCGTCCCCGCCGGTTATCTTCTCCGTCACCGGCACGTTCCATTCCCGGCACAACTCCTCTTCTTCGTAGCGCGTCAGGTCGAAGTCCCTCACCGGCGCCAGCACTTCCAGGTCCGGAGCGAACAGCTTGAACACGTTGTGCATCCGGTACTGGTCGTTGCCCTTCCCCGTCGACCCCTCCATCAACGCGTCGCATCCCAGTTCCACCGCTTTTTCCGCCACCACTCGCGCCACCAGCTGCCGCGTCATGCTTGTCGATACCGGGTACCCGTTGTAGTCCGAATTCGCCCTTATCGCCTTCGCCAGCCACTGTTCCGTGAATTCCTCCCTGGCGTCTATGTATATGGGCTCCAGCTTCAGGGCCATCGCCTTGCTGCGCGCCTCTTCCACCTCGTCCTCGCCCTGTCCCACGTCTATGTTGACCGGCACTATGTCCTTGCACTTGTAGATCCGCCTCAGCAGTTCCACTCCCAGCGCCGAATCAAGACCTCCCGAATACGCCAGCGCCACCTTCTTCACCTTCGGCACGGGCGTCTCTTCTATGCGTTTTATCACCGCCTTGATATCTATCTTCTCTTTACCCACGGCATCCTCCTGTTTTCCTGTCTGTTTTCCGCCTGCGGCCTTTCGCCGGAAACCGAATTGTATGCCCTGGCCGCCTCCTGTCAAACCACGCCTGCGCTGGCATCCCGCCGCTCTCCCCGCTATCATTACCCCATGGCACGGGCAGTCGCACTTACAATCATCGCCGTGATAGCAAGCTGTTCCCTCGTTACTTTTGCTGTCTGGCGCATAAAGCCCGCCGACGGGGGCAGGTTCACGCCACGCAAGCCCCACCGGCACGTGGTGGAACGCGGAGATACGCTCTCCAGCATCTCAAGAAAATATTACGGTACCCCCGACCTCTGGCCCAGGATCGCACAGGCCAACAACCTCAAGGAAAACCAGGTCCTCCGTCCCGGCGCATCCCTTGACATCCCAGGCGTCACCGACAAGGCCTTCATCCTGTGGCGAGGCATCCTGGTGCCCGCAGCCGTCTTCGCTCTCCTGGCGCTGCTCACCTCCGGCCTCGTCGTAAGAGAAGCCGCCGCTTCCCAGAACCTCCGTATCGGCGCCCTTCAGGCCGCCTATTCCGTCCTCCTTGTTGCCCTCACCTCCGCGTCCGTCGTCGCCTCGGCGCTGGCCTCCGTCATCATCTGGCCGGACATCCTCGGCCTCGGCATCCTCATCGTACCCTTCTACGTCCTGCCGGTGTGGGTCTTTCTCACCGCCGCCGAAGGCTTCGTGCTCCACACCGCCACCGGCATTTCCCACGGCCGGGCCGTCATACTCGGCGTTATCCTCAACGTCATCATCGGCATAGTAGTCGCCGTCGTCGCCGCTTTCACCGCCGTCCATCTCAGCGGATAGTATCACGGGATGTCTCCCATGTCCGACAGCGGCATCTCTATCGACCTCATCTACCCGCGCCAGATCGCGGAATCCCGCCGCCGCATCCTCGGTAACGACACCTCCTGCGATCACGCCCCACAGGGCATCGCCGTCATGCGCATCATCGACGCGGTCCATCGCTCCGCGGAAACCGGTCGCCTCGTTATCCTCTGACACCCCCCCGGGGCCCACGCGCTCCTTGACACTCCACGTCCCGACGTTAATATATCTCTGCCGTGTCCGTTTCGGTGCACCCGTAGCTCAGTTTGGTAGAGCAACTGACTCTTAATCAGTGGGTCGGAGGTTCGAGTCCTCCCGGGTGTACCATCCCGGACCCGTTTCTCCGTCTCCTATCCCGGCGCGTTCAGCCGCCATATCGCGAAATTCAGCGCACTGGCAAATGTCACCCATCCCAGGTACGGCGCCATCAGCCACCCGGCGAGACGGGACTCCCGTCGGAATTCCCACAACGTCCACGCTATGCAGCACCACAGGACCACTATCTCGCCAAACGCCGCCCCCGGCATCTTCCACCCGAAGAATATCATCGTCCACGCACCGTTCAGAACAAGCTGCACGGCATACGCCGTCAGCGCTCTCCGACTCCCCTCGAAACCTCCTTCCAGGTAGACCTTCCACGCCGCCACCGCCATCATCCCGTACAGCACCGTCCACACGGGACCGAACAGCCGGTCGGGAGGATTCCACGCCGGCTTCTCTATCTCCGCGTACCACCCCGGCACCGCTCTCGCAGTAACAATGCTCCCCGCCAGCGCAACCGCCGCCACCGCCCCCACCGATATCGCCAGGCTCACAATCTCGCGTCTCCGGCTCACTTGCCCCTCCTTCAACCAAATGCGGTCCTCTGCTATTCTACCGTTGTCCCGCTCCAGCGCGAACCTCTGCCTGTTCGCCCCCGCCGGGACCGTCCGCTCGGCGCACCGCGGATATGTGCTGTCCGTACCCGCCGGGAACCCTGTACAATAAGCCTGTCTCCGGAGAGCAATGATACATGAACGTCCAGCATGACGCCACTTCACCCTCGTCCGCACTCGTGCGCAAGAACGTCCCCAGGACGCTCGTAGACATGGCTCTCCCCATGCTCGCCGGCACGTTTGCCATGAATGCCTATAATCTCACTGACACATGGTTCGTCTCTCAGCTCGGAACCCCGCAGCTCGCAGCCATGGCCTTCACCTTCCCGGTCGTGATGATACTTACGTTCGTGGCGGGAGGTATCGGCACCGGAGTGACCACCCTGGTCTCCCACGCCCTCGGACGCCGTGACCGCGACGATGCCGCCAGGCTTGCCACGCATGGAATAACGCTCGCCGTCACCGTGTCCGTCGGCATTTCCATCGCCGGCTACCTCGCCATAAAACCGGTTTTCACGTGGCTGGGCGCCGACTCGCAGACCTTCCCCCTGGTCAACGATTACATGCGCATCTGGTACTTCGGCGCCCTTACCATGGCCCTGCCCATGCTGGGGAACGGCATATTGATATCGGCCGGCGACTCAAAAAACGCCAGCCGCTTCATGATACTCGGCACGCTCCTCAATGCCCTCCTCGACCCCTTCCTCATCTTCGGCCTGTTCGGCTGTCCGGCCATGGGAATCGCGGGAGCCGCCCTCGCTACCGTCATCGCACAGGCCGTCTCCACCGCATGGCTCCTCTTCCTGCTCTACGGGAAACACCGCCTCCTGGTCCTCAAAAAATGGAAACCCGGCTGCTACCTCTCTTCTTTCCGGAATATCCTCAAGTTCGCTGTGCCGAGCATCCTCAGCATGTTGCTCATGCCGCTTTCGGCTACCGTGATCACAAGGCTCATGAGCACCTTCGGCACCGAAGCTGTCGCTGCCGCCGGCGTCGCAGGTCGAATCGAAATGTTCGCCTTCGTCATCCCCATGGCCCTCGGCATCTCCCTGACGCCTTTCGTCAGCCAGAACTACGGCGCCGGACGCATCGACCGCATCCGTGAAGCCAAAACCGTCTCCACCCGTTTTGCCGTGCTCTACGGCGGCGCGGTCGCTCTCATTTTCTTCCTCTGCGCTCCCCTCCTCGCGTCTGTTTTCAGTTCGGATCCGAAAGTCCTTCAAATAGTCGTCCTTCATATCCGCACCGTCTCGTTCGGCTACGGGATGATGGAAGTCCACCGCTATTGCGGATTCGTCTTCACCGGCCTTCACAGGCCACTCACCTCCACCCTGCTCAATGTCGTGCGCATCGTCCTCCTGCTCATACCCCTTTCGTACCTGGGGGCGTTCCTGTGGAACGTCATGGGTGTATTCGTCGGACGCCTGGTCGCGGACCTTGTGGCCGGCGCCGCCGGCCTTGTCTGGGTATCGCACGCTCTCAATTCCGTCCGGCCGGCGCCGGAAAGCGGACCGTGATCCGCGGCTTGCCGCAATAAACGCTCACAATACCCGCTTTGGCTGTTGACCCGCCATGGCTTGAGTATATTGTGGCGATGTCGCGGGAGTGACAGGGATTGCCGTGCCGTCGGCCGGCGCGCTCCCATTGTTCCCCGCTGAAAAGGAGGACTCCTATGAAATATCCGTCCAGCGGATTCAGCGGCTTGTCCCTCGTCCTGGCGTTGTCGGCCGTCCTCGTCTCTTGCGCCGGCAAACCCGTTACCGAAGCCCCCACGCCGCCCGCCCACGATGCCCCCGCCGGCGTACCACAGCCTCCCGTCTCTCGGGAACCCGCCCCAGCCCCCGTGCAGGTCTCCCTCCCCCGCAATCCAGCCCCACAATGGGACGGCAACACGGACGCACTCGCATCCCAGCCCTACGATGCCGGGTTGCTCGAAACCGGGGCGCCCGTCGGCGGCGGCAGGAACAAGGTCAAAACTCTCTTCAGCTTCGAAGATTCCACCACCGGCACCCACGATATCGACGGCAAACCAGTCCCTTACATGTCGAACAGCGATAACCTCGAAGTGATCTACGTGGCCGATAACGGCGTCACCGACGGCAGGTGGTGCGCCAGGGTGACCGTTTCCCCCGGCCCCTATGGCGGCGTCCAGATAACCGGCGACGCACTCAAGGGCTGGCAGGAATACGATTACGTCGCCATCGACGTCTTCGTCAACGAAGAAGCCCCGCATTCCTTCGCCTTTGAAGTCTGGGACGGCCTCTCCAAAGATTACGCCACCCGCTGCACATGGGAAGGCGGCGAAAATTTCAGAACTCACCAGGGCGCTCAGACCTTCTACTACCATATCGCTCGCGCCGTCAGAAATTCAAAACAGGAAGGACGTTCCTGGGACCAGCTCGCCCCCGAAGACAAAATAGACATCGCCAACCTTACGAAGATCAAACTCATCCCCCAGGGCAACAAGGACCGTTCCACCATGTACTGGATCGACAACGTCCGCCTGATGCAGGAAGACGCCGTCAAGCCGACACTCAACGTCGGCCTCCCCAAAGACGCCATGGCCTTCAACTTCAGCGACAAGGGCACGGCAATCGCCGGATTCCAGGCGGTTACCCCGGAAAGCACGGGCGTTTCCGGCAACGTCATGAGCGGCGGCAAGGGCTGGCCTGACCTCCTCGCAGGCACCTACCTGAAATCCCAATCCGACGAAGAATTCACCGTGGCTCTCGATGTCCCCGACGGCGACTACCTCATGTGGCTCTGCGCCGGCCCCGTCCTGGATTCCCGCATGACCGCCCCGGAATTCCTCCTCCAGGCCGGCGGCGTTACTCTCTTCAGCGCAAACCCGGCCTTCGAAGAATACGACGGCGAAGAGTATCTCTACAGGTTCATGTGGACCCAGTACTCCCTCCGGAAACACGCCCTCTGGCTCGACTACGTCGACAGGATGTTCCCCGTCCATACCGAAACCGTCAAGGTGACCGGCGGCACGCTCCCGATACGGGCCAGGAACTTCTTTATTTCCGGCATGATCCTCTGCCCGCTCGACATGGCGCGGGATTTCGAACGCATGGATGCCAGGCTGAAACTGGCCCGCCTGGAAGCTTTCGAAAAGAAAATCTTCTGGCCGGCCAACGCAAAACATCCCGACGGAAAATACGACGGCGATTACACGCTCTTCGTTCCCGATCGCCTCGACAATGTCGGACCGGCCACTCTCCCTCCGCCGTCCCCGCGGACCGCCGTCGAGGCCGCCGGCACACGCGGGCAGAACGTCGTTATCGATCTCGCCGTCGCCCCCTACAGAGACTTGGGCGCCTGCGAACTCCGTCTCGCTGACCTCAAAGGTCCCGGCGGCACGATTCCCGCATCCGCCATTAAAGGACATTTCGTCAATTACAGGTTCGTTCCCACGGGCGTCGCCGAAATCGCCATGCTCCCCTCCCTGGCGCTGTACGTTGAAAAAGGCGTAACGGCCCATTTTGTCCTCTGGCTCAAGCTCCCGCGCGATGCAGCCCCAGGCAGGTATTCCGGCGAATTCCTCTTCGTGTCCGAAAAAGCTCCAGGCCGCAGCGTCCCGGTGGAAATCGAAGTCTACCCGTTCAGCCTTGTCGAAGATATCCCCGCATCCATGGGAATGTATTACAGCGGAAGATACCTGCCTACCCCTCCGGGCGATAAAAAATGGCAGGTCGTCGAACAGCAGTTCAGGGAAATGCGCAGCCTCGGCCTGACCGCCTCCTGTGTGCTTGACGATGTCCACGTCGGATCTGTAAACACCGGTGACAATACCGTGCAGATGACCTTCGACGACACCTGCTGGAAACTCATGAAGAACGCCGGCCTTGGCACAAACGATGATCAGCTCCAGCTCGCCACCTATCAGCTCAGCACCGCCAGAAACATCGCACGCAAAGTTATGCCGTGGGACAGGGAAGCCCGGAAAACCGCCCCCGTCGACCAGGTCCCCGGCTGTGAACTCGCCGATCCGAATTTCAAGCCCCTCTGGGTAAACGCACTCAGGCAATACTCCGCTTTTCTCGAAACCGTCGGTTTGCCCTCCATGGTCTGGTCCGTCGATGAACCGAGAGAAGTCCCCAATGCCTGGAACAGGACCGTCAAAGACACCATCACCTACCTTGACTGGATGGGCGAAATAGGCATGAAGAACCGCATGGTCACCCCCATGGCCGACTTTGCCGGCGGCGCGGACAATATCGTCCTCACCGCCCACTGCGACGTCATGACCCCTCACGGCAACAAGTCCTGCGCCGGCCTGGTTAAAGCAACTCTGGACCAGGGCAAAATCCTCCACTTTTACAACTGCGGCATGAGCAGGCTCTCATGGGGCTTCATGGTTTGGCGCGACAACGCCAAAGGACGCTGGCAGTGGCACTGGTGCTTCAGCGACGACAGCTCCTATGAAGGCTACCCGGGCAGCGAATGGTACTGCCCCTTTACAAGGCAGGACGCAAGCGCCGTCAACGCACCGATCGAAAAATATCCGGCAGGCGCGATCTACAAGTCCGACATGATGAATATCGTCATGGGCGTCAACGACTTCGCCTACCTCGTCACGCTGGAAGCCGAAATCGCCCGGAACAGAAAAGCCGGGCTAAAACCCGTCGAAACCGCAAAAGCACAGGCTTTCCTCAAAGAACTCCGCATCCAAATCCCCGAATTCCCTCTCGACGACAAATACGAAGAAACCAGCGCAAACCTCGCTCCCTGGCGCGCCGCCATCGCCGATATGCTCAAATCCCTCGCCGAAAAGCAATAAATAAGGAATAAAAAGGGACATGACATTATGTTTCGTGGAAGGAGAATCCGCGTTTTGGCCGCCAGCCCTGAAATAAAGTGTTGTGGCCCTTTTTATTCCTTGCAGCGGCGCGGGGAAGGGGAAGCGCTTTTTGCTGCGATTTGCGCGGAGCGGCGGTTGACCGGTTAACGGTTAACCGGTCAACAGTCAAGCGGTTAACCGGTTAAGTTTGCTCC
>JAFGGJ010000067.1 GCA_016930595.1 Planctomycetota bacterium
CCTGGCGACGGCGCCTTCCGTATCGCCCTCCGGACACTGGTCGAACAGTATCGACATGGCCAGCGTCCTGTCGTGGCATCGCAGGCCGCCATCGTCGTCCAGCCACGGCAGGTTGTCCACGAAAATCCCCCCCGACGCGTCCCAGAACGTCTTGACTGCAAGCCGCTCCAGCTCTTCTCCCCGCGCTTCGTGCTCCTCCGCCTTCCTGTCGTCCCCGAACGCCCTGCACAGCGGCCCCAGCGCGTGCTTCAGCATGGCCGCCGTATACAGGTTGAACGAACAGCGCTTGTGCCGCTGCATCCTGAACCCGTCATGGTCCATCCACACCGCCGGTATCCCGATGTCCTCCACTTTCAACAGGCCGTCGTCGCCACGGATCGTCTCGAGGTACCCGGCAAACCGCAACAGCCTGGGGTAAGCCTCTCTTACGGCGTCCAGGTCCCCCGTTTCCATGTAATGGTTCCAGCAGTCGAAATTGAACCCCACGCCGTGGTCCACCAGCGGCCCCCACCTCGTGGCCTGTACCTGCCTCTGCGGCAGCCGCGCAAGCCTGTCGTACGCGGGCCAGCAATCCATGAAATACCCATCCAGCGTCAGCCCCTGGCTGTAGGTCCTGAGAAACCTCGCGGGCATCCCGGTTTCCCCGTAGGCGTACCTTACGGCGTGAAGCTGGTGGCCGACGTCGCCGGAATACTGCTGTCTCTCGCGTCCCATACCGTCAACGCAGGTTTCCTGGGCGCTGTTCGACAGGGTGTTCAGGGCGGCGTCTATTACCTGTTGTATGTCCTTGTCGCCGCACTTTATCCGAGCTTCATTGGGCCAGTCGAATATCCTCCTGCGGACACCGACGCCGCTTATCCTTACCGGCCCGCCTGCGTTCCGCACATGGAGCTGAATCCATCGCAGCGACTCGTATTCGAAGTTTTCGAAACGGTTCCTGCCTTCACGACAGATGAACCTCGACCACCGGTACCAGTGCCTGTCCAGCCACAGCCCGCTGGACGGATCGTGCGATTCCTGGGTGATCACTTCCACCACCGTCCCTGCCGGAGCGTCTATGGTGAAGTAAGGCCATCCCACAACCTGCTCATCGAAGTCGAACGTCGCCACCGCCGCCCGGCTGCCGGCGGCCCCATGCAGTTCCCACCCTCCCTCGGCCGTTTCCCGGGCCGCATCCTTCCCCGCGATTTCAAACGACCCCGGCATCCTGTATTCGAACCAGTCGTTCGGGTCGCGCCGCCATTCCACGTGGAACGAATCCACAAGCCCGCGCGCCGGAACCTCGATCTCCCTCATCGGAGGGATTTCACGCTCCACCAGCGCGCTCACCCCGGCATCGACGCAGGAATCCGTCTGGTACTCGTTGTACGGCCCTGACGCGATCGGCTTGTCCGCCGGGTGATCAATGACCATCGCAGGCATCCATGCCGGCCCCGGCTCAAACCCGGGCTCGTTCCATCCGTAGGGGTGCAGCCCGGCGTCGAACTCCTCCTGCAGCGATCTCAGGTACCAGCGCTTGTAATGCCCCCGGCCCCGCGCCCTGTCCAGATACGACAGCCACGTGCCGTCGCTCACGATGTCCTCGCCGCCCCCGCCACCGTATTCAACCCTGATGTTGCAGATTACTCCCGGCTTGCCCATGGGCGAAGTCCCGTCGCCCAGCCCGTAATAGAGCGCCTCCACTCCGATGACGTTCTCGCCCTCCCGCAGGTACGGCAGTATGTCAACACCGTCAACATCCAGCCAACGCGGATCGCTCGGCGCCGGCCCCCACTGCACCCGCCTGCCGTTCACCGTCAACAGATACCGGCTGTCAGCGGTTATGCCCCCACGCGCCGACAGTATCTTCGCCCCGGCCGTGAAACTCCTCCTGAACAGGACAAACGTGTTCGCCAGCGTCCTTTGCGAAGGCAGCCATATCCATTTTGCCGGCGCAAGATTCACCGTCTTCATCACGCCGGCCGGTCTCGTGTCCCCTGCGGAATCAATGCTTGCCGCCATCGGATGCCCCTTTCATTCAGGTTCGGCATGAAGCATAAAAGCCGCTTCATGGACCGCTTCCAGGTTATTGTTACCGCCGCCACGGCCCGCGGCATGCCCACGCAGGGCCGCCACTTCGCCGCAGATCGGCGATGCCGCGATCTTCATACCGTTCCTCCCGGACGGATCGTATGCCACTTGTATCACCGCGTGCCGCTCCGGCAAGCACTTTGTATCGGCGGACGCGGAAATCATATGCCTGCTTCAGCCCTTGACTCCGTATATTCCCGTCCTACACTCGCGGCGGCGCTGGGAAAGGAGACCGCAATGCCCAAGTCATCGCAAAAGACCGGCGGCGACACCGCATGGTTCACCCACGATCGTTTCGGCATGTTCATACACTGGGGCATTTACGCGTCCGCGGCCCGGCACGAATGGGTCAAGAACCGCGAGCGGCTCACGGACGAACACTACTCGCGCTACTTCGACCATTTCGACCCGGATCTCTATGACCCGGCCGCATGGGCCCGCGAAGCGCGCAACGCCGGCATGAAATACTTCGTCGTGACGTCCAAGCACCACGACGGCTTCTGCCTGTGGGACTCCGCCCTGACCGACTATAAGGCCCCCAATACCCCGGCCGCCCGGGATCTGCTGAAACCCATGGTCGAAGCCTTCCGCTCCGAAGGACTGAAGACCGGCTTCTACCATTCGCTCATCGACTGGCATCATCCCGAATTCCCCGTCGACGGCCTGCACCCCCGCCGCGACGACGCCGACTTCCGCAACGCCAACAAGGACCGTGATATCAATAAATACGTCGAATATCTGCACGGCCAGACACGCGAACTCCTCTCCTCCCTCGGCAGGATCGACGTCATGTGGTTCGACTTTTCCTATTCCGGCAGCGACTGGGGCTGGTCCAAAGGCAAAGGCAAGGACGACTGGCAGTCCGAAAAACTCATAGAACTCGTCCGCAGCCTTCAGCCGCATATCGTCCTGAACGACCGCCTTGAAATCGGCGGCGATATCAGGACGCCGGAACAGTACCAGCCGAGGGAATGGCTCACCGTCGACGGCAAACCGGTCGTCTGGGAAGCCTGCCAGACATTCAGCGGCAGCTGGGGGTATTATCGCGACGAGTACACCTGGAAATCCGTCGACATGCTTGTCCAGATGCTCATCGACACCGTGTCCAAAGGCGGCAACCTGCTCTTGAACGTAGGGCCTAATGCACGCGGGGAATTCGATCCGCGCGCCGTCGAGCGTCTTCGCGGCATGGGTGAATGGATGCGTCTGCACTCGCGCTCCATCTACGGATGCACCGCTTCCGGATTCACTCCGCCGCCGGACTGCCGCTACACGCAGAACGGCCGCCGCCTCTACCTCCACCTCTTCGCGTGGCCGTTCAAGCACGTGCATCTCGACGGGTTGGCCGGAAAGGTGGAATACGCCCAACTCCTCAACGACGCCTCGGAAATCGCCATGCGCGAAATCGATCCTCACGCCCAGGTCCAGAACACGACGATGTCCGGCTCTGCCGGCACCCTCACCCTCGAAATCCCTGTCCGGAAACCGCCTGTCGCCGTCCCCGTTATCGAACTCTTCCTGAAGGGATGACTCCCGCCCCGTTCGTCACTGCGCCGCCTTGGCGCAGTACTCCGCCAGCAGCCGCACGTAGACCCTGTAGTTCTCCAGCGGGACGTCGGGCGGTGTCTGGTGGTCCACCGAAGGAATGAATCCCCCCTGCGTCATGACCGGCAGCAGCCGTTCGAATTCCTTCCGCATCGCGTCCTCGCCGTTCTTCATCACCATCTTGTCGAACGCCCCGATCATCCTCCATTCCGGATGCGCCGCCCTTATCGCCCCCACGTCCACACCGGCCATCCTCTCGTACGGCAGAAGCCCCTCTATGCCCGCGTCCTCCAGCCACGGTATCAACTTGGTGACGTCGCCGTCGGAATCGACCATCGGGATTATGCCGTGCCGCTTCAGCACCGGCACCACCTCGCGGTAATACGGCAGCAGGAATTCATCGAACAGTTCCCTGGAAAGCATCGGCCCGTTGTTGTACGACATGTCTTCGCCGAACGTCATGAATTCCGGGACGCACACCTTCTCGCAGAATTCCTCAACCGCCCTCACGTTGAACGCAGCGAGGTCCCGGTTCATCGTGTGCATGAGCTCCGCCTGGTCATAAAAAGCGTACAGGTGCGCCTCGATCCCCAGCAGCGTCCGGGGGAACCAGAAGAACCCGTCGAGCGAAATCCACACCACCATCTCGCCCCTGCCGTGCGCTTCGGCCCACCCGCGGTACAGATCCCCGTCCACTGCCGGATCAGGATAGAGCACTTCCCGGATCGCCATGTAGTCGTCCATGTTCCCGACTATCCCGGCACCGTGCCTTTCGGGCGAAGGACAATTCCGGCAACGAGGCCATATCCATAGCTGCCGGTACGGATCGAGCCCCAGGCTTTCGCGTATCTCGCCGGCATCGCCCGAACCGCGGGGCAGCCCCTCCCCGTACCACCTCTCCAGCGTCCTGTCCCACCAGACCGCCCACTCGATCATGGGCAGCCGGTCGAAAGGCTCGAATCCCATCACTGCCTTGAACCTGTCCACGTGATTCATGCCGGCCTCGTTTCACTCAAGCCTTATACCCTTATCGTCTATGTCATAACGCCGGCCGTCAACGACAACCACGGCAAGTGCATCCGTTGCAATATCCTCGTATTCGATCCTGCCGGTCTCTCGTACCAACATCAGGTCTTCTCCTATGCGTGCAACTTCGATGGAACCTTCAAAATCAGATTCAACATCGGCCCGCTTGATTGTCCCGTGGCCCGGCGCAAGAACTACTCCCAAGTTCCCTCTCTCCTTTAGATCCACGCAGCAGAATCTTAAGTTGTGTTGCAATAAAATGTCGCCTTTCTTCCAGTTGCGTGGTGGAGGATCCCAGCCCTCGGTGACAGAAAAAAAAGAGTTTCTGTGCTGCATGAAGGTCCCCTCCAGCTGGCTCCCCTCACGCTCTACAATAAACTTCTTGCTCTCCTCATTGACATTGAATTCCCCCAACGAATGTATGTTCCACTCCAGCCCGCCGACTAGGCCGTACCGGCCGATATACTCGTCCACCAGAAAAAACACCTTGTGTTTCTTGAGAAAACACACGTGCCTCCGGCACCGCTGCGCTATATGCTCGTAACTCTTGTCCGCGTTGCCTGCCATGTATGTCAAGCGGTCGTCTTCGTAGGCGTTTTCTATGCGGCCCAGTGATTCCCTTGACCGCATTCTCTGGCCGGCGCCGGATACGGTCAAGCAGTTGTGCGACTTGGTATGCCACACCCAGGAAGAATGGTGTGCCGAACCGTAGCCATCGTAGTAGCCGCTTGGCATGGCCAGGACCTTGCCTCCGACATGCAGGATGAAATCATTGTTGTCTGCATGGCTGTGACTGAATGAACCGTAAGGACACGACCTGAAGATGAACGCTATATCACGGGCAGGATTATCAACATCCGTCCTTATCGCCGCCCATCCGGCACCTGGATAAATCTTCAGCATGCCCTTGTCTTCACATCTTGCCCGCCTTTCCGCACCGTCAGAACGGATGTGGAGAAGCGCATCGGTCGCACGGCCGTCAAAGCCTTTGCCGCCATCCATCTTCCAGGCTGTCTCACGCAGAGCAGTAATGTAGGAATCATTCTCTGCCGCACCGGTTTCCACGTTTATGAGTTCCACCAGATTGGCCGTGCCCCTTTTTGAACCTGCCGACGCCACACCACAATCGCCGAATCCGTACCACTCGGCATAGAACGGCTGACAGTAACGGCGCCAGTGCGCATGGTTACGCCAGAAAGGACGCTTGTACAAATCAATGCCGGTAAGCTTTTTCAGCGCACTGGCAAAGTACGTCATTATTCCGATGTATGCCTGGCCGTACAGCGGCCCTTCGGACCAAGCACCGTCATCCCCTGCCCAGATAGGCCATATGCCGCACAACACCGGCCTGAGCCATTCAAGCCACTCATGCGCCTCATGAATGTGTTCGCCGAATACAAACGCTATCATTGCCAGGAATACGATCTCACGGCCGGCATGCGAATCAAAACGCGTCACTCCGTACGAACCTTTGTTGTGCATGTGCTCATAGTTGATTTCACCCCGCCGTCTGAATTGCCGGATCACTGTCTCCAGTTCCTCGTCGGTAAAGTGTTCCCAGACCCAGTCACATGTCATCGGGCCATGCCAGATTACGGACATATGGGCTTCGTCGTTGTGATCTATGTGGCTGGATCCGTCGGGGTCCCACCTTGAAATGGATGCCATGCGCCTGCAGGCGGCCCTCGCATACACGGCATCACCGGATACCAGGTATGCCAGAGCAAGCGTTTCCGCATCGTTTACAAACCGGCGCGAACTCGCCAGCACCTGGTGCCAGACGGTAAAATACTTTTCGTAGAAACGAGCCCTGTCCGCAAGGTAAGGAGGCTCTTCGATCTCATGCGGTTCCTCGAGAAGCTTGTCGGCAACTGTTTTCAAGTCGCTCCACAGTGCCGATGCTGGCCCCCGGCCACGTTCACGAAATGCTTCCACTTCATCCGGCTTGATATATATCCTGGGATGCTCCTGGGGCAGTGCTTTGAGCCATTGCTCAACAGGAGGTACCTCCACTACAACGCTGTCTTGTGTTATCTCGAAGTGAAACACTTCGGATTCACACCCGCCGCAGGACCACTTCCACCAGTATTCTCCGAGAGCAAAGGCTTCCTCGGGCAGCCACACCGGTTCGACAAGCCCTTTCAGATACATGCCGATATCGGAAAAATCGGGATCACGTGCAATCGTCAACTCGCATGGTTCCCCATCCTTCAGTGGCTTCCAGACGAATACTGGCGGATTTGTCCCCGGCCTCACACCGTCGCGAGGCTGCCGCGGGTCCACATGCGGATGCGGATTGCGCTGTTCCTTCATGGCGTTGACCCTTCCCTGCTAATGCCCGCGTTTCATGAACGTGGCGCCGATACAGCGCCGATCTCGAGTTTCAACCTGGATTCCACCCCGCCCGCCCGCAGAAGCAGTTCGACAACGTCCCCGCATCCGCCCGCCAATCCCTCCGCTCGCAGCGTCATCTCAGGACACATCCCGGTGCCGCAAACCCTTGCCTCGAATGCGCCCGGCTTACCGCGGTCGGCGCACCATCCCTCGACGATGATCGGCGCTGCAGACGGAACGCCCCTGAACGGCACGAGCACGTACACGGCTTCGTGCGGCAGCCGCCCCCTCCATTTGAACGACAGCACCGGCCGTTCGCACGGAAAACCGAAATGCGTGCAGAACCCGCTCGTCACCGATACCCCCTCCATTGCAGCGCCGTCCCGGACGGGCAGGCCGGTCACCTGCAGGTTGGCGTCGGAATCCCCGTGCTCTATGGCCCTGCACGCGTCTTCGCTCGTCATCGCCATGCGGGACTGTTCACCCATCCGGCACAGCCGGTCCCCTGGATGATGCATCGACCACCCCGTCAGGCCTTCCGCGCTGGCCCTCCCGCCGGGAGCGTGCAGGTTGAACCTTGTTTCCGTAACACGGTTCGGCGCGGGCTCGTTCAGGGCGTGGTCCGGTTCGGCGCCCTCCGGCGTGCCTTTGTGCACCAGCCGGTCCCATACGAACCAGACGCCCCCGCCGCCTTCACGCCCTTCCGGCAGGCACAGTATCAGCGCCCTCCGGTTCGCATGATTTTCCAGCAGGTGGTGCTCGGCCATCGCCATGCTGATTCGCCCGCACGCGCTTTCCTGCAGCAGCTTCAGACGCACGCCCGACCGGGTCTCGTGTCGAGGTCCGCTGGACCTCAGGTGCCCCAGCCTCAACAGGGAATGCGCTTCCTCGCCCTGTGACCGCTCGTTGTCGCCGGGGTTGTACCCCAGCGTGCCGGAATCCGAAAGCAGCTCGCGCCCGTACGCGTACAGGCACACCGCAAGACAGTCGTGGTGGGCGTGATTATGCGACTGCGCCGCGTTCAACAGGCCGTGGCACGCGTTCTCTATCCCCTTGCCGCCCTTTATGTGCATGAACCCTGCTTCTAGCAGCCCCTCCGAAAAATGCTCCCTCGCCCTGATATCCGGGTTCGGCATGTCCCGCCACTTCAGGAACCGCTCCTTCCCCATCATGAACGGCAGCAGCGGCCGTACCCGCTTGCTCCTTATCGCTCCGGCACGCTGTTTCAGGTCCGCCCTGTCGAACAGCGCCGCCCCCAGGTGCAGTATCTCGTGGTGCTCCATTTCGTGTTCGTGCGACGCCCTGCCCCCCATGTCCCCTATCATGAAATACATCCCGTCCGGACGCATACTCGCCGCCGCCAGTTCGAACCCGGCCTCCACCTGCCGCCGCAGCGACGCAGGCGCACCGCCCGCCCGTTCATAAAGCACGTAGCAGTTTGTCAGCAGCCATTGGTTCACCCACTGGTAACTGAGTCCCTCCCCGTAGTACCCGTCGGGCGTCGCAAACGGCGGCGACACGTAGGCCCCGCCGTCGCCGAGCTTCCTGTCCATCAGTCTCTTCCACTTGGGAGCGTTCTTCAATTGAGGAAACACGAAAGCGGTGCTCAACATCCCCACCAGTCCGTGCAGCGGTATGTTGTATGCAGGGTCGTCCTTGAAACCCCGGTATAACACTTCCGATACGTGTGCCAGGTAGCTTATAATGTATTTCTTTTCTTCCCTCCCCCACGCATCCCATAACATGGGCGCCACGCCGCAGAGAGTCTCGGCGATATGCGATACTCCCAGCGTGCTCCCGATGTTCCCCCATGCCGGATGCCACGGGAGCACCGGCACGAAATCCTCCCCCCCGGCCTCTCCCAGTTCCACCGACAGGCCCTCCAGCCTGTACAACAGTTCCCCGGCCTGCGCGGCGTACCCGGCGTCCCCAGTCATCGCATAAAGCTGCCCCAGCACCAGCATCCCGCGCGCCCGGCGCATGAAATTCCTGACGTCCGCCACGTAGTCGTGATACTCCATGTACTTGTCCGGACGCCCGTACATGTCGTCACGTACTTGCCCCGAAGACGCGATCCTCAGGTACGTCTGCAGCTCCTCAACGGCATTGGGATGATCCTTCGCTACCGCCCTGCCTATCTCCGCCGCTTCCTGCCTGGTAATCCAGCACTTGAGTGGCCTGTCCGTCACCTCCGCCAGTATCTCGTCCGCTGCCCGCCCGAACTCGCCGGCCGCCGCGTGCACGCGGGCCGGCGCCAGCCCTTCCAGGTCCAGGTCGAAAAGCCCTGTAAACTCTTTGTCGTCCGCTACATGCCGCATCTCCGTCAAAACCTGTCCTCCTTGCTCAGACCGCCCTGCACGTCCGTACTATTAGCATCCGCCCATCTCCGCGCAATGTGTTTTACGCCTGTTTTGCCTTGTCGCCGCACTTCCCCGGCGACCCCGCACTGTCCGGCGCATTGCACGAACGCCCTGCGGGCGTATAGTTAAATCATGGAACCCGCCGCCTTGCAGACATCCATGAAAGACGACCGGTCGGCACGCATAAAGCGCGTGACGCTGATCGGTCTCGCCGTCAACCTTCTGCTCTCCGCCATCAAGCTCGCCGCGGGCATCCTGGGCGGGAGTCAGGCGGTCATCGCGGACTCCGTACACAGCCTGTCCGATTCCAGCACCGACGTGGCGATCCTGGTGGGTGTCAGGTTCTGGACGGCCCCGGCCGATGAACGCCACCCACATGGCCATGGCAGAATCGAATACATCATCACGCTTCTGATCGCGGCCGTCCTTGCAGCCGTCGCCGCCGGCCTGGCCTATAACGCCTATTCGAGCCTCTACGAAAGACACGATACCCCTCCCTCCTGGGTCGCTTTCGCCGCCGCCGTGGCATCTATCGCCGTCAAGGAAATCCTGTACAGGTGGACCGTGGCGACCGGCAGACGCATCAAGTCCTCCGCGGTCATCGCCAACGCCTGGCACCACCGCTCCGATGCGCTCAGCTCCCTCCCCGCCGCCATCGCCGTTGCGGTCGCCGTGCTGCGCCCGGACCTCTATTTCATCGACCACGTGGGCGCCGCCGTCGTTTCGCTTTTCATCCTCCAGGCCGCCTGGAAAATAGCCCGTCCCGTCCTGGGCCGCCTCGCAGATGCCGGAGCGTCCCCAGAAGAACTCCAGGCCATTACCGATATCGCCTCTTCCGTCCAGGGCGTCGATACCGTCCACGCCGTCCGTACCCGCTACATAGGAGCCGGTCTCGGCGTCGACCTTCATATCCATGTCGACGGCGCCTTGTCGGTCCGCCGCGGGCACGAAATCTCGGAAATCGTTACTAAACGCCTTATCGACGACGGTCCCGACGTCCTCGACGTCGTCGTCCACATCGAACCCCGATGACTGGAAACGCCATGCCGGTCCCGCGTATCTGTATCGTAGGCTGCGGCAACTGGTCCACGCGTCTTCATCTCCCGGCAATACTCGGCCTCGTCAAGGCGGGTCTCGTCTCCTGCGCCGGCGTCTGCGACCTGAACAGAGACGCCGCAGCGGACTACGCGGCGGCACTCGGCACCGGCGCCGTCTACACCGAAGCCGCCGCCATGCTCGACCGCTGCCGCCCCGACGGCCTGGCCATTGTCGTCGATTGCGAAGCGTCTCCGCGCCTTGCAATGCTCTCCATTGAAAAACGCGTCCCGTTCCTCATCGAAAAACCCCCCGCCCCCGATACCCCCACCCACGCGGATCTCCTGTCCGCCGTGGCCGGCCTCCCCCATGTCGTGGCCTACAACCGCCGCCATTCCCCCTATGTGTCCCGTGCCGCCCAATGGATGGCCGGACATGTGCCTCAAGTGGTCACGGCCCTCATGACCCGCCATGGGAGACGCGAACCCGACTTCTCCACAACTGCCGTCCACGCCGTCGACACGGCGCTCTTCCTCGCCGGCGGCCGGCTCGCGTCCGCCCGTATCGAAGCAGTAAAGGTCTCCGGCGTATTCAACTTCTTCATCTCCGCCGTCAACGATATCGGCACGCGCATCGCTATCACGATCACGCCCGATACGGCTTCCGCTCAGGAGCACTACGCCGTCAGGTCCCTGGATCGCAGCGCTGTCGTGCTGTTCCCTCATCCGGGAGTGATCGATTATCCCGGCAGGCTGGACCTGCACGAAAAAAATTCGATCGCTGCACGCCTTGAACCCGGGGATTTCGGCATCCGCCACGATGATGAGCCGGCCCTTGCAGGCATTTCCGGCGAATACCGCCTTTTCCTGGATATCCTGTCGGGCGCGGCCGAACCGGTCTCCACTCTCCTCACTTCCCTCGATACCCAGTTGATCCGGGCCTCCATCATGAACCTGGCCGGAAAAAACGGCGGCGTTCAAGAAATATCCCCCTGACGCCGCCCGCCGTCACCCCCCTATTAGATATCCAGCCTGACCGTCACGGCGCTGCGGTTTCCCGACGTATCCTCCGCCTCCACCGTGAATTCCTGCCCGTCGGTGAATACCAGCGCAGGCGACGTGAACGTCCCCCCGCCGTAACCGTACTCCACCCCGTCTATCCAGATATGCGGCGCCACGCCGCCCGGATCCGACACCGTGACCGAAATCTGCACTTCCCCGGCCGCCACTGCCGGCGGAATGCTCTCCGGCACGAGCGACTTGAAGCCGTTGCCTATCGTCCAGCCCGGGTTGCCTCCGCCCGTGTATTCGTAGGCGCCAACGTCGGGCACGGCGTTGTAAGGCCGCACTGTCCCGTTGAAATCATCCGCTGGGAAAACCGCGCTATCCCCGTTGTCCGCCAGGTCGCCCCCTCCGGCCGGGAACAGGAATCCCGCATCCCCGAAATTCGTGCTCTGGAAAACCCCCGTCGTGTCTTCCGACGTCAGGTTACCGCCGGTCGCCCATCCCCCGCCGGTCGGGTAGTGAATCTCGCACCTGTAGCACGCGTTGTTGTACGCCTCGCAGCCGGACCCGGTGGCCATGTAGAGGCCTTCGCTGTCGCATCTGAAGAACGTGTTGTTATTCACCTTCAGGTCTTCGATCGCGTGGCCGTCGTAGACGTTCGTGTGAAAACCCATCCCGCTGTCGAACACTATGTTGTTCTCCACCACCGCGTCGGCGCACGACCATATGCCGGGCGTCGTGCTCGAATTGTCGTAGCGCGGCACGTTCCAGATGACGTTCCGCCGCACGACGTTGTCGCAGGAATCGTCAAGCCCCGTGAAATAAACGGCTATCCCCGCCCTCGACGACCCCGCCACGTGGTGAAACACGTTGTCTTCGATGACGTTCGCATATCCCGGCATCTTTATCTGGATGCCGTAGCCCGTCGTCGAATCCCCGCAGTGGTGCACGTAACTTCCCGCCAGCCGTGAATGGTGCACGGGACCGTCCCCGCCCGACCTGCCCCAGTAGCATCCGCAGCTCCCGCAGTACGCTATCTCGCAGTCCGTGACCTCCATGTATGACGTCTCGTAAGCCTGGACGTTGACGCCCACCCCCGTGACATCGTGTATGTAGCAGTTCTCTATGCTTATGTGATGCGAATTCGTATTTATCTTCACGCCGTCGTCGCCGCTCTTCAGCTCTAGGTTCTGCAGTTTAACGTACGACGAATTATATAAATTCACGATGTTGACGGCCGCCCCTCCACCGTCCAGCACCACCGTTTCCCCGTCCGCCCCCTTGATCGTGAACCACTGCGACGCACCGCCGTTCTTGCCAGAAATGTCGAAATCCCCCCCCGAATACGTGCCGGCGGAAAGCACCAGGGTGTCGCCGGGATTCAGGGCCGCCGCCTCGGCATCCAGATCGGCCCCGGGATTTACCGTAACAGTCTGCGAAAACGCTCTCGACCCGCAGAAAATAGCCCCCAACATCGCTGGAATCAGCCAAAAACGCATGTATCCCTCCTTTATTGAGGGGACACGCCCGGGGCCCGGTATTTCACAAAAAGGGCCGGATATCATTATAAAGTGACCGGTCAACCGGTCAACGGTGGTCTACACCATGCGTCCGGCCGTGCCCCGCCCCTGCCGGCCGATGCCGCTGCCGGCAGGTTGTTATCCATCATTTCCAGCCGTGCCCGGCAGACAGAGATGTGTCTTTTTCCCCTTTGCAATTCCTCAAGACCTCCCTAATATGACTGATGTCCCGTGCTGCGGCGCCGAAACATGTCTTGCGGAGGCGGAAAGAGGAGAGCGCGCCGGTAAACCCTGGAAAGGACACGCCTGATGCCAGCCGTCGAGATAATCGACCAGTTCCGGATATCCGGGAAACCCAATTACGTGCTGCAGGATACTGAGGACGAAATTTTCCGGGCGGCGTTCACGGCCCATGTCCCACTCATCATAAAAGGCCCGACGGGTTGCGGGAAAACGAGGTTCATTGAAAGCATGGCTTTTGAACTGGGGCTGCCGCTCATCACCGTTTCCTGTCATGAAGACCTGGCGGCATCGGATCTTGTGGGGCGGTTCCTGTTCAAGGACGATCAGACCATCTGGCAGGACGGTCCGCTGACGCTCGCGGCAAGGCACGGAGGAATCTGCTACCTGGACGAGATAGTCGAAGCCCGCAAAGACACGTCGGTGATAATCCATTCTCTTACCGACCACCGGCGCATCCTGTACCTGGACAAGACCGGGGAAGTGATACGTGCGCACGACGACTTCATGATGGTCCTGAGTTACAACCCGGGGTACCAGAGCATCGCCAAGGACCTGAAGCAGTCCACAAAACAGCGCTTTGCCTCGATAGTCTTCGGCCATCCCGGCATCGAGACGGAAACCGAGATAATCCTGACCGAGACGGACCTGCCGCGGGAAGACAGCGCCCGCCTGGCGGAAATGGGGTCAAAGATACGAGAGCTGAAAGGGTACGGGCTGGACGAAGGCGTCAGCACGCGCCTGCTGGTATACGTGGCCCGCCTGATGCAGGAAGGGCTTTCCCCGCTGCAGGCGTCCCGTTCGGCCATTGCCAACACGCTTACGGATGAAACGGAAGTAAGCGCATCGGTCCTGGACATCGTGAAACTCTACTGGGGCGGGTTGATGTAAGGCGGTGCAGATATGCCGGGCACGCCGCTCGAAGCAGATGGCGATACCTATCGGGGGTTTTCGCTGCGGAGCGTCTGCTGGGGATACCGCAAGATTTTTGAAAACCGTATCGAACAGCTCTTTGCCGAAGGAGCGATCGGGCCGGACCGCCCTGAAATCACCGAACGTTTCTTCCAGCTCCTGAAGACCGCCTCCCAGCCCGGACACGACACGTTCCTGAAAGAATTCCTCTACGCGCTGAACCCCAGGACATGCTGGCTGATGGATCTTCCTGCGATTTTCCACGACGTTACCGACACCGCCCTGAAGCTGGCCGGGGAGCGCATATATCACGGGGTGGCCTTTTTCCGGTTTCTCGGCGCAGGCTCGTTCGGCGACAACGCCGACGAGCTGAGGACCCTTCTCGCCCACGTCAACAACCTGATGGCTGTAGACAGAGACCTCGCGTTCGCGTTCGCTCAGGGCTACAGCACGCTCAGGAAACACCTGAAAGCCAAAGAGGTGTCCGCTTTTGTCGATGAAGGCCTGGCGGTCTTCAGGAACAACCGGGAAACCGGCACCAGGTTCATGTCCTGCATGCTGCGCAGTTCCGACAACGTGATCCGGGCGCTTTCTGGCGAATGCCGCTTGGCGGACGTGCAGGAGCATCTCCGCAAGCTGCTGCACGCGCTGACCGCACGCAAGATCGAAATCGCGGACATATCCCAGCTCGACTCCGACTACCTCCTTGAACGCGGAACCGGGACCGTGGCCCTCGCCGGCCACCTGTATGTCCCGGCCCGGATCCGGCATCACGAGTCCGCCGACCTCAACGGAAAATGGTACCTGCTCGTCACCGCCCTGGCCGCGGCGTTTCACCTGGCGGAATCCTTTCCTGCAATCCACGGAGCGCCGGGGTACGAATCGATAACCCGGATGGTCGGGGAGGACGCCCGAAGCCTGAACGTGTTCCAGCTGATTGAATACGCCCGCGTACTGAGGACAGCAAGGAAGATGTGGCCCGGACTCGCCGCACTTCTCGATTTTTTCCTGGCGGAAGACCTGCAAGCCCTCCGTTCCGAATCGCATCCGGACATGGTAATGGCACAACTGTTGATGCCGGGAGAACCACAGGACCCGGACGCCCGAAGCATTCTCGCGGCCGCTTCCGCGTCGGTGAACTGCTTCGACACAGCCGCCTGGGTAACGGAGTCCGATTTAAACCGGCGCGCAGTGCTGAGCCGGGCATTGGGGGAACGCCCCCTGAGCCTGTTGAGTTTTCTTCCGGACATGCTCTACCCGGCCTATATCAGCGCTCCGCCGGACAAGAATCTTATCGCCGACCTCAAACGGGCCGCCCGCCGCCGGCGGGATACCGGCGACAAGGCTTCCGCACAGCAGGATGATGATTCCGGCGATGCCGAATTCAAGGAAACCGACCGGGAAGAGGAAGCCGGCGTCGTTGAAGCGGCGTTTGTCTACGACGAATGGAGCCAGGCGGAAAACGACTACTACAGGGACTACTGCCTGGTTCGGGAGCAGGTCCCCTCCGCCGAACACCCCGCAATGCCCGTCGACGACGAAACCGCCGAACAGTCGCGCCACGTACGGCGCCTGCTGGAAATGATAAAGCCGAGCGTAGCGACGCGCGAAAAACGGCTTGAAGACGGGGACATCATCAATCACGCCATGCTTGTCGACTACCTTGTTCAAAAGCGCAAGGAGCCTTCGCCGAAAGTGAACTTCTACGAAAAATCCCTGGTGAACCGCCGCGACGTGGCGACGCTGGTGCTCATGGATATAAGCGGCTCGACGCGGTCCGAGACAACCGGCAGAAAGGTGATAGACATAGAAAAACGCTCGGCTTTCGTCCTCGGCGAAGGGCTGGCGGGGCTGGGGGACCGTTTTTCGATATGCGGTTTCAGCGGAAGCGGCCGGGACAATTGCATCTACATGATCTACAAGGACTTTTCCGATTCGTGGAACAGCGGCACCCGCACAAGGCTGATGTCCGCCAGGCCCATGAGCTCGACCAGGATAGGCCCGGCCCTCAGACACTCCGGCTACCGCCTGTCGAAGATCGACGCCCGCCACCGCCTCATAATACTTATCACCGACGGGCTGCCCATGGACACCGGCTACGACCCGAATACGCGTTACGCCCAGCACGACGTCCGCATGGCCTGCGAGGAAAATCTCCATCAATACGTTCACACGTTCGGGATATGCACCGCGGAAACCAGCATCGGCAACATGGAGATAATGTTCCCGGGGAGAAGGTTCGCCGTCATGCCGGATATCTGCCGGCTGCCCAAAATTCTGCCGGGGCTGTATCTCAAGCTCACCTTGTAGAAACAGGACCCCTCCGGCCGGCATACCCGTCGCCGGCGGCCCCCGTCATGCGTCAATCTCAACGGTCCTGTGCCCGCGCATGGAAGAATCCGCAGCGAACGCTATCAGGTGCCCCGTGAGAGAGTCTTCTATGCGCGTGACCCCCCGGGACGTCTCTTCGCCCAGAAGGGTGCTGACAAAATCATCCACGAGCAGGCCGTCGCCGCCCCCGTGGCCGTCGCCCCTGACGCCTATATCGACGTGTTCCTCCGTGTACGTCCTGCCCGGCTCGCCGCACGGCAGGCGGAGAACCAGTTCCCCGGCTTCCATGTCGCCTTCCACCTCACCTTTTGTACCGACGACGTGTATCGTCCTGCTGCCGCGGGCCGCGCCGGTGAACATGTCGTGCGTGGCCGTGACGCCGTTTTCGAATTCGATCAGCACCGACTGATGATCGACAACGTCGTTGTCGCAATGCCACACGCACCTGCCGTAGGGATTGTCGGTCTTCAGCGACTCCAGTTTCCGCTCATCCGTCGCGTCGGGCACATGCTCGATCGGCTCCCATGCATAAAAGCCCCAGAGTTTCTGCTCCACGTACATCGTCTTTGCCGAATAGGGACAGTCCGGCTCGATCCTGCAGCCGTCAAGGCACCTCTCAGCGGAGCCTTCCGGAGCGTTCTCCGGGCGGAAGTGGACAAGCGACCCGAAACTCGACACCCGCCTGGCGGCGACGCCGGATACGATCCACGCTATTATGTCCATATCGTGACAGCATTTCGCCAGGAGCATCGGGTTGGAATCGGCCTCTTTCCGCCATCTGCCCCGCACGAACCCCGTGGCCATGTGGTGGTAACTGACGTTTTCCGACGTATGCAGCGACACGACATCGCCTATCCGGCCGTCCAGCAGCAGGCGTTTTATGGTGGAATAGAACGGCGCGTACCTGAGCACGTGGCATATCATGACGACGGCGCCGTTGTCCCCGGCGGTCCTTATCAGGCCGCGCACTTCGTCGGCCGTCGCGGCGATGGGCTTTTCCAGGAGCATGTGATAACCCTGCCTGAGAAAAGGCATCGACGACGAATAATGCAGCCGGTCCATGGTGCCGTTGATCACGGCGTCCGCAAATTTGGGCCGCGCGGCCATATCCTCATAACTCTCGAACAGCATATCCCCGGCCAGGCCGTGCCGTTCCGCAAGCGCCGCCCTCCTGTGTTCCACCGGGTCGGCCACGGCCACGACTTTCATCCTGTCGGGGTGCCTGAGGGCATACGCTGCATATCCGACCGACCTGTGCCCGGCCCCGACAACGGCGACCTTCAGCGGTTTCTCAACCATCGGCTCCGTCCTCCGCCGTCTTTCTCAGCGCTTCCTTCTGGCCAGGTAGACAAGCACGCACGGTCCCCCGTGAATCACCGTCTTGCCCGCGGCCTCCAGCGTCTCCACCGCCACGGGGAGTTCCGCACCCGGCTGCATCCAGACCATCCTGACCGGCAGGCCGGCGAGTTCCCCGGCGATGCGTCTGGTGGTCAGCGGCGGCACCACCAGCACCACGCCTTCCGGCTGGACGGGCAGGTCCGACACCGACGGATAGCACTTGTCGCCCGCAACCGTATCGAGCTTGGGATTGACGGGGTATACTTCAAACCCGGCCGCCTTCAGCCTGTCATATATTATGCGCCCGTACTTGGCCACGTCCTCGCTGACGCCCACAACCGCGAGAGGCCGCAGGGCGAAAAAATCCTCTTCGCTCATCGTGTCCGTCACAGCAGCCCCTCAAGCACGACCAGGTTGTCCCTGTGTACGACTTCCGACTCCGTCGAACGGCCCAGGACCTCCATGGCCCGGCGCGAATGCAATCCCTTGGTCTTCAGCACTTCGGCGGAACTCATCTCGCTTATGCCGCGTGCGATACGTGCTCCGGCGCAAGATATTTCAACGAGGTCGCCGGCGGCAAAAACGCCGCTGACGCCGGTGACGCCGGAAGGGAGGAGGCTTTTCTTCCCCTTGTGAACCGCGTTGGCGGCTCCGGCGTCGACTTCTATGGAACCTTCTGCCTTGCCGGCAAATGCGAGCCACCGGCGCTTGCCCTTCAACTTGCTCCCCGCCGGCGGAAAGAACGTGCCGACTTCCTCCCCCGCCAGGACACGGTTCACGATATGCCGGCGGCGGCCCTTCGCTATGACCGCGAGCGAACCGGCGGAGGTGACCATCTTCGCGGCCATCAGTTTGCTCGCCATGCCTCCCGAGCCCAGGCCGCTCCTGCTCCCGCCCGCAGCCGCCGAATGCTCGGCCGTTATGCGTTCGATAATGCTCACAAGGCTGCCGCCTTCGTCGGGCGGAGCGTTGTAGAAACCTTCAACGTCGGTGAGGAGTACGAGGGCGTCGGCCCCCACAAGCAGGGTGACGAGAGCGGCGATGAAGTCGTTCTCGCCGAACCGTATTTCCTCGGTGGCCACGGCGTCGTTCTCGTTTATGACGGGGACGGCGCCGATGCCTATCAGCCTGTTGAGAGTGTTCTGTGCGTTGGTGAAACGCACGCGTTCCTGAAAGTCCTCCCGGGTTATCAGCACCTGGGCGGTCGTGATGCCGCGCCGCTTGAACAGCCTGCCGTAGGTGTGCATCAGTTCGACCTGCCCTATCGAAGCCAGCGCCTGCTTGGTCGGCAGGTCGTCGGCGGACCCGAGGCTGTCGGGCATGATGTTGCGCCCCGTGGCAATCGCCCCGGAACTCACCAGGACTATCTCGCGCCCGCGTGCCTTTTCCGCCCGGAACTGCTCCGCCAGGTGCCCTATGAACTTCCGGTTCAGTCCGCGCTGCCCGCCGGCGAGCAACGCGCTGCCCACCTTGACGACGATCCGCTTCGTCCTGCCAAGCATCGATTTTCTCATGGCGTGCCTTTCGATGCCATTATGCACGGTTCGAAATCATTGGCAAGCGGCGAGATCAGCCGCTGTACCTCCTGCGCCATTCCGTGGGCGTGAGTCCCGTGACTTTCCTGAAGGAATCGGCGAAATGCTGGCTTGTCGCAAATCCCATCTCGAACGCGACGTCCGTTATGGTCCCCGCGCCTTCCCGGATCAGCTCCTTGGCCGCATCTATGCGCTTTCTCACTATGTAGTCGCCCGGCGACAGCCCCACATGCTTTCGGAAAAGCCTGCTCAGGCGCGAAACGGAAAACCCCACGCGCTCGGCCAGCTCCGGCACGGCCGGCGGATCCCGCAATTCGTTCCGCACTATCTCCAGCGCTCTTGCCACCTCCGCCGGGACCGCCTCATGATCCGGCGTGCCGCCGGCCTTGAATCCCCGCCCCATCAACACTATCGCATACGTCAGCAGACTCCTGGTCGCCGCCGGGCTTTCACCGCTGCGCAGTTCGTTCAACAGGCTCTCCAGCGTGCGCTCAAGCCCGTCCGGCGCCCTGGCCACTCTCGCCCCGGCGTCAAACGCGTCCTTCAAAAACCCCGCCTCGTCTCCATCCATCATCAGCCCCGGGGCCGACGGCAATATCACCGTCCAGAACAGTACACACGGATGCATCACGTCAGCCGTCCCGCTGTGCTCTTCTCCAGGTCTCGCTACGAACAAATCGCCCCCTCTTACCTCGAATTCATTCCCATCCACCTGCCAGACGACCTGCCCGCTGACGAGATATGCAATCTCGTATCCTTCGTGCTTGTGGGAACCCAGGCTGCCGGCGTGCCTGAACACGTCGAAACCGAAATCCGTAACCCCGGCCAGGCCGGCCACCGGCCCGGTGAAGGTAACGCGCCTCGAGGCGTCATGTCCCATTTACGATATCCTGCAGGCTATGATTCCGGAAGCTTTCCTCCCCGCCCCGTGTTATTCTAACGCATGGTATCCTTTCGCGAAAGGTAATACGAATGCCTATGTCACCCAGAGAAGTCGTCCGGGCCGCCATCCGTTTTCAGTCGCCCGACCGCCTGCCCGTGGACATGGGTTCGCTCGGTTACTCGGACATGTTCGGCATCGGGCTCGAACACGATTCTGAACGCCGCCGCACGGGTTCCGGCCGTGACGAGTGGGGCTGCATATGGTCCCGTACCGAAATGGCCAACATGGGCCAGGTCAAGGGACATCCCCTTACCGATTACTCGATGGTTGCCGACTATCCCTTCCCCGACCCTGAAGATCCCTTCATCTACGACCGGGTCGCCGAAGCGCTGAAGGCCCCGGAAGCGTCCTTCAAATACGTGGGCGTCGGCCAATTCATGGTCCTGTTTGAGCGCATGCACAGCCTCATGGGCTTCGAAAACGTCCTGGCCGGCCTCTACCTGGAACCGGAAGCCATGGCTGTTCTCGCAGACAGGATCGTCGACTACAATGTCGCAAAAATCCTCCGCTGCGGCGAGCTCTTCGGCGACAGGATCCAGTCCTACGGCGGCACCGACGACTGGGGGACCCAGCAGGCTCTCTTCATCAGCCCCGACAAGTGGCGTGATTTCTTTCTCCCGCGCTACAGGCGCATCTACGACGCCGTTCATTCGCTGGGATGGGACTGCCGCCTGCATTCCTGCGGCAACGTGACGGAAGCCATCCCCATGCTCATCGAAGCCGGGCTGAACGACATCAATCTCCAGCAGCCCAAGGCCCTCGGCATCGACGCCGTGGGTGACCGTTTCGCCGGAAAAATCTGCTTCACCTCCCTCTGCGACATACAGCACACCCTCCCCGTTCACGACCGCACCGCCATCGTGGACGAAGCCGCCCACCTCCTCCGCAGATGGGCCACACGGCGCGGCGGCTTCATCTTTTCCGACTACGGCGACGGCACGGCTATCGGTGTGCCTGACGACATCAAGCGTGTCATGTTCGACGCCTTCCTGGAAAACGACCCCTACCGCGGCGCTTCAGGCCCGGCGCATCCGGCGCTTGAAGCCGTCGGCGCGTAGACGGTCCATATCAAGGAGTCCACGCATGTCCCGTGTGAAACAGCAGTCGCAGGCTTCGCCTCCCGTCCTGCCTTCGAACGATGACAAGGACTCCGTGTGGAAAGCCTATCATGACCGCAAACCGCTCCGCGTTCCCGTCATCCTCGCGACCAATCCACGCGTCTACACCCTCGATGAGCAGTACAACGACACCGGCCTCAGCTTCGAACAGTCCTTCTCTGACCCGCGCAGCATGCTCCTGTCCCAGCTCAAGTGGCAGGAACTGGCCCGCTCGGTCTATCATCGCTACTGCGACTACCCGGCCGGCCTCCCCGACAGATGGACGGTCGGCATAGACTTCCAGAACGTCTACGAAGCATGGTTTTTCGGCTCACCCGTCGAATTCAGGGCCGACCAGGTCCCGGATGCAAAACCCTGGCTCGCGGAAGACAACAAGCGCGCCGTCTTCGACGTGGACATCGACCGCCCGTTTGAACGGGACCCCTTCAGGCGCGGCATCGAATTCACCGAGCGCATGATGGAAATAGCCGAAAACACGACGTACCTGGACCGCCCCGTCTCCGTCAATCCCTATCTGCCCGGCACCGACGGCGCGGTGACCATCGCCGTCGCTCTCCGCGGCGGGGATTTCCTCTCCGATCTCATCCTCGACCCCGGCTACGCCGACGAACTCATGGATTTCATCACCCAGGCCGCCGTGAAACGCATCAACGCCGCCCACCGCTACTGGGGCCGCAAACTCTCCGCCGTGGGCTACGCCGACGATGCCGTCCAGATGCTCTCCCACGAAATGTACCTCGAAAAAATCCTCCCCCACCACGGCCGTTTCTACGACGCTCTCGACCCGGAGCGCACCCTTCCACGCTCCATCCACCTCTGCGGAAACGTCCAGCGGCACCTGCCGGCGATAGCCGCCCGCCTCGGCGTCCGCTCGATTGATACCGGTTTCCCCGTGGACTTCGGCGGCCTGCGCAAATCGCTGGGCCCCGACGTGGAAATCCTCGGCGGAGTCGAAGTCGCCACCCTTCTCAACGGCAGCCCCCGGCAGGTCCTCGAACGGGCGCGGCAGATTCTTCAGAGCGGCGTCATGGATGGCGGCAGGTTCATACTGCGCGAAGCCAACAACCTGCCTCCCAAGGTCCCCACGGCCAACCTCGAAGCCATGTACCGCGCCTCCCTGCAGTTCGGGCGCTACGACTGAACCGCCCTGCCGCGGCACGCGGCAAACCGGGCGCCGGGCCTTGCCCGCCTCCCCCCGCATGTTAGAATCGCCTGAATGAAATCCTCCTGGCTTAAATTCGGCAAGATCCTCTATGCCTGCGGCCTGTTTATCATGGCTGCCGCCCTGTATGATCCCTTCCTGACGGCCTACGGCCGCGGCGGAATCCCCGCCGTGCTCGAACCCCGTGAAGCCCTCGCGGCCGGGCACACTTATATCCTACGAAACCACGGCGTTGCCACCCCCGTTTCAGACGTCTACTATGACATGCTCCTCAAATCCTCCAGGATTTCACGCTTTCTGCTGATGGCCGCCGTCCCGTTCCTGGTGCTCGGTATGCTCGCCACGGTGATCGACGGCTGGAAGTGGAGCATTACAAGCGCACGCGGCCGGGTTATGCTCTGGGTACGTCTCTTCATCCCTTCTCCAGGCGAACCGTTGGCCGCCTCCGTCGCAAAAACTTACCTCTGGCTCCTGCTCGCGGCCGTCTTCTCCCTCGGCTCCGTCTTCGATACCGCCTCCCTCGGCGAAAAAGGCCACGTGCGTATCGTCTGGGCCGCTTATGCCGCCTGTCTCCCGTGCGCGGCCCTCCTGGCGCTGCTCCTGCGTCTCCTGCTGCCCGGGCCGGCCCACCGGGATCCGTCCGCCGCCGTACCCCGGCAAAACGGGTAGTCCCGCCTTGGTCCCCGACGCAGCCCACGCCACGCTCCGCAGCCGCCTGGCGGCATCCTTCACCACCGGTATCGTCAAAGGGCTTAAAGCCGCCGCGTGGCTCCTTGCCATCATGGTCCCGATATCCTTCGCGGTCCGCCTCCTCTACTGGTCCGGCGCCCTGCAGGCCGCCGCACGCTTCCTGGCCCCTGCTTTCGGATATCTCGGCCTGCCGGCGGAAAGCGCCGTCAGCATCGTCAGCTCCATCCTGCTGAACATCTACTCCTGCATCGCCGCCATGGAACCCCTGGGTCTCGATGACCGCCAGGCCACCGTCATCGCACTCATGGCCCTCATAGCACATAACTTCCCCGTGGAAGTCGCCGTGCAGAAGAAAGCCGGCTCTTCCGCCGTCTTCATGATCCTCCTCCGGCTTCTTTCCGCCGCCGCCGCCGGCTTCTTCCTCAACACGGTATTGCCTCCGTCCACCGCACTCGTCGCCATCGAATCTCAGGCCCCGCCGGCCTCTTTCGGCGCGCTGATGCAGGAATGGTCCCTCAACACCGGCATACTCATGGCCCAAATCATCGGTATCGTGGCGGGCCTGATGATTCTCCAGCGCATACTCGTGGAATTTCACCTGGTGGAACGTGTCACGTGGATATTCCGTCCCCTGCTGTGGCTCATGGGACTGCCCCGCCGCACCGCTTTCCTCTGGATAGTCGCCAATACTCTCGGGCTGGCCTACGGCGCCGCCGTCATCGTCGATGAATCCCGCTCGGGCAACCTCACCAGAGACGATGTCCGCCTCCTGAACATCTCCATCGCCGTGTGCCATTCCCTTCTCGAAGACACCCTCCTTTTCGCCGCTGTCGGCTGCTGGGTATTCTGGATAACGGTCCCGCGCCTCGTCCTCGCGGCCGCCGCCGTCTGGGGCTACCGGGCCTGCAGGCTGCTCCTGTCCTCCGGAAAAACCACCGCACCCGCCGCCTTGACCGCCGCTGACTCCGCTCCTCCGCAGGCCCGCAGCGAAGCCCTCTCTCTTAGTCAAGGTGACCACATTGCCGTGCCTCAAGGTCAATCTGACCCTCAGAAAACCCCCGTACAAAACCCTGATGCCCGGGACCCCTCAGCGTAACACCCTGCCGACAAACATGTTATACGATTATCCATCTTCTTGTCGCCGTGGCACGGTTTTTGTTCTATCTACCTGGCATACCGGGCATCCCTTGCCCGGCCTTTGGCGTTTTGACTTCTTGGAACTGGTTAGGAGGTCGTTATCATGAAGGTAGTTCCTCTGGGTGACAGGGTCCTGGTAAAACGTATCGAAGCCGAAGAAAAAACTTCCGGAGGCATCATCCTCCCGGACACCGCAAAGGAAAAACCCAAGGAAGGCCGCGTCATCGCCGTCGGCGAAGGCCGCCTTACCGACGAAGGCGTGCGGGTCGCACTCCAGGTCAAAAAAGGTGACCGGATCATTTTTTCTTCCTACGCAGGCAATGAAGTTAAGATCGATGGTGATGAACACCTGATCATGTCCGAAGACGACATCCTCGCCGTCGTCAAAGAGAAATAACAGCCCGTCCGTCGGCTGTTTGGAAAGGTTGCTCTCATGCCCGCCAAGAAAATCCTTTTTGACAGCGAAGCACGCAATGTCGTGCGTCGCGGCATTGTCATGCTGGCCAAGGCTGTAAAAACCACTCTCGGCCCGCGCGGCCGTAACGTGATCATCGAAAAATCCTTCGGCAGCCCCACCGTCACCAAGGACGGCGTCACCGTTGCCAAGGAAGTCGAACTCAAAGACCCTTATGAGAACATGGGCGCTCAGTTGGTCAAGGAAGTCGCCAGCAAGACCTCCGATATCGCCGGCGACGGCACCACCACCGCCACCGTCCTGGCTGAAGCCATCTTTCTCGAAGGCATGAAGAACATCGCCGCCGGCGCCGAAGCCATGTCGCTCAAGCGCGGCATCGACAAGGCCGTCGCCGCCGTCAACGAAGCCGTCGACAAGGCCTCCAAGCCCGTCAAGGATAAGGCCGATACCGTCAAGGTCGCCTCCATAGCCTCCAACAATAACCAGGAAATCGGCGAAATGGTGGCCGAAGCCATGGACAAGGTCGGCAAGGACGGCGTCATCACCGTCGAAGAAGGTAAGTCCCTTGAAACAACCGTCGACCTGGTCGAAGGCATGCAGTTCGACCGCGGCTACCTCTCCCCATACTTCGTCACCAATCCCCAGAACATGGAAGCCGTCCTCGAAGACGCCCTCGTGCTCGTCCATGAAAAAAAGATCTCCGCCATCAAGGACCTTATCCCCATCCTCGAAAAAGTCGCTCAGACGGGTAAACCCCTCCTCATCGTTGCCGAAGATATCGAAGGCGAAGCCCTCGCCACTCTCGTCGTCAACCGCCTGCGCGGCACGCTCAAGATCTGCGCCGTCAAGGCGCCGGGCTACGGCGACCGCCGCAAGGCCATGCTCAACGACATCGCCATCCTCACCGGCGCCAACGCCATCATGGAAGACCTCGGCATCGAACTCGAAGGCATTCAGCTCGCTGACCTCGGCTCCGCAAAGAAAATCGTCGTCGATAAGGATAATACCACCGTTATCGAAGGTGCCGGCGATTCCAAGGCCATTAAGGGACGCGTTGACCAGATCCGCTCTGAAATTGAGTCCACCACCAGCGATTACGACCGGGAAAAACTCGAAGAACGCCTCGCCAAGCTCGCAGGCGGTGTGGCGCAGATAAATGTCGGCGCCGCTACCGAAAGCGAAATGAAGGAAAAGAAAGCGCTCGTCGAAGACGCCGTTCACGCAACAAGGGCCGCCGTCGAAGAAGGCGTCGTCGCAGGCGGCGGCGTCGCTCTCCTCAGGGCCGCTTCCGCCATCGACGCCCTCCAGCTTTCCGGCGATGAAGCCGTCGGCGCAGATATCGTCCGCAGGGCCGTCGTCGCACCCCTCCGCATGATCGCAGACAATGCCGGCGTCGACGGCGCCGTCGTAGTCTCCAAGGTCGGCGAAGCCAAGGCCGCATACGGGTTCAATGCGGCTACCCTCGAATACGGCGACATGGTCAAGATGGGCGTCATCGACCCCGCCAAGGTCGTCAAGACCGCTCTTACCAACGCCGCCAGCGTCGCCGGTCTCCTGCTCACGACCGAAGCCATGATCGGCGAAATCCCCGAAGAGAAAAAGGCCGCTATGCCCGACATGGGCGGCATGGGCGGCATGGGCGGCATGGGCGGCATGGGTGGCATGGGCGGCATGATGTAATGTAATCACGTAACCCTTCGCAACTCCTGCGCGGGGACGGAGCATCGCTCCGTCCCCGTTTTTTTGTGCCTTTCCAGGCTTCCTTGTCCTATGCAGCCGCCCACGGCAACTATAAAATAGAGCCGGGGCAGAGCATGTCATATTGACAACGCCGCCCGCTTTCTTCGTCGGTACCTTGAGAAAGGATGCTCTCCTGCCGCAGCACGGGCCCGAAGACGCCGATCACCTCGCCGCAAACAGCGACTCCGCGCTCGTGTCCCTTGCACGGAAAGGCGCCAGGGAAGCTTTCGCCGTCCTCGTCCGCCGTTACGTCAGGCTCGTCGTGGCCGTCGCACAGGCTTCCGTCGGCGCCCAGGACGCCGAAGATATGGCACAGGACGTATTTGCAGAAGCCTGGCGCTCGCTGGATATGCTGCGCTCCCCGGAATATTTCAAAGCCTGGCTTGTCGGCATCACCAGGCATATGTGCATCTACAGGCTCCGCAGGCGCATACGCGAAGAAGAAGTCTATTCCGAATTCTCCGATATACAGAAAGCCGCCTCCGCCGGCGAATCCGACGCCACCCCTGCGGCCGAACACAGGGAAAGCATTTCTCTCCTCAATTCCGCCGTCGAACACCTCCCCGAAACTTATCGCCGGGTCGTCCTCATGCGCTACATGGCCGGCCTCAGCGTCGATGAAATCGCCCAGGCTCTCGGCATCACTCGCGCCGCCTGCGATAAACGCCTTACAAGAGCCAAGCAGCGACTGAAGGACATGCTTAAGGACACAATTATTGGGGATTCATGAAAATGAATAATGCTGACGAAAAAGACCTGCCCAGGGATGAACTTGACGGTGAACCGGTTGACAGTCAACCGGTTGACTGTCAACCGGTTAACAGCCCGCCGACGGACGCGAAAGACGCCGATTCGGGGCGGAATGTGACCTCGCCGCACACGGAAGACGACTCCATGGAAACGGAAAAAACAGCGCCGAATACGGAAAATAGCTCCCCGGAAGCGGAAAAAACAGCGCCGGAAGGCGCCGACACAGCCGATGATTCTTCCATTTCCGGGCGGCTCGAAGCCATGCTGCACGGCATGGCCGAAGAACACCAGTGGCGGAGGCTCGAAGAGCGCGTGCTTGAAACCATAGAGCATGTTCCGCCGGGTGCGGAAGCCGCCCTGGCTTCGTGGCTCTGGTGGCTCATGGCGTCCACCGGCATCGGCGTCGTGGTGATGGGGTGGCTGAGAGCGGCCGAGATCACCGGGTGGAAGACATCGGCCATCCACGGGTACCTGCCGGTCCTGGGCAATACACTGCTGATCCTGTCGGCCCTGGGGCTGATCTGGGCGGGGAGAGCGGCGGTTTCACCCAAGGGAGAAGATTCCGAATTCGGTCCTCCTGCGCTGCGGTGGCTCATAATCGGCTCCGGGTGGGCGGCGGCGCTGGTAGGAGCCCTGGTGGCCCTGCTGCCCGCTGCGCAGGAAGGCAGCGTACCGGGCGGCACGGTACCGTTCATAGTCTTTGCGGCGGTCAGCGGGCTTGTGGCATCGTGGGCGCTGGAACTGCGGCACCAGGGGATCGTGCTGGCGACTGCGCCTGACAGTGCGCTCAGGCGTGCTTCCGTGGCCATCGGCATACTGCTGATACTGGCCGCATCCGTTCTGCAGGTGTACTTTCTGGCGTTACGCTGAGGCCTGCGATAGACCTGTTGACCGTATCATGAGGGGACGCTACAATAGCGGTGTCGCGAAATAACTCATTTAGGGAGAAAAGCATGTCCACGTTCAACAGGCTGGTCACCGTTGTCGGAATCGTCACACTGCTGGGATGCGGCGGCGAGGACAAAAAGCCCGAAGTTTCCGCTGACATCGATCCGGCGCCCACCGGCGCGGTTACGGGGATATCGAAGGCCCTTCCTGGCGGGACGGAAAGCGCCGGCGATGCGGAAGGCGGAAAAGTGGTCAAGAGCGATCTGCCCGTACCGAAGCCGACTGCAGGTTCCGACAACCCGAACGCCGCCGGGGGCGAAGTGCCCGCCAGCGCCAAGGTCCGCCTGACGGACGCCGGAGTCAAGTCCATCATCAGCGCCATGGGCGAGCTGGAAACACTGGCACAGAAAATGGACACTACGGGGGACGGATCGCCCGAAGCCGCGATGGAGCTGGCGAGGGCGGAGGGCCACCTGGAGGAACTCAACGCCATAGCGCGCAACCACGGATTCGAAGACGGGGAGGCATTTCTGGCTTCGTACATGCGCCTCGTGTTCGCCTTCAGTTACGTCAACATGAAGACGGAATTCGAAGAAGGGATGAAAGACCTGGATCCTCAGCAGCGAGCGCTGATGAATTCGATGATGGGAGCGCAGTTGAACGCGGCCCTCACGGAACTCAAGAAACAGATGGACGCGATGGGGATAACCGAAGAAGAGACAAACATAGTTTTCGCCAATTCTGCGGCTCTCAAAGCAGCGCTGGACAAGTAAGCGCTGCATCCAACCAGTGGTTGGGCAAGGAGTTACAAAAAACGCGAAAAACCGTGAACCCGCGCCGTTTCCCATGCGTTTATATTATCAGGGAACAGGTATTGCCTCAGGGCCCATGGAGAAGCCATGCAGGTTGACGACGAAAAGAAGGGCGGCGGACTGGCAGCGGACGTATCCGCCGATCTCTCCGGTGGGGAAGCGGTTCTCGCCGAACGAATAGCGGAGCTAATGCAGGGGGAAAGCCGTTCGGCCGCGCCCGAGGGATTCGCCCAGCGGGTGATTGCCGCCGTAGAAGAAGTGCGATTCAGAGGCAAAGCAAGCAGGAGGTACGAGAGGATAACGGAGTCGCAGAAGCGCAGCTGGCGGGCGTTTTCCGCCGGTTACCGGAAGACATTCGTTGCGGCGGCGGCGCTTGTGTTTGCGATCCTGGGGCTTTCGGTCTACTGGCGTTTCGAGCAGGCAGCGAGCAGCCGTGCGTTCATGCAGGCCATGCTCATGCCTGCATCGGTCACGGGCATGGATCCTGAAAAACGCCGGAGGCAGCGCGTGGACGGATACGAGATGGAGGTATCGGCGGCTGTCACCGACGGGACGGCGGACGTCAGCCGGATGATACCCAACGGGCCGGTGTACCTTGTGGGGCAGCGCGACGACGTCACAGGGGAGGTGTGCATATTTGCGTACAGCGAAAGCCAGTGGCGGACGCTGGACGAGATGCTCGGGGGACGCGGCGACCGGATTCTGAAGGAGACATGGAACTTCGTGAGGGAGCATTCCCGCCTTGCGGACGTAGTTGACGGGAAACTCGACATTCCCGAGGACATGTGGCAGGACTTTCTGGACGGGTCCGACATGACGTCGATGCTCAAGTTTTCCGAGCGAAGCGAATTCTGGGAACCGGTGAACCTGCAGGAATACCGCAGGGGTTCCATTATCATCAAGGCTGCGCCGGAATGGAACGAAGGCTGAGGGGGTCCGGCTTTCCGCCGGGGCCGCCCCGATCATAGCGTCTGAGGTTCAGGGGGCGGCGAAGCCAAGAATCCGAGTGGGACATCTGCGCAAAGAAAAACCGGGGCGCGCGTGCGCCCCGGATACAAAGCACAACCCCTCGGTGCGGATCAACCGCCCACGCGTGCCAGCCACCAGTCCCTTATCTTCTTCTTGTCATCGATGATAACATCGCGGATTTTGCGCAATTGCTCTTCCGGGTCGCGGGTGATACCGAGCAGGCTCCTTGCGTTCGGCCTGCTGTAAGCGTCTATGGCTTTTTCGTAGTAGCCGAATTCCTGGTCATACCTTGCGCGAATTTCCGAAGCGGAGAGCTGTGGATTGTCCTTGCTGCCCCAGAGCGGAAGCTCCATGGAGAACTCGACACATTGAGCCATTGTGAAGTAGGCGTCACCGGCCAAGTCCGGGGAAACGGCTATCGTCCCCTCGACTTCGGCAATAGCGGCCGGGAGGTCTTTTCTGGCGAGGCGTTTTGCCGTCTGCCAGGTCTGGTACACGTTGAAATCGGGGTCGTTGGATTCCAGTTTCATGGACATCGTGGGATCTTTGTTGGGATCACTGGCAGCGACCAGGTAGTTTTCGACACCCGGCTTGTGCAGGTCAGGATTCATAATGGGGTTGTCTTTCTTCCACTTGCTGAAAATGATGGCGCCAATGGCGCCACCGACCACAATTATGCCCAGAACGATGAAGATCATGTTCTGGTTGCCGCCAGCGGTCTTATCTCTGCGTTGAATCATTGCTTTCCCCTTCATTCAAGTAACCGATACCGGAAGGCCCGCCCGCTTCAACACACGTGATGATTATAACTCCCGGCCGTCCCGGGTCAACAGGGCGGCGAATATTTCCCAGGGGCAGGCCGGCGCCGGCGCCGACGGTACCGCGGGGCCCTGCGATGCGTGGGTCACCCGGCCATCTCAGCCGCGGTTTCGAGGACCGTCACGTAGTGATCAACGGGCATGTAGTTTGGGAGGGAATTGCCGGTGCCGAAGGCCCAGTAGCCGTCCTCCCAGCATTTTTCGATGATATTCCTTGCGTACGCCTTGAGCTCTTCGCCTTCCCGGCGGCATATCACATCGACGTCCAGTCCGCCCAAGGGGGTAATCCTGTCGCCGTAGAGTTTCTTGAAATCCGCCACGGGGAGTATGGCGTCCTCGAAAGAATGCTTAGCGTCTATCCTGCAGAAATCGATGAGGTCGTCGTAGACTTCCGCGAGGTTGCCGCAGGAATGCAATATGAAGGGCTTGCCGTTATGGTGCGCGCAGGAGGCCATGTCCCTGTATATGGGGAAGACGAGTTTCCTGAGCTGTTGGGGGCGCAGGAAGGTAGCGGTCTTGAAGCCGAGATCGTCGCCCTGGCGGAGGGCGCCCACGGCGTCCATGGTGGCCAACTGGCGGTCGGCGCTCCGATGGAGGTTGCCCACTTTTTCAAAGACCATTTCGACGAGGAGCGGGTCGTCGAGGAGGAGGTACGAGAGGCCGACAGTGCCCAGCATCATGGAAACCCACTCGTAGGGGCCGGCCGCGACGCCGCCGACAATCCTGACGCCGTCGGGCAGCAGGGCGGCCACGGTATCGAAGTGGTGAAAATCTATGGGAGAGGCTTCGTCCGGCCAGGGATACTTTTCAAAATCCTCCCGGTTTCTGATGACGACATTGGCCTCGCTTCCGTGGGAGAGGGCGCCTTCCAGGTGAGCGTCGGGGAGAGGGCACTTGAGCGGTATTTCCATAGGTATGCAGTCGAAGCCCATGCCCAGCCAGAAATCGATGTAAGTTTCCCAGTACTGGCGATCATCCCTGGACATCCTGTCAAAGGGCTTACCGGTACGTTCCGCGATGAAGCCTGAACTGGCTATATGTTCATAGAACGGCAGGTGGTCGGGTGTCCCCCGGCGCCAGAGGACTTTGAGGAACTGGTCGAAATCGGGCGTTCGGTTAATCCTGCTGCTCATAGGCGCTCCAATCCGCTTGTGGAAGCAAGGCAAGCATTATGCGGCGGCCGGGTCACGTCAGATCCTGTAGACGGCGGCCGGCCAAATACCATACACCTGCAAGAAACAGGCAGCCGAGAACGACCGCGGCGCCCGACTTGAGCAACTGATCGCTTCTGAGGACCATAGCCAGCGCGGTCCCGGCGGCGGGCGCGTGTTCGGTATCGGTCACGGCCATAACGAAGGTAGCGAGGCCCACGGCAATCCCCCCCATAAGAGCCATAGCATGGGGGCCGTCGTCCAGGAAATACAGGATGGGGAGGGCGCACAACGCGCCTATCAGCATACAGGAGAGATGCCCTCCGACGCTTCTCCGCGGGTGAGCCGAATAACTCCTTGGACGTGCGAATATCAGGAAGGCCGTGGAGGCAAGGGAGGCCATGACAATGAGGTCGACGACGCCGAGCAGCAGGGAGAGGAGGAGCATCATGAACCCCGCTGCCAGGAAGCTCTGGAACACGAAATGCCACATTTTGGGCGGGGTGACGGCGGCCTGCGGCCCGGTATCAACCGGCTGTTTTCCGAAAGCCCCGCGTTGTGCTCCGGATAGCACGTTGTGCTTCCTCATCCACAGAGACGCTCAAGAATCATAGCCCGAGACCTTGGCGGTGATTTCCTCGATTTCCACACGAAGGACCGCGACTCTTTCGAGGGCGGCATCGACAAAGCCGGCCTTGTCCCAGCCGTAGTGGCGCATCAACACGTCCAGGCCAAAGATTTTATCTTCCCTGTCATCCAGGATTTGGACTTTTCCTTTACCGACGACGCTGCGATAGCGCATACTCCAGCGGCAAGGTTGTTCTGCGCCGACCACTTCGACGTCCACATCGGCCTGGAAACAGACGGCTGGGTTTCTGCGGAGGACATCGAGCTTGCCGGAACGCTTACCTGAATGGAGGTAGAGATAGCTGCCGTCGTAGCCGAAGTTCATGGGGACGATGCGAGGCGTGCCGCCGTCGCACATGGCGATGCGGCAGTAAAGCGCCCTGCGCATGACATCTTCAACAACTTCCAGTTCATTCGTCACTCTTGAGTCTCCAACCAGGCGCGCTCCACCTTTTCCAGGTGAAGGCGGCTTTCCCTGACGATAACGTGCAAGACGTCACGGAGGTCCGTGGCATCGTTTTCCGCCGTTGCGAACAGCTTGTTTTCGACCAGCGAGCGTTCGAGGTCCAAGGCGGTGGCGAGGCTCTGCTTCATCGACATGGAGCCCAGTTCAGCTTCGCCTTTCATGCCTTCGACGTAGGCTATTGAATTCAGGACGGTTTTCGTATCCACTTTTCCGGCAATCAGAGCGAGAGCGGCATCATCGAGCCTGGGGCGGATTCCTTCAAGGCGCCTGGCATGGACGGCTTCTTCCTGGGCCAGGACCCAGAAGAAACCCTTGCCGCCTTCCACGTGCCTGGAAAACGCCTCGTAAAGGGACTGCAGGGATCTTTCGTGCCTGGCAAGCAGTTGCAGGACATCGTCATCAGGGACATCGTCTTTGGGGGCCACGTCAGCATTCCCCGGCATACAGTCCGACACACAGTATACCCGCAGCCGTGCCGGCTCAAAGTGGATAACCCGGGATGCAGGCGCGTGTCCCGGCAGGAGCGGGTCCGAGCTTGCCCTGAATTCGGAAGGTCGTATATTACCATGCCGAAGGAGCGATGCGCGTGACACACAGGGAACGTATCCTTGCCGCATGCCGCGGCGAAAAACCCGACCGCATACCATGGGTCCCCCGCATGGACCTGTGGTACAACGCCCACGCGAGGAGCGGAGACCTTCCGGAACAATTCGCCCGGTGTTCTCTGCGGGAAATCGCCCGCGAGCTGGGAGTCGGCTATCACACGGTCGTGCCGAATTTCCTGGATGTCCGGTCACGGGAAGACACCGCCGACAGGTGCCTGGGCATCTACCGGCTGAAGAACATGGCGTTCGAAACGGTTCTGTCGGGCGTAGACAGGGTCCTTGCGCCGGAGAACGGCATGACCCGGGTAACTTACCACGCTCCCGCCGGTTCGCTGACGGGCGTTTTCGGGTATTCCGAGGACATGAAGGAAGCCGGCGCTTCCATCCCATGGGTGACCGAGCAGCTCATCAAGAAACCCGGCGATTACGAAATCCTCGCGAACATCTTCGCCAACCTGCAGGTGCGCCCCACCTATGACAAATATTCGGCGTGGCAGCAGTGGGTCGGCGATGACGGCGTAGCGGTGGCTTTCGGCAATCTTTCCGCATCACCAATGCACCACATCATGCACCAGGTCATGGACATGAACGACTTCTACATGGCGCTCTACGACCGTCCCGACGAACTGAAACTGCTTGCCGCAAGCATGGAGCCGTGGTTCAAGGCGATGTTCGACGTTCTTGCGGGGAGTCCCGCGGAAATAGTCTTCATGGGCGGGAACTACGATGCGACCATCACGTACCCGCCTTTTTTCGAGGAGCATATTCTCCCGTGGGTGGCGTCATTTGCCGATCAGCTTCATGCCGAAGGCAAGCTTCTTCTCAATCACACCGACGGTGAGAATACCGGTCTGGTTCCCCTCTACAGCCGGTGCCATTTTGACATAGCGGATTCTTTCTGTCCGCGACCGATGACCCGAATGACTCTGCCCGAATTCGCCGACCGCCTGCCCGGCCTGACGATATGGGGCGGGATACCTTCGGTTTCGCTCTGTCGCGACAGCATGCCCGAAAAAGATTTTGACCGTATGCTCGACGACACGCTCAGCTTCGCCGAAGGGCGAACGCACCTCATCCTCGGCATCGCCGACACAACGCCGCCCGACGCCGACTTCAACCGCATCCTGAAGATAACCCGGCGCGTTTCAGCCTGATATTTTTCGAGGGAACACAAGTGGGATTCGCCTATATCGCCATCGTCCTGGCCGCATGGACCGTCATCCCGTTTACCTACCGCGTGGTGGAGAAGCGCGGCGCCAACCGCTTCTTCATGGCATCGGGGATGGGCCTGACGGCACTGATCCTGACTATAGGATATGCGCTGGTGAGCCGCACCAGCCCGGCGGATGCCGCACCCAGCCAGTTCATCATTGGCCTTATCCTGGGGTGTGCACAGGTTGCGCTCATGCCCATTTTTCTGGCTGCCGTGGCCCGTGGAGACCTTTCCGTCACCTGGACCGTTCTCACCCTGTCTTTTTCGCTCGCCTCGCTCCTGTCGATGATCTATCCCGACGGAGCGCCGTCGCCGACCGGTTTCGCCGGTCTGGCCTGTGCGGCCGTCGCTATTCTATTCATCGGGATCGACACCCGCCGGCGTGCAGCCGCCGCGGGGACGACCTCCGGCATTCGTAAGGGATGGGGCTTTTTCATCACCCTGTCGTTTCTTCTCAACAGTCTCAATCTTTATCTTTTCAGTCTCGCTGCACATTTTGCCCCGGACACCGGACTGGGACACAAGACGGCATTCCTTGCCGCGTCATCCGCCGCAATGTTTGCGGGGAGCCTTCTTCTCGGATTATTTCTCCGCCGCCCCGAACCAGCGGGAACCGGTTTCAAAATCGGCCTGATTGCGGGGAATTGCTCATTCCTGGGGTGGCTCTTCTCCCTGCTGGCCCTCTCCAACGCCGGCATCCCCGGTTATGTGCTCTATCCCGCCACGACGGGGGGGTCGAACATACTCGTAATAGCGATATCCGTCATATTTCTTCGCGAACGTCCGGGACGCTGGGGCTGGCTGGGTATTGCCGCGGGCATATGCTCTTTCATACTGCTGGGACTGGCCGCTTCCCAATCATCCGTTCCGCAGTAAGATATGTCATATGGGACTGCTGTTTCAAGCACACTATACCGGTTGTCGATAACTCCGTTGGAGAGCGTCTGATAATGTGCCCTCCCGCGTCTGGTACCGATAGGAGAGCCTTGTAATGGACCAACAACCTCCCGCCCCGCCGTACGACGTCGGGAATATTCTCCGTGCGCAGAGAAAGCTCATGTCCGGCGGAAATCAGCCACACCGGGAGCAGGCGGACGAACGTCAGAGCGCCGTGCAGCAATTCTGGGTTCAGTCCGTCACCATTCTCCGTTACCGCTGGCCATGGGGCCTGGCATCCTTTCTCATAGTTCTCATCGTCACCGCCGTCCTTCTTGTTTTCACTCCGGAACAACACAGGGCCAGCGGACAAATGGTGCTTGTACAAAACGTCACCGGGATTACGGGCATGGACCAGCTTTTTTCGTGGCGGGTGTACTTCTCAAACATTGCGATTTCCCGTCTGGGGTCCATGTCCCGGACCGGCATGCGAGCCCATGCCCATCTCAATTCCTGGATAACCGATCCGGCATCACGCCCGCCTACTCTTCCCGAACTGCCGCAGGAAACGGCCCAGGCCCTTGCATCGCTGTCCTCCAACGCCCTCCTCGGCATGGTCAGCGTCACCCCCGACACGGAAAACGTCGCCGTACAGGTCGATGCCTGGGGGCAGGACCGCGTGCTTATTGCCTACGTGGCCCAAGCGGTTCTCGAAGGCCTGATCGACACGCTCATTGAGCATGAAAAGACCGCTGTAAACACTTCCGAGCTTGAACGCATCATCCTTTCGACCCAGAACGAACTCAACACCATCGACAAGGAGACTTCTTCCATTTATTCCCGAGGTATCGAACAGGGGCTTATTCCCGAAGATATCAGCCGTGCTCTCGACAAGCTCGAAGAAATCAACCGCCAGATCGAAGAAGCCCGCTTCGAAATCATTGAAACCGATAACCGCGTCCGGATATACCAGTCGGTTCTCACCAATCCGGAACAGCTTACCGGTGAATTCACGCTGCCGCCTTCGCTTACGGAAGAACTTATGGCCAAGGAACTCCTTCTCGACGAATACAAGCGCAAGTACACGCCGGAAAACCCCAAGTACAAGAAACTCGTCCGCGAGCTCGAAACCCTCCGTGAAACCATCCGGCAGGTCAAGAAGGATCCGCAGCGTTACGGCATCTCCGGTACTCCCGTCCAACTCTCGTGGCAGTTCCAGAACCTCGGCCTTTCCGTCGCCAGCGAACGCGCCAAGAAAGCCGCCCTTGAAGCCCGAATCGAAAACCTTCTGCAGCAGCGCATCAATCTCGAAAAAGCCATAGCCAGCTCCGATATCAAGAACGACACCATCCGCCTCCGGATGCTCGACAAGCGGCGAGAAGCTCTCCGCTCTCTTCTGAACGACCTTAATCGGCGGCTCGAGCAGGCCCGGTGGGTCCAGGAAGGTCTCGACAAACACGACCCCAATTTCACCAAAGTCGAACAGATCCCCGTTTCCGTGTCGCACGCAGACGCCCCCCGTGCAGCCGTCATCGTCGTCGCCCTGCTACTGGGTCTCGCCGCCGCAGCTTTTGCCATGCACTGGATCGAAGCCACAGATCCAACCATCCACGGGACTGAAGCCACGGAAAACCTTGCAAAAGCGCCGGTACTGGCCGATATACCTTTCTTCAATGCCGACCCCTTCATCTTCCCGGAAAACCCTTCGACCAGGACCGCCAACGTTTTCAGCCATCTCAGGAACCACCTCCGGTACAGCAGCACCAATCACCCGGAAAAAGCCGTTGTCGTCACCAGTCCACGGCCGGGCGACGGCAAGACCTTCGTCGCCGTGAACCTTGCAATCTCTTTTGCCCAGGAAGGCAACTCGACCGTTCTGATGGACTGCGACCTCCGACACGCGCGCAAGGATGTCTACAGGGAAGCCCTTCTCCTGCAAGGCACGGACAACATGGGCCTCCTGCCTTACTTTGAAAATCCGCAGATCCCGCTGGAAAACATACTGGCCGCCACTGAAATGCCGGAACTCGTCGTCATCCCTGCAGGAGGCGTGGCGCACAACCCTCCCCGCCTTCTCCGCTCACAGGCATTCACCAGTCTCCTGGCCACCCTGGAAGAACATTTTGACGTGGTCATCATAGACACCCCGCCGGTCATTCCCGTTGTGGACGCCGGCGTCATAGCCGAACAGGCCAGGGGCGTCCTTGTCGTCGCGAAGTGGGGTGTTACGCGCAACCGCGAACTGTCCACCACCGTTGAACGCGTCCGGCACGTAAGAGGCACCATACTCGGCATGGCTCTCAACTGGAGTCCCAAGGGACAACCGGATTATTACTATTATGCCCAGAACACTTCAACCCCCATTCCGGCCGCCGGCGACTAGAGCCTTTCGGCAGGTGGCAGCAGAGGTTTCCGCCGCGCTGCTTGTGCTTTGTGTATCTGCGGCGACGCTGGAAGCCGTGGAACTGGACAAAGCCGTCACCAACCTGCGGGATGGGATCAAACCGGACTCCAACGAACAGGCGTTCTGGCGGCAGGTCTACAAAAGCTGGATTGACAGTGAGGCTTCTGGAGCACCTTCGGGAGACCCCCTGCTGGGCAAGGCGCTTTCTTCTCTGGCCGAAGGCGAACTTCCCGATGAGCAGGGGACTTCCGCCGTACTCCGGCTCTACAACGTCACCCTCAGCAGGCAGAAAGCGCTTTCCCAGGATTACACTCAGAGCGAAGTCAGGCGCCCTGGAACGCGCCCGCGAAACCGTGGAACGAGCAACTACCTCATGTATTTCGGCGTGTTTGCGGGCTTTCTGCTTGCCATTGCCGTTCCGGCCGTACTGGGCAGACTTTACAGACCGTAGCTTCGTGCGGACACCGCTGACAACATGCTGGCGAATGTCCGCAGCAGACGTATAATCAGCTTGATCCTGCATCTGGTGTCGGGGCGTAGCTCAGCTTGGCTAGAGCGCCTGGTTTGGGACCAGGAGGCCGGTGGTTCGAATCCACTCGCCCCGACCAGTTTCGTGGAAGCGACCGCTTCCCCATGCATCACCAACTTAACTCTGGTACAATGGTTAGGGGTAGTTTACTGCGAGGGAAAACTTGAGATGGACTCAAAGTATGACGTGATTGTATTCGGTGGAGGAACAGCAGGGGCTATTGCTGCAGTCCAGGCGGGCCGTGCAGGTGCTCGCACACTACTGGTTGAAAAGAACGCCATGCTCGGGGGCACCATGACCGTGGGGGGCATAAATGCTCCGGCCCATTTCTTTGCATGGGGTGAACAGATCATTGGCGGAATCGGATGGGAGCTGGTACGCAGAACCTTGGAAGAAACAGGCCAGCCTGTACCCACACCCGAATTCACACGCGACAATAGCAAACCCAAACACCTGAGCATGGACAAAGCCATATTTGCCGCACTCTGCGACCAGGCAGTGCTGGACGCAGGTGTTGACCTGCTTTTCCACGCTATGCCTGCAGGTGTTGCGTTCGAGGATGATATATGGACCGTCACCGTCTGCACTAAGTCGGGCCTTGAGAGAACCTGTGCAAAGACGCTCATTGATGCTACGGGTGATGCCAACGTAGTCTCTTTAGCCGGATTCGAATTGGTCCGTCCGGAGGTGGTGCAGCCTGCAACCCTGCATATACACTGCTCAGGATACAATGTTCAGGAATTGGACTTCGATGCGCTCAGAGCTGCCTCCGAAAAAGCTATTGCAGCCGGAGAGTTAAGAACAACCGACATTTCCTGGAATGACAATGGACCTGAGGGATTCTTAGAACGGCGTGGCCACAATGCAAATCATCTAAGGGCTGCAGGGGCTGAGACAAGTGCAGGCAAGTCTGCCGCCGAGGTTGAAGCACGCCAAGCAGTACTGCGCATGTACCGTTTTTTCAGAAAGCAGCCCGGGCTCGAAAACTTCCGTGTGGATTGGATCTGTTCAGAAGCAGGTATCCGTGAAACTGCCACCATCAAAGGCAAATCAACAGTCACTGTGGCAGACTACGAATCGGGCAAGGTCCATGATGATGCTGTCTGCTATGCCTTCTATCCGATCGATGAACACCTGAATGACGGCAAAGGGATAAACTGGCGTGCCCTTAACCAGAACGTGCTTCCGACCATTCCGCGCGGGGCATTGCTCCCTGCTGACAGCCGGTTCCTCCTTGTGGCAGGCCGTTGCCTTGCCAGTGACCGGGAAGCCAATTCTGCGCTTCGCGTTGAATGCCCCTGCATGGCCATGGGACAGGCAGCTGGAGCCATGGCTGCGCTCAGCGCACAAACAGGTGTTGATCCGGAAGAACTTCCCCTGGATGATATATATTCTCTCCTTCGCAAACACGGAGCAGTCGTTCCCGGAGACGTAACGGTTTCTACCGAACTATCGGATGCAGGGAATCCACTTAAGGCGGATACCCGATGACCTGGCCACCAAAGGTCTCATGCACAGCGTGGCTTCCATACGTCGAACTGGATGTGGAGATAGATGGGGGGTAGAATCCTTTTTGATAGATTGGGGTCGCCCCGACCATCAGCAAGGAAGAATTCGCTGTTTTGGCCGTTCGCTAGCTCCTTTGCTTGCAGGTAGTTATGAGTCATGCGAATTTCGGCCATTTTCTTTTCTGGATGTATCGTAATGCTTTCAACCAGTAATGATGCAAATTTCTTCTTTTCAGACAGGGTCGCGGCATTCCATAAGGAGCGGAATTCCTTGGCGAGTTCAAGTAGCCTGCCGACTATTTTCGAAGACGAGACGGCGTTTTCGGATATTTCGGTAGAATTCCCCAAGTCCAACTTCAGCTTGCGGCGGGTCGTCTACACCAAGGCGAGTTGGAGATCCTTGGCGAAGGCTGTCCGCTGTGCCCGCCGATTCCGAAGGCGGATGTTACCATTCGTTCTTGCCCGTATCAAACTTGGCATGGCAGGAGTCATCTGGTATGGACGGGCAGAAACGCGCGGCTTAGAATACACTTCCAAGATAGACGGGAATTCTCTGTCGGGAGGGCATGACGATGGCAAGGGAACCGAAACAAAAGGGGATGGGCGGTATGATAATCGCAGTGGTACTGGTTATCGCCGCGGGGGCCGTAATCGGATATTTATTCAAGCCGGCGCCGCCCGCGCCTTCAACACAGGAAGAACCTGCTGCGCAGCCGACGGTTCCGGAAGCAGTCCAGGAACCCGCCGGCGGACCTGAGTCCGCTGCGGCACCCGAACCCGCGCCTGAAAACAAACCTGAAAGGCCCGCCGTCATGCCCGAGCCTGTGCCGAGGACAAGAGCGGAAAAAGTAAAAGGATGGGAGCCAACCGGCCTCTCCGGCGGCGGCTCAATGTTCTGCCCGGCCATAAGCGCCGCGGACCCGATGCTCATGATGACGAGTTGCGACATGTCCGGCGCATATATATCGACGGATGGGGGGCGCTTCTGGAAGATGATCCACCACAGGCAGCTTCAGGGGAATACGCGCGCCAAACCGGGGCTGCATCCGAAAGACACGAAGATCATGTACGCGGCTCTCGGCGACCTCATCAAGCGTAGCGACGACCAGGGCGAGACCTGGCAGGAATGGTCGCGAGTCGGCAGCCGGGTCTATGGCGAGATCATGTTCGACTTCGATAATCCTTCGCTGATGCTCGTGGGAACGCAGGACGGCGCTGCTGTTTCTTACGACGATGGCAAAACGTGGAAGCCGTGTGCGGGAGTGAAAGGCGAGGGCAAGGCGTTCCACGTTGATCGCACGAGCCCTGTGGAACAAAGGGTTATCTTCGCGGCGACGAACAATGGAATATGGCGCTCCGATGACCATGGTTCGACATGGGCCGAAAAGATGAACGGGCTGCCTTCGAGCGAGATAGTGTCGTTTGCGGGCGGATCGAATCCCGCGATGGTAATGCTTTACTGTTCGCTTCCTGGCAAGGCGGTGGACGGGAAGTTCGAGGGAGGGATATTCCGCTCAAAGGACCGGGGCGAGACCTGGGAATGGGCGATGGGCGGAGAGATAGACAAGGGCATCGAGAAGGCGGACCAGTACGGAGACGTGGACGTTGCCCAGTTCCCGTTCGTTATGGCGAACAACGTCAAGCCCATGACAGTGCTTGCGGCGAACCTCGGCACGGGCTTCCATCCGCCCCATCATCCGACGATCTACAGGAGCGACGACGCCGGCGACAACTGGCGGGCCATGCTCTACATGGATCAGCGCTTCGAGAAATGCAACATGGAGTGGGACTACATGATGGCCTCCAGGCGTGGCAAGTCGTACCAGCCGCGACCCTGGTGCGCCGTGACTTCGCCAGCCAATCCCGACGTGGTGCTGCGGATCACAGGGCAAGCGTACATCACGCACGACGGCGGCAAGACGTGGTTCAACGGGCACACAAGACTAGCAGAGGGCCAGAAATACGAGCCGGGGTGCTTCTGGGTCAACACCGGCCTTGTAGTTACCACGACGTGGAACTACTACGTAGATCCGTTCGAACACAACCGCCATTACATCTGCTACACGGATATAGGCTTCGCGCGCTCGCTGGATGCCGGCAATACCTGGGCGTGGTGGGAGGAGACGAAGTGGGCGCCCTGGAGGAACACGTGCTATCAACTCGCCTTCGACCCGGACACACCGGGGAAAATATGGGGCGCATTCTCCGACGTGCACGACATCCCCAATGGAAACATCGTCTACGGAAACCACTGGAACAACAATCCCGAGAGAGGACCGGGCGGCGTCTGCATTTCGACGGACTCCGGCGACTCGTGGAAGCCGTGTGGAAAGGGGCTGCCGGTGGCGCCGGTCTGCTCGATCGTGCTGGACCCGAAAAGTCCCAAAGGCGCGCGGCGGCTCTACGCGGCGGTCTTCGGACACGGGGTTTACAGAACGGAAGACGACGGCCAGACATGGAAGCAGATAGGCAGCGGACTGGGGCATCCGTCCAACACGCGCATCTACAAGATTGTTCTGCACAAGGACGGGACGCTTTACGCTCTCATCACGGCAAGACGTGTGAACCGGGTGTATTACAAAGAGGGAATGGGACTGTACCGCTCCAGGGACGACGGAGAAACGTGGGAATGTATTACATCGGACGCCCCGATCTACTGGCCCAAGGATTTCGAAGTGCATCCGGAAGACAGCAACGTGATATTCCTGGGCGCTGCGGCGACGGGAGAACCGGAGTCGCCCGGAGGGCTATACAGGACGAAAGACGGCGGAGCGACGTGGCACCAGGTCGCGAGCAAAGGGAGACAGCATTTCGGGGCGTATTTCCATCCCAAGAAACCGGACTGGGTGTACCTGACGATGTGCGAAGGCTCGGTCGAATGCTCGCTGTGGCTCAGCAAGGACGGCGGAGATACCTGGCTCCCCATGAACACCTTCCCGTTTTCGAACACGCAGCGGGTGACCGTTGACCCGGACGATGCAAACACCATCTATGTGACGACGTTCGGAGGCAGCGTTTACAAGGGCCCGGCCGACCTGCCGCGGGATTAAGAGTGGAGAGCGGCCGAAACAACGCAGACGTTCCTATGATGATATAATATCTCCGTAGACATGCCACGCTGCCGGAAGGAGAACCTCATGGCAAGGCCTTTGAGCATCGTCGCCCCAGGCTGGTGGGATTATACTACTCTCGACCGCAAGATATTGGACGATGCAGCAAAACTGACGCCGAAGGACCTTGAGCAGTTGTCGCGACCCGGCTTCAAGGTCGTCATGTACGACACTCTTGAGGATTTCTACCTCGCCGAAGCCCTCGAATACGTCACCGCCTGGAAGCAGGCTACGCCCGCCAGGCCCGCCGGCATCTGCGGGCCGATCGGGCCAACCGAACAACTGCCTCTCGTCGCCCGTCTCGTCAACGAACTCGACATCAGCCTCAAGAACGCCCACTTCTGGGGCATGGATGAATGGGTCATGAACGGCAAGTCTGTGCCTCCCGACCACCCGCTCTCCTTTCAGAAGGCGGATATGGAACTCTGCTTCAACCGCATCCGCAAGGATCTCCTCATGCCGCCCGAAAATCTCCATTTCCCCGGCGCCGACAACAACAAGTATTCCGCCTCCTACGACGCCGTCCGCTGCGTTGTCATGCAGGGCGGTCAGGGCGAAGTCAAGCACTGGGCTTTTAATGATCCGCTCAAACGCGAAGGCGAATACAAAGACAATCCGCCCTCACCCGCTGAATACCGTGCTCTTCCAACGCGTATTGTTGACCTGCACCCCATGACCATCATCCAGAATGCGCGCACTTCCGGCGGAGGCGTCGTCACTTCCGTCCCCGCCCAGGCGGCTTCCGTGGGCCCCGTCGAAACCTGGAAGGCCGAAAAAGTCTCGATATGGCACGCTGGCAAGCACGACAACCCCTTCGGCCAGAGACTTACGGCCATGATGATCTCGAAGAAACTGCCGGATAGCGCGGTCCCCATGTCCCTCCTAGCCGACCATTCCGACGTCCAGTTCAACTACTACCGCCACGGTCTGGGCACCTGCGAAGCGGAAATGCACTGAAAGGTCCTCATGCCGCACACTGTTTTCGCCATCGGAGCCCATCCCGACGATATCGAATTCATGATGGGCGGCACACTAATACTGCTTAAGCAGGCGGGTTGTCAAATCCACTGCATGAACATCGCCGACGGTAATTGCGGCACGACCCGGTACGAATCCGATGAAATCGCCCGTATCCGTCTCAAAGAAGCGCAGGATGCCTGTGCTCTCATTGGCGCGCACCATCATCCGCCGCTCTGCCGGGATATCGAGATATTCTACACCAACGACTTGCTTCACCGTCTTGGCTCTGTCGTGCGCGAAGTCGCCCCGGATATTCTTCTTCTCCAATCGCCGGGAGACTACATGGAAGACCACATGATAAGCGTGCGGCTGGCGGTGACCGCCGCCTTCTGCCGCGGCATGAAAAATTTTCCTGTGGTCCCGGCGGTGCCGCCGGTAATGAACGCGGTGACCGTGTACCATGCTCTCCCCTACGGTCTTCACGACGGGATGCGCAGGAAGATAGCGTCCGAGTTCTTCGTGGATATCGGCGGGGTCATCGACACAAAGACGGAAATGCTGGCCTGCCACCAGTCGCAGAAGAAGTGGCTCGATAAAAGCCAGGGGCTCGATTCATACCTCAAGACCATGCAGGAAATGAGCGCGGAAGTCGGGAAGATGTCCGGGAAGTTCGCCTACGCGGAAGGCTGGCGCCGCCACAACCATCTCGGCTTCTGCAAGCCTGACGACCACCCGCTTGCTGCAGTGCTGGACAAGGGAATCTATCCCGACCTGTCTTGATAACGCCAAATGCCGACGCGTGTTTTACCAGCGGAGATGTATACAATCGATTTCCTGACGGCGCAGTGGGAAAGGCGGGGCAGCCGTGAGATTCCGTTCTAGTTCCGCAGTTTCGCCAACGCCATTTCGGCTTCAACAGCAGCAAGCGCTATCGGTTCTCTGCCGGGGTCGGGAGAAAGCTCCGGCTGACCGGCGCAGCGGAGTGTCGCAAGTTGAGATGCGGTCCAGTTGGAGCGAATCGCTACAGTAATTGCGTCGATGTTTTTTATCGGCTGATCGCTATCGCTTACGATCTGTCCACCGATGATTTTGCCATTGTCTTTTCTGAATATCAATTTAACTACATATTGTTTACGGTTGATCATCATCGAATGCTGGCTGTCTGCGGTTTGCAATATGCTATGAACTGGAATGCCCTCACTTTCGGCTTCGGTTTCCGTTATGCCCGTACCGGCAATGGACTTTTCAAAAAACTTAGTAGCAAACCCATTCACGAACGGCGGGTATTCGACTTGGTGCCCGAGAATGTTCCTGGCGATTATCCTTCCTCCGATAACAGCGTTGGGCCTGAGTTGTCCGAGAATCGATTTCCCGGTGATAAAGCTCGGATATTCGATCACGTCGCCCGCGGCGTAGATGTCAGGATCCGATGTCTGAAGATATTTGTTTACCTTAAGCCCAAGCTCTCCTATTTCCAAGCTTGCCCCCATGGCCAATTCCGTTCTCGGTTTGGCGCCTGCCGAAATTATGACCATATCGGCGTTAATTTCCGTTCCGGAGGCCAATTTGACCTTCTCAGACTTATCCTTGCCTTCAATCTCCACGACCTGGTGTCCCAGGTACATGGCGATGCCCTTTCCCGCCATGTAATCCTCCACCTGTTTACTCATGTCGGGATCAAGAGCTTTTTGAAGCACGTGATCGAGCATTTCTATCAGCGCAAGCCGAATTCCTTTTTTTGCTGTCAAGTAGGCAATTTCAATACCGATGGCCCCGCCACCGATCAGCGCCGCATCGTCAACACGATTCCGGTTCATCCAATTGAGGATGCTATAAGCATCCCCGCTTGTCCGGAGAGTGAAGACACCCGGCAAATCCACCCCTTTAATTGGCGGCCGTACAGGCTGCGCTCCGGTGGCAAGCACCAGCTTGCCGTACGGGAACATCTGTCCGTCAGCGGTTATGACGGATTTCTTTTGCCGGTCTACGGCCTCAGCCTTGGCGTTCACCAATTCGATCCCACGCGACGTAAAAATGTTGTCGTCCTTATAGGACGGGTTCACCAACACTTCGCCACAACAGATATAAGGGCAGGCACAACGAGTAAGAAGGCCTTCTTCGTTCGGCTCCCGGACAATTGTCACCCTATAATCAGGATCAAGCTTTTTCAGCATTATCGCGGCCAACGCGCCTGTGCCCGAACAACCGACAATAACTACTCTTTTTGAATCCACCATTTCTCCCTACCTTTCCGCTTTCATCGATTCAATTCGCAAGACCGTCTGCTGGGCGACTTTCACCTCTTTGGTGAAATGCTTTGTCATGCGTTCCAAAAAACCCTTCTGCTCGCCTGACGTCTCGTAATGCTTCATCAATTCATTTACCCAACTTACATTGGCATCAATCAGTTGTGGAATGCGTTCACTGTCATGACGCACAGCGCCACGCGGACAATTATCGTGGCAGCGACCGCAGCGAATGCAGTTGGCGTCAACTATTGATGCGACATTTCCCGCCATGACGATTGCCCCCACTGGGCAATCCCTTACACACATTCCGCATCCGATGCAATCTTCCTCTTTGATCCAAGGCACCTGATCACCTCCTGCAACCGGTAAGCACTGAAGTTAAATGAGTTGAATTTTGTTAGATATATAGTATCCTGTTGGCAGTACTTAACGTCAAGCGGAAGAAAAGGACAAGACATGGGAGCAGTTCTGAGCGCCGCGCTTGAAGATTACCTGGGCGTCATCTTCCACCTTCAACAGGAAAAGCGTTTCGCACTGGTACGCGACATAGCGGATCGGTCCAATGTAGCCAAATCCGCCGTAACCTCCGCCTTGCGGACCCTTTCGGAAAGGGGCATGGTAAATTATAAGCCCTATGAACCGGTTACGCTTTCAGCAAAAGGAAATGAGCAGGCAGAGTGGCTTATGCTCCGCCGGCAAATTCTCGAAGATTTCCTGACAAACATCCTTGGCCTTGACCCGGATCGAGTCTCGGTAACGGCCTGCGACATGGAGCATGCGGTGGATCGTGAGAGCATGGAACGATTTATCTGTTTTCTGGCTTTTATGCATAGCAAAGGTACCGGAAAAACTAATTGGATTTCCGGGTTCCGCCGGTTTGTCGACCGTGGAGCAAACAATTCAACCTGCAAGAACTGCATCAAGCAATATCTTGAACAATTAAAACAAGGTACAATGGGCGCCTGTAAAACACCAAATCAGACATGAAAACAGTACGGGTGTCTCTGAAATGCGCTGGGCCGTCGCGACTGTTAGCGAAAACTCCCTTTCATGAGACGCCTGAGAGACCGGTTTGTTTGGGGGTGCGCCTGTGTGCTTGTTCTGTCGCGAACAGGCCAATGGTAAAGGATAAGGCGCAGCGTGAACATGAATAATCCGTTTGATATATACGTTGAGCGATATGATGCGTGGTTTGATCGACATCACGATCAATACATGGCGGAGATCGAAGCCGTACGAGTAATTCTGCCCGTGTTCCGGAATGCGGTGGAGATCGGCGTCGGCACGGGGCGTTTTGCCGTGCCTCTGGGAATTCCGCTCGGCGTGGAACCATCCCCGGCTATGGCCGCAATAGCGCGGCGACGCGGAGTCGAAGTGATACGGGGCCATGCCGAATGCCTGCCGTTGCCGGACAACAGTTTTGACCTGGCAGTATTAGTGACCACTATTTGTTTTGTCCGGGATCCCCTTCAGGCGCTACGGGAGGTTCACCGCATCCTGCGGCCCTGCGGCCATGTCATCATTGCTTTTGTGGATAAGAACTCGACGCTTGGGAAACAGTATGAAATCAAGCGTAACGCGAGTCCTTTTTACAGAAACGCGCGTTTCTTTGATGAAGACGAATTGAACACCCTGCTTGATTCCGCAGAGTTCGAAAAACCAAACGCAAAACGAATAAGCCTGGTGAACAGCAATCTGCCCGGAGCCCAATCATCGCAACGCTCTGTGGAACCGGCCGAAGCGGGGGATTTCACGGTGCTGTGCGCCGCCATAACCGGCAAACAGCACTTGAAGCCGGAAAAGCAGAAACGCCGGCAATAAGCCGCCGTGCAAAACCTGTCTGTCGCCCCCGCGCATGAGCACGTATTCAGTGCTTTATGACGCCACCGCTGCCGGCAAAGTTCCCCCACGCGGCGGCAATGTCACTGCTCGGCAGAAACACTATCGGGTCGCTGGGCTTCACCTTCGCCAGGCGCGGATCGCCCATCTCGAAATAAACCCAGTTCTCCAGCTTGCCCACGTAGGTAGGTTTGTCCTGCAGAAACGGCACCACCCTCAGCCGGAATTCGGTGGCCGAAGCCTGGTAGCCGGCCTTCTTCTGCGCGGTCTTCACCAGCACCTGGAACTCCCTCAACGCCGCCGCTTCTGTGCGCAGAAGATGGTACTTGAGAAATTGCTGGGCCAGCGTGATGCTTTCCTGGTCCAGCTCGTGCCCTACTCCAGGCCAGCTGCGCCATATGGGCCGCATACCCATGCCGTGCGCGGTCTGATAGTAGCTTCTGCACGCTGCCAGGCGCTCTCCATCGTTCTCACCGCACATTACGAGTACCGGGATACCCATCAGTCTGCGGCTGGGCGAATCCACTTCGCCCGGCGCCGAAAACCCGAACGCTGCAACCATCCTCGGGTTCGCCGCGGCAAACCTGTGCGTAAACTGCGCCCCCGCCGAAAACCCGAACATCAGTATCTGTCCCGGATAGACCCTGTACCGGCCGGTCACGTCCTTCAGCATCGCCTTCAGTATGCCGTCCGCTCCGGCTGCCGGCTGCGCGTACCAGGAATCAGGCACTCCCTCCTGCGTAAACGTCGGCGCCAGCAGAAAACACCCCGTTTTATCCGCCCACTTCGACCACCCTCCCGTGCTGACCGCACTCGCGCCGTTCTGTCCGGCCGCGTGCACCAGCACCGCCACGCGGTGAAACCTCCAGTCATTGGCGTTATAGTCTTTCGGCACGTACAGAACGTAGGCCCACTCGCGACCTGACAGCTTTACCTTGCCTTCTTCCGAAATGCCTTGAACCCGCAACGCCGAAAACATCACGATAACTGCCGCCGGAACAAACCCCTTCACGCCGGACACTCCTTTCCCGACACGTTCCCCCGAATTGTACCGCTGTCGGGGGGTAACGGCAAGCGCTCCGTACCGCCTCATTTACCTCCCCATGCCCGATACAGCACCCGTGCCGGGAGAGCGTTCGCCGGCGATGAGCGGGCTTATTCGAACCAGCCCGCGGGAAGCCACGGCCTGAGGGCGGAAAGCATATCCTCCAGCATGGGCGCGATGTCGTAGACCTCCCTGACGTGCGGGTCCAGAAACAGCGCCTGCCGAGCCGCATCGCGATCGCATTCGAGGGCCGCGCGTATGGATAACTCGTGAATAGTAGTCCATCTTTCCACGAGCGAATGTATCGCCGCGGGCAGCGCCACCTGTCCGCCCTTCACGTTCTTGCCGGATACGGTAACAAGGGCCTCGACACAGGCCGTTTCGGGAATGTCCTTTATGTACGGCCCGGCATTCAGCAGGTTGAGCACCCGCGTGAAAGGTTCCCCGGTGAAATAAGCCCACAGCAGCTCATGGGCGTGTTCGGTGGTCAGCAGATGCAGATCCCCCACCGGACCGTCGCCGTACGTCCATTCATGGATGATGTCGGGACATCTCCGGCGCCCGAACGGCTCCCGGCCCGGAACGGGCCTCTTCATGTGGCCGGCAAAGCCGTGTTTCTCAACACTGCGCGGCGTGAAAAAATACTTGTAGAATTCGGCCAGGTGAGTTTCGCCGCATGACGGCCAGCCCCCCAGAATACTGTAAATATCGCGCTGGAGGGTGACTTCTTCGCGCCGGGTCTCCAGAAGGTTATCTTCCATTTTCGCGTCGGAAGCAAGGGTGGCTTCGCCTATTTCCGCCGTGCGGTCCACGCCGCTCACCAGCAGCTTTGTAACAAATGCCTGGTGGTTGACCCCGCCCACGTCTATCTTGATGTCCGTCTTCCTGCAGTGAAAAACCTTTGCGAAATAACGGAACAGCTCGTCTGCGGAATGGCAAAGCCCCCAAGACGTAATCCCGGCCTCCCTCGCCATGACGCCGGTAATGACCGACATCGGGTTGGTGAAATTGAGCATAACGGCATCCGGGCAGATGGACGCTATATCCCGGGCGATTTCAACCACTACGGGGACTTCGCGCAGACAGCGTGCAAGGGCCGTGGGCCCCAGAGTGTCGCCCACCCCGACCGGAATGCCGTATTTGAAGCACACCTCGAAAGAACGCCAGTCGCTTTCATCGCCGCCGGTGGTGATGGACAGGATGACCGCATGCGCTCCCTTCAGCGCTTCCCTGCGGTCAAGCGTGCGGCTCACCGTCACATTGGTCTTTTCCTGCCGTGCGATTTTCTCGAGCAGGTCGGCGACCACGTTCATGGGCTTTTCGTCAACGTCGTGGACAACGAGATGGCAGTCTTCAAACCCCCCTACAAGCAGCATGTCGCGAAGCACCTTGTGGACAAATTTGTAGGACGCTCCGACGAAAACAATTTTCTTCTCGCCCACGGAACCGCTGTTCTTCACGACTTCCTCGGGCTCACCGTACCAGCCGGCAGACTTTCCCGCTTTCTTTCCCATGATATTCTCCCTCATTCTCCGCCGCTCAAAGCGGCCTCCCGTAAACGCCGCGATACATGTTACGGGCTGACCGCGGCGTGTCATGAAACAATCGAAGAACTTCTCAGAGGCGAAAAGATTTCCAGATATCCATCAGTTCCCGTATGGCCGAACGCGGGTCCCGCGAATCGTTGACGTAGCGGACGACGCAGAAGTTGACTGCGCCGTGGCTCAGGACGTCCGGAAGGTTGTCCGCATTGATACCCCCTATCGCCACGGTCGTGACGCCGGCACGGGAAACTATGTCCTGCATCCGGACCAGCCCCAGGACCGGATCAGGATTGCGCTTGGTCGGCGTGGGGAAAACCGGGCCGACCCCGATGTAGTCCGGATGCAGCTCTTCGGCGGCGGCGGCCTGTTTTTCCGAATGCGTGGAAAGCCCGAAGATCCTGTCCCTGACCGGCCAGAGACGCCGGGCTTCCGGCAGCGGCGTGTCCTCCTGGCCCAGGTGGACCCCGTCGGCGTCCACTTCGCGGGCCAGAGCAACGTAATCGTTCATTATGAAACGGGTGGATGTACGGCGGGTAATTTCCCTGATGTGCCGCCCTACCGCAAGAACTTCCTCCGGCGGACGGTCTTTCATCCTGAGCTGGATGTACCGTAGCCCCTCCCCTACGGCGGCCTCGGCACACGTTTCATAACCGGCCAGGGGATCGGTAAGCACCAGGTAAAGACCGAAACTATCGGGCATCCAGGCCCTCCGCTATCAGCCCCGCCACCTTGCGCCCGCTCAGGAACATTCCGCCGAATATCGGTCCCATCCGGAATCCCCCCGAAACGTTGTTGGCGGCCATTCCGGAAACATACAGCCCGGGACAGATCATCTTCGTGTTTTCCACCGTGGATGCTTCTCCGCTTTCCACCCACATCGGACGCTCGCCCATCACCTTGCCCGTCGGCGTGTCGAGTGTAACCCCGGCCTTGTCGGCGGCCTTCCGGGCAATTTCGCTCGGGTGACCCGTGCCGTCAAGGACGGCGCCTGCCGTAATTACCAGCGGATCGACGTGCATTTCCAGCCTCGTGATGGGCGTCCAGTTGATGACCACGCCGCAGACCTTCCCGTCCTTGAACACGATGTCTTCCACTGAAACGGAATTGAAAACATGCGCCCCGGCGTGTACCGCTCCGAAAATAAGCGCGGCTGCGACTTCAACGGCGTCGGCCGTGTAGCAACCGTCGCCCGCATCCGTCGTGCGGATATTGAAATCGGACGCAATCTCCAGGGCGTTTTTCCGGAACACCAGCTCGTTGAAAAGCATCCCGCCTCCCCAGATGCCTCCGCCCGGCGCAAGCTTGCGTTCAAAAACCGCCACCTTCCTGCCCGCCAGGGCAAGGTCATGGGCGGCTATCAGCCCCGACGGCCCAGCCCCGACCACGGCTACGTCGAGCGACAGGCACTCCTTGAGCTTGGTGAAAAAAGAATCGACGATGGCTCCCGAGATCTTCTCTTCCATGCCGTACCTCCAAACAAAAAAACGGGCCCCGGTTCAAAGGGCCCGCGTACTGTGCATCAGAACCACGGTCCCTACGCCGGTGCTGACCGGATCAGGTTCAAAGGGTATGATCTCAGCCCGCCGCAACAACCGGGCACCCCTGCGGGACACCGCCCCGCACCCGTATTATGGCATAACCTGCCGCAAAATCAAGCACCCTGCCCGCCTCCCGGTACGTTTGACAGCAGTTGAGCCAATAATAGAATGTAGTACCGGCCGTGGCGGGGAGTTCCCGGCGCGGCTGCTGAGACATTATCAGGAGAGGAGTCTTCACTATGGCGGTAAAAGTTGGCATAAACGGCTTCGGCAGAATCGGCAAGCTGGTCTATCGGGTGCTGGCGGAAAGGGCCAAGGATTTCAAGGTCGTAGGCATAAACGACCTGGCTGACGCCGCGACTCTCGCTCATATGCTCAAGTACGACTCTCTCCACGGCAAGTACGCCGGTGAAATTTCGGTCAAGGGAGAAACTCTGGTCGTCGACGGCAATGAAGTGCCCATCCTCACCGAAAAGGACCCCAAGAAACTGCCGTGGAAAAAACTCGGCGCCGAAGTGATCGTGGAATCCACCGGCGTCTTCCGGGCTCATGAACAGTGCCTGTGGCACGTCGAAGCCGGCGCCAAGAAAGTCCTCCTCTCTGCGCCCGCTAAGGACAAGGTCGATAACACCATCGTCATCGGCGTGAATGATGATTCCTTGAAACCTTCCGATATCGTCGTTTCCAATGGCTCATGCACCACTAACTGCCTTGCCCCCCCAACCAAGGCCATTAACGACAAGTTCACCATAAAACGCGGCCTCATGACCACTATCCACGCCTACACCAATGACCAGCGGATACTGGACATGATCCACAAGGATCTGCGCCGCGCCCGCGCCGCGGGTCTCAACATGATCCCCACTACAACGGGTGCCGCCAAGGCTATCGGCCTCGTCATTCCCGAACTCAACGGCAAGCTGGACGGCATGGCGATTCGCGTCCCCGTGGGCACCGGTTCCCTCGTCGACCTCACCGTCGAAGTGGAAAAAGCCACCACGGCTGAAGAAGTCAACGCCGCCGTCAAGGCCGCCGCACAGGGCCCCATGAAGGGTATCCTGGAATACGCGGACGAACCCATTGTGTCCTCCGACATAATTCACAACTCCCACTCCAGCATCTTCGACTCGCTCACCACCAAGGTGCTGGACGGTACAATCGTCAAGATCCTGTCGTGGTACGACAACGAATGGGGCTTCTCAAACCGGATGGTCGACCTCCTGGGCAAAATGGCCGCTATCTGATTCAACCGTCGCCACGGCATGTGTGAAACAACGGGGCCGCTGCCCTCCAGGGCCGGCGGCCCCGTTCGGGTATATGCGCAGGAGAACACGATGGTTTACATCGCTCCTTCGATACTGGCGGCCGATGCCTGCCGCCTCAGCGACGAAGTCCTGAAAGCCTCCCGTTCCGGCGCTGATTTTATCCACTGCGATATAATGGACGGACATTTTGTCCCCAACATATCTTTCGGTCCCCATGTAGTTGCTGCCGTCAAGAAATGTTCCCCGCTCCCGGTGGAAGCCCACTTGATGATCTCCGAACCCGACCGCTATGCCGCGGCGTTCATCGACGCGGGGGCCGATATCATTTCCGTGCACTGTGAAACTCCGGAAAAGAGCCGCAAAGCCGCCGATCTGATACGCAACGCCGGACGAATGCTCGGCCTAGTCGTCAACCCGCCGACGCCCTTCGAATCCATCCAGGCCCTGTTCGACCTCCGGCCCGAACTCGTCTTGTGCATGACGGTCAATCCTGGCTTCGGCGGGCAGGAGTTCATCCATGACGTCCTGCCGAAAATACGCGCCGTGCGTGAATCGCTCAACCCGACCTATCTCTCCGTGGATGGCGGACTGAACACCAATACAATAGCCTTGGCGGCCAGGGCCGGGGCGAATTTCATCGTCGCGGGCACGGCCGTGTTCCGGGCCCAGGATCCCGTGTCCGCTGTCAAGGAACTCCGGATGGCGGCTTCACAAGCCTAGAAAGGCTTCCCATGCCTGCGCGAATACTGCTGGTGGACGACGATCCGGACATACGTTCCGCCTACGCAGACGTACTCAAATCGGCCGGTTACGACGTCTTCCCGGTTGCCACCGGACCCGAATGCATCAGGGAGCTCACCGAATCCTCCGGCGCCTACGACCTGCTTTTCCTCGACGTCCTCCTCCCTGAACAGACCGGCTACGACATCCTGGACGTCGTCAGGTCAACCTGGGCGCAAATACCCGTCGTGCTCATCTCAGGCAAAATAGACAGCATCGCACACGATGCCCTGGACGCGCTGGGTGCAAAGGAATTCCTCCAAAAACCGGTAGAAGCCGAAAGACTCCTGGCCGCCGCCGCCCGCTGGACCGGCGACGGGACATAGGCGCCCCCCGCCTATTCGCTGCCGATCCCCATCGACACCGAGTACAGCCCTAACAGCCTGCTTCGTTCCTCTGGAATAGATTCGTCTTCCGTCGCGGCGTACTTCTTCGCCATGTTATGAAAGCGCGCCGGAGAAACCTTGGCCCATTCGACGCGGATATCCTCACCGAGCACCTTCGCCCCTACGCCCGAATCGTCCGCCGCTGTCAGTTTCGCACGCACCGGCGCCCCCATGAAATCCATCCAGACCGTCTTCCGGCTCCCCGCTCCGACGCCTTCGATAACCCAACGTTTCATGGCCGTAACGGCGCGGAAGCCCGTCGCAATGTCCCCAAGCGCCGCGGACGCATCCTTGTCTTTCTCGTCCGCGATGAGCTTGTCCACGGCGGCCGCTGCTCCAGCGTAGTCTCCGGCCAGTGCAAGATTCCGCGCGCTTTCGATGGCGGCGGCATGTCTCTCCAGGGCGTCCGGCGCGGGACCTTCATTGGCGGCCTTGAGTTTCCTCGCTACAAGCTCCCACGTGCTTTCGCCGATGCCCTTTTCCCCTTCCCCGGCTTTCCTGGCCACCGATCCGAACTCGTCCGCACCGATATCCGGCGGGCCGGTTCTGGGATGCCCGTCGAAATCGTCCGTCACCTCCGGCAGTGGAATACCCTTCTTTATGGCCGTCTGAGCGGCGGCGGTAAGATGCAGGTCCCCGACGATGGCGTTCACCACCATGTTCCTCAGACCGGCGTTGACGTTGTTGCGATTCTCAACGCCGCCGTCTACCACCAGGCGCCCCTGGATAAGGTTGTTGATGAAACGCCCGCCGGCAGCCCCTTGAAAAAAATGTACGGAATAGCCCTTCCCTGCGTTATAGACCGTATTGTTACAGACGATCGTGTCTTTCGTGCGGCAGACCTCGATCGCCGTGTTCCCTCCGGCCACAATGTAGTTGTTCCGTATGATCCCGCGGGTCATGTGAAGACTGCCGCCCGAAGGGTTCCCGAAACATATCCCGCGGTCGCAGTCCACGATGAGGTTCCGTTCGGCAATGACGTCTTCAGAGTTGTTCCAGATGAAGATGGCGCCGCGGCCCACGCCGTTCTTACCCTGGATACCGACGAAAACGTTGTCGCTGATGACCCAGTCCTTCAGCCACATCATGTCTATGCCCGCTATGTAGTCCCCCCCGGCATAGTCGTTCACCGTCTTGCGGTGATCGACGATGAACACGCAGTACTGTATCCGGCCGCCCGCGGGACGCGTGGCCTCGGGGTTGTCCTTGGGGGCTGTCCCCTTTATCGACCTCTCCCACACGTTCCTGATCCTGCAGTTGTAGATGACCGTCCGCTGCGTGTCGGACTCCCCCTTTATCGTAAAACCGTGCACGGGGGCGTTCTGCAGCGTTATGTCGGCCACCATGCAGTCGTCGCCGCCTTCGAACCAGATGAGTTCCTTCTCGCTGCAGCGGGATCCGTCCAGGATGACTTTCGACGGGTCTCCGGATGCCCCACGGATCGTGATACCGTTCTTCTGGAGCCGTACGAACGTGGGAAGATAATAGTGCCCGTCCGCTATCAGGACCGTCGTCCCTGGACTGCTGTTCACGGCGCTGTACAGTTGCTCCACACGGTTCACGTTGACGATGTGTCCATGCGGCGGACCGAGTGGCGGCGCTTTGCGGGCGACTTTTTCTATTTCCGACGTATCGAGAGCGGCAAGACTTGCACAGGCCGCTGCCAGCAGGGCCCCCAGCACTATCGCCGGTATTCCGCCTGCAGACATCGGCCCTCCAGTATTCCGCCGCGCCACTTCCGCCCCGCAACAATGCTCATTTCTCATTACAGCCGCGCATTGCTGTAAGTCACCTGCCAATTGGCGTATCCAGTACCGTTCGATTTGCAGTTCCCCCGGCATGAAAAGTGTGGTAAAATATCTCCCTGTTCGGAAGAAGAAGGGGCCTTGAATGAAACTCTTGTGTCCGCTCAGCGCGTTTTTACTGATCGGAACGTCCTTGATATCTTCAGCTCACGCCCGGGAACTCGTGCTGCTCCATTTCGGCGATTCCAACACCATCACTTCCTACCTCCCGGAATCCCGGCGCGTCAATTCCGCCCTTCAGCTCCTGCTGGCTCAGCATTACCCGAAACAGCCCGTCAGATGCGTGAACGCCGGCCAGGACGGCGACTACATCCGCAGGTTCCTCGATGAAGGACGCTACCGCAAGGTCCAGGCCGCCAATCCCCGCATGGATATCGCCTTCATCCGCTACGGCCAGAACGACATGAAGCACTATAAGCCGGACGAATTCGAAGCGCACCTCAAGGAGTTCGTCGGCGTGCTCAGGCGCGATTATCCCGGCGTTCATATCTTCCTCGAAACCGGCATTTACATAGACGGCAGGCACTGGTATGACCAGACGCAGGATGCTTCCAGGTACGCCAACGATAAGTACCAGAAATACTGGGCCGTGACGCGCAAGGTCGCAGCAGAACTCAATCTGCCTCTCATCGACCAGTGGCGGCGATGGGATGTCGAAACCAGGGCCGGCCTGTGGGACCTGCGCATCCGCAACGGCACGCATGCCGACGACCCCGCACACCCCCAGCATTTCTATAACGCACACGCCAATTCCACCGGCGTCATCCTTTATGCGTTGGAAATATGCCGCCACCTGCTGCACTATTTCCCCAGGCAGCTTCCGGCTGCAGGACAGCCCGCCGCCGATCCGCATAAGATCCCGGTGCCCCCGCCGGCGGCGGCAGGCATGCAGCAGGTGAAGCCCGTGGACGATGCCCTCAAGAAAACCTCCGGCGCCCTTTGACCACCGGGTTCAAAGGGCGTAAATGGCCGTGACGGCAGGCGCCTTCACGGATTTTGCAGCTTTCGGGCCCCGATTTTAAGGAGACAGCAATGGGTGATTTCAACGATGCTCCGACTCAGGAACAGCCCCTCCAGCCGGGGGGCGCCGTCACGGCACCCACGGTACAGCCCGGCCCCAAGAAAACCAGCGGCCTCGCGGTCGGCGCTCTCATTCTCGGCATACTCGCCTTTATCAGCGGTTTCATGTTTATCGGCGGACTCCTCGGCCTCGTCGGCCTCATACTCGGCATTGCAGCGATCCCGGGCATCAAGAAAGACGAACGTCTGTCCGGCAAGGGACTTGCCATCGCCGGCATCGTGCTCTCCATCCTCGGCATGTTGTCCGCCTTGGGTACGCTGGTGGCCGGCATGTTCCTGATGCAGCACGGTGGCGGACTGATACAGCAGGGCGTCGGCGCGGCCAAAATGGCCCAGATAAAGATCGCCATGGACTTCTACGCGGAAAATAACGCCGGCAGGTATCCCGACAGGCTCTCGGAACTCGTCCCCGACTATATCGGCGATACGGACCTCTTCAAACTGCCCGGCTCCGATATCGAAGTCACCGCCGATAACGTGGACGACACTTCCGCTTTTGTCCTCGTCCCAGGCCTGAGCCGCGATGACCCTCCCAGGAGCGTCCTGATTTACGGCAGGGGGACTTTTACCGTCGCGGGGATTACCATGCGCAGTTTCCTCTACCTGGACGGCACCGGCGACGCCAAGCCCGAACCTGAATTCAGAAAGCTCATCGGGCAGTAGCGGCCAACCGCCACCCCTCCTGAAAACACGCGGCGTTGAATCCAGTCTGTGGATTCAACGCCGCTTTTCTCCGCCCCCGGCGTACGGTTTTCAGACACCGAGAGACCGCAGGAACTTCACCGCCTTCGCCAGGTCGGCCTCCGGATCCTCCCCGACCTCCCGCTCTATGGTCAGGAACCCGTCGAACCCCGTGTCCTTCAGCGCCTGTATATACGCCGGCCAGTCCACTTCCCCTTCGCCCAGCGGCACCTCTTCGAAGTACTGCCCGTAATCCAGCCCCATCTGGTTCCCGTCGGCAAACGAGTCGTAAACCAGTTCAGCGTCTATGTCCTGCTTGTGGACCCCGTCCTTCGCGTGCGTGTGCACGATGTAGTCGCCCAGGATCCCCACCCCGGCAACCGGATCGTCGTGCGTCACCATCACAAGGTTTGCCGGGTCGTAGTTCACCTTCACACCCCTGGCGGAAAGTGAATCCAGGAATTCCTTCAACTCCTTCGCCCGCTCGGGCCCCGTCTCAACCGCAAACGAAGCACCCACCCTGTCTCCATATTCAGCCAGTTCGTTGCAGGCGGCCTTCATGGCTTCCAGCTTCGGCTTACTCTTATCGCTCGGCACGGCCCCGATGTGCGTCGTCACGACGTCTGTCCCAAGGTCCACCGCAAGGTCCAGTATGCCCTTCGACGCTTCAACCCGCCCGGCATTGTCTTCCGCAACCTGGAACCCGTGCCCTCCGAAATCCCCGCACAGCGCCGACAGCGCCAGCCCCAGTGAACCCAGTTCCTTCACGAATTCATCACGCCGCGCCGGTGAAAGCTCCGGTGTCAGTTCCCCCTTCGTCGCGTATATCTGCACGCCCTCCGCCCCTATCTCCGCCGCCTTCCGCAACCCCTCGTGCAGTCCCGCACGGAACGATTCCACTATCACTCCTATTTTCATTGCCGCCTCCTTCTATCCTCTCAGGTGTAGCTGATCCCTTCGTACGCCCATGGAACCGCGCCCGCCGCCGCCGCGAAACGTTCCAGCACCGGCCCGCCGCAAATGACCGAAACCGCATCCTGCCGTACGCCGGAAACCACGTCCAGCCGCCGGTAGACGAACCGCACCCAGTCCGCCCGGCTCATCGCAAGAACCAGTTCTTCGCCTCCTGATCCCACCCTTATCTCTCCCCTCTCGTCCCCGTCCTCGTACGTCGCCCTCACCGCCAAGCCCGCCCTGTTCAGGCTGTCCCCGTACGCGGCATCCGCAACCGCCTGGGCGTTCAGAGGCTGCCCGTATATCCCCAGGCCCCGGGACGCTTCGACCCCCGGCAGCGAGCGGAATACCGCATCCAGCGGATGCCCCGAACCTCCCCATATCACCAGCCCCTCCGCTCCCGCTTTTGCCGCCTCCCGGGCGGACGCGTACAGGGCGATTTCCGCCCAGCGCGGCTCGCCGCCGCGGCAAGCCGCTTCCAGCACCTGCCCTGGGGTTCCCTGCTTCCTGAGCGCCAGCACCAGGGCATAGCTTCGTATCCCGCCTTTCCCGTCCCTTACTATCACCGTCCGCAGCGCCCGCCCGTTGTTGGAATCGTCGTTCCGGTCATGGAAGCCCCGCGTCGGCGTCAGCCATCCCGGTTCATGAACGTAACACCCCGCCTGCGCCGCGCCCCTGCTCCTGTAGATATCCAGCAGTTCCGCTTCGTTCGCCCGGTAAAGGTCGAACCCCTCCCCCACTTCCGCTCCCTGCGACTCGGGCACACCGGCGGACCGCTCGAACCGCCACGTGTACGTCACCGGCACCGCCAGCGCCACAAAACCGTTCCGCACGTAGTAGTGATACGCCTTCTGCCGCTCGCTTATTATCACTTTCAGCGAATCCGCGTATGCCGGCAGCACCTCCAGCGCCGCCGCATGCACCAGCGAGCCCACGCCGGTCCCACGGGCTTTCTCGCTGACGCCCACCGCGTTGGCAAACGCCGTCCGCACCGCGCCCGCCCCTACCACGAAAGGCCTCAACAGGTAGCTTACCGACGACAGCACTTCCCCATCCCTCAACGCCGTTATCCCCGTCATCGCCCTCGGCTCGGCCTCGTACAGCGAACGCCACCACTCCGCCGTTACCGGCCCCCCCGTGAATATCTCGTTCCGCAGCCTGATATAAGGCCCTATCTCCTCCCGCCGGACCTCGTGAATGTCGATCTCGCCCATCCAGCAGCTCCCTGCACGCCGTATACAGAGACTATGACGCGAAGCCGCCGCTTTTCAACAGAAAAACCCCCTCTGGAATTCAGGCCCCGGCTCCCGACCCCTGCCACCGGTGAAACCTGCATCTTACGGAGCGGCGTACGACTGGTATTCCTGCCACCGGGACGAATAGATTATCATCATCTTCGACAGCACACGGTCGGCCCCGTCGAGATCGTAGTGAAAATCGATCTGCACCCCCAGCGGCACCGTAAGGTAGCTTATCCCCACGCCTCCCCACGACAACCCTGTGTCGTCGGCGGACGTGTCGCCATCCTGATCGAACGGCCATATCTCGGCATAGTACAGCTTCTCGTCGTCGTTCGTCGTGTACAGGTACCAGAAAAGAATGTCCGTGAACCCGTCCGCCATCACTTCGCCCAGGTCGCCGGTGCCGCAACTCATGTGTCCAGCCGGCAACGCGTAGATCGGCAGGCCGTCCGGGTCGCCGGCGAAAGTCGCGCTGGAATAGTCCGCATATACCAGGTCCTCGTCCCGCCACCGCCTCCGCATGAAGCTCCCCTTGTCGTCGTACATCAACAGGAGCCCTTCCCTGGGGTCGCCCATCGGCAGCATGGTCTGCCCTTCCGGGTCGTCGTTATCGTTGTCTTCGCCGTCTTCCCACTCGAGCTGGTCTTCGGCCGGGTTGAAGTAGTAAGCCACCCGGTCGATGTGCACCCCGTCCAGCGACGTGTAGAAACACATGCAGTGTTCGAACAGCAGCGTCGTGAACATCCCGTCGTTTATCGGCTTCAGCACGCCCCCGCCGCTGTACGGCTTGTACCCGCCCTTCCAGCACATCGAGTTCACTTCACGTTCCAGAAAATCCGTCGATGTACGGAACCCCGACAGGAACTTCAGCTCCTTCTCCGCCGCCGAATACGAGCTTATCGACGTCGTGTACATGAAGAACACCGCGTACCCTATCACCATCGCGAGGCTCAGGGCCACCATCAGCTCGATCATCGTGAACCCGCCGGCCCCGCCGCCCCGCCGTATCTTCTTCCCGCATCGACTCGTCATGGCCGCACTCCCCGTCAGTGCTTCTGCGTATCGGGATTGTACACGCTGAAATAGAATATGTGGTACTTGGCGATACGTTCGCCGTTCAGGATCTTCGCCTTCACTATCGACGGATCGCTCACTTTCAGGTCCCACGCTATTATCCCCCTCATGCGCATCATGTACTGCCGCATGCCTCTCGAATCATACTCGATCTTGTGGCTCGGCGCAGGCACCCCATAGTCCTCCCCGCCGTCGAGAACCCCGTCGTTGTTCAGGTCTATCCACCCGTACCCGTCCCAGTCCACGAACTGCGTGTCGTACAGGTAGAACCCATGCGTGTTCGGATCGTCGCTCCACGGCGCTCCGCCGCGCTCGGCGTCGTCCACGTCCACCCAGAAGTAGTATCCCCTGTACGCGGGTATGTTCTCCCACTTCCGGCTGTCGTCCTGCGCCATCTGGTCGTAAGCCGTTATGTCGTCTATCACCCACTGGTCGCGGTTCGTGTAGAAGTCCCACCCGCTCGCCGGCGCGGCATACGCCGCGAGCTGGTTCCTTATCGACACGTCGCGCTGGATGATGTTTATGATTATTTCTTCCCGCGCGCGCTTCGCCTCCCTCAGGTTGTGCGTAAAGAGCGCTATCAGGCTTGCTCCCCCCAGCGCCAGTATCCCAAGGGCGAACAGCACTTCTATCAGCGTAAAGCCGCCCTTATCCAGGTACCGGCCGCTACCATGTCCAGGACGTTCCATCGGCCTATTCCTTCCAGATGTACCTGACGCGAACGAAGCTCGTAACCGTGTATATGAACACCTTGGCCCTGTCTCGCGATACCGCGTCCAGCACTTCTATCACCTTCGTCGTATCGTCCAGCGCATGGCACGAACCGTTAGGGAAAAACTCGAACCCGCTTATGTTGTCCAGGTTCCTCGGCGCATACGCCGCCCCCGACAGCGCCGGCATCACGTCCAGTTCGATGTTGCGCGGCAGCTCGATCTTCTCCACCGCGTCCACCCCCGCCGGCAGCACCCACGTCATCGCCCCCGCATCGTCTTCCTGCACCTGCTCCAGGTATATCTCTATGAAATCCGGCAACTGGTCGTTCGTCCCTATCGGGTCCGTCTTCGTGTCCGTGAACTTCAGCAGCACCCACTTCCTCTGCCCGATAGCCGTCTGCCTGGCCGCGTGTATGCTGTTCACCACAGCCCTGACCCCCAGCCGGAAACTCCCCTGGCCGAAAAAGTCCCCCATCGCCATCGCGCCCATGGCCATCACGCCCACCATCACGGCTATCACCACCAGCAGTTCGATCAGCGTGAATCCCCGCTCGCCCGTCCCGCGTGCTCCACGCATGGCATCTGTCCTTTCATCCGCTTCTTCCGCTCATTATAGTGGCCCTGAAAGGCCATTCCAGGACAACAATTCCGCGTCTTTGCGCTGTGGCCGCTCACACGCCCGCTCTATGGCGCGGGCAGGCACCCTTCCCGGTACGCGGGTCTCCCCCCGGGCGGAATCAGAACCCCAGGTCGTCCACGTTTCCCCACCCGTTGTTCGTATCGGGCTGCGGCGCAGGCGTCGGCTGCCACATGATATTCTGCTGCTGCTCCTGTATCCGCCTGATTTCCTCCATAACCACGTACGTCATCGCCTGCACCATGTTCTGAACCGCCACGGTGTCCAGCCGCATGTCCAGTTCCACCGACGTGCCCTTAGTCGTCGCATAGAACAGCATCGGCTTGTCCTTCGCCAGGAACATCTCCAGCGACTTCTTCAACGCCAGGGCGTCCTCCGGCGTCCTCCGGGCCGCTATCGATGACGCATAGACATGCAGGTACCTTACCGCCGACGCCACGTTGTATTTCTCCGGCGCACCGGCCATCAGCTCCTTGAATATCCCGCTCCCGGACAGCGGCGTGCCGTTCTCTCCCGCCGTGATCCTGTCCGCAGCCTGCCGGCCGGCCCCGCCCAGCGTCCAGTACATCACCCCGTCCTTCACCGCCGCGTAGGGCCCCGGCGGGTCCCCGGCCACACGATACATCATGGCCGCCGTGTTCCCGTCGATGCCCGCCCCATAGTCCAGCCGGACATGGAAACCGTTGATCTCGGGTATCGCCGTCGCCGTAATCCCGTCCGGTACCAGCGCCAGGACAAAACGCCGTCGCCGCCCCGTCATTCTCTCCTTCATAAGCGAACGCAGCGGGCTTTGCGTGTACGCCGCCCCCAGCCCGTTCACCGTATCGACGGCTTCCGCCACGCCGACCGCGGGCTTCACCGCCGCCACCCTGTTCATGGTGTCTATCCCCATCACGGCGGAACTCGCCACCGCGCAGTTCTCGCTCTCGGGCAGCAGCCCCAGCCCCCGCTCCAGCATCGTCGTGATCAGCAGGTCCGGCGCCTCCGTCTTCGTCTTGTACTTCTCCAGCAGCCTCGTCATCGTCTTCGCCAGCACCGCCTTGGCGGCCTTCGTGTTGAATGCCCCCGCCATCGCAACGTCGCCTTCCGGTATCAGCGCCGTAAGGCTCCTCGCCTCGGATACATCCACCTTCTCCTGCGCCCCGATTATCTCCGCCAGCGCACTTTTTTCGGCCGCGTGCACGCTCACCTGCAACCTCACCAGCCCGCTTTCCGTGTCAATGTCCAGCTTGCCCGTCGCACCGTCCAGCTGCCGCAGCAGTGGAATTATCTCGTCCGAAAATTCCAGGAAGGGCGTGATCATCTCCATCATGAATCCCCCTCCGCGCCTCCCCGGGTTCTCCGCCAGCCGCTTCTTCCTCTCCTCTACCATCTTCAGCAGCCGATCCCCGTACGCATCGACAAATCCCCTCGTCTTCAGCGTCGCCTCAATGTCGGAATTCACCGGTGAAGCCAGCAGCGGTCCCTGCGCCAGCAGATCCCGCAGCCTCACCGCAAACTCCTGCGCGTTCGTCAGGAACAGGTTCTCCCCCGAAATACCCATGTACGCGTCGCCCAGCCTCAATAACCCGTCGGCGTCCACCCCCTGCAGCCCTATCGTCTGCACCATCGCCTGCATCAATACGCTCGCGTCCGTGGCAGTCAGCACCACCGCCGTTTCCAGGTCCTGTCCATCCGCCGAAGGCCTCATCAGCAGCGCCGACGGTCTCGCCGTATCCAGTCCCTCCAGCATCGGGTTCTGCAGTCTCGCCGCCGCCTGCGCCTTTACAATCATCCCGGCGCCCGGTTGTACCATGTCCGCTATCACCGCCACCTTGTTTATCAGGCTTATCACGTTCCTCGTCTTCACCACCAGCAGAATGTCCTCGGGAATGTTCTCATCCCTCGGCGTCGCCCGGTATTCCGCCGCCCCCGCGGCGCACATGCACGTCGCAGCGTAAATCAATCCCCCCATCGCCAGCCGCCTCAACATCACGTCGCTCCCTTCTGCCATGTCCATCTCTACCCTCTGGAACAAGCTATTATACATGTTGTTCCGCCCCGGGTAACGCTCCTGCCCCAAACCCCAAGCCCCTGTTGACACCGCCCCATCTATCGGTTAGCATTAAATATAGTAACTCAAGGTGGCGCAAGGGCCTGTCGATACGTAAATATGGTGGATACCGTTGAGTAACGACAGGTTGCTGCAAACTGAAAGGGAAAAGGCATGTCCCTCCGCAGAGTTTGTCTGGTTTTCGTAATCGGGCTCTTGTCCTCGGCTACCGCCAGGGCGCTCGTCGTCCTTCCCCCCATCAGAACCCCGGTGGCGGAAGAACCGGCCGTGGTTTCCGAAGACACCTCCGGCGCTCCTCTGCCCGAAGAAGCCGTTGACGTCCCCCTCACGCTCATCCAGTCCGTTACGCCCGAAACCGCAAAGGAAGAACGCCCTATCAAAACCCTGCGCGCCGAAGAAATCCTCCCGGAATCCCTCCTTGCCTTCGTCTCCATAGAAGACCCCGGCACACTGTGGAAGGAAGTAAAGAAACTCAAAATCTGGGGGCTACTCAGCGAACCCCTCATCGGCGATTTCTTCGACTCTTATTTCAAGAAGTTCGAATCCAGGTTCAAGGCCGGTGAAGCCGACCCCAGGACATCCGCCGCCATGCTCGGCGCCGCCGGACTCTCCCCCTCCAGAATGCTCGAACTCTTCACCGGCCAGGTCGCACTCGCAGCCTGCCGCCCCGAAAAGAACAAGGAAAACTACTACCTCGTCATCCAGCTCCAACAGGGCCGTCAGTCCATCCATGATATGGTTGAAGAATTCAGCTCCCAGGTCGAAACGCGCCACCCCGACGTCATCGTCAGCCCCACCCTTTTCAACGACATGGACGTTACCAACTTCGAGCTCCCCGACGGCAGTCATTTCGGCTATACCTACATCGAAAACCTCCTGGTCGTCGGCAAAGGCAAAGGCGCCATCGAATACCTCATCTCCGAATACCAGGATCCCGGCAGGCGGGCTTTCATCGCCTCCAGGCAATACCAGCAGGTGTACCGCAGTCTCGGTGAAGGCGCCATGGTCTTCTATATCATCGACTTCCCCGCCGTCGCGCAGCTCGCCTCGGCCTCCGGCAAATTCACTCTCGGCCCCTCCGCTTCCGAAGACGCCAAGAAGCTCTTCTCCGATCTCCGCTCCGGCGACGTCATGAACATCGGCCTCATATCCGGCTCCGCCTTCCCTATGGCCGGCGGCGTGCGCGACCGTATCCAGATCGACGCTCTTGACCGAACGAAAGGTTTCGCCTACAGGGGCAAAACCTGGATCACCGAAGGTGAGCTCAGCTACGGCGCCGCCAACTACGCTTCCATCGACTCCGTCATGTACACCAGCGTCCAGAACTGCCAGAACATCGTCACCCAGCAGAAGAAGACCGCCGATAACGACAAGCAGCTTGCCTCCGCCGTCTTCGAGTTCGTCGAACAGGCCACCGGCCTCGATATCGAAGGCGACCTCCTGCCGCTAGTTAAAGGCGAATTCGCTACCGCCATCACCACCTCCCCGGGACGCCCCTATCCCGACATGATCGCCATCGCCGAACTCAAAAGCACCGAAGACGCCAATAAAAAATTCAACGTGATCAAGGGCAAACTCGGCCCCCAGTGGCAGCTCTCCTCCATCGGCACCAAGTCCAGCATGCTGCATTTCAAACTCGGCGAAAAAGGCCCCCTCGCCACCCTCAACTACACCCCGGGCTTCGCCATCGACGGCAAGTACCTCATCGCCGGCTCTTCCACCGACGCCATCAGGAAAGCCATCCGCCAGAACCGCTTCGCCGGTTCCTCCTCCATTCAGCAGAGCACCAGCTTCAAGCTCGCTACCGGCGACATGCCCCAAAACCTCAACTCTCTCTTCTACCTCGACCTCGGCAGGGCCGTCGACATGGGTTATAACACCCTCCTCCCCGTCCTATCTCAGATGCCGCAGATGCAAAAGAGCCTGTCCTTCATCACCACCGCCGACACCTCCCGCCTCCCGACCCCCGAAAGCGTCACCCAGCACCTCGTCCCCGTTGCCATCGGTACCCGTCTCGACAACACCACTCTCTACATCGACGCCTACAGCCCCACCGGCACCCTCACCATCGGCCTCGCCATGCTTGCAAAAATAGCCGTGGGCAAGAGCGGCGCCGGGCCCGGCCCCGAAGCGACCGAAACCAATATCCGCAAGCTCGGTGTCGCCCTCCACGAATACGCCGCCGACTTCGACAGGTTCCCCATCGCGCTCTCCGAACTCTTCCCCATCTACGTCCAGAACCTCGAATACTTCACCAGCCCCAGCGGCAAGCGTGAAGTCACCGGCCGTGAACACATTGATTCACGAGGCGACTTCGTCTACGTCACCGGCGTCCAGCTCAACGACCTCTCCGACACCATCGTCTGCTATTCCAAGAAATACGTCTACGAAAACGGCAACCGCACCGTCCTCTATCTCAATAACACCGCCCGAACCATTGAAGAAGCCGCTTTCAAATCCGCCATGGCCAGGCAGGGATCCACCATAGTGGAGGAATAACAGCCGCCCCTTCCCTCCACTGCCGGCCGCGCGCCCTTCACGGGCACACCGGTTTCCAGTCCGCCACCTTTGTCACGTTCGCCAAAAAGACACGTGCCGTCTCGTAAAAGCCCTTTCTGCCCTGTCCGTGCGTAGTCACTTCCGCCCTGAACGTGATCGCCCCATACTCGGCCAGCAGGTAATCACGCGCAAGCCCCGGGTGCCAGATCTTTTCCGGGAACTCCGCATGTCCCTTCGGCACACCTCTTATAAGCGTTTCCAGCACCGTCGCTGCCCACTCACGGCGGTGCCCTTCCAGGCGCCTGTGCCCGGCGGAGCGTATCGTTTCGATGACGGAATTCGGGTTTCCTCCCTGCCACGAATGCAGCGTCAGCATCAGCCCCAAGCGTTTCGCCTTTATCAGTCCGGTGATCTCGTCGCGCACCAGGGAATATTCGGGGGGAGGGTCCAGATCCCCCCACGTCGCCGCGCCGTATATGCTTTCCCCTTCCATGGTCGTGTATGAACTCCCGGGCTGCGACGCGCTGTACGCCGAAAGCAGCGGTATGACCCTTATCACGCTGTGATCCAGCATTTCGCATGCCGGGGTGCCGTTGGAAGCCAGCAGCCGCGCCATTGCGTCGGCGGTTATGCATCCGGCCGTCTCCCAGGCGTCTTCCCCGCCGATGAAATAATGGACCATCTTGTGCCCGTCGTCGTGGCCGAATTCGAATACCGGCACAGTCCGCCGGTCTTTTCTCAGCAGCCTGACGCCTGCAGCGTGCCCGCCCGCCACGTGCATTGCCAGCCCGGCCAGAGCGGATGCGCCGTACGGATACCTGGTCGCCGCCCACAGTGCTTCCCCCGGATCGTCCATGACCACACTCAGGCGCCCATCCGCTTCCTTCTCCAGAGCCACGGGTTCATAGTGATAGCCGTCCCGGCTGACGATAAGCCCCTGTCCCATGAGCATGTTTTCCTGCTTGCCGCCGACAAGCAGCGTTATGCGCAGAGGCGCCCCGTAACCGCTTATCCGCACGTGCATCACGCCGCCGCCTTCGGCAAGGTCGAACGTGACGGCGTCTCCTTCCGTCCGGTACGGCCGGCCTATCCCGCCTTCAAAATGATGTTCTACCCGCATGACTCCCCCGGCATCAGTCCACGTCCAGTCCATACAGATCCGCTGCACTGCGCCACAGTATCCATTCCGCGGAGCGGACCGCAAGGGCTTCCCCGGTGCAGCGTTCTTCCAGCACCCGTTGCAGCACGCCCCTGAAGAGCTTCAGCACGCCATAGGCCATTTCGGGGGAATGGGAATCGCCCCCCCACATTATCTTGTTGACGGGGCAGGCGTCCAAGGCCGCCGCCAGCATGTTTTCACAAATGCTTTCCGACAGCGTGGGCACCCAGCACGCGTTCAGCCAGACGTTAGGGTACCGCCTGACAAGACTCACCGCTTCCCCCCACTGCGGAAAACTCCCGTGGAAAATATCGAACCGTGTGCGCGGGTTGCGTGCGATGAAGGCTTCCATGTTCACCACGTACGTTTCAGCCATCGGATGGGAAAAGCCGTTCCCCGCCAGTATTCCCGTGTGAACCTGAAGCGGGGTATTGTGGACAACGGAGGCTTCGGCCATGAGGTGGTGGATCCTGTCGCTCACGGCTTGGCTTTCAGCAAAACACTTTTCCAGCCCCAGCTTCTTCAGCGCAGCGTCCACTTCACCGTCGCTGCGTTCCAGGAAGTCGATCCCGCGCGCGTAAGCCGTCCCCACTTTGAACGCCACGGGATTCAAGCTTTCCACCTTTTCCGCTGCCCACGCCCGGAACTTTCCGGCCAGGGCACCCGCCGACGACACTTCCCCCCTTTTTTTCTGCAGAAAGCCAGATACCGGGACCACCGGCAGAGACGGCCCGGCAAGCTTCGGTTCCCCGTAGCACCAGAACAGCCGGGATATGCCGGCGCGTTCCAGGATCTGCAGGTACCAGGAATCTCTATCGGCGTATTTCTCCCGGATGCGCTCGTCAAGCGCCCGCCAGTTGCCGGAGGTCACGAGATAGTCCCCGAGCTCGTAGAGATCGCTCAACGCGGCCTGCTCACTCTTCCAGTCCGAAGTCTGAGCAACCAGGGGCAACCTGTCTATGAACCATCCCACCGCCTTTTCATATTCCGTGCCGGTCAGAGCGCCGGCGGCTTCGTCAAGGGCGCGGCGCGGGGTTGTTCCAGTATCCAGCCACGACCTGCCGGCGTTTTCGGGGTCGGCGGCGACAATGTCCGCCACGAGGTAGTGGTTTTCCATAAGGACGTGCAACAGCCCGACGTCTTCCGGTTTCCACCGGTAGACGTTTTCAAGATGCTCGTGCGTGTCAATCACCGGTATGCCGCTGATATCCATGTCCCGCCTCTCTTTCGCCCACCAACCCGCTGAAACCGTCCCATATGAATATCATAACCCTTCCCCCGCTGCCGCCAACCCGTGTAACAGGAACCGGATCCCATATAAATAATTGACAAAACGAAGCCAATCTATAACAGTATATCGCCACATCTAACATCCCATACGACATGGACTTCCCGAACCAGTGCTGCAAAAACCGACGCGACATGAAAATGCACTTTTCGACGCGGAAAAGACCCGGGGAAGTGACCCTTTGTGTAAAAAGGGTCACTTCCCCGAACCCCATCCCCCACCCACCCGCTGCCTGCGGCCTGCCCGCCTTCGGCGAGAAAGCGTGATTTTCGCGCAAGACCCCTCGCAGGGGCCCCACCCACTCGCTGCCTGCGGCCTGCAGGGAAGACACACTGTACCCATACAAGGGTTTACCCTTCGGGCTTGGTCGCTCCGCTCCCCACGCCCACTCACTCCGTGCCTGCACGAAGAATGCGCTTCCTTGCCGGAGGCACGCGCGCCAC
>JAFGGJ010000068.1 GCA_016930595.1 Planctomycetota bacterium
ATGAATTCAGGATAACGTCTGCGCACAGGACGCCGGACGAGACGGCGGAATACGCACGGACCGCGAAATCCCGCGGGGTGAAGGTGATAATAGCGGCGGCGGGGATGGCGGCGGCGCTGCCCGGGGCGGCGGCGGCGCAGACGGAGCTCCCGGTAATAGGGGTGCCGATATCGTCGGGGGGCCTGGGGGGGCTGGACGCGCTCCTGTCGATGGTGCAGATGCCCGGAGGCGTACCGGTCGGCACGGTCGGCCTGGACAAGGCGGGAGCGAAGAACGCCGCCGTGCTGGCCGCCCGGATACTGGCGATTGGAGACAAGGAGCTCGGCCAGAGGCTGGGGGAATGGGCGGCTGGCCAGAGCGAAAAGGTGCGCAAGGCATCGGAGGAACTGAGCCGCTGCCGCAAACCGAAAGAGCGATAGAGGGAAGACGATGACAGAAGCGCCGGCAAACCAAGGGGAAGAGTTCCTGAGGCTGGCGAGGGACAAGGGGCTGCTCAGCCCCGACCAGGTGCGCGAGTGCATAAGGATATCCGCGCAGCTCGAAGAGATCGGCATGCCGGAAGACATACCGGACATAGCGGTGAAGAAGGGGTTCCTGTCGGAAGCGGACAAGAAGGCGGTACTGAAGGAGCTGGCGCACGAGGAAGAGGCGTTCCCGTTCGAGATAGGGGAAGAAATCGGGCAGGGGGCGATCGGGGTGGTGTACAAAGCGAAGCAGAAGAGCCTTGACCGCCCGATCGCGCTAAAGATGCTGAAGCAGGAATTTGCGCAGGACGCGACACTGGTGGGGCAGTTTCTGACGGAGGCGCGTTCGAGTGCGAAGTTCAATCACGTCAACGTGGTACAGGGGCTGGACGCGGGCCCGTACAAGGCGACGTATTATTTTGCAATGGAATTGGTGGAAGGCCCGCCGCTCGAGGAAATCCTGAGGAAGCGGAAGCTTAAGGTAAACGAGGCGGTTTCGATAGCGATACAAACGGCCCGTGCGCTGGAATACGCCGAAAAGGTGGGGGTTGTGCATCGGGACATCAAGCCGGACAACATACTGGTGGCGAGAGACGGGACGACGAAGGTATGCGATCTGGGGATGGCGCGTCTGAGCGTGTCGGAGGACGTCATAAAAGCCGGGCTGGCCGTGGGGACGCCGTACTACATGAGCCCGGAGCAGGCCCGCGGATCGACGGACGTGGACATAAGAAGCGACATATATTCACTGGGGGCCACGTTGTACCACGCGCTCACCGGCGAGCCGCCGTTCAAGGGCAAGAAGACACAGGACGTGCTGCGGAGCCAGTTGACGGAGACGGTACGCGACCCGAGGGAGATCAACCCGAAGGTGCCCGGGGACCTGGCGAAAATAATAGCGAAGATGATGGCGAAAGATCCCCGGCACCGGTACGGGCATCCGAAGGACGTGCAGCGCGACCTGGAGCTCTTCTCCGCCGGGAAGCCTCCCAAGTACGCGTTGGACTTCGCCGCCGAGAGTACGGTTGCGCTGAGACGGGACGTGAAACGCGCGGCAAAGCAATACCTGCCCTACGCGCTAGGGGCAGGACTGCTTGTGGTCGTGGTAACGGCGGCGGTACTGTTGTTCGGAGGAGGGGAGCCGTCCGGGCCGCCGCTGCCGCCGCTGCCGCCGGACGCGGGCCGGCCGGAGCCACCGACAGACGTTGTGGTCACGCCTGACCGCAGCGGAGACGAGCCCGAAATGAGCAAGGCGGAGAAGCACTGGAAATACGTTCTGAGCCTTATAGCGGACCATCCTGACGACGACGAACGGAACATAGATCTTCTGAAGAGCGCTATCGAGGAAACCAAGGGGACGGAATACGCCGAAGCGGCACAGAAAAAGATAGACGCGATAGTGAAGCGGCGGCAGGATGAGGTCAGAGCCGAGACGGACAAGATAAAGGGCGCCGTGGAAGCGCTGCTGGCAGCGGACAAGATAAGCGAAGCAAGGGATCGCGTGGGCGAGCTGATTCCACCGGCCGAATCGCGCCGGGAGCTGGTACGGCTGCGGCAGGAGCTCTACCAGAACATAGACAGGAAGATAGCGGACGTCTGGAAGCCGTATTCGGACCGTTATGAAAAGGAGCTGGAAAGGCTGCGGTTCAAGGAGGCGCGCGGAGTATTGAAGGATCTTGCCGATCATCCGGTAAGGCAGCTTCGCGACCGCGCCAAGGAGGCGCTCAAGAAGATAGACGACGCCGAAAAGGCCGAGGAGAAGCGCAAGGCGGAAGCGGCGCGCCGTGCGGCGGAGGAACGCCGGGAACAGGTCGACACGGCCCGCGAGGATCTGAAAGTGGAGATCGCCTGGGCTCTTACGAAAAGGGACCTGGAAAAGGCGAAGGACGCGATACGGCAGGGGAAGGCCGATTACGCGGAGCTGGGGGATTTTCTGGACATCTGCGGGCTGTTCCCTTCGCACATAGAAAACACGATAGAGCTTGCGACGGAGACACTGGCGGCAAGCGCGGGAACGGTAACGATAACGTGGAGAGGCCAGAAGCTGAAAGGGAAAGTGGCCAGCCGCCAGGGAGAAACCATATACCTTGCCACAACCGACGGCATGCAATTGCCTATACGGGTTCAAGACACGGACGTGTCGGAAATACTGCTGCTGGCCGGACTGCCGAAGAAAGACGACAAGCAGACGTATCTTGTAGCCGCGAGCGTCAGCATGGCATACGGAGACAACGAGCGGGCCAGGAGACAACTGGCGCTACTTGAAGGCAGCAAGGAGGCGGCGGTGCTGGCGGAGCTTCTTGACGCTGCGGAAAAAGTGGCGTTCAACGAGGAAGCGCTGGCGCTTCTGGGCAGGGCGGACACGTCGTTCGACAACGAGAGCTGGGGGGTGGCCGAAACGCTCTACCGGAAGGCCGCGATGGAATACCGGGAGGCTGCGGCGGTCAAGAAAAGGATGGGAGACATAAGCAGCCGCGTGTACAGGTGTTTTGCGCAAGGCGAGGATCCCTGGAAAAACATTTACGCTGCGAACGTGGAAGTGATCGGGCCGGCCGTGCTGCGCCTGACATACGACTTCGCCGGCAACAGGAAAGCCATGTCCGACTGGAACCGGCACGAGGTGAAGGCTTCCTGGACGGGGAACGGGGTGCGGCTGGAGTCGGAAGGCGACAAGGAAGCGCGATACACGTGCGGGGCGTACCTGACATACGCGCTGGCGTTTTCGACGGAGGGGCACTTCAAGAAGGCGGCGGACAACAACTGGATGGGATTCATAGCAGGGCAGAGATACTATCGCTTCTGGCTGAACGGCGGCGGGTCGGTGTGGGCCATCGCCGTACCGGACGACTGGAAGGACCAGAAGAAGAAACACAACTACAACACTCCGGCCGTGGCGGACAAACCGGTATCGGCGAGCATGAGGATGGAAAAGGACAAGAGCGTCCTCTACTGGGAGAAGGACGTCGTCGACTCAATGGACTACAGCGGGCCCGGAATGCCCATAGCGGTGAATTTCAGGGGCGAGTACACGATGAGGAAAGCGGTGATCGATGGCACGGTGGACCCCGCCACCATCAAGCAATTGATACTGCGATACCACCTGGAAGCGGCGAAGGACCTGGAAAACGGCGTGGATTACAGCTACTTCGCTTCGCGCAAGTTCGAGGATCCGGTAGGGAACGAAGCGCGCCTGAACATGGATTTCAAATTCGACGGCAAACCCGTCAAGGACGCTCCCGAAGACGGGTTCAGCATAAGGATGACCGGGCAGTTGCTGATCCCGGAGGATGGAGAGTACATTTTCTATTCGATGGGGAACGGGACATTCCGGCTGTTCCTGCAGGGCAAACCCGTCCTGTTGAGGAGGGGCGACGCTCAGGCAGAAAGCAAGGCGCTGAAGTTGAAGCGCGGGGTGGTGCCGGTTGTAGCGGAGTACATAGACGCCGGCGGAGACGCCATAAGCAGACTCGAATGGTCGGGACCGGACATGGAGAAGAGGCCGGTCCCGCCGATAGCGCTGCTGAGGAACAAGAAGTAAGATGCGCCGCAACAGCAGGCGGCCGGCAATCCCCCACATGCGCGTTTGCGGGGGCGCCGCGGGCCGTAAGGGGCCGTGTGTCCGTTCAGACGGATGATCTACAAGAAAGGGCAAGGCATGTTCGAAGGTTTCAGCATAGAGGTCAAGCCGGATATCGACGCTTTCATGGGGCTGATAACGGGAGAAAAGGCGCCCGGGAGGGTCCACTTCGCGGAATTGTTCCTGGACGAACAGATCGAGGCGGCGGTGGCCGACCGGTTCGGCCTGGAAAGCGGGGTAAGCGAGGGGGCCCCGTGGTACGTGCTTGCGCGGCGGATAAAGGTGCTGGAATTCCTGGGGTACGATTTCGTCTACCAGTACCATTTCGAAGGAATGGAATTCCCCAGGCCGACCGACCACAAGGCCGGCGACACGGCGGCGGCGGACCAGAGCAAGGGGGACCGGACCTGGCTGGATGAATCCAGGGGGCCAGTGACCACGTGGGAGGAATTCGAAAAGTATCCATGGCCCGAGCCGGGCAGGTTCAACACGTCGAGCCTGGAATGGCTGGAGAAGAACCTGCCGGACGGGATGGGGATGACGTCCCGCGCACACAGTGTTTTCGAAGAACTGTCGTGGCTGATGGGACTGGAAACGTTGTCATACGCCCTGTACGACAAGCCGGACCTGGTGCAGGCGATTGCGGACCGGGTAGGCGAAATATTCCTGGCCGCTGTAAAAGTGCACGCCCAGTTCGACAAGATGAAATTCCTGTTCGGCGGCGACGATATGGGGCACAAGACGGGGACCCTGGTATCGCCGGACGACCTGAGGAAATACGTGCTCCCGTGGCACAAGAAGATAACGGCGGCGACGCATGCCACGGGGAGACCGTACCTGCTGCACACGTGCGGGAACATCGAGAAGGTGATGCCGGATCTCGTAAATGACGTGAAGATAGACGGGCGGCATTCGTTCGAAGACACGATAGAGCCCGTGGAAGAGTTCTACAAGAGGTGGGGGAGCAGGATAGCGGTACTGGGGGGAGTGGACGTGGACTTCCTGTGCCGGTCGGGCGAGGACAGGATACGAGAGCGGGTGCGGGACATACTGGATGCATGCCACCCGGGCAGGTACGCTTTGGGGACGGGGAATTCGGTGGCGAACTACATCCCGCTGGACAACTACCTGTACATGATGGACGAGGGCCGCAGATACAGCGCCTAGGGAAACCGGATAAAGAGATCTCCCTTCCGTGGAAACGCCGGAAGCGGGGGCAAAGAAAGGAGAGCGTGCTTTGCCGGGAGAAATAGTCGGCCGCGGCGGCGTGGTCGTTTACGCGATATTCGGCGCATCCGTGATAGCGCTGGGGGTGTTCATCGAGCGGATGGTGTATTTCGTGAAAACCCGTGAGCCGGCCGACAAGCTGCTGGGCGAGGCGATAGCGAGGATTCGCGAAAGCGGCCCGGCCGAGGCCCGTGAGTACCTGGAAGCGGAAGGAAGCGGGCCGTTTTCCAGGTTTCTTGGAGCCGGGCTGGGAGCAGGGTTGACCGCGGAAGAGCGAAGAACCGCCCTGCAGGACGCCGGCAAGAGGGAGTCATTCCTGTACAGGCGCTACCTGCGGGCGCTGTCGGCGGTGGCGCAGGTCAGTCCGCTGCTGGGGCTCCTGGGCACGGTACTGGGCATGATAGACGCTTTCAAGACGCTGGAGGAGACCACCGCGGGAATGATGAACCCGGCCGACCTGTCACAGGGAATATGGAAAGCGCTGGTAACGACGGCGTTCGGGCTGGGCGTGGCGATACCGGCGTACATAGGGTACCACGTGGGGGCATCGCTGGCGGAGAAGCGTATCGTGGAAATGGAAGTGGCCGGCGACCGGCTGATGGAGGAGATAGGCCGGACGAAGCTGGAGGAGGACTGAGTTGGAGATAAGCCGCGGCCGCACGGTGGAAGACGGGCCCAGCATGGACCTGACACCGATGGTGGACGTGGTGTTCCTGCTGATAATATTCTTCGTGTTTGCGATACCGAACGTGATGATGCCCTTGGGCATAAGGGTCAACCTGCCAAAAGTGGTCGGGGCCGAGCACGTGGAGAAGACCCGCCTGGAAGTAATAGTAACGGCGGAAGACCGGATATTCATAGGAGGCAAGCAGTTGAGCCTGCCGGAATTGCGGGAACGCCTGGACAGGTTCGTGGCATCAGGCGGAGAAGCGGTAAGCATAAGGGGAGACGTCGCCTGTACGCTTGGACGCGTACTGGCGGTATACGGGGCGGCAAAGGGTACGCGGGTCAAGAACATATCGGTACTGACCGGCGTGGAGGTTGAACGTGGCGAAGAGCACTGACGAGGTAGAGAAAAGGCTGCGGCGGCGGATCGAGGAGGACATAAGGCGGGATTTTCTGGCGCTGACGAGCGGGTCGGAGGATAGCCACAAGGCGTGGATTCTAAGGGCCCTGTTCGGCGGACTGTCCGGCATATACCGTGAAGTGGTCCTTCTGCGCAACAGGCTGTACGCGTCGGGAGCGATCCGGCAGACGAGACTCCCGCTGCCTTCGGTATCCGTAGGCAACGTAACGGTGGGCGGGACGGGCAAGACGCCGTTCGTGGAATACACCGTGAAGAAACTCCTGGAAGTGGGCCGCCGTCCGGCGGTGGTCGCGCGTGGGTACGGCCCCCGGCTGAAGGGAAGCAACGGCAGGAAAGGAGCGAACGACGAGTCGCTGCTCCTGTCGGCGAACACGAACGCTCCGGTAATACTGACGCCCAACAGGCTGGCGGGGACATACCGCGCGGCGGAGATGGGTGCGGACACGGTGGTTCTGGACGACGCTTTTCAGCATCTGAAAGTGCATCGCGACCTGGACGTGGTGCTGCTGGACGCGACGGCGCCGTTCGGTTTCGGGAAGATGCTGCCGAGGGGGCTGTTGCGGGAACCGATGAGAGCGCTGGACCGTGCGGACATGGTAGTGATAACACGCGTTGACCTCGCACGCCCGGCGGACGTGACGCTCCTGAGAAACGCCGCCATTAAAGCCGCACCGGGCAAGCCGGTGGCGCTGACGGCGCATCATTCCGACGCTCTCGTGGACGTGGCCAGCGGGGAGAAGATTTCCGTGCGGGAAATGGAAGACCGTCCCATAGGGGCTTTCTGCGGCATAGGCAACCCGTATTCGTTCGGCCTGCTCCTGCGGCGGCTGGGGTCGGTGCTGGTGGTTGCGCGGCGTTTCGGAGATCACCACCTGTACGCGCCGCAGGAAATAGTGGAAGTGGCGGGCGAGGCGCGAAGAGAAGGCGCCGGGTTTCTTGTTACGACACAGAAGGATGCCGTAAAGATAGATAAGGGACTTGCGGCGTCACTGCCCCTGCCAATATACTATCTGCAGATGTCGATCGATATGATCGAAGGGGAAGATACCTACATGGCGTTACTGCTGGAGGCTATCGACGGCTTCCGGGCAAGGACGGAAGAAGAGGCATGAGTCCCGGGAAGATTACGACCGTGCTGGTCATCAGGCCGCCAAGGTCAGGCAACGTGATAGGGGCGGCGCTGGGAATGGGCGCTGAATTGGTGTCGGTGGAACGGGTGGCCGGAATGGAGCGCAGTGCTTTCGGGCTGTACCCGGTACAGTACGACAGGATGTACATAGAAACGAGCGAACGCGCATACCGCGAGACGCTGGAAATAATACTGGAAGCGGCGAGATCGGGGCGCGGCGGGGACGGCAAGGCATTCATTTTCAGGAGCGAAGCGGAGCCCGGCGAGGGGGAGGCGAGATAATTTCATGGAAGCGGTAATCGAGCTGAATCAATTCCGGGTATACGGGCTGACGGACGAGCCGCTGCACGTCTCCAACGTGGGCGACGACATGGTATTGATAGCCGCTCCGGAAGAAACGATACGGAACAAGCTGGGTGAAATAGTCGGCATGGAGGTTCCCGTAAGCCTGACGGACAACGAAGGTGAAACGGTCCTGCCGGGAAGGATTACCGCGGCGGAAGAAGGGGGCTGCGCCGGGGAAACAGAGCTCGTCATGGTATTCGACACGGTGGAAGAAGCGACGGAGCCGCTGGCTGAAATGAGAGAACGGTTCGCGGCACGGTACGCTTTCCACTCCGGGGTCGAGCACAAGGCGCCCCGGAACAACACGGCCAAGCCCGTGATGGATGAAGTGCTGAACGATATAGCGCGCAGGGAAACGGGGAAGACTGTCCGGTTGAACGAAGGAGACGCCGCCGACGGCAGGTCCGTGGCCAGGGCGTTGGCCGAACAGATGGGCTTGAAGTACACGGATCTCGAAGCATCCGGCGTGGACGTCCTCAAGGTCAGGGACTTCAGGCGCGAGTTTCTGCTGAAGCACCTGTTCATCCCGCTGTACGAGAACGCAGGATACTGCAAGATAGCGGTGGTGTGGGAGCTTGCGCCGGAAGCCGTGGCTGCGATAGAGCGCACATACGGCGAGAAGGTTTCGTATTCGGTGGCTCCGGAGGAACAACTGGTATCCGCCATAGAGCACGCGTTCAACATAAGCGAAAACCGGAGGCGGGCGGCCAGGATGGGGGTTGCGCTGAGAGTGCGGCTGGGGCTCTACGACACGAGCTGGAACCTGACGGCCGGGCCGGTACAGGGGGTGACGAGAAACCTGAGCGGGTCGGGCATACTGACGGCCAGCCCCCCGTTGCAGAAGGACCCATACAGCAGCGTGGGGGCACGCATAGGGGTATTGCTGTTCCTGCCGGAATACGAGCGTCCGCTGCGCGCCATGGGACGGGTGGTAAGGGCTTCATGGCTGAGCAAAGACCCTCCCGTACACCTGTACGCGGTAGAGATAAACCACATATCCGAAGACGACCGGCGAAAACTGGACGTATTCCGGTACACGCTGATGTGGGGACCTCACCGGCTCAGGGTGGACTGACGGGCTTCTTGACCGCTTCCGGCGGCATGCTAGGATAGGCCGAGAGGCGGAAACCGCATGTTCATCTACCATACGATACCTCTCACTGCGCGTCCCACGTACTATCACAACATCCGTTCGGCGCTGCTGACGGGCCTTGGGTTCGGCATGTACCGTATGGCCGACGTCGTGGCGAAGAAGGCGTTCGGGGCGCCGGACTGGCACGTTGCCCTGATTGCGGCGGCGCCGGTGGCCGGATCGGCACTGTGCCTGCTGTGGGGCCGGCTGACGGCAGGACGCCACAAGATGCCGCTCGTGTTTGCGACGAACATAGCGGGACGCGTGCTGCTCCTGGCGGCCGGGGCGGCAAAAACGGCGCTGTCTTTCACGCTGCTTGTGTCGGCGGCACCGTTCATATGGCAGGCGGGACAGCCGGCGGTAACGAGCATAATGAGAACCAACTACCCGGCGGAACACCGGGGCAGGATAACCGGAACGCTCCAGGCATGGTCCCTGCTTGCGGCAAGCGCGGCGGCTTTCGGTTCGGGGCTCCTGCTGGACGCGAACCCCGGATTCTACCGGATGATATTCCCCGTGGCGGGGCTGCTGGGAATACTTGGATTCCTGCGGTTCGCCAGGATACGGGTGCGCGGCGAGCAGCACCTGGAAGAGGAAGCGCATGCGGCAGGCAGGAAGGGCCTGGCGGCGCCGCTCAGAGACAGGCGTTTCATGACGTTCATGGGATGGTTTTTCGTGGCTGGTTCGGCCAACCTGCTGACGATACCCGTGTTGACGATATACATGAACGACGAGCTGAAGGCGACATACTGGCAATTCAGCCTGGCGGTAGTGGTAATCCCGCAGATAGTGACATTCCTGGTGCTGCCATGGTGCGGAAAGGTTCTCGACAGGAACAATCCGCTTCTGCTCCGGAGCATAAGCCATCTGGCGTTCGGGCTGGCGTTCTTCGGCATGTATGTTTCCGCACTGTCCGGCAGCCTGAACATGATGTATGGAGCAGGAGTTCTATACGGAATATCGCTGGGCATGAGCACCATAATATGGAGCATAGGCGTCATGTACTTTGCGCCCAAGAACGAAGTCGCGACGTACATGGGAGTACACATGGCACTGACCGGGGTACGCGGCATGACAATGCCGTTCCTGGGGGCGTTCCTATCGCGTGCAACGCGTGATATCGGCCTGCAATGGCTGTCCGGGCCGAGGTTCGTGTTCATGCTGGCGGGGATACTGTCTCTTGTCGCTGGAGCGATGATGATAAACATGGTAGCCGGGGAAAGGCGGAGGTTCGGGTATCTGCCCACGATGGCGCAGGCGGAAACGATAAACGAAGGAGAGAGCCTTGGGAACAGTTCGTGAACCCGGGCCAGGGCTGCTTTTCCTGGGACTCCTCTGGACCGACGGCGACCTGTGCAGGGAAGCAGTTTCCGGATTCGTGGAAGACCACGGGCCTGTAATACTGTCAACGCCCGAGGAGGTGTTCCCGTGGGCGAGGTATTATGAACCGGAAATGGGCGAAGGGATAAGACGCAGCTACATGTTTTTCGATGCCCTGATACCCAGAAACCGGCTTGCCGAAATAAAGCTGGCGACGAATGCCGTGGAAGGAGTGCTGCGAGCCGCGGGAGGAAGGGCCGGAAGGCCGGTGAACCTGGACCCCGGTTACGTGACGCCGGAAAACCTGGTTCTGGCAACAACAAAATCCAGGCCGCACAGGATATACCTCGGTTCCGGCATTTACGGCGAAAGCACGCTGGGGTTTGAAAAGGGCCGATACCACCCCTGGCCGTGGACGTATCCCGATTACGCCCGTCCGGTCCTGGCGCCTTTCTTCCTGGCGGCGCGGAACATTCTCAAGGACCTGCTGAAATGAAAGAGGGCGGTCTTCCGCGATATCCCACGTTCGGCGAATGGGCCAGGGAGCGCTACGGCCGCAGGGTGCGCAAGATAATGGTGAACGCGGGCCTGACGTGCCCGAACAGGGATGGGACGCGTGGGACAGGAGGATGCACATACTGCGACAACAATGCGTTCAGCCCTCTGCTCGGCGGTACGCTGACCGAACAGGCAAGGCAACAGATCAACAGGATGAAAAAACCGCCCGGGGGAGTAGTCGTATACCTGCAACCGTATTCGAACACTTATGCCCCCGTGGACAAGCTGCGCGAGCTGTACCGTGAGGCGATCGGTATTCCGTCGACGGTAGCCCTGGCGATCGGCACCCGTCCAGACTGCATAGACGGCCCCATCCTTGAACTGCTGGACGAACTCTCCACGGAAGTGGATATCATCCTGGAAACGGGCATCCAGACCGCCAACGACGAAACACTGCGCAGAATAAACAGGTGCCACACGTGGGGGGAAAGCAAGGAAGCCTTCCGGCTGTTGAAGAATCACCCTGGGATATTGACAGTCGCACACCTGATAATCGGACTGCCCGGCGAAGAAGAACAGGACATGGTGCGCACGGCAAAGGAAGTCGCCGGGCTGGGCCCGCACGGCATAAAACTGCACCATCTCCAGATTGTCCGCGGCACACGCGTGGCCGACGAATATGCGAAGGGCGCAATAAGGCCGCTTCAGGTGGAAGAATATGTAGAACTCGCCGTCAAGTGCATCCGGCAGTTCCCGCCCGGCACGGTATTGCACAGGCTGGTCGGCGAAGTCATGGGGGATCTGTTGACGGCCCCGGTCTGGAGCGTGACGAAACAGGCCGTTTCTTCCCGGATACTCGCGGAGGTCCGCTGAGCAGGAAGCCGTTTCTTCCGGGGCAGCTCTAGATCACCACGCCTGGGAGCTGGTCGGTAATCCGGCCGTCGCGGCAGACGATACAGCCGTTGACCATCACCAGGCTTACGCCATCCGGTGCGGCAACCGGGTTATTGAAAGTCGCGTTGTCGATAACGGTATCCGGATCGAAGACAACGATATCGGCGATCATGCCGGGACGGATAACGCCCCGGTCTGCCAGGTTAAGCGATTCCGCCGGGAGAGAAGTCATTTTGCGGACTGCTTCTTCCAGGGACAGGGTTTTCTTTTCCCGCACGTGCCTGGCCAGGATCCGCGGGAAAGTGCCGTATGCCCTGGGATGCGGGCGCCCTTCGACTTTCGCCGTGTCGAGCGAAAGCGCCGCCGCATCGGATGCGATTGCGACGTAAGGTTCCTTGAGAATCCGCGAGAGGTTATCCTGGTTCATCATGAAGAAGATGGCCGAGGCGCTGTTATGGCAGTCGATGAGCAGCCTGACAGCGGCTTCGGGCGGGGTGGTTTTCCAGTCACCGGCGATTTCCGCGATTGAACGGCCAAGTGCATGAGAAGCGGAAGCATGCGAAACATCGGAGACGACAATCCTGTCCCAGTAATCCTCTTCATCGGGATGGCGAAGAGAAATCTCGTCCATGATCTTGCCGCGCAGGGAGCGGCTGCGGAGACGTTCGAGGACGGCGGCGTCGCCACCTTCCTGGGCCCAGAGGGGAAGGATGGAGGAAAGGCCGGTATGGGAAGCCAGATAAGGATAGCGGTCAGCGGTAATATCCAGGCCGGATCTGCGGGCGTCTTCCAGCGTTTCGAGCAGCCAGTCTATCTTTGACCAGTTCCTGGGGCCGTATGTCTTCAGGTGGGCGACGTGAATCCTGGCTTCGCTTTCCCTGGCTATCCTGACAACCTCGCCGATCGCCTTTTCCAGGCGGTCACCTTCACCCCGCACGTGCATTGCGAGCGGGATGTTGTTCCTGGCGGCGACCCTGGCAACAACAACCAATTCATCCGTGCCGGAGAAACATCCCGGAGGATAAATGAGACCGGCGGAAACGCCCCTGGCACCTCCGTCAACGGCGACCTGGACAAGCCTCGCGAGTTCCGGCAGTTCGGCTTCGGAAAGGAGCCTGTCTTCAAAACTCGCGATGACGCCTCTCAGCACGCCGTGGCCCACGAAAGGCATGCGGTTTATCGAAGAACCTGCTTTCTGCAAGGCGGCCCTGTATCCGGGAGCATCGCTCCAATCCACGTCGACATCCCAGTTCGACGCCTCTTTCAGGATTTCGGCGGCGTTGCCCGAAGCCAGCGGGAAAGGAGAAAGCCCGCAATGCCCGTTTACTTCGGTAGTAACGCCTTGTGCAAGTTTGCTGTCGGCATTCCGGAAGACCAATGCGGAAAAATCACTGTGAGCATGGCGGTCGATGAATCCCGGTGCGACGGCGCTGCCGTTGCAGTCGATCGTCTCAGCGGAAGTGTCAAGGAGGTTGCCCGGCGGCAGGATGTCTTCGATGACGCCGTCCTGGACGAGGACATCCATGTTTCGAGCGGCTATACCAGTGCCGTCCACCAGCAGACCGTTGGAAAACAAGAAGCGGCTCAAGGTTGCGCCTTTCCAAGGCAATCCAGAAAACCCGCGATATCGCCCGGCAGAGGGCTCTCGAACGTCATCTCCATGTTACCTGAAGGATGCCTGATGGTCAAGCGATGCGAATGCAGGGCCTGTCGCGCCAGCAGCGGGCAGGAGGCACCGGAAGACGAGCCGACATCTGCCGGCATGATAATGTCCTCCCGGCCGTATAGAGCATCACACGCCACTGGACAGCCGATATGGGCCAGGTGCAAACGTATCTGATGAGTACGCCCGGTAAGTATGCGGCAGCGAATCACCGAGAAGCCCCCGACCGTATCGAGAACTTCGTACAGCGTATGAGCGGGCTTGGCGTCGAGGCCGTCGACGGCCATCTTCCCCACCTGGTGCAGATTTCTGCCGATGGGCCTGCCCACTTCGCCTTTCCGATTCCGTGGCACGCCGTGACACACGGCAATATAGACTTTTGTGACGGTGCGGTCCTTGAACTGGGCGGCCAGCCTGCGATGGGCATCATCGTTCCTGGCGACCACCATCACGCCGCTGGTATCCTTGTCCAGCCTGTGGACAATGCCCGGCCGGGTATCACCCTGTACGCCTGAAAGGCCGCCGAAACGGTAGAGAAGAGCGCCGACAAGAGTACCGGTAACCTGGCCTGGTGCGGGATGAACAATCATGCCCGGGGCCTTGTTGACGACGACGATGTCGCTGTCCTCGTAGAGGACGTCCAGCGGGAGAGGTTCAGGGACTATATCAGAAGGTTCCGGTTCCGGGAAGACAACGTGGTACAGATCGCCCTCAACCACCCTGGTGGCAGGGCTGATCTTTCGCGAAGAACTGGTAACGAAACCCTTGTCTATGAGTTTCCTGACATAGGCCCGGCTAACATCAGCAATACGCCCGGCCAGGAAAGCATCCAGCCTGGCACCGCTCTCGCCGGGGAGGACTTCCACGTCAAGAGCATACTGTGTATCGTCGAGGTACATCATATCGCCAAAAACACAGGGGCTTCCCGGTTATGAGAAGCCCCTGCAGGAATATCCTTATGAAACACTTCGCTCAGGCAACACCGGTGAGTTCTTTGACAAGACCGACTGCGCTGGCAGCATCGGGAGAATAGCCGTCCGCACCGATTTCATCGGCATAAGCCTGTGTGACCGGGGCACCGCCCACGATGATCTTCACATCGACACCGGCGGCGCGAACCGCCTCGATCGTGGATTTCATCATGGGCATGGTGGTCGTCAGAAGAGCCGACAGGCCGATAACGCCCGGCTTTTCCTTCTTGACGGCTTCGACGAACTTATCCGGCGTAACATCGATGCCCAGGTCCACCACCTTGTAGCCGGCGCCCTTGACCATCATGGCGACAAGGTTCTTACCGATGTCGTGCAGGTCGCCCTTGACGGTACCGATCATGAAAACACCGATAGGCTCAACGCCGGTTTCAGCAAGAATCGGCTCAAGGACGGCAAGGCCGGCGTGCATGGCCCTTGCTGCGATGAGAACTTCGGGCACGTATACTTCGTTCTTTTTGAATTTTTCCCCAACGACGCCCATGGCGGCAATAAGACCTTTATCGAGGACTTCCTTGGGCGAAGCACCCTCGTCCAACGCCTTCTTGGTGAGTTCGCCGACCAGAGGAGCATTGCCTTTCTGGAGAGCGGCATTCATTTCTGCATAATCAGGCATTCGAATCTCCTTTCGGTATCGAACCGTTAACCCAAGTAAATCAATACCGCCGGGAAGAAGGCTGTCAACCTAATTCCGTCTGGGAAAATGCAAAAAAACCAAAACAGGCCGGTCCTGTTGCCAAGCGCAGCAGCCGGGGTATGATACGTGTCCGGGCCCGCACCACGGTGAAACGGCAAATCTCCCGGGGACGTGACACCGGCATTGGAGAAAAGCAATATGTGGAGTGTTATCGAACGCGGCGGCTACGTAATGTATCCCCTTTTGGGGACGTCAGTTGTGGCTCTGGCCATAACCCTGGAAAGGGCCGTCTTCTGGCTGCTGGCAGGTCTGCGGACCAAGCACGAAAAAATAGAGGAAGTCCTGGACATAGCCACCGATATGCCGGGCAAGGCGGAAGACCTGGCGCGCGCATCCGGCAAATCTCCCGCGATGCGGGTGCTTGCGGCCGGCCTGGAACACCGAACGTCCGGATATCGGGAAGTATTGGAAATGGCGGCCGAGGAAGAAGTTGCGACGTCGCGGCGGGGCATGATGGTCCTGGACACGATAATAACAATGGCCCCGCTCCTGGGCATACTCGGAACCGTGATAGGCATCATACAGTCGTTCGAGCTCCTTGGGGACGCGACTATCGGCGACCCTCGGGGAGTATCCAGCGGCATTGCCCAAGCGCTTATCACAACGGCCGCCGGGCTGACCATAGCAATAGCGACACTGCTGCCGTACAACTATTTCAACTCCAGAATAGACCAATTGACTCAATACCTGGAAAAAGCAGCGACTCGTCTCGAGATAGCGCTCACACGCTGGCGCAGACGTCAGGGGATGGACAACCCTAACGAGGAAGATGTCCAAGAATGAAGCTGCGAGCGAACAGAAAAACCCGGGCGCGCGTGGAAATGGTCCCGCTTATCGACACGGTCTTTCTGCTTCTGGTGTTCTTCATGTACGCCATGCTGACGATGACCGTGCACCGTGGAGTGAAAGTCGAATTGCCGGAGGCCGGAACGCCCGAACCCGAACTGCCCCGACACGTGACGGTATCGATAGACAAGCAGGGCGCCCTGTCGGTAGAAGGCAGGCCGACGACCATGGAACGTCTGGTGACGGAGGTCGAAGGGGCGCTGGGCAAGACCGAACAGCGGAAGGTCGTTATCGACGGCGACCGGAATTCAGACCTTGGGACCGGAGTAAAAGTGCTGGAAAAGCTGAGCCACATAGAAGACGTCAAAGTGAGCTTCAGCGTCCGTGAAGAGAAATGAAACCGAAGCAGTCACATTCCACGCTGGTGTATGCGGCAACCGTGGTGCTGTCCCTGGCGCTGCACTCGATGTTCTTTCTGATCCCGGCGGAGGTGCACGCACTCGGGCCGAAACTCGCCGCGCAGCAGGGCAGGACTTCCGTGGACATATCGTTCATGCCGAGCCGGCGGGAAAAGCCGCCGGCCGAAGAACCGCGACACTTGAGGAAACCCCCGGAGAAACCGTCCATCAGCAAACCGGCCCTGACCCGCCCGACGGTCGATATTGCCGACATTGTGGAAAAACCTCCGGCTCCCGAGGAAACCGGGCCGGCGCCTCCCGCTGAAGAAGACATGCCCAGGGCCATCAGGCAGCCTGTTGCACCAGAGGATCATCCGTTTGATATCCAGTCCACGGCAGACGACGTCGGCGCCAGGGCGCCGCTGCTGGCACCGGACAACGGCAAGCCTGAATATCCCAGAGCCTGCCGGATGGGACTGCACAGGCGAAACCGTGTACCCTGTGAAGGTACGGCTGCGTTCCTGGTAAGAGTGGGAATCGACGGCTATGCAAAGGAAATAACCCTCCTGGAATCGGCCGGGTGTTCTCATCTCGACGAATCAGCGCACCGCTGGCTGGAGAAAGCACGTTTCCTGCCGGCAACAAAGCATGGAAAACCCGTGGAGGGGACGAAGATGTTCCGGGTCACATTCACCATGGAAGATTCTGATCCCCTGGTCAGATAACCGGGAAACCCGGCGAGAGCAGCCAGCCGTTCATGACGCCTGTACGGCCCGGCACCGTCCGTAATCCGGGAAGTATCGGGGGGAAGTTACTTCTTCCTGCGGGAACGGCGGCGGCGGCGGCGTTTCCTGGACGTCTTTTTCCCTTCCGGCTGCCTGTCGTGAGATTCTTCCCGGGGAACATCCTCTTCGGATGTTTCCTCGACATCCGGCAACGGACCTATTTCCAGTTCGGGGAACCGGGAGTCGTTATCATCCGCGACAGCCGATTCTCCTTCCGTCGCGGAAGCAGGCTGCACAGGTTCATCGGCGGCGGAGGTTTCGGAACGTGACACGGTCAACCTTGTGCCGTCCTCCTTGACCACGGTTATCCTGTCCGCGACGGGGTCCAGGGAAACCACTTTCACTTCCTCACCCTGAAAGACTATTTTGGAATTCCGCTTGGGCATTCTGGAAAGCAGCCACTTATACGTGCTTTCCTCAAAACGAAGGCAGCACATGAGCCTGCCGCAGCAGCCGGAGATCTTGCCCGGATCAAGTGTCGTTCGCTGCGTCTTGGCCATGCGCATGCCGACAGGGGCCAGCTCTTTCAGGAAGGTCCTGCAGCACAGGGGCCTGCCGCAGTGTTCGTAGTCGGACAGAAGCTTGGCTTTATCCCTGATGCCGACCTGCCTAAGCTCGATCCTGGTGTGAAATTCCCTGGCAAGATCCTTGACCAGATCACGGAAATCAATCCTGTGCTCCGCCATGAAATAGAAGACGATCTTTTCTCCGCCCAGGACATGTTCGACATCCACAAGGCTCATCTTCAGGCCGTGTTCTTCAATCTTCTGCTCGCAGATTTCCTTTTCACGGGCCACGTCGTGCTGTTCGATGTGGGCACTTCTTGCGATGTCTTCGGCGACCGCAAGGCGTAGAATACGCCCGGCGGTTTCCGGCTCCTCGCCATCAGGGATACGCTTCGGAGGCAACACGATCTTGCCGAGTTCGCTGCCGCGGCCGGTCTTCACAACGACTTTTGCGCCCGGCTTCAAACCGTCATCAAAGAAACTGAAAAACCAATCCTGCTGGAACATCTTGCCGTAATCAACCAGCGACTTGTACCTGGGGGCACTGTCCCGGGCCTGCTTGCCGGTATCAGCACGATCACTGCCGGCCTCGGGTATATTACGAACGGACGGCTGCCCGTCGTTCGCGGATTCTGGCCCCGGGGAGGAAGCCGCCACGCCATCCACGGCGGATTCTCCGTCGTCGACGCCGCCCGACGAAGCACCGGCCTGAGACGCCGGAGCGCCGCTCGTTTCGGGAACGGGCTTCTCGTCTTCCCGCCGGTCTTCTTCTTCAGTATTCGCCATACAACAGCTCCAGAATCACGTATGTGCTTGCCCCATCCATTATATGAACACGTCCCGGTTAGTCACGGCTTCCCCCCGGAGCGCACGTTGCAGCCTGCCGAGAAGGGTGATCGTAACGAGTTCGGGAGTGACGTTCTGGCGCACGGCCTTGTAGGCTTCGGCCAATACAGACAGCACCGTTCCCAACGGTTCGGTACCGCCGTTTCGCATTCTCCTGCGGAACAGAATGCTCAAGGCGGTTACAAGCTCCGACATGAATTCCCGTCGTTCGGCATTGTCGGAGAGGCCGTCCAGGACTCCGGTCACAGTCAGGCAGGAATCAACCGAAGCCGTCTCCGCAGAAACCGCTTCGATGATATCCTCGGCGGTGCGACGCACTGCTTCCGAATGCCTGGAAAAACCGAGTGCCACGCCCGGACTGCCGCCGGAAGCATCCGCGACAAAATCCAGTTCCGCTTCCGGCACCGATTGCTCACGCAGAACCTGCCGCATGCCTTCCCTGGAAAGATGCCTGAAGCGGATGATCCTGGCTCTTGAAGGTATGGTCTCAAGCAGGGCTTCGATTCTGTTGACCGTAAGAACAAGCACCGTGCCGCGTGGAGGCTCCTCGAGCGATTTCAGAAGGCCGTTCTGTGCAAAGAGGTTCAACCTTTCGGCATCTTCAATAAGGACGACCCGCCCCCCTGAAAACATGGGCCTGCTGCCGAGGAATTGCCTAACCGTATTAACGACCTCGATCCTGATCTCCGCGGCGCCCGGTTCGATCACGTGCAGGAAATCCGGATGATTGCCGGAAGCATATAGCCTGCAGGATTTACAGGCGTCCTCATCCGAAGGCTCATCATCCCGGCAAAGCAGGTAGCGCGCGAACGAGCTGGCCGTCATGGACTTGCCTACGCCGCGCGGGCCGATGAAGAGATAGAACGGAGCAATCCGCGCACGCCGTATATCCGACGCCAACATGGATGTTGCCGTACTCTGATCAATTATCCGTGAGAACATCTGATACCATTTCAATGGCTTCCCGGACCACTTCTTCTTCCGGCCTTGTCGCATCCAGGACGGAAACCTTCCAGGGGTATTTTCTGCAGGCGAGCAGGAACCCTTCACGAACCGCCCTATGGTATTCCAATCCTCTTCCCTCGATAGCATCGATATGCGGACGGGACCCGGCGATCCGCCTGAAACCCTCCTCCGCTGGCAAATCGAGCAGCAGTGTCAGGCGAGGATCTGCGTTGCCGACCGCCATGCGGCCGAGTTCGAGCACAATGTCCACTCCGACACCGCCGGCCATGCCCTGGTATGCCATGGTGGACAGCAGGAACCTGTCCAGGACAACAACCTTGCCTTCCTCGAGCGCGGGCACAATCCGTTCATCCACCAATTGCCTGCGCGCCGCCATGAAGAGAAACGTCTCCGCCATGGGAGAGCAGGCTTCCCGCCCGGAAAGCAGAATATCCCTTATCCTTTCGCCCAAAGGGGTGTCGCCCGGGTCGCGAAGAAGAACCGCGGGAAAACCCATGGACTCGACGTAATCGATCACCTTCCCGGCCAGCGTGCTTTTACCGGCGCCTTCGACGCCTTCGATTGCAAATATCATGCCTTCCAAGCAATGCTCCCCGCAAGACCGCTCGCATCGGGATTGCCGTTCCGTGCACAGGGCCCACATGCCTCAGGCCGTACGGTAACGGCTACAGTCTACTGCATTTTATCACTTCGCGCCGATTCGGCCAGTATCGCCGCCTGGAAGGAACTCCTGACAAAAGGAGCAGCGGCCACGGCCCGGAAACCCAGTTCCCGGGCGGTTTTTTCATAATCCGCAAAAACATCAGGATGAACGTACTCAGCAACGGCGATTGAGTTTCTGCCGGGAGCAAGATACTGCCCCATGGTCACAATGGCAACGCCGGACGCCCTGAGATCCTTCAGGACGGCGGTTACTTCAGCCCCTGTTTCACCGAAACCGAGCATCAGGCCGCTCTTCACCAGGGCCGCTTTCCGGCGGGCATGAGCCAGGACGGCCAGGCTTCTTTCATAATCCGCTTTCGGACGAACCTGCCCGTAGAGTCGGGGCACCGTTTCGATGTTGTGGTTGAAAACCGCAGGCCCGGCGGCCAGAACAGTATCTATGGCATCCGGACTGCCCTTGAAATCCGGAGTAAGCACTTCCGTGGGTATGCCTGCAACCCGGCGGATACACCTGACAGTCTCCGCAAAATGCGCCGCTCCACCGTCCTCGAGGTCGTCCCTGGTAACCGAAGTGATAACGGCGTATTCAAGCCGCATCCGGAAGACCGCTTCGGCTATTCGAGAAGGTTCATCCGGGTCAAGCCGCCGGGGACTGCCTTTTGTAACTGCACAAAACCGGCAGTCCCTTGTGCAGACGTCTCCCAGAATAAGAAATGTCGCAGTTCCGGAAGCGAAGCATTCCGCCCTGTTGGGGCAGCGCGCCTCGGAACAGACGGTGTGGAGATGCAGATCTTCCAGTATGGAGGACACCCGCCCGTCCTGACCGACGGGAAGCCGTTTTATCAACCATGGCGGGAAACCGTGGCCCATATATCCTCCGAAGGCACCTCTTCCGTGTCCACGCAGAAGACTTCTTCCATCGAGCTGCGCATCAATGCAGCTACTTCGGACAAGGGTGGAGCATTCCCCATGACGGCCTCTATGCTTGTAACGCCCTTATCCCTGATGCCGCAGGGCACAATCATGTCAAACATGCCGTTATCCCGGAACACGTTGAACGCAGTCCCGTGGTACGAGATCCATTTTCTGAACCCGACGCCGATCGCCATTATTTTCTCTTCGCCAACCCATACGCCCGTCAAGCCGGTCTTTCTGCTGCCGGAGATGCCCAGCAGCGCGGCCGCCCTGATTCCGGCTTCCTCCAAGGACCGCAGGAACCAGTGCACGTTGCGCTGCAGGTGTTCCATGGGGATGATCGGATACGAAATCAACTGGCCCGGATAGTGTACGGTAATGTCGCCTCCACGGTCACATTCAACAAGACTGATGCCCATCTGCTCGATTCCGGTCCTGGCGCAGACCAGATGGTCCCACGTACCGCCCCTGCCCAGAGTAATGACAGGGTCGTGTTCGAGAAACAGGATGTAGCCGGTACCGCGCTGCATTGAAACCCGTTCGAGGAGGACCTTCTGCAGATCCCATGCTTCTTCGTAAGGGATCCGCCCCAGAAAAGCCGTCTTTATGGTGAAAGATGAATCCATCCGCGTACCTCACACAGTGTGAAGCGGCAGCCCCAGGCCGACCATCGCAGCTTCCAGCAGCGCTTCGGAGAAAGTGGGGTGGGGGAAAGGAATCCCGGCCAGATCTTCCAGGGCCGCGCCCATCCTGACAGCCAGCGCCACGGCTGCTATGTTTTCCCCCGCTCCCTCTCCGACAATTTCACCGCCGACAACGGTGGAATTGTCGTCATGGTAGAGCGTGACGTATCCCGCAGTCTCGCCGACCGTGTGCGCCCTGCCGAGGGCCCTGAGCGGGAACGAAGCCTCACCGACGCCGTTGCCGCCGTCGTCCGGGCCGCCCGGAACGCGCCCCACCCACGCGGCCTCGGGGTGAGTGTAGACGACGGAAGCAGCCGGCTGCAGCCCGTCGTCATCCGGCTCGCCGGTTATCCGGCGAACAGCGCTCACCGCCTGATGGCTGGCGACGTGCGCCAGCATCGGCAACGAGCCGGCGGCATCGCCGATAACGTACACCCCGTCGGCAGCATTCCCGCATTTGTCCACGGCCACGCGGCCGTTGTCCAGGCGGGCCAGTCCAAGACCATCGACGTCCATGCCGTCAAGGCAGGGACGGCGTCCCACCGCGCTGATGACTGTTTCGGCTTCCAGCACCGAACCATCGGCCAAAGAGACGGCGGCTCCACTTTCGTTCCGGCCTATGCCCGCCACTTTGCAACCGGTCTTTATGCCGATACGCATGCGCTTCAGCGCCCTGGTCATTTCCTTTGAAACACTCGGCGGCGCCATGGGCAGGATACGGTCGAGAAGCTCAACAATCGTTACCCGCCTCCCCGTCATCGCATAGTAACACGCCAGCTCGGTCCCTATTATGCCGCCTCCTATGACAACCACGGTTTTGCCGACGGGACGGCCCAGTTCCAGTATTTCATCGCTGCCGAGCACAACCCCGCCGTCGGGCTCAAGCCCTTTCGGGAAAAACGGGGCCGAGCCGGTTGCGATGACGAGGTTCGCCGCCTGCACTTCGACAGAAGAATCGTCCGTGTGGATATCAACGCGGCCGGGCTCAGAAACAACCCCCCTGCCCTTTATCAACGACACGTTGCGTTTTCTGAAAAGGGTCTCTACGCCCTTGGCCAGATTCTGCACCGTGCGAGAGGCATGATCAAAAGCTCCCTTGTCACTGAAGGTTACCGGAAAATCCTGCTGTCCTACCGACGAACCATGGCCGGCCCTGTACGTCGTCAAAGCCGACGCTATCAGTGCCTTGGTCGGAATGCATCCCCGGTTGAGACACGTGCCGCCGATGCGGTTTTTTTCGACAAGCACCACCCGCAGGCCGGCAAGACCCGCGCGAAGAGCGGCCACGTAACCGCCTGGTCCGGAACCTATGACTGCAACGTCGTACTTCTCCATTTCTGTAGCCTCCAGCCGGAACCGCGTCCACTCATTATAGCTCCCGAACGATTGATTTCCTTGCACGTACCGCCTTCATCAATATGATTCGTTACTGCTCAGGATACGGTCACCAGAAAGGGAGAAGATCCGCAATGACGCACCGTGAACGCATTCTCGGCCGGATAGCCGGCGACAGTGTCGACCGTCACCCGTATTTCCCGGACCTTTCCTATTACCACAAAGTCCGGAATTCCCAGGGCAACATGCCCGAAAAGTATGCCGGCATGACGTTACTCGAAATGCACGCCGAAATGGATGCCGGGATTCTCGTTCACGTATACGGCGACTATTACAAGCTGAGCTACGGCAGCGTGGAAATCCTCACCGAGACTCACGGCAGCGAAACCGCCCACATATACAGGACACCGAAGGGCGAACTGCGGGAAGTGCGACGGAGGACTTCGCCGCATGAATCTCCTTTCGTCGTCGAACACTACCTTAAAACACCGGCCGACTTTGAAATCATGGAATATGTGCTGCGGGATCAGACCGTAACCCCTGACTATCCCGCTCTCCAGGCGATCATCGACGGGATAGGCGGCCAGGGCATCGTGGACCTGGTCCTGCCGCGATCGCCCCTGCCCCGCGTTCTCATCGACTGGATGGGAGTTACCGCCGGCATATATGCGATCTACGACGCCCCCGACAAGCTTGAATCGCTGCTGCGGACCATGGCGAAGGCTAACGAGCCCGTAATGGAAATAGCGGCGAAAGCCCCGGGCGAAGTCTGCATCTTCGGCGATAATATCGACAACATCACGCTGAGTCCCGACCTGTTCTCCAGGTATTCCGTGCCTCACTACCGCAAGTACTCGGCCCTGCTGCAGGAACACGGCAAGAAAGTCGCCGCCCACATGGACGGCCGGCTGCAGGGTCTTCTGCCCCTGATCAGGGAAACCGGTCTGGACATTGTGGACGGAGCGACCCCCGCCCCGATGAACGACTACGAGCCGCACGAATTGGCCGCCGCTCTCGGCCCCGGCCAGATCGCCTGGTGCGGCGTGCCGGCGTCGTCGTTCTGCGATTCCACTTCACTTGACGACATACTTGCCCTGAATGACCGGATAGTGGAAGCGCTCGGCGACAAGGCGATACTCAACGTGGGAGACCAGGTCCCGCCGGACGCGGACATACACAAGGTTGCCGCGCTGGGGGAGCATATCAGGAATTTATGAAACCCGCCTGGGCAAGTATGTTCATGGCCGTCTGAACAGCAGAAACACCTGGGGCGACGTCAAGCATCCGGATTCCGACAGACAGGAATTCTTCTCTCAACGCTTTCGCCAGGTTAACCCATTCAAGGCGATACTTGTCCGCCTGGGCGGCCCCCCATCTGAACATCGCCTTGTCGCCGTTTTCGATACCAAGGATCTCGAGATCGCCGGCCGCATCCGGCCCCATGTCCGCCGGCACGAGCAGCCTGGCGGCCACGGCCCTTGCCGAAGGCGCCCTGCCGAGATTCAGGCTGCGTCCCGCCGCAACATCTTCCATTTCCGAGTAGAAGTCCCCCAGGTACACCACGAGACCTTTGCCGTAAAGCAGGTCTGAGAACCCCCGGAAAAGCCCTTGGGAGCCTGTACCAGGCTCATCCGCACGAGCGGTTTCAAGAAAAGCGGTCAGTGCTTCCAGGTTGTTGCCCATGAAATCCCGGCGGCGGCTCCCCGCCACAATGACCCGGACGCGCAGCCCTTCCAGGAACGCCCCCGCAAGCAGCAGCGCCGCCCGGCGCGCGAGCGTAAATCTGGTCGGCTCGCCGAAACACATGCTGCCGGAAGCATCCACGACCACGGCAAGACTCCCTTCGATGCCCCGGGTCGTTTCCTTCACGTAGGGGAGACGCGTGCGCCGGTAAGCGTTCCAATCCACCCTCCTGAGGTCGTCGCCTTCATAGTAATGCCTGTGCCCGTAGAATTCTTCGCCCTGTCCGGGCAATCTGCCGTGCACGGTCGCCATCTGGCCTTCACGGCCCGCTGCAAGCAGCCTCCTGATAAGCGCCACACCGGCCAGCACGCCGGATTCCGCGACTTTTTCGGTGGACGGGCTAACGTACAGGGTCAGTCCCCTTTCCGGATCGGGCTATACGGCTGACTCGAGCTCCCTGAGAAGGCCGGAAAGTCCACCCCCGGCCGTTGTTTCCGGTCTTCCTGCCGTACGTGTCGAGCACAGCCGTCATGAACTCATCCTCCTGGCCGGGCACCACGAGGTTGACAGTACAGCCCCCGAAGCCTCCTCCCGTCATCCTGGCGCCGAAACCTGCATCAGCATGTTCGTCGAAATACATGCGCGCTGCTTCGACCATCGTGTCGAGTTCGCCGCAGCTCACTTCGAAGTCGTCACGCAGTGAATTATGGCTGGCGTACATAAGCGATCCGAACAACCGGTAGTTTCCTTCTCCAAGGGCTTTAACGGCCCTGAGCGCACGTTCGTTCTCCATAATAACGTGCCGGGCCCTCCTGTAGTTGATGGCTCCCAGCCTGGCCTTGTTCGCCTCCAGCTGCTGCGGGAGAACCTCCCGCAACAGCCCTTTTCTCCCCAGTATCACACGCGCCGCTTCTTCGCAGGATGCCCTGCGCTCGTTGTACGGCGCCGCGCCAAGGTCATGTTTGACGTCCGTATCCAGCACCACTATGGACACGTCTTCATGCCGTACCGGAACCATGTCGTGGGTAAGGGTGGAACAGTCCAGCAGGACCGCCTTGTCTTCCTCCCCGAATACGCTTACGTACTGATCCATTATTCCGCACATGACGCCGACGTAACGGTTCTCCGCCCTCTGCGCAGCCTTGATGACTTCCAGCGGCTCCCATGCGGCGCCCGCGCGCTTCAGGAAAGCCTGGACAAAAGCAACTTCCAGCGCCGCCGATGACGAAAGCCCCGCGCCTTCAGGCACATCGCCGCTGAAGGTTGCCGATATCCCGCCCGGATTCAGGCCCTTTTCAAGGACAACGCCAAGCGAACCAAGTACGTAGTCCCGCCACGTCCCGGTCCGTTTGAAATCCGCCCCTACCGCACGCTTCAGCACCTCCCCGCGATCCACGGCATGGATCACCAGCATGTTGTCACCGCGCGGTGAAAAGGCGACCCTGACGCTCCGGTCAATGGCCGCGGGCAGCACGTAGCCCCCGTTATAGTCGGTATGCTCACCTATAAGATTGACCCGGCCCGGCGCAACCGATTCCATGTCCGGATCCCCGGAGAAAATCTTTCTATACGCTTCGATATGCTCCTGCACGGCCGCTCCTGCCGGATAACACTACCCATGCTGATAGAATCCCCGGCCCCATCATAACATGCAAATCGCATATGCAAGTCCCGTCGATTCCGGCCGGCTGTCTACAACCTGCCGGTCCCGCCGCCCCCCTAAGAAATTCCTCCAAGATTTTGCTTTTACGTTTTTCATATGCTATAATCTTTTCATAGGATAAGAGGGAGATCCGATGAATACGGAAGACCTGCCGGCCAGCCTTGAAGTTACGGAGGAGTTGAAAAAGCTTGTTGAATACGTCACCGGCGGCGCAAACACCGTTTATCTGTCCCAGGACGGCCGGTCGGTAGCCGTCCTGCTGGACATCGACCTGTATAATGCTTTGCTCGATGCCGCCGACAGCCCGGACGATGCCTTCGAAAACAACAGCGACGCAGGAATAATGGCGGACATCCTGAAACAATACAGGTACAGAAGCCAGACGCATCAGGCCTGACGATCCTGCGGCACAGACCCTATAAGAATCCTAATACTTTGCCATACGCGTTGTTTGTACAGCATTGTCGATTATCCGACTATAATCTTCTATCCTGAAACAATATCCCGCGCCACCCGATGGATAAGGACAGCCGAATTCATGCCTGAGCTTCCCCGGCAGAACCGCCTGAGCGCTCCGCCGCCCGCCTCTCCCACGTGGAACACCGGGCGGAAAAACATCGCCGCGATCCTGGCGGCGACGGCCCTGCTGGCCGTCTGTTCCTGCTCAAAACCGCCACGGGCGGAAAACGAGACGGGATACTGGTTCAACCTGACATCGTCCCGTGTGGGAACTGGCGTTGTCTATTCGGCACAAGGGTTGGTTCTTGGTCCTATCCCCGCAAGGTTCTGCATAACGCTTACCGGGAAAAACGACAAGTCCGCAGGCGAAGCGTTCGACTCAGCCGTACGGGCGATTAACGAGGTCAACAACTGGGCAAGCGTCTTCCGGCCCGACAGCGCGGTTTCACGTTTTAACCGGGCGGGCAAAGATGAACGGGTCCCCGTCCCGCCTGGTTTCTTCCACGTCATGTTCATTTCCCGGGAAACTTTCCGGCTTTCCGGCGGAGCATTCGATCCCACCGTTAAACCCATGATAGATCTGTATCGCGAATACAGGGCCATGGGCGCACTGCCGTCTCCGGAGGAGCGCCGCAAAATACTGCCGGCAATAGGCCTTCAACATGTGAGTGTTGAGCCGTCCGGCATCGCGTGCAAGGACCGGGACGGCGTCATGCTGGATCTCGGCGGTGTTGCAAAAGGCTACGCCGTCGACAAGGCCGTGGAAGCCTTCAAGACCGGAGGCATCAGCGGCGGCCTGGTGGAAATAGGCGGCGATGTAAGAGCCTTCGGCTCCCGGCCGGATGGTTCCCCATGGCGCATAGGGATCGTCGATCCCAGGGCAAAGGGCGTATTGAGCCATCTCGCGTCTATTCCCCCGACCGGCCGCCACACCGATGATATTGCCCTTGTCACAAGCGGAGACTATGAACAGGTGTTCACTGTGGGCAATGCCAGGCACACGCACATCTTCCATCCCGATACGGGCGAGCCCGTGGAATACAAGGGCGCAGGTGTAAGCGTTGCAGCGGATAACGCAGCCATGGCCGACGCCACGGCAACCGCCCTTTTCGTGCTTGGGAGAGAAAAAGCCCTGGCGCTGGCCGAACAGAACGATATTGCCGTGCTGTGGCTCGAAGCACGAGCAGACGGTGCGCTCGACGTTGCCATGAGCGGTGCCTTCAAGACCATACCCCTGGAACCATGGGCATCGAAAAATGAATGAGAAAATCGTAATAGCCGTATCATCGGGAGACCCTGCAGGCATCGGCCCTGAAATCACGGCGGGCGCGGCTGCGGCCCTGGGCGACGCCGCCGGTCTCGTAATAACGGGAGAAAAACGCTATTTCGACCGCACCGCCGGTTCGTTCGAATACGTGCTCTGCAACCGACCGGAAGAATCCCTGGAAGCCGCCGCCGCCGAAGGCCGTGCCGCGCTCCTGGAAACCAGTACGCCGGATACTGCTCCGCTCGGCGAACCCGGTCCTGCAGGCGGGAAGGCATCCATCATTTATCTTCAGGCTGCTCTCGACCTTGTAACGGGACGACTGGCATCCGCCCTTGTGACTGCGCCGATAAGCAAGACGGCGATAGCCATGGCCGGTTTCCACTACCCGGGCCATACCGAACTGCTGGGCGAAAAGACCAATTCCAGGCCCGTCATGATGTTGTCGGGGGGAGGCATGCGCTTTTCTCTCGTTACCGTGCACGTGCCTGTCAGTGAAATATCGCGCAGTTTGAACACCGAAGACATAATCCGGGTAGCCGAGACTACCGCAAGAGACTTGGAACGGCGTTTCCGTATCGACAGCCCCCGCGTCGCCGTCATGGGGCTGAATCCTCACGCATCGGACGGCGGACGCTTCGGCCGCGAAGAAGAACTCATAATCTCCCCGGCAGTGGAGAAACTCCGTTCATCGGGCATGCGTGTTACAGGGCCGCTGGCGCCGGACACGGTGCCCTTCAGGCTGCAGAGAGGTGAATTCGACGCCGCTATCGCGATGTATCACGAACAGGCCGCCCTCCCGGTCAAGACCGCGGCCTTTGAAACAGGCGTGAACATCACACTGGGCCTGCCCATAATCCGAACAAGCCCCGACCATGGAACGGCCTTCGACATCGCCGGGAAACACCGTGCGTCGCATTCCTCGATGTTGGAGGCCCTGCGGACGGCAGTCCGTCTCGCGGCTGGTTAGCCCGCGTATCCTTGTACGTGTGTCCGGCGAACGGTAGAATATTGTCCTGGCGACCTCCCGGGAAGGCCGGATATGAAGAAGCTGGCAACACTGTTGGTTCCGACGGTTCTGTTTTGCCTGCAGCTCCTGGAAGCTGCGGAAATTCCCTTGCCCAACTGGGAAATACCGCCCAAGACCGACGTCTCCGAAACCGATGCCGAAAGACCTTCTTTGAGGAAATTCCGCTCACGGCCGGAATCCGCCGCGGACGACACCGAACAGGATACGCCTCGCGAAGATGCCGTGGAGGAGCCGTCCAGGTTCCAGGCGTTTCTCGAGACCGCGGGGCTCGGCGAAGTGGACTACTACGGCATGGCCCTGTTCAGGACCGGCTCGGACTATGGTTATTATCACCGGCCCGTCCCCGCCGACTATCTCGTGGGCCCCGGCGATGAAATGACCCTGCGGATCTGGGGCAAGGTGGATATCAGGGAAGTAATAATCGTTGATCCCGAAGGGCGCGTGGATCTGCCGTACGTCGGCCCTGTCATGGTCGCCGGCAAACGCATGTCCGACGTCCGGCAGGAGATAAACAAAGCCGTAAGCACGGTGTTTACCGATTTCAAACTCGACGTGACCGTTACAAGGTTGCGGACAATCGAAGTCATGGTGGCGGGCGAAGTCGGAAGGCCCGGGGTCTACAGGGTCGGTGCGGGAGCCGGTGTCCTGCAGGTCCTTACTATGGCCGGAGGACCTCTGCCCACGGGTTCCATGCGCTCCGTGCGCCTCGTAAGAAAAAACAACGCCCTCGCCACGATAGACCTCTACAACCTGTTGATGAAAGGCGAATTCTACAGGACCGGCGAACTGCTTGACAGCGATATAGTATTCGTGCCCGCCGCAAGAGCGCACGTCGCCGTCCTGGGGGGAGTCCGGCGACCCTTTATCTACGAAGTCCTGAATGAAACCGGCCTGGAATCCATCCTGTCTCTGGCCGGCGGGCTCGATTTCACCGCCACAAGAAATAAAGTGGTCGTCCATAGAATGGACGGCGCCGGAAGGCTCCAGCCGATGGAATACGCTCCGGCAAATACTGAATATCGCCCCGAAAACGGCGACGTTGTCGTAGTGCCCGAACCACCTTCGACCCCCGCCAGGATCGTACGCATCGAAGGGGCCGTCCAGAAACCGGGGGATTATCCTTTTCATGAAGGTATGCGCTTGAACGAACTGGTTGAACTGGCCGGCGGACTTCGTGACAACTCGTACCGGCGCGGCGCTGTCTTTACCAGAGTATCCATCAAGACCGTTCAGCAGGAGAGAATCGACGACTCCGTGCAGGACCTGGAACTGCGCCTGACCGCCAGCGCACCAGACCTGGGTTCCTCCAACGCCGAACGGGAAATAGCCTACCTCAGGTCGCTTGTGAGCAAACTGAAGGCGGTCAAGGCTACCGGGCGGGTGACCATCGACCTCGAAGCCGCCCTTGACGACGCCGCTTCGGATTCCAACATAGTGCTTGAACCGGGCGATCTTCTCGAAGTCCCCATAAGACCTTCCACCGTTACCGTGGTCGGCGCCGTCCATAATCAGACCGGCGTGATTCACAGCCGGGACATGAACGTCCGGAAAGCGCTTGAATCTATCGGGGGCATGACGGAAAACGCGGATACTTCCCACCTTTACGTGCTGATGGCCGATGGCACGGTCGTGAGCCAGAACGTCCTGCGTGGAGGCGGCTACATGTGGAACAGGGAAAAACACCGCTGGCAACCGCGTACCATCATGGAAGTGCCCCTGCTCCCCGGCGATACCGTAGTCGTCCCCACAAAGCTTGAACGCCGCGTCTACCCCATGACTCTGGCCAAGGACATAAGCCAGATACTTTACAACATCGCCTTGAGCACCGGTGTCCTGGTAACCGTTTTCTAAGCGCACGTACCTGCCGGCGATCCCTGAAGCCTCCCGCGGGAAGATGTTCTAAGACTGCATCCGGGCGGCAATTAGTCTTCCACTATCTCCGTGTCAACCACGCTTCTTATGCCCATCAGATCGTACACGTACAACAGGGCCCTGGGGACACGAACCGTCAGTTTCAATCCCAACTTCTTGGCCTCTTCATCAAGAACAAGCAGCTCCCCCAGGCATGAACTCGAAATATACGTCACCTTCGCGAGGTCCAGGACCACCTTCCCCTTGCCTTCCGACAAGAGGGCTTTCCCCATCTCCCGCAGTCCTTCCTCCTCAGCGAAGTCAAGCTTGCCGACGACATGCAGGACCCCCTTGGCTTTCGAATACTCCGCTTTAGACGGAACCATCTCCAACTCCTGTCGTCTTGTCGAGCCCCCCGGCGGACGGACAATTCTCCACCACGTATTCGACCGCCTCCTCAACCTTATCACAGAAATAAAATATTTCCATGTCGTTAGCGTTTATATAATTATACTCTCCAAGCATCTTGCTCTTCAGCCAGCCTATGAGGCCCGAATAATAATCCTTGCCCACCAGCGCAACAGGCATGAAGGGTATCTTTTTCGTCTGCTGCAGGGTAATGAGCTCGAAAAGCTCGTCCATCGTGCCGAAGCCGCCAGGCAGCACAATGGTCCCCAACGCGTATTTCAGGAACATCACCTTCCTCACGAAAAAATACCTGAATGAAATCAGGTGCTTTATGTACGGATTAGGCTCCTGTTCCATGGGCAGGTTGATATTGAGACCTATGCTCTGGCCGCCCGCTTCGTGCGCCCCCCGGTTGGCGCCTTCCATTACCCCGGGTCCGCCGCCGGTTATCACTTCGAACCCGTTTTCCACCAGCAGCCGTCCCGCCGTCCTGGCCATTTCATAGTGCTTGTCTCCGGGGCGCGCCCTGGCCGAACCGAAGACACTTACGGCCCGCTCAACCGGAGCCATCCCCTCGAACCCCTCTATGAACTCCGCCATTATCCGGAAGATTCGCCAGGTGTCCTGTTGCGTGAACTCTATCAAGTTGTCACTCCTTGACCTTTTCTATCACCTTCTTGGCGGCTCCGCCCGGCGTGTACATCTTACCGGAATCGCTCTTCAGCCACCTCGTCTTCATCAACCTGTAACCATAACGGATGGCAAACGTCGTGCCTAGAATCAACGATACCGTCACAATAACAACTGTGAACGCGCACAATGCCTTACGCACTCTTCTCGGCCGGCGCCCCCCTTCGGGCAAGTCTGCCTTCCTTCCTTGTAGCATGGAACCATTATAATACATGTGCCGGGACGGAAGCAAGACGAATTCCAAACTTCCTTCACTCCAGTGTCTGCAAGGAATCCCCGCCGCGGGACGGTGCCGTACCCAGCCGGGTTCCCCTGCACATGTGCAGAAGATCCGGCATCATTCCTCCGAGGCGGCAAGGTTGCCGCCGACTTTCTGCCAATACAGGCGGACTATCATCCTGTACGATGCGGGGACGCGTTCAAGGTCTGCAGCGGGAATGGAGGCTCCGGCAAACCTGACGTCCACGTGACGGGCCGCTTCTTCCCCGGCCTGTCCCGTCCCGACGTTTGCCGGGATATCCAGCTTCATTCCCGTTATTTCCTCCGGACTGACGTCGAGCGATTCGACTCTCTCGTTATCCACGGTTTCCGCATGAACCGGCGTCGGACCTGTTTCGTTGCCCGTGGGGCGACCGCCGTCGACCGGTTTTCCTCCTGTACCGCCCCCCGAACGGCCGCTGCCGCCGCCATCGCCACTGTCCGGCGAGCCCCCCCCGTCAGTCCCTTCACCCATCCCGGCCACACCGCCTTCCGGCGTTGAAAGCGACGATGTCTCTCCGTTGCCCGAACCGGGATTCCCCTGCGCGCCTGTGTCCCCGCCGGAAGGCTCATCATCGTCCACGTCGCCCTGAGCGGCGTGCGGACCTGCATATCTTGGGGCCTCCCCTGTATCCTGAGTCCGGTCTTCCCCACCTGCGCCGCCGTTCGATGCATCCCCTTCTCCAAGGCTTTCCAGCCGGCGGTCGTCGCCTCCGCTGTTCCCCTCGCCCCGCCCCGGAGAATTTTCCGCCCCCGAAGATGCTTCAGAATCTGAAGATTCCTCGGGCGGGGGGGACGACAGGTAGCGGTTGGGTCTTGGCGGCAACGACGCCAGGAGAGGGTCTTCCTCCTCGGGCGCCGTGTATTCCACCGTGAGCAACGGCCCCGAAACCACGTGCGGCTCCGGCATGGCGGTGTCCGAAGCCACCGCCTGAACAAGATATTTCCCGCTGCCTTCGGTCGCCACGTCCGCCGTGGCAATTGTTTCCCGCACGACCCTGCCGCCGCCCTCGTATATCTCCCGCTCCCACGTACCGCCGCTGGGGCCGACCACTTTCAGCCGGACAACGTCTATGCCCCAGTCGTCCATTACCACGACTTTTACGCCCGCGTCGACAAGCGCTCCGGCCACGGCCGGCGGTTGATCCGACGCCGTTACAACCCTGAACACGGACGTCTCACCCGCAAAGCCTTCGACCGGCACGGGCTGAAGTCTGTACGTCGTGGTTTTTTCTACCACGAAAGAAAACCCGGCAGTCGAACCCTCGACCGTCGCATTATCAGCGACCACGCCCTCGACGGACAATGATTTCAGCCGCACGTCGGCGGCAGCCGTCACCGACACAACGGAACCCGCAGGAGCCACTACGTCTCCGCCGCCCGCCGAGTACGGCCCTATTCCCTCGAAAGGCAATTTCACCGAATGGGAAAGCGCCGTCAGCCTGGCCACCGGCAGGGCAGTGAGCGTGTATTTCTCGCCGGCGATCTCCCGGCTTCCTTCTATCATGGGCACCCGCGCCCTTGCCCTGACAGTCACTTCGCCCCGGGAGAAGACGGTCTCTCCCCTGAAAACCCCGGGGGTTTCTTTCTCCATGCTCAACGTTCTCTCGCCTGAGCCGTCCGACACGTCGAGAAAAACCTGCTCCGGCGGCCACCCTTTGTACTTGACGGTAAACTGCACAGCCTTGTCGGCCGGCACATTTCCCCCGGACGGATCAACGCCGTTTATGGACGCAACCGACCGGAACAGGACGTCCCTTGCGGGAAACATGCAGTCCACCAGCGCCAGCGTGAAACGGCGAGGTCCGGCGGCAAAAGGTATTACGGGACCCAGCAGAAACACCGCAACCGCAAGTTTTGTCAATACCGCAGAAGGCCTGTAGTGCATTCGGATCGGTTTCCGCTCCACTGCCTCCGCGGCTTCACTGATGAGCACCGAAGTCACAGGGTCTGCGGCTTCGGGCGACCGCCCCAGGAGCTCGACGGCGGCCACCAGTACTCCTCCATAATCGCCGCCATGGGCTTCCGCCGCAGCAGCCAGGGCTCGCAACGAAGCACGCCTGTATCCCCTGGCCCAGAAAACACCCGCCGCGACCGCCGCAAAGGTCAATCCGGCCAGCAGCCGGCCGGCCATGCGCAGTTCGTAGGAAACACCGCCCAGCGCATGCGCGGCAACCAGAATCAGAAATACCCCGAACCCGGCGGAAACACCCGCCAGAAGAGCCTCTACCGCTGCCGAGAACAGAAACCGCAGCCTCGCCGACTCAAGGGCTCTCGTTACCTGCTTCCCCACCACGGACATGATAACCTGTCCAGACCGGTCTACGGCTTATAGATCTCCACTTCGTTCACCGGCAGAGGAACGATGTCGAGCCCCTTGTCACTCATGGATACGGCGGATTTCCACAGGAACATGTCAAGAACCGAAAGCGTCGTGTTGAACACCGTCAGGTCATTCAACGGCCCCACTTCCACAAGCATCGGCGTGACGGCCGCCTCCTCGGATGCGAATCCCAGGTAAGTCACCCCGTTAGCCGCGGCTATATCCTGCGCAACCGTTCCCACGGGCTCGTTTTCCATGGTCGAATACTGCCTGTTGGCTCTTTCCTCCTGGTATGACGCATCCGCCAACACGTAGGCATCCGCCATGGGATGCCCCGTTGTCCAACTCTGGCCTCCCGGGAGAGCGGTTTCCGTACAGCCTGTCGCCAGACAAAGAGCAAACACACCGATGATGACGTTCTTCTGCATCCGACACCTCCCCCGCCTAAACGGCGGCTTCAGAAACCCTTTGTATGCTATCGGTCGCCTTCTCCCAGGTACAGACTGTCGCGAACCGTGTTCTTCGTGGTGTTCCAGTCTTCCGCCACGGCACGTCCATAATTCATCACATCGTCCTGCGCCATCCTGGTCCTGTCCTTCTCCGCCTGCATATACCTGCTGAAATCCTGTCTCAGGTAATTGGGCTTCATCGCCTCGTGGCGCTTGTAATTGCTCAGGTCGCTGACCATGGCGGACATCCTTGAGCCTTCGGCCGAAAGATACCTGCGCCAGGCCGTGCTCAAGTGTGTGGGCTTCGTGCTCTGATAGCGGTAATAGCTTACGACGTCCTGTCTTACGGCTTCCGGTCTTGCACCGAATTCTTCGCCGTAATACCTTACAAAACTCTGCCTGAGTTGTTCCGGCAGCTCCACCTGGTGCCGGTAGTAATCCCCCAGCTCTTTCTTGAACTCGTTGACCAGCAACCTTTCCGCCGTCACGTAACGGCTCAGGCTGTCCCGCAGCTCCTCCGGCAGCTCTTTCTGATGTCTCACATACCCGGTCAGATCCTCCGCCACCTCGTCGAAACGTTCCTTTTCAGCCGTGGCATACCGTTTTGCCGATGATTTCAAATGCTGCGGCAGTTCCTTCTGGTGCCGGACATAGGCGGTCAACTCGGCCTTCATCTCGCCATAGAGCACTTCCTGGTTCTTGATGTACGCCTGAAATGACGTTCTCAAATGTTCGGGCAGTTCCTTCTGGTGCCTCATGTAGTTGCCAAGATCCGCCTGGGCAGCCAGGTAACGGTCCTTTTCGCTGGCGAGGTACGCCTTCAACGCCCTCCGCAACTCCTTGGGCATCTCCTTCTGATGGCGGATATAGTTGTTCACGTCCGCCTTGAGGGCTTCCATAAGTCTCTTCTGGTCGGCCAGATACCGTTCAACGCTCGTCTTCAGGTATTCCGGTTTCTCAACCTGGCCACGATAATAGTTGATCATATCCTGGCGGAAACGCTCTGCCATTTCCGCCTGATACGTCGTGTACTCGGTCAGCGAGTTTTTCAGGTAGGGCGGCAGTTCCTTCTGATGGCGAACGTAGTTCATGGCTTCGATCTTCAGCGCCTGCGCGTCATCCCTGGCATACCGGACACAACCGGACACCAGCAGAACCGCCAGTATTACTACCGGTAACCTTCGCAGCATTCTGTCTCTCCAGGGCCCGGCTTCGCGGACACCCTTGCTTTCCAGACGGGAAAACCGCCCGGCCTATTAGATTCTTTCTCCGGCAAGTCTGTGCGGACTTTAACATTATATCGACAAAGGAACCCCGCTGCAACAGTTCCCCCTTTCCCGGTTTGCAAGTTGGCGACACCCGGAGCAATGTGATATACTACGCATTGTATCATGTAGCTGTGTGCAACTATGCCGCCGGAGGACACTGCATGCGGAAGATCTGGCTTTTGGCACTCACAGTAACACTCTGCACATCAACGGCTTACGCCGTTGACTGGATGAACCAGGGCGCTCGCACCGCCGGTATGGGGGGGGCCGGAGTCGCAGCCGTCAACGATTCCAGCGCCATGTACTGGAATCCCGCCGCTCTCGCCCTTCAACCCGGATGGGATACGACCGTAAACGCGGGGGTCCACGCCTACTTCACGGGCCCGAACCTGCTGGACGAATTCTCCGACATACTCGACACCATCGACAACATTGAAGCGACCATAGACGACCTGGACGTCATCCAGCAGCGCCTCAACGACGGGACTGCAACCGAAGAAGACCTCCAGTCCATGCTGAGAATCGTCCTGGTGGACTTTATCGCCCTTCACAAGTTCAACATCGGCATGGGGCTGCAGGCCGACGCCACCGGAGACCTCCGCATGGGCAGAATGGCCTTCGGCTATAATTACTACGCTTACGGCGAAGCCGCCGCCCTGGTGGACCTGCTGGGTCTTGCACTGTCCAACGCCGGCGGCGGAACCGCCAACTTCACTTCGGCACTTGCGGGGGCAGGGACCAATGACAGGTACGCCGAAGGTTCCCCGGAAGACTCCGTCGCCGAAGCACTCGAAACCACCATGATCCTCAACGGCATCGACCCCAGCGATGCCGAGTTGTTTGCAGAAGAACTCGTTTACCAGAGCATTCAGGCCGGATCGGATGTCTACGACGCCGCAGTGCAGGAAGTCCTGAACGCCGTCGTGGAAGCCACGACCACCAGCAGTCCCGTGATCGTCGATAACGAAACCGGCGTTCACTTCGAGGGTCTGCTGCTCCAGGAATATTCCTTCTCCTACGCACAGCCTCTTTTCGCCAGGAAGTTCGCCGTCGGCGTCAACGCCAAAATCCTGTCCGGCACCGGCTACCAGGAAGCCCTCTACTACGGCGACGTCGATACTCTCGATGACGTCGTCGATCAACTTATGGACCCCGCCAACATGGTGGATTCCAGCGGCTTCGGCCTTGATATAGGCCTCCTCTATCAGCCCCTGCCGTCGCTCCGGCTGGGAATAACCGGCCGCAATATCAACTCCCCGGAATTCGACCTCCCCAGCGGCGCCCAATACGAAGTGAACCCCACCTGGCGCAGCGGTATCGCCTGGACCCCTTTCAAGATGCTCTGCCTCGCCGCAGACATCGACCTGACCAAAAACCCGTCTCAACTGCTGTTCGACTACAAGAGCCGCCAGTATTCCCTGGGTATGGAATTCAAGACGGGTATCGTCTCCTTCCGGGCCGGCATCACCGGAAACCTGCTCAATGACGACGACCAACTCGACTACGCTCTCGGATTCGGTATCGGCGCAGGCAAAGTCTTCCAGCTCGACATCGCCGTCGCCCTGGATGAAGTCAGCGACCTTTCCTCCATGTCCGACCTCATCCAGAACTTCGATGTGGACAACCTCGATGGAGAAGACTTCCCCGACGGCATCGAAATCGCCATCGGCCTGAGGTTCAACGTCGCCTTCTGAGCGCGGTCCCGAGCCTCCGCAGCACCCGCCGGTCGCCATGCTCAATGCGGTCCGGCACCGCCCGTTGTCACTGCCCGTCCGACCAGAAGCCTTCGTCCTCGTGAATGAACCACCCCTCCACTTCGTCCCTGTCCAGCCCCAGCATGGCAACGGCGTGCTTCTCGATCTCTTCCGGCGACAGGAAGGTTTTCTCAAAAGTGTACTCGCTGTAATACTCGCACGGGTCTTCAACACCGCCGTGCTCACGGCAGATCCTGGGCCTCATCCGGTATGCGGCGCATCTTCCTGAAGGAAGCAGGTACCCGCAGCGGGCCATCACGTTCAGGTACCAGTCTCCGTCTTCGATGTATATGTAATTGCCTTCGTGCATCAGGAACCATCGCAGGTCGTCGTAGTCGTTCTTGTCCTCGGGCTCGTCCAGCGGCAGCGCGTAGTACGTGCAGCAGTACGATCCGCACTTTCTGCACGCGTCCGCAAGATCGTGTCCGGATTCGGCCATTGCTTTTCCCTCATCCCGACAGGAGTGACGCGCCGGTCATTTCGTCCGCAGGTTCTATGTCCATGAGGTCCAGCAGCGTCGGGGCTATGTCCGCCAGCCTCCCGTCGCTTCTCAGTTTCCTGCCCTGCATCCCGGCCCCGGCCAGCACGCACGGCACGGGATTGGTCGTGTGCGCCGTATGCGGCTGGTCGTTCTCTTCATCCCACATCTCTTCGCAATTACCGTGATCCGCCGTAATAAGCACCCGGCCGTCCATCTTCAGTACCGCGTCCACCACTTTGCCGACCCCGTCATCGACCGCTTCAACCGCCTTGACCGCCGCGTTCAGTATCCCCGTATGGCCGACCATGTCCCCGTTCGCAAAGTTCAATACTATCAGGTCGTGTGCCCCGGACAGAATGTGCTCCACCGCATTCTTCGCCACTTCCGGCTCGCTCATTTCGGGCTGCAGGTCGTAAGTCGCCACCCTGGGACTGGGCACCAGAAGCCGCTCTTCACCCGGCCATGGCTGCTCAACGCCCCCGTTGAAAAAGAAAGTCACGTGCGCGTACTTCTCCGTTTCCGCCGTGCGGAACTGCGTCAGGCCTCGGGCCGCGGCCGCGTCGGCGAGTATGTTCGTCAGTTTCTGCGGCGGGAACGCCACCCGCACGTTCAGATCCTTTTCATATTCGGTCATCGTTGCATAGTACAGGTCCATTTTCGCGCCGCGGTCGAATTCGCCGAACGCTTCGTCCACGAACACGTGTGACAGCTCGCGCGGACGGTCTCCCCTGAAATTGAAAAAGATGACGCTGTCGCCGCTTCTGACGAGCCCCTTTGGCTCGCCCCTTCCGTTCACTATCTTTACCGGTTTTATGAATTCGTCCGTCTCGTCCCGCGAATATGCGTTCCTTACCGCCTCAACGGGGTCTTTCTCCTTCACGCCTTCCCCGTAAACCAGGCACCTGTAGGCTTTTTCCACCCGTTCCCAGCGCTTGTCCCTGTCCATCGCCCAGTAACGCCCGGATATCGTGGCGATCTCGCCCACTCCCGCTTCCCGCATCTCCCCCACCAGTTCCGCCACGTGGCCGGCGCCGCTCGTCGGGGGAGTATCCCGTCCGTCCATGTAGCAGTGCACAAAAAGACGGTCCCCGGGGAATCCCTCCCCGGCCGCCAGTTTCAGCAAAGCGTAGTAGTGCTCGGGCGCTGAATGCACCCCCCCGTCGGAAACCAGGCCCATCAGGTGCACGGCTCCGCCCGTCTTCCGGGCCGACTCGAATGCCCCCAGCAGCACCTTGTTCCCGAAAAAATCGCCGTCCCGTATGTTCTTCGATATCCGCGTTATCTCCTGGTACACGACCCGCCCGGCACCCAGGTTCAGATGTCCCACCTCTGAATTCCCCATCAGGCCCGCCGGCAGTCCCACGTCTTCGCCGCTCGCCTTCAGTTGCACGTAGGGATATTCGGATGTCAACGCGTCCCAGTTGGGGGTGTTCGCCAAAGCCACGGCGTTGTTTTCCTTCTTCGGGCTTTCTCCCCAGCCGTCCATGATGATAAGCATGGTGGGTTTCCTGGTCACGGCGCTGCTCCTTTCGGATTCCTTTTCCCGGCTCCGGGAACAGGCGATTATACCCCTCCCCGCCTGCGGCTCAACGGCCGGGCCGCGCCCTGCCGTCGACAATCTCCCTCGCCTTCGCCAGCGCCGACGCCCTGTCGGTCACCGCGCCTTCGAGCTGCAGGTCCCGGATTTCCGTAAGCACTTCGCCTATCAGCGGCCCGGGAACGAGTCCCATTTCAATGAGATCGTTGCCGCTTATCAGCCGTTCCGGCTCAGGCGGGGCTTCCTGCAGTGCCCTGTACTCCCCGGCAAGGAAATTGTAGACATCCAGCTTCCCGTGGCTGGCCATGCAGTCCAGTCGATGGAGCTCGAGATGCCGCGGGAACAACGGGTCGGTGATGAGCCGCACCTGCTTCGCCCTGCGCATCTTCGGAGCATCCTTTATGCGCATGTGCCCTCTCACAAGCTCGCTTACGGCATCCACCGTCCGGTTGGAAAACCTCAACCGCTTCAATATCTCTTCCGCCAGGCTCGCCCCCGTCGAATCATGCTCGGGAAAACCGATCCTGCCGGAACCGGCATCCTCCACCATGCAGACCGCTTTCCCGACGTCGTGCAGCAGCACCGCCAGCGCGAGCAGTTCGTCCATCGGTTTTGCCGCCGTCCTGAACATCAGGACCGTGTGGACAAACACGTCGCCCTCGGGATGGAACTCCGGCGGTTGCTTCACCCCAGCCAGGCGGTCCACTTCCGGCAGAAAGACCTTCAGCATCCCGCTTTCTTTCAACATGCCCAGTGCCGTTCCAGGCCCCGGCCCGGTCAGCATCCTGACCAGCTCGTCCCTTATCCGTTCCCGGCTCACGTCCAGCGCAGGATCTTCGAGCACCGCTTCCCACGTCGCGGCATCCACTGTGAAACCCAGTTGCGCCGCGAAACGCACCAGCCTGACTTTCCTCAGATGGTCTTCGCCGAACCTTTCTCCCGGAACGCCGACGGCCTTCAGCACCCTGTTCTCGATATCAATCCGTCCCCCGAAAAAATCCAGCACCTCCCCGGTCACCGGGTCTTCATACATCGCGTTCACGGTAAAATCGCGTCTTTCCGCGTCGGCTCGAGGTTCCTTGCCGTATTCGACGGAATCCGGGTGCCTCCTGTCGGAATACCCGTGGTCCCGCCTGAGCGTGGCGATTTCGAACCAGAATCCCCCGTACCGTACCATCTGCACGCCGAACGACCTGCCCGCCGTCACGACCCGACATCCGCCTTCGCCGCCGAAGATTTCCTCCACATCGTCCGGCAGCGCCGTCGTCGCGATGTCGTACTCGGCCGGCTCCCTGCGCATCAGCCTGTCACGGACCGCCCCCCCGACCCACCACGCCTTGAATCCCCGCCGCTTCAGTTCGTCCACCGCGCCCCCGGCGGCTTCCACCTGCAAGGCCACAACTACACCCCGAACTCGATGTCCGCCCTGCCCGACACCGGCCTCACTCGATGAAAAGTCCTCACTATGCCCCCCGGCACGTCCCCTCTGCCCTTGAATACGCTGACCTGCAAATCGCATCCCGAGGCGCCTTCGAGCGTGACCGAGACCCGGCGCTCACGGGATGCCTCGGCCCTGGTCATTCGAACGCCCCTCAACGACTTCGCATAATCCAGGATGTCGTCGCCGCCCGCGTGCAGTCCGTCCGCGGCACGCACCCAATTGGAAACCAGCTCCACGAACCTGTCCAGCTCCGCTTCCGAAAACGCCTCGAGCGCCGCCTCGTGCGTCGTCAGGCGGGCGCAGTAGACGTTCTCGAACCCGCTGTTCATCTGGCCGATCGCACGTTCGGCCGCTCCGTCAACATCGTTCTTCATCGCCGCCCCGCCCCACGTCTTTGCCGCCCGCGTCGAATCCACTACCGGGTCGAAATAGTATAGTGACGATATCCCTTCCCGGCCGAGCGTCTCCTCCATTACCCGCCTTACCGGCTCCGCTCCGCAGCTCAGGGCGAACACCCCGCTGCCGGCCTTCATCTCGTCATACATCACGTTGGCACAGCCGTACGGGTAGCCCGACGGCCTCCCGCGGCCGTCCCATTTTTCTCCGGGCCGCAGCGGACTCATCACACCCGTTATCCCCCTGTCCGCAAGCAGCCCCAGAACGTCCTCGTCCACTTCGTCGTAGTCGGGGTTGAGCAGGCGCGCAGGCCTTACGCCGATGCGCGCCAGGGCGGCGTCCATGCGCGCAAGGCGGCTTTCCGCCTTCTCTCCCCCCTCGTCCGCTGCAAAAATCCGCTCGCTGCCGCTGAAAGCATGCGGCGAACAATCGACCCTGCCCGTGGCCGCAAGGTCCCTCAGCACACCTGCCGCCTCGTCGTCGATCTCGTCCAGCAGCAGTCCCAGGTTCACGTGGAACCCGGCATCCACCAGCCTTCGGCACCAGCGCAACCGGCTTCCCTTCCCGTTCACGTCGTCCACCCTCACTGTAACGTACGGAGGCCACGCCAGGGCTGCTATCGGTTTTCTGGCCGCCCATACGATCGACCGGAAGAACAGCCCGTCAAGCCCGTAGCCGTGCCCCAGCACGTCCGCGTCCCATATCGACGGCAGCACGTGCCAGCTCACGGTCCTGCCGCGGCCCGGTTTGTTTATCGTCACCAGCGGATTTTTCGACCGGTCCGTCACCAGCACGTCGCCCAGCGTCGTGCTCTTCACCGCGCCGTAAGAGCGTCCCGACGCCACCTGCTCCCCGGGCTGCAGGCCCGCAGTAACGTAGTGGGTGTTATCCGCAACACGCACCGTGTCGCTCTCGAACACGCCCTGCACTCTCCTGATACCCAACAGGTTCCCGGCCTGGGTCGGCATCTCTGACACGAAAGGATCGAAATTGACAAGCCCCATGCCCTGTTCCACCGCCCTTGAAACACCTGCCGCATCCTTGGGATCCAGTCCGGCGCCAAGGTGTTCCCCCGCCAGAACCAGAACGGAACACCTGCCGAGGTTGGCCGCAGACAGCGCCCCGGAACCGGTGTCCATCTCCTCCACGCAGAACCCCATGTGTTCAAGGGCGCGACCGAAACGCGACGCGTATGCGGCATCGTCCCGTGCACGCACCACCAGCACCCCCAGGAACGGTATTGTCCTTCGCACCCCTAGCCTCCGGCCCCCGCCAGGTACTTCCGTATCGTTGCGTCCAGCAGCCGGGCTGCTTCCGGCATCCGCTCAACGCACACCCACTCGTTTTCCCTGTGGATCGTCCCCACGCTGCCGGGACCTATCGTCACCACGTCCGTGCCCTTGTCCCTGAATTGCGCCGCGTCCGTACGCCCCAGAGCGAAGCGGTACACCGGCTCTGAATTATACAGTTCCCTGTACGCCTCCTCCGCCACTCTCAGCAGACGGCCGTCCAAATCCGTCACCGCGCCTTCGACCCCGCTTATCCTTACTATTTCCACGTCGCGTCCCACGCACAGCCCCTCTAGTTCCTTCCTGAAATCCTCCCCGCTTTCGTCCGGCCCCACTCTCCTGTTGACGTGGACCACCGCGCTGTCGGGTATGACGTTGTTCGCCGTGCCCCCTTCCGCCAGCGTCACCGATATCGCGTGCCTGTACCTGGCCCCCTTGTAGAAATCGACCCATTCGTAGTCGTTCATCTTTTCTATTTCCAGGACAAGCCTGGCTGCTTCGTATATCGCGTTTTTCCCCTTCCATGGCGCCGACGAATGACACGCCGAGCCCCTCACCTTCACGTCCGCCCCGAAACTCCCCTGGCAGCCGACCTCGATCTCCGGCCGGCCTTCTTCGGCCGCTGTCGGCTCGAGCGTTATGACGACGTCCGCCGGCATCGTCTCTGCTATTCGTCTGGCCCCGTTCCCCTTGCCCCCAGCCGAACTCTCCTCGCATACCGTAAAATCGCAGTGGATGCTCCCCTGCCCCGGCGGCGTCATCGTTGTTATCAGGTTCAGCATCACCGCCACGCCGGCCTTCATGTCGCTTGTACCCAGCCCGTACAGCTTCCCGGCCTTCAGAACCGGCTTGTACGGATCGCTCTCCCATCCGGATACCGGCGGCACCGTGTCAAGGTGTCCCAGCAGGTGTACCGCCGGCCGCCCCTCTCCCTTCCTTGCCACGATGTTATCCTCGCCGTCCCGCTCGAAAGCCGTTCCTTCCTTCTCAAGAAAAGATTCGACGTAGTCCGCTATATCCGACTCGTTCCCCGATATCGACGGTATGGAAACCAGGTCGGAAAGCACCTGCACGTACCGGCTTTCGTTCCATATCCCTGACGTCACCGCTTCGCTCCCATTCCGATTATCCCTTCGAACGCCGCCTCGTCCAGCCGCCTGATAACTTCCACGACAAGCCTCACCGAACTTTCGAAATCGCCCGTGTCCAGAATGCCGTGATGCGCATGAATATACCGGCAAGGCACGCCCAGGTACAGCGACGGAACACCCCTCCCGGCGTATTGCAGCTCTCTGCCGTCGGTCGTGCCTCCCTTGAGGCTCGTGTACTGGTACGGGATTCCGGCGGCCCGCGCCGTTTCCGTGACAAAGTCCCTCAGCCCCCTGTGGGGAATCAGCCCGCCGTCGAGAACGCATACCATGGCGCCTTTGCCGAATTCTCCCTGCGCTTCCTCCTGCTTTATACCCGGCACGTCGGCCGCAATGCCTGACTCCAGCACCAGCGCGACGTCCGGGTCGGCCGTGGCCGCCACCGTCTTGGCGCCGCGGGTACCTACTTCCTCCTGAACCGTGGCGCATCCAATGACCGTGTTAGGGTGCCCCCCGTCCCGCAGTTCCTCCAGCACCCTTACCATCACCGCCAGCCCCACCCTGTCGTCCCAAGCCTTGGCCAGGATCCGTTTTCCTCCGGCCATGACGGTGAACGGAGCATCCGGCACTATCGGGTCGCCGGGAGCGATCCCAAGCCCCTCTTCCACCTCCTCCTTCGACGACGCCCCGACGTCTATGAACATGTCCTCTATCTTCACCACTTTGCCGGCATCTTCCTTGTCCATGAGATGCGGCGGCTTGGACCCTATAACCCCGGGCACCGACTCGCCCCTGCCGTTTATCACCACTACCCTCTGCGCCAGCAGCACCTGGCTGAACCATCCTCCCAGCGTCCAGAACCGTATGAACCCCTTGTCGTCTATCAGCTTGACCATCAGCCCTATCTCGTCCATGTGCGCGGGCAGGACTATTCTCGGGCGCGCCGAGGCGCCCTCCTTCTCGAAAAACACGTTCCCCATCCGGTCCTCGTCCACCCGCGCAATGCCGGCCAGTCGCACTTTCAGCCACTCGGCCACGGGTTTCTCGTAGCCGGGCACCCCCGGAATCGCCGTTGCCTCCTTAAGCAATGCGAGCGTATCATCTCCCGTCATCCGGCTCCTCCTTCCGCGACTCAATGGCCGACACCTTTGCGGACAGCATGTCCAGTTTGCTCTCCAGCGCCACCAGCGCCCAGAACTGGAAATGCGCAACCTTTGAAAACCGGTACAGAAAATACGCCATCTTCACCGAGATCAGCATCACTCCCATCTCGAAGAAAAGCCGGTAGCTGAACTCGTCGGCGGCGAAAAGCGCGCCTGTGAACGCCAGCAGCACCACGGTGAAAAACACACCGTTCATCACTATATCCCGTCTCTTCGCCTTTCCGCCGAACGCACCCAGCCCGTGTATGATCGTGTTCTGCTTCTTGAGGAATCCCTTGAGTTCTTCCTCGTTGTTCATGTCCATCATCGGTTCTTTGGGTTTCTTCATTACGCCTCCGATCCGTCCCCGGTCAGAAAACCTCCATGCCGTGCTTCTTGAGATAGTTTCCCCACCTGTGGTAGGGCCTCCTGCGAATGACTTCCTTGATATGCCCCGCAGCCTCGCCCTTCTCCCCCTTCAGAAGCGCGACCAGCGCCCTCAGAAACAGCTCCTCCACCGGGTCCAGGTAGAGCCAGAATACTTCCCTGCGGTCAAGCCTGCCCTGCAGTTCCTCCGCCGTCTTCAGCACCTGCTTCTTCCTGCCGAGCCTCTTCTCGCACAGCCCTTTGAAATAATACGCCGGCGTCGCCCATTCCAGCTTCTCCGCCGCTCCCTCCATGTACTCCTTCCTCGCTTCGCTCTTCCTCCCGAGCGCCGCAAGAATGTCGCCGCGGATCAACGACAACCGCGACTGCGCCTCGTGCACCGTCGTGTCGATCAGCAGGTTCTTCGGGTATTCCCGCACCGTCTCCATTTCCTCCAATGCCTTTTCGTACTGGCCGCGTCTCATGTACTTCATCGCCGTGTAGAGGTGCACGTCGTCATACATCCGCCTGGTCGCGAACCCGCCCTCGCTCGAATAGAAAATATGCTTCCCGAGCAACTCTATCGCCTTGTCGTACTTGCCGCTGTCCGCCAGGTAATGCAGGCACCTGGTCCTCACTTCGTTGTGCTGTGCCAGCAACGCTTCGGGCATGTTCGCCCATAATTCGTCCCTGTCCGCGCGGGCGCCGGCCTCCGACATCAGCCTGTCCGCCTCGCACACCGTGTCGTGATCGCGCCTCGCTCCGATCGCCTTCTTGTAGTACTCGAGCGCCTTGCGCTTCTTCCCGAGCCCCACCCAGTTGACGTAGCCCAGGCTCCTCAGTATCAGGTCGGAGCCGGGCTGCAGGGCTTCCGCTTCCCTCAGCAGCCCCAGGGCGTCGTCCGGCCGGTAGCGGCTTGCATACAGGTTCCCCAGGAACAGCCTCGCGTTCGCGTCCTTCGGGTCGGCCTCGACGGCGAGCCGCAGAGCACGCTCCGCCTCGCTCCGGTTGGGATACACACGTTCCGGCCCGGCGCCCGCCGCCCGGCTCAGCGCAGCCTTGATCTCCCCCTGCCGCGCCCCCATGTCCTTCAGGACCATCGCCAGGTAGTAATACAGCATGGCCTCGCCGTCCGTGTCCCTTACCTTGTCGCCCGAATACATCTCCAGTATTTCCCGCGCCTCGGCGTACATGCCGGCCCTCGCGTATGCCAGCCCGCACCCTATGTACCGCTGCACGGTCCGGCTGTGCTTTTCCACCAGGCGTTTTTCGCTGCGCCCGGCCGCTTTTTCATCCCCCATGGCCCTGTACGCCAGCCGCATCTCGTTCTCGGCCATGCCGTCGGTGGCCTGCCGCAGCGCCACCTTTCCCGCCTCTTCAAGCGCCTCGTCGGGACGCCCCATCCGCCTCAGTACCGCCGCCCGCAGAACCGCCGGCATGTCCGCACGCGCCGACAGATCCACCGCGTGCGACAGGTGGTACAGCGCTTCCTCCCAGTGCCCGTGGACGGCGGCGATCTCGCCCAGTTCCCAGCGCGCGGCGTGGGCGATGTCTATCGACCGCCTCGCCACACGGTACAGCGCCTCGGCCGCCCCTTCCATGTCTCCGAGTCTCCGCTTGGCCACGCCCAGGTAGAACGATCCCCGCGTCTGGTCCCGGTCCAGCGTCACCGCCTTCTTCAGGATCTCCGCCGCCTCCACGTACTTCAGCTGCCAGATCAGTATCCCCCCCAGTTGTATCATGGCCGCCACGTTTTCCGGGTCCAGCTTCAGCACCTTCTTCAACTTCTCACCGGCGGCGCGCCTCAAGTCGTGTTTCAGGTTCTCCACGGCGTCCTTGTAGACGGCCTCCACCTTCTGGGCCTCCCCGTCCTCTTTCCGTTTCCGCCCGCGCCGCTTCTGGAACGCCCTGAAGCTCTGCGGTATCCACTCCGCGTAATCCTCCTCGCGGATTTCCTCCGGCCCGCGCGGCGAATACCGCAGCACCTCTCTCCAGTTGCTCACGACCCTCACCGCCAGTTCGTTCTCCGGCACGTCTCCGACCTTCGCCCTGACCGTGTGCACTTCTCCGGGCCTGATGTCGAATTCCGACTCCGCGGCGCTCCGTCCTTTCTCCTCGATGATCAGCCGGCCCGCCATTGCCTTCGTGACGTTCAGTCTCGCCACCGCCGTCTTCCCGGCGCCCGTCCCCTCGTAACTCATGTTCGCCGCGGCGTCCAGGTTCGCGGCCACAAACCCGTCCATCCCGTACACCGGGTACCAGTGCTCCGTCCATTCCAGCACTTCCCCCGGGTCTATGAAACCGTAGTCCGCCTGCGTCGGGAACCGCCCCCTCTGGATCTCTATGTACGGCCCGGATCCTTCCGACAGTATCCTCTCCCACACCTCGCCGCGTGCGCCTCCGCCCCAGGTGAAGAACTTCCGCCCGGGCAGTTCGTCCAGCGACGCCACGTTCACCACCCCTATGTCGTTGGTGTGGTCGTATGCTCCGAAAAAGTCGTTCTTCCCTCCCAGCGTGAACACGTCCGCTCCCACCTCGAAGTTCTTGTACCACGCGATGTTTCTTCCCTTGTGAATCGGGAAATTCACCAGGCCGCGCCAGGTCCATGCTGCAGGAGTATCCACTATGAACTCCGTCCCCTCCGTCGCCAGCAGCGCCGCGTTCGCCCAGTAGTAGTAACGGTTGGATATCTCCGTCTGGTTGTACAGCCTCACCCTCGTCGCTATCAGCGTGCTCCCGGGGTACAGCCCTATCGTCACCGACCACCTCATCCCGCTCGCCAGCTCGACGTCCGACACCTCGACCCCGGAAAACCCCTCTTCCTCCACCAGCGCATAGTCCACCGGCAACGCCGTCGTCACCGTGTGCCCTATCGGAAAATTGAACTCGATCCCCGTCGGTATCCACGCGCCCCGCAGCCCCACCAGCCCGGGCTTCACCACGCAGTTCCGGTAGAATATCTCCGTGTCGTTCATCTTGTTGTAGACGCCGTAGATGTGTCCGCCGAGTTCCGGCAGCACCGTCACCTTCAGATGCTCGTTCTCCACGTACGCCGCAGTGTACTCCACGTCTTCCCTGTTGTTTGTCAGGTCGTCGTTCCTGGTGTACGGGTAGATCCGCCCGTAGCCTTCGTGCAGCGGCGCCGCAAGCCGCGAAAGTTCCCCCGTCTTGTACGTGGGGATCACCAGTCCTTCCGTCCACACTCTCACTGTTGCAACGGACATAGCTGTCACCTTTCACTCGCCGGATGTCATCGCCCTGAACAGACCGGACACCTCTTGCCTGTAGTAATCCACGTCCTCAGAGAGCAGTCGCGCCGCGCTCTTGCGGCGGCCTTCACGGTACCCCGCCGCCAGGGCAACGCCGCGCCTCTCTTCCACGCCGGGCAGGATACCCGGGAGGTCCGGCCTCGCAAGCCTCAAAGTCCGTTCGATTTTCGAAAGAAATACGTATCCCGAACATGCCGTCGCCGCACGGCTCAGCGTCAGCGTCCCCTCCGCGTGCAGTCTCGCAATCGCCTCCGGAATGTTCCCGCAGGACTGGCCGCCGGCGCACGCCAGGGCATATACCAGCATCTCTATGTCTCCCGTCCCGCCACGGCCCTTCTTCAGGTCCTCCGCCGGATATGCTTCCGCCTGCCGGCGCCTCATGCGCGCCGCTTCCGCAAACAGCTCTTCCGCCGCGGGCATGTTCGCCAGCAGGTGCCTCCTCCTCACCTCCTCCATCCGTACGGCGCTCCTTGATACGCCCCTCATCCGCCCCCAGACGGCCATGAACTCCCACGTCTTCATACCCCCGCCGGACACGTAGTTCGTGAACGCCTCCGCCGTCGGCACCAGCACTCCCCTGCTCCCCTCCGGCCGCAGCCTCTCGTCCGTCTCCAGCCCCACTTCCCGGTTCAGGAATCTCAGCATCTCCTGCACCGCCGGCTCCATTTCCCCGGCCGCGGCGGCGTCAGGCGCTATGAAAAGCAGGTCCGCATCCGACCCGTATGATCCTTCCCGCCCGCCCAGCCTCCCCAGCGCATACACCTCCAGCCTGTCCCCCAGCCCCTTCGCTTCCAGCAGGCGTCTTATCACCGTCTCGTTCACTTCCGCTATCAATCCCGGAACGTCCTGCTCGCGGCTGCCGTCCAGGTCCACTGCGGCCACCCGGCAGAGCGCCCTCGTCCTCGCCCTTGCCAGGTCTTCCAGCCCCGCCGCCGCAATGCTCCGCTTCACGGCGGCGCGCAGCTCTTCCATGCCCGTCCCGTTCCCGAGAATCCCCTCCGCCATCTCCGGGTCGGCAAGCATCCGCTCGTAGAAATGCCCGCTGTACCCTATCAGCCTCAGCAGCTCCCCGACGCGTCCCTTTTTCACCAGCTCCAGCGGGAACCCCTCCTGCCCGAGCACCCTTTCCAGCCTCTTGATGTACTCCTCACGCGCCACCGGCATCGCCAGCACTCCCGCCGGCCCGTCCGCGTCGAAACCGTAGTGTTCCGCCAGCCTTTCGATCTCGCGCCTCACCGGTTGCGTCAGGCCGGCCAGGGCTTCCTTCGCCTCCGCCGTGCGTCTCGCCGGCGCCGCCGTAGGAACGTTCGCACCGCGGGCCGCCATCACCCTTCCCGCCGTCTCCGCCACGCCGTCGGTATGCCTCTGGAACGCCTCTTCCAGCGCCCCGGCGTCTTTCAGCCCCATCGACCGCGCCAGCAGCCGCCGCCCGCTTTCGCTCGCAGGCAGTACGAAAGTCTGCAGCTCCTGCGCCAGTTGCAGCCTGTGCTCCAGGGCCCTCAGAAACCTGTACGCCCCGGCCAGTGTCTCGGCGTCCCCATCTTCAAGGGCACCCGCCGCCGCCAGCGCTCCTATCGCGTCCAGCGTCGACCTCGCCCTCACGCCGGGATGTCTCGCCCCCTCCGCCATCTGCAGCCACTGTACCGTGAATTCCACGTCCCTTATCCCGCCGCGCCGCTGCTTCACGTGCCCCTGCGGCCCTTCGTTCCTCCGCCTCATCAACACCAGCGAACGCAGAACCTCCGCCGGGTATTCCCGCCCGAACACCAGCTCCCTCATCCAGTCCACGAGCTTCCCGCCGCTCTCCCTCGACCCGGCAATAACGTTCGAACGTATCATCGCCTGGTACTCCCACGCGGCCGCCCTGTCCTTGTAGTACTTCCTCATGTACCGGGCCGTCGGCACGAGTCTTCCGCTGCTTCCCTCCGGCCTCAGCCTTAAATCCACGCGCGCCGGCCTGCCCCACGCCGTGTCCGTCTCGAGCACGGCGACAACCGCTTCGGCCAGGTCCTTCGCCTTCTCTCCGGCGGCTCCCTCCCCCTGCACAAACACCAGGTCTATGTCCGACGAATAATTCAACTCGCCTCCCCCGAGTTTCCCCATGCCCAGCACCGCGATCGATTCCGCGGGAACACCCGTATTCCGCGCCGCCGCCGCCACGGCGTCCGCCACCGCCCCCTCGGCCGCCGCCGAAAGCCTCTCCAGCACGTCTTCCAGTCTTATCCTGCCGGCGAGGTCCAGGGCCGCCGTCCTGAAAAGCTCCGTCCGCTTCCGCCTGGCTATCTCCTGCGCTGCGCCCCTTATGGATATGCCCTCCGGCAGGCCGGCTTCCGCCGTCGCAGGCCCGGCCAGCCCTCCGGCCCCCACCAGCTCCCGCAGCTCGCCGGCGTGCATCACCGCCAGCTCCCCCAGCGACCCTGAAAGCGAAAACACCTCCGCAAGCGCCGCCAGATCCCCTTCCGGCAGCCCCAGCAGCCAGTCCAGTCCGTCCCCGTCCAGTTCCCCCGTAAGCGCCGCCAGGCCGCTCAGCGCAAGGTCCGGGCCCGCAGCGTCCAGAATCACCCCCATCACACGCCTCGTCCGGTTCTCCTCCCGCCCAAGGTGCCCGTGCAGCACCGTCAGGTTCCTGCGGCACGCCGCGGGCGCCTCGAACCCCAGGTCCGCCAGCGCCCTGAACACCCTCGCCCGCTCGGTCCCGACAGGCTCGTTTCCACCCAGCCGCGAAAGTACTTCTTCCGGTACTTCCACCTGTTCCGCCTCTCTCCGCCCGTTTCTTTACGCAGTCATTCTACTTGTGCCGCGCCCTGCTGCAGAGATATTACTTGCGCGGCCGGATTCCTCCGGTACCATATACTTGGTTTTTTCCTCGTCGTGGAGTCGCTGATGCTCGGTGTCATCCGTAAGGGCAACGTGGTCGTTATTGTGCCGAAAGGCGCCTTTGACCACAAGATGGCCGCCGAAATGGAAGCCAAGATCTTCGACTATATCGATCGCGGCGTCGTCGATTTCCTCCTGGACCTCACCAAGGTCAAAGGCATATTGTCCAGGGGCGTTCACTCCCTCATCGAACTCTATGCACGCGCCCACGAAAAAGGCGGCACCGTCAAGCTCTGCGGCCTCCAGCGCGACGTCAAGTTCGTCCTCGAATTCGCCAAACTCGGCGAAATCTTCGAAATCTTCGACTCCCAGAAAGCCGCCCTCGAAAGCCTCGGCATCACCGACGGTCCCAGGCCTTACCGCCCCAGGCACCGCCACTAGCTCCGCTACCTGTCCAGCTTTACCACCCTGTACTTTATCTTGAGCCCGTTCGGCGTGTCGAACTCGAACTCCTCCCCCTCCTCGCGCCTCAACAGCGCCTGTCCCAGCGGGCTCGTCGTCAGTATCTTCCCCTCCAGAAAATTCTCCTCCCCGGCGCCCACCAGGTGGTATTCCTCCTCGTCCCCGGCCTCCATGTCCACCAGCGTCACCCTGCTCCCTATCGTCGCTATCCCCTCCGGCAGCTTGCTGTCGTCTATAAGATCCGCCGCCGCCAGCTTCGCCTTGACCTGGGCTATCTTCCCCTCCAGCCCCGCCAGCGCTTCCTTCGCCGCGTGGTACTCCGCGTTTTCCGACAGGTCCCCGTGCTCCCTGGCCGTCTGTATCGCTTTCCTCAGCGCGGGAACCTTCCCTTCCAGATCCTTCATCTCCCCCTGCAGCTTCCTGTATCCCTCCCGTGTCATCGCAATTCTGTTCGCCATTTTTTCCCTCCGGCCAAAACAAGGGACGGCTGCCGTCGACAGCCGCCCGCTTCCCCATTAGAATAGCTTCCGTCGCCGCCTTGTCAAAGCATCGCGCTGCCACTGTTCACGCCTCCCGCACGCACTGAAAGGAATCCTGTCATGAAAGCCGCCGTCGTCACCGCACCGGGCAGAATGGAAATCCTCCGGATCGACGATCCCGTGCCCGGCCCCGGCGAAGTCCTCGTCCGTACGCGCTTCGTCAGCCCCTGCGGCAGCGAACACCACGCCTACCTCGGCGAATTCGGCCCGCGCATCGTCTTCCCGGCCGTCTTCGGACACGAAATGTCCGGCGTCGTCGAACTCGCCCCCCGGGATTCCGGCTTCCTGCCGGGCGACAGGGTCGTCCTCGACCCTATCGTCCCCTGCGGCTGCTGCCCCGCCTGCCTTGACGGCCGCATCAACGCCTGCCGCTCCCTCAGGCTTGTCGGCATCGACCTCCCGGGCGGCTTTGCGGAAAAAGTCTCCGTGCCGCCCCACCAGCTCCTCAGGATCCCGGACTCCGTCCCGCTGGACGACGCCACTCTCGCCGAAGTCCACGGCATCGGCGTTCACGCCCTCCGCATCGGGCGCGTCGAACCCGGCGACAGGATCGTCCTCATCGGAACGGGCAAGCTCGGCCTCAACATCCTCGACGTCCTTCGCGAATCCGCCTCCGGCTCCATCGTCGCCGTGGACGTCGATCCCTTCCGCCTCCAAAAAGCCCTCTCCCTTGGAGCTTCCGCGGCCGTCGATGCTTCCGCCCCAGGCGCCGCAGACCGCATCCTCCAGCTCACCGACGGCGACGGCGCCGATCTCGTCATCGAAGCCGTCGGCGCTTTTTCCGAAACTCCCAACCCTCCCCCAGTAGCCCTCGCCCTCGCCGTCGTCAGGCAGGCCGGCAGGATACTCCTTCTCGGCCAAGGCGGCCACTCCGCAGGCATCCACTGGCGCACGCTTGTCTGGAAGGAAGCCGTCATCCTCACCAGCAGGACCAGCCGCGGCGTCTTCCCGCGCGTCCTCAGGATGATGCAGCAGGGCCTCCTCCGCCCGCGGGCCGCCGTCACCCACAGAATTTCTTTAGAAGAAATCCCCTCCGTTTTCCGTCTTATGGATGAAGGGTCCCCGGGGCTTATCAAGGCTCTTGTCGAAATGTGATCGCACCACGCCCAGGGAAAACCCCGTGCACCGGACCGTCCCGCCGGTAGAATAGGGACCGTGGTCCTTGGCCGTTGACGGAGGTTTTGCTTATGCTTCGCTTCTTACGCCTTTTCCTCCCAGTCTTTCTCCTCGCAGGCTCCCTGCTCGCCGGTGAAATCCTCGACAACGACAAGGTCGTGCGCCTCGTCAAGGCCGGCCTCGAAGAGCCCACCATCCTCAGGAAGCTCGACCGCGACGTATGCAACTTCGACCTCAGCACCGCCGAAATCGAAAAACTCAAGGCCGCCAACGTCTCCGACGGCCTCATCATCGCCATGATGGAAAAAATGGACACCCAGGTCAACCGCGTGCGCGTCGAAATCGAAATGCTCATCCAGACCCTCCGCACCAGCGATCCGGAAGAATATAAAAAGACCGTCGTCAGGCTCCGCCGCTTCGGCTCCCAGGCCGTGCCCACCCTCTCCGCCCACCTCGCCGACCCGGACGACGTCATCCGTGCCGGCGCGGCCGAAGTCCTCGGCGAAATCGGCGACGTCTCCGCACGCAAGGATCTCCTCGACGCCCTCAATGACGACGCCCCCCCAGTCAGGGCCAGGGCCGCCAAGGCCCTTTCCATCATGCCCGACGAAGAAACCACAAAATCGCTCATCAAGTGGATCAAGACCCCGGGACGCCATCGCGACGGCGCCGCGCTCGCCCTCGGTTACCTGCGCGAAAAGTCCGCCATCGATCCCCTCAACTCCCTCCTCGACGACCACCTCGCCGCCGAAGACGACCGCGCTAACGCCGCCTTCGCCCTCGGCCTCATCGGCGATCCCGACAGCATCAGAAAACTCACCGATACCCTCCTCGGCTCCCCCTCCGATAGAATCCGCGAAACCTCCGCCAAGGCCATCGGCCGCATCGGCCCCTATCACAAGGATCTTACCGAACCTTCCGCCAAGGCCCTTACAAGGGCCTTCGACCGCTTCCCCAACAGCCGCGCCGTCGTCGCCAGGGTCCTCGCCGACTTCCCCATGGCCGGCGTCATCGCCACCCTTATCGAAGGTCTCAACGATACCAACCCCGAAGTCACCGACGCCTGCTACAAGAGCCTGCGCGCCGCCACGGGCGAAACCCTCGGGCGCGGCTACGACGAATGGAGTTCCTGGTGGGAACTCGCCAAGGTGCGCTACCAGGTCCAGTAACCGTACCCGCGCCGCACCGTCCCCACGCCATGTCGGCGCCGCGGCGCTCCGGCGCCTCACGAAAGGATTCCACGTGACGCACCTCCTCTGCGCCGCCCTCGTCGATCCCTCCCCGGAAGACATGCTCGCTTCCGCCGCGCGCGCGGCACTTGACGGCGCCGACCTCGTCGAATTCCGCATGGACGCCCTCCGACCCGCTCCCTCCGTCTCCCACGTCGCCTTCCTTCTCGACCGCTCACCCCTTCCCGCCGTCGTCACCTGCCGCTCCCGTGAACAGGGCGGTTCCCTGGAACTCCCCCGGGCCCTCCGCCTCGACATACTCCTCGAAGCCGTCCGCAGGAACTCCGCTTACGTCGACGTCGAATGGCCCGGCGAACCCCCCCTTGTCGAAGCGCGCCGCTCCTCCGCCTCCAACACGCGGATCATCTCCTCCTTCCACGACTTCGACCGCCTCCCTCCGGACCTCCCTTCCATCCTCGAAAAAATGGAATCCGGCCCCGCAGACGTCGTCAAAGCCGCCGTGGCCTGCCACTGCGCATCCCAGTCCGCTCTCCTGCTCGACCTCGTTTCTCGAGGTTCCAAGCCTCGCATCGTCATCGGCATGGGCCTTCCGGGTCTTCCCACGCGCGTCCTCGGCCCCCTCCATGGTGCCGAATTCACCTTCGCCGCCCTCGACGCCGCCCGCCGCTCCGCACCGGGCCAGCCCTCCCTTTCCGATATGCTCCGCCTGTTCCGCATCCGCAGCATCTCCCCCGCCACCAGGATTATCGGCGTCGTCGGCAACCCCCTCGGCCACTCCCTCAGCCCTCTCCTCCATAACACCGTCTTCCGCATACTGGACATCGACGCCGTCTACCTCCCCTTTGAAGTCACCTCCGACCCGGCGGACTTCGTCATGCAATGGTCCTCCCTCCACAGGCTCGACGGCCTCAGCGTCACCATACCGCACAAGTCCGCCGTCATGAAAGCCTGCTCGCGCATCGACGAAGAAACCTCCTCCATCGGCGCCGCAAATACTCTCTACCCAGTTCCCGGCGTCGGTTTTGCCGCCGCCAACACAGACGCCCCCGCTATCACCGACGTCCTCAAAACCGCTCTCGGCGCCTCCTCCCTCCGCAATAAATCCGTCCTCGTCCTCGGCGCAGGCGGCGCCGCCAGGGCCGCCGTGTACGGATTGGCCTCCGCAGGCTGCGACGTCGCCCTTTCGAACAGGACCGGCTCTCGCTCCGCCTCTCTCGCAGCGGACTTCCACGTCCGCTGCGTCCCATGGGCCTCCAGGGCCTCCCTCCGCCCCGATATCCTCGTCAACATGACCAGCGTCGGCATGCACCCGGACGTCTCCTCGACTCCCATCGACGCCTCGGCTCTCTCCCCGGGCATGCTCGTCTTCGACGCCGTCTACAACCCTCTCGATACCCGTCTCCTGCGCGAAGCCGCCGCCGCCGGCGCCGTCACCGTTCCCGGCACCGAAATGTTCCTCCGCCAGGCTGCCAGGCAGCTCAAGCTCTGGCTCGGCATCGACGACCCCCCTCTCGACGACATGCGCCGCACCATGCTGGATGCGCTTCATGAAACCTCCTAGACTCCTCCTCCCCCTTCTCCTCACCGTCCTTCTCCTCGCCTGCGCCTGCCCACGCCGCGGCCGGGATTCTTCCGCCCTCCCCGGCGGACCCAAACCCCTCTACTCTCCCGAAGATCTCATGAACCTCCGCTCCGGCTCCACCCTCCCCATCCGCACGCCGGGCGGTTCTCCCCTCAAAGACGGGTCCTCCCTCCTCTCTCACATCTTCAGCAGCCTCCAGCAGGAAGAAGACAAAAAGACCGCCCCGTCCTCCGGCGCCGCGGAAGCCCCCGCACCCGGGCAGAAACCGCCCGCTTCGCCCGCCGCCCCTCCGGCATCCCCCGCCCCGCAAACACGCAGGGCCGACGCCGGCAACTTCCTCCTGCTGCTGAAGTCCGGCTCACGTCCCGAAAAACTCCGCGCCATGGTTTTCGCCGCCACACGCCGCGACCGCCGCGCCGTCCCCGTTCTCGCACGCATGCTCCGGAACGAAGACACCATGTCCGGCTATGCCGCTGAAGCCCTCGGGGTCATAGGCGGCCGCCAGGCCGCCGCCGTGCTCTCCCGCTCCGCGTGTTCCGCACGCGTCGGCGCGCTCCGCTCACTTTCCCTCCAGTCCCTCGCCTTTATCGACGACCCCGCCGCCGATGCCTTCCTGCTCAAGTTCCTCTCTCACCAGGACCGCTCCCTGCGCCTCCAGGCCGCCGCCATCGCCGCCGCGCGCGGAGTTTCCGGCGCCGACAGCGCTCTCGACGCACTCGTCTCCGACCCTTCCGAACCACAGCACACCCGGATCTGGGCCGCCGCCGCCGTCGAACGATCCAGGCCCGGCGACACTGATGCCAGGCGCACCCTTCTCTCCGGTCTCCACTGCAGGGACCGTTCCATCTCCGCTCTCACGGTCCGGGCCCTTTCCGTCATCCGCACGACATGGGCCGCCGGGCAGATCGCCGGCCTCGTCTACTCGGACGACCCCGTCCTCTCGCGGGAAATCCTCTCACTTCTGCTCACCATCCCGCGGCCGGACGCCCTCGCCGCCCTCGACGGAGTTTCCGCGGGGCTCCTCCACACGGCGCGGTACAAGGCCGTCCGCTGCTGCATCGCCGGCCGTCCGGAAGGCAACTCTCTTCACGACGCCATAATGTCCCAGGACCCCCTGGCGCGCGACCTCGCCGTCGAAGCCGCCGGGATGCACCGCATCAATTCCGCCGTCCCGGCTCTCGTGTCGCTGGCGCGGTCCACTACCGCCGGCTCCGAATACGACCGGGCGGTGCGGGCACTTGCTTCCATCGGCACGCGGGACGCTTCCGACGCCCTTGCCCTCCTCGGCGAAGATTCCTCCCATCTCCCGGCGTCCCCGTCAGAACAGCTCTCGGTTACCAGGATCTACACGGACCCGCTCGGCGACGTGCGCGGCGTCATGATTTCGAACGGGCGGGAAGAATCCCTCTATGCGCCCGGCAGGCCCGGCCCCGGCGGCTGGAACTTCATCGAAATCTCCGGCGGCTGCGTCATTCTTGAAAACGCTTCCGGCCGCAGGCTTTCGCTCCCGGCGCCCACCCACCCCATTCGCCTGCGGCCCCCTGCCTTCGGCAATTGAGCGTAGCTGTCGAGCAAGACCCCCACCCGGGATCTGTATAATTAAGGGTAATGTCAGGGTAGAGGCGGGGTGAAGGGGTGAGTGGGTGCACGTTCTGCACGTTTAACTTGTAACTCCCAATTGCACAATGTGCGGACGAAATTGCATCATGCAGAATTGGCGTGTTTTGGGGTCAGTTTGCAGGCACTTTAAGGCCAAAACC
>JAFGGJ010000069.1 GCA_016930595.1 Planctomycetota bacterium
CCCCGAAAGAATCCATGAACCCCGCCAGCCCGTCCACCGTCTCCACGCTCAGCCCGTGCTCCACCCTGCACGCGTCCGCATCCGCCGTCTCCGGCCCCACCCCCAACACGTCCCGGAAAAACGCATACAGCAGCCGGTGCCGCCTGTTTATCTTCCGCGCCACATCCCTGCCTTTCGGCGTCAGCCTCACCGCTTCGTACGGCCGGTAGCGCACAAGGTTCCTGCGTGCAAGGTTCCGCAGGGTACCCGTCACCGTCGGCAGCGTTACACCCACCGCCCCGGCGATGTCCCGCACGTGCGCCGCCCCGCCTTCCTGCGTGAGCTTCAGGATCGCCTCCAGGTAATTCTCCATCGCCGCGCTCGGTTTCGCCTGTTCCGGCATATCGCACCGCCCGCAAAAGTTAGGTTCGCCTAACTATCTACCCGCGAACTTTCCCGTGTCAAGACTTTTTCCAGGGTTATCCGCTCCCGCGCTCCGCCCCTCACCGCCCCGCCGCGCGGCCCCCGCCCCTCTACCTGCGCACGAACCTCAGGTTGTCTATCAGCAGCGACACCTTCTCCTTGTCCGACGCTATCCCCCTTATGTACACTTCCGTCACCGCCGCCTGTTGTGCCAGCTTCCGGCCGTCAATGGCCCGCATGCTGTCGAGCTTTATCGAAAGGCGCGTCCATTTGCCCGGCACCGGGGCGTCCACGTTGTACCTCACCAGCACGCTCCACTCGCCCTTGCCGTATACCTGCACCTGCAACGGCTCGTCCCCTCCCAGCGCCGTCGCGTAGTAGTCGAACTCAAGGTACTCGTCGCCATGGTAATTGAAAAACCTGCCCCGTCCCGGGTAGTATTCGTAACATGCCGCGTGCAATACCCGGTCCGCAAAACCGTCCGACGACTCCTTCAACGACTCGAACGCCCATTCCGACCCGTCCGGCACGTTGCCTCCGGCGCGCCGTCCTATCTCCCATCCCCGGCTGTCCTGTTCGAAGTCCATCTCCAGGATCACCGTCTCACGCGCTTCCGGCACGGGGTCGGGCTGTTTCGGCGCCGGCTCGGGCTCAGCCCTCCCCGCTTCCGGCACTGGTACCCTCGCTTCCACGCGCGGCTCCGGAATCGGCGGCCTCGACGTTTCGACCGCAGGAGCGACCCGCTCGACCGGCGGCGGCAACGCCCGCCCCCGGCCCTGCACGTGCTTCTTCGGAAGCAACAGCCATCCTCCGATTATGATCACCGCCGCCGCCACCCCGATCGCCGCGTAATACCCGGAAGCTCCCTTCCGCTCCACGCCCACGGTTTTCCTTCTGCTCGTCGCCGCCGCGGGCATCGCGCGGCTCGTACCTTTCCGTTTCTCTTTCCGCTTGGCCTCCGCCACTCCCGCCAGTTCCGCACACGCCGGGCAGTAGACGTTGCCCCCGTGCTCCAATGCCTTCCCGTGTTCCAGGTCCACGTCGCTGATCCGCTTGCCGCACCCCTCGCACTGGAATATCTGCATCGTGTCTTCTCCTCGTACCCTCGAGCGCGCTTCTCCCGGAAACAGGATATTGCACGGCGCCTCCGTGTCCACCCGAAAACCTTCCGCACGCCCCGCTGCAGTTTTCTTGTGTTCCCGACGAAAATATACTATAATGATCCTGTAAAGCTTTCCGCGAGGCCGCCCCATGAAATACAGACCTGCCGCAGCCTTTCTCTCCAGGCCCGTTCTCGCGTTCTGCCTCGCGCTCATCGCCGCCGCCGGCTGCGACTACCGCTGGACCGGCGCCGGCCCTTCCGCCGACTGGTCCGATGCCGCCAACTGGCAATACCTCGACCCCCGTAACGGCCGCTGGCAGCCAGCTTCTCAGCCGCCGGGCGCAAACGACAATGTTTTCTTCAGCGACGTCGGCGCCTCCGACTGCATCGTAGATTCGCCCGTCACGGTTACGAGTCTCAGTACGTCCTCCGGCTACACGGGTATCATCGACGTCGCATCCGACCTGCGCGCCGGCGGCGTCGACCTCGCGGGAGGTACCTTCAGCGTCGGCGCCGGCGTCACCCTCACCATCGACAACCGCGGCTCCTTCTTTTCCCGCCCAGGCTCTTCCGTCGTCTTCTGCGGCACCGGGCTCCTTGCCGGCGAATGGGCCACCGTAACCGCCGCCGCCGGAGGCTCTTTCTCCATGTCTCTTGCCGGAGACGTCGACGTCTTCGCCGCGCGCTTCATCGGCATCGACGACTCCGGCCTCGAACTCGCTTCATCCTTCGGGTCCACAGTCTTTTTTGATAACGCAATCTTTCTCGGTTCCCCAACCTCCTCCGGCCAGTACCTCAACGTCACCGGCGACGCATGGGACGGCTTCCTTTTCCCCGGCCTCGGTTTTGAAGAAGTCGGCCCCGGTCCCAACACCACCGGCACCGTCAGGATCGATATACCCGGCGCCACGTCTTTTGTCACCATGTCCCGGTACGCCTCTTCCACTCCCGCATGGTCTTCCGGCGAAACCACCGACGTCACACCCGCCGACGATACCGTCGTCTGGGCCCCGCTCGCCGTCCGCCTCGGGCGCGCCTCCGCATGGAATGTCGCCGGCGGAATATCCGTCGAATGGGAAGTCGTCTGCTCCATCGGCAACGCCGGCTTCCACGTCGAACGGGCGTCTTCGCCCGACGGCCCATGGGCGCGCCTCACCCCCGCCATGCTCCCCGGCGGCCGCCCTTCCCGCTCCACGCGTCTCCACCGCTGGCTCGATACGGCCCCCGCCGTCCCACCGCTGTTCTACCGTATCGTGGACGTGGACCTCGCCGGCCGTCAAACCGCCCATCCCCCCTTCCCGCTCGCAGCGGAACCTCCCCCATGGCAACCCGCCGCACCCCCGGTCCGCCCCACGGCGCCGCTCGCGGCGGGCCCTGTCGGCGCCACGCCGCACCTCTCTCCACCGCTCAAGATAATCACCTCAGGCGAAGGCGTCTTCGAAATCGACGACGTGTCCTCCCTGGGGCTTTCCCCGGGCGATCCTTTCTCGCTTTTCTCTGGCGGCCTGCCACAGTGGGCGACGTGGTCCGGGAGTTCGCTGAAGTTCTATGCCGCGCCCTACTGCACCCGCCACACGCGGGAAAACGCCACGTTCCTGCTGCCCCTGCCCCCCTCCCCGCCGCCGCCCGCCCCCGATGACGACACGGATATCTTCCCGGCTGTCACGCTTGAAACGCGCATCGAAGAAGACGACTGGTACTATCCTTTCTACGCAGTGATTTCCTGCCCCTCGGGAGAAGCCCCCTGGTATTCCGGCGACGTGCTTTCTCCGGGCGCTCCGTGGACGCGCTCCATGGACGCCGGCGAAGTCTCCACCGCTCCGGCAGAACTCCGCTTCAGGCTCGTCGGCTTCACCGCAGACCCCGGCGTAAGGCCGGATCACGTCGTGAAATTCTTCGTCAACGACGTCGAAGTCGGCACTGCCGAATGGGACGGATGGAACGCCTGCACGGGCTCCCTGCACGTTGAACCGGGCGTCCTCCTCTCCGGCGTCAACGTCGTCCGCATGGAAGCCGTCGACCCCGGTTGCTGGAACGAAATCCTCGTGGACCGGCTCGACTTCCGCTACTCTTCCCCCATCCGCGCTTCGGGCGATTTCCTCGCCTTCGACCTCGACCCGCTCTCTTCCGGCCGCGTTACCGTCGCCGGTTTCTCGGGAGAAGACGTCGCCGCCTTCCAGGTGTCCGCCGGCTCTTCCCGCCCGCTGGAAGTCTCGCTGCGGGACGACGGCGGCACGTTCGCAGCCTCGGTTTCCGTCGCCTCCCTGCCAGGCCCCTCGCGCCTCGTCATGGCCGGCCCCGCCGCCCTGGCGGCGCCCCTGCGCGTCGAACCCGCCTTCGCCGGCGACCTGGCCTCCGCAGGCGAAGACGCGTCGTACGTGGTCGTCGCACCGAAAGCGTTCCGCGATGCCGCTCTCGCCCTCGCGGCGCACCGCGCCGCCTCCGGTATCAACGTCCTCGCCGCCGACTTCGAAGACGTCTGCGACGAATTCAACTTCGGACGCTCCGGCCCCGAAGGCATCTTCGGCCTTCTGTCGCGCATCCGCCCCAGGTATCTCCTGCTCCTGGGCGACGCGACTTCCGATCCGCTGGACTTCAGCGCTTCCGGCGAACGCGACTTCGTCCCGTCCTGCTTCGTCCACGACAGCTGCTCGGAACTCCTCAGCGACGACCCCTATTCCCGTCCGGACGGCCCGTCCTCCTACGGAATCGCCGTCGGCAGGCTCCCCGCGCGCAGCGCCGCCGAAGCCTCTTCCCTGGCCGCCAAGGTTCTCCAGGGCGAACTCGACCGCCGGCCGGACGCCCCGGCCGTCTTCGTCGCAGACGACGATAACGTTTCCTATGCAGAAACCTGTGAAGCCATTAGGACCGCCCTTCCGCTGCCCGCCGTCACCGCGTACATGGGCCCGGGCCTCGGCGCTCCCGCGGCGCGGAACATACTGCACGGCGCCGCAGCGGCAGGCGCGCGCTGCGTGTTCTACATGGGACACGGCGGCGCCGACCGCTGGGCCTCGGAAGCCCTCCTTCATACCTCCGACGCCGCATCTTTCGCACCCGGTCATCCGACGGCTGTCGTCGCGCTTTCCTGCTTCAACGCCTCCTTCGACGGCACCGCCGCCGAATCCCTCGGCGAAGCTCTCATGCGATCGCCGCATTCCGGCGCATGGAACGTCATCGGATGCGGGGGGTTCGCCGATTCCGGCACGCAGTCGCTCTTCGGCGGGGAACTGGCGCGCGGCGTCGCTTCCGGCCTTGCATGGGGCGACGCGATGCTCGCCGCCAAACACGCCATGCCCGCATCCGCTCTCAGCGTCCTGCAGTCCTTCAATCTCATGGGCGACCCTGCCGCCGGCGCATCCGCGGAACAGGCTTCCGTCCGCCTGATCTCGCCCAACGGGGGCGAAACCATCCGGGGCGGCGCCGATTTCCGCGTCGTGTGGGCTTCCAGCGGTCCGCGTCGGCGGGAGGTCGACCTGGAGTTTTCAGCGGACGGCGGCATGTCATGGACGCCCGTCGCCGCCGACGTGCCCGATGCAGGCCGCATGGACTGGAGCGTTCCGGAAATCCGCTCATCTTTATGCTTATTGCGTATATCCTCCACGGACGAAGGCGTTTCCGACACGACGGACGCGGCGTTCGCCGTGGAACCGGAATCGAGCGTGTTTTTCCGCGGCGCCGGCGCAGCGGGATGTTCGGCCGGCGGCGTGAACAGCGGGCCGGAAGCGGGAGTGTTCATTCCCATGGCAGTATTCGCGTTGTCCGTCTTCCTGTTACGGCGGCGGTCCCGCGGGGATGCCTGCCGGACGTCCTGATTCCGGGCACCCGCACTAGCAAATTCCGTGCCAGGGGTCCGAATCTACTATAAGAGTATACGACACACGCGTGAAAACGGCCCGAAAACGTCTACAGGATCGC
>JAFGGJ010000070.1 GCA_016930595.1 Planctomycetota bacterium
AGTTCTTACTCATCGACGGCCCGGGCCCGGGTCGAAGCCTTCATTGCCGATCATCAAGACGCCATTACGCTGGAAGGCGTCCGGCAGCCGGGCCAGGGAGCCACCAACCGGGTCTTCTTCGCGCGCCGGGGCGACGACCTTGTCGTTTTCAAGGTCTTCTGCGAAAGAGAACGCAAGGAGCGCGAGTGTTTCGCTCTGCGCCACTGGGGCCGGACCGGCCTCGTGCCCGGCCTGCTATGGGACGCCGGTCCCGACATGATAGTGACCACCCACGTGCCTGGCGACTGGCTGTGGCGTGTTCGAGACATCGAAGGCGAGCAGGCGTGGAGCGAAGCCAGCCGCGAGGCCGGCAGAGCCGTTGGAGCGCTGACGCGGGTCCCGCTTACGTCCCGTGACAGTGCGAGATTCGAGTCGCGCTTCTACGCGGACCATCCGACCCTTGAATCGTACTTCGCCAGGATACTGGAGCTTGGGCGGGCGGTACACGCTCGCGATCCGGATTTTTGCGACGGCTTCTGGAAAACAAGCCTCGATTTTATCGAAGAGACGATACCGAGCATCCTCGCCCAGCCGAGGGTGCTCTACCACCAGGACGTCGCCAACTTCCACGTGCAGCGGGGAAGGTTCAGCGGCTTTTTCGACCTGGAAATGTGCCGGGTCGGCTGTGAGGCCATGCAGCTGGGATCCGCACTGGAGATGATCGCGGCGGGTCATGCGGCGTGGCCGCCCTTCCGCGAGGGCTGGGAAGCGGGCGCCGGAAAGCCGCTGAGCCCACAGGGCGCCGCTGCCGCCGGTGCGGCGGGCCAGCTGCTGGGCTGGCGCGAAATCACCCGGTATCTCAGTTACGACGGCAGGCCCGGCAGCGGATTCGAATGGGCCGGCCCTGCCGACCCGCGGCGCTATCGCACTTCATTCGAAACGGGGGACCGCCTGTTGCAGACAGGCGTTTTCCTGGAGGGGTCGCGGGGAAGGGAACCTGCGAGCGGGAATCCGGCACCTGAATGATTCGCGCGTCCCGGACCTAGAGTGTGGGGCCGGGGCCCTGCGCGTCGTGGGACCTGATCTTTTCCATGATGCGGGGGCGTGCTTCGTCGAATATGGGCCGGGCGAATTCGAGCGGCCACGTGCGGTCTTCGAAGGAACGGTCGCCGTGGAGCTTGAGGAAGCGTTCGTTGAAGTCTTCGATGCGGCGGCCGTAGACGTGGTAGGAGTCGGAGATGTCGAGATAGCGGCCGAGGCGGACGGGTTCGGAGCGTTTATCGGAGATGCGGCGAGCGAATTCCTGCTGGAGGTGCATGAGGGCGAAGCAGTTCATGAAGGCGGCGTCGTAGGCGTCGCGTGAGCGGAAGCGGACGTCCATGTTGAGCGTGAGGACGCCGTCGTCGTCCGGGAGCGCCCGCAGCCAGATGCTCTGAAGGCACGGCGGGGATTCGTAAAAGTTGTCTTCGCCCACGACCCACGTGTGGGCGATGGCGCGCCGCGTGAAGGGATCCGCGGAGATCTTGTCGACAAGGTAGTCGAACTGGTCAAAGGGCTTGACGACCTGAGAGGAGGAGGCTTCATCGAACGTGCGGACGGGATAGGCGGAAAGACGGCCGTTGTAGGTGTATTCCCAGCGCTGGTCGGAGGGGTCGGAGGGGTCGCGTATCCAGTGGTTCTTGACGCCGTCGACGACTTCAAGGCGGTATTCTTCGAGGTCTTCGAGGCCGCCGGGGAAGGCGCGGTGGATCATGGGGTCGGACATGGGCTCGTCGCAGACCATGATCATGGTGCAGTCCATGGAGGGAGGGTCCGTGAAGTTGCCGTCGTCGTCCATGCGGTCGTACTGGGTGCGCGCCCTGGAACCGTTGCGGGAGAGTTCGAGGAGGGAATTCTCCCACATTTCCGCGAGGGAGCGGCCGCGCGCCATGAGAACGGGGATGCTGCCTGAGGGCATGGAGTGGCTCCTTTCCTGCACGGCCATTATCCGCGGGAAATGTTAGGTGTCAACGGCAATGCTGGACATGAAGGGGAAAACGGGCAGCGGAGAGAGGCGGCACGGCCTAGTCGGAGAGGTCGAGAGGCATCATGGTATTGAGGTATGGGATGTCGAGGAGGCGGAGAAGGCGTTCGGCGCAGTGTTCGAGGGATGCGTCGACTTCCTGCCGGCCGGAAACGGGGGCGCCGTGGCCGGGGAGGAGGATGGAGGGAGCGAGGGACTGCATGGCGCGTATGCTCCTGAGAAGGTGCCTGGGATTGGAGTGCCAGTGGCCGTCAAGCCAGCCGACGACGCCGAGGGCATCGCCCTGGTCGCCGATGGCCGCGTCGCCGGTGAAAAGAAGCGGGACGCCGTCGATGACGGAGGAAAGGGCGAGCGAGGCCGGGATGTGGCCGGGGACGGAGAGGACGTCGAGAGAAAAGGGGCCGGCGGCGAGCGTGTCGCCGGAGGAAAGGGACTCGTCCAGGGGGAAGGGATAGGATCCGCCGGGTTCAAGACCCAGGACGGCATGGGCGCGGGGGTCGGAAGCAAGCGAGGTGGAAGCGGGGTCCATGCCCGCGACGAGCGCGCCGGTCTTCCGCTGGAGGAGAGGAGTGCCGAGGACGTGGTCGTCGTGGGGGTGGGTGAGGACGATGCGGGAGATCATGGAGGGCTCGGCGCCCACGGAGGCGCAGTTTTCGAGGAGGATGTCGACGCCTGGTTCGACGCCGGCGTCCACGAGGAGGAAGTCGCCGTCGCCGCCGACCAGGAAGATGTTGCCGCAACCGTTGACGGAAAGCGCCGGGACGCGGTCGCCCCAGGAGCCTCCGCCGACCCACCATACACCTTGAACGAGCTGAACAGCCGGCATCATAGTATCCTTGCCATCTGAGATGGGGCGAGGCGCTGACGGGGCGCGTCGTCGAGGTTGCGCATTTTTTCGGGGAGGGATGCTTCGTCGCCGGGGCGGCCGACGGCGATCATGATAATGACCTGGTCGTCGGGGTCGAGGCCGAAGGCGTCATGGACCGCCTGGGGCTTGAAACCGGCCATGGGGCGCGCGACGAGGCCGAGTTCGGTGGCCTGGAGCATGAGGTTCATGACGGACATGCCGACGTCGAACTGGTGGTAGGAGCGGCCGTCGGGGAGGACGCAGTCGCCGGAGGGCTTCGAGTAAGCGGCGACGAGCAGCGGGGCGGCCAAGGCCCAGGAGTTGCCTTTGGCGAGAGCGGAACGGGCTTTTTCAAGGGCGCCGGGCGAGGTCATGAAGAGATAGCGCCACGGCTGCTTGTTGTAACAGGAGGGTGCGAAGCGGGCCGCTTCGACGAGTGCGGAGACGGTTTTTTCGTCGAGCGGGTCGGGAGACACGGCCCTGGAGGCACGGCGTGCCTTGAGGAGTTCGATGAAAGGCATGGGCACGGGGTTCTCCTTTCCACGGCGGGACGTGCGGTATTGTCGCGCGGGGCGGGGCGGAGTCAAGGAGGACGGCGGGGCCGCGGCGGCGACGGTGGCATAATTCATTCGGGGGCGGCGCGGGGGTGGATACCCGGGGAGCATAACCGTGCGGTGTGCGGGCGCGGGGGGGAGGGGGGCGCGCGTTAAGGCGCCGGCATAATTACTGTACCGGTGTACAGGCCCAATTGTGGTATAATGCCGGTGGCATCGCCACCCGGCATTCACTTGCCTTTCTTCTTCCCGCTCTCGCAGGGATGGTTCTTAACGTTGCCGTGGCACTTCCTGATCTGCTCCGGCGAGCATTCCCCGGCCTTGCCCTTCAACTCTTTCGGCCTTTCACACTTTGTTTTGCCACAGCACATTTCCGGCCTCCTTTTTTCGACTTTGGTTTCGTTGCGAAAAGTGAATCCAGGACGGTCCGGCACCGTTCCCTGGCGTCGAACGTAAGTTTGTAGTGGATGAAGTATCCGCGCCGGTCGGGTTCCACGAGACCGGCATCTTTAAGTATCCGCAAGTGCTGAGAAACCGCTCCGGCCGAGATGCCGAGAAGGTTGGACAGCGCCCCCACGCAGAGCGTCCGCCCGGCAAGAAGATGGACAATCTCTTGACGCTTCTCGACTGCCAGCGCCCGGAACACCCGCGTCATGTCCGCCTGGTTCTGCCTGGTCATGCGTTTTAGTATCCACTAAATCACGGAAATGTCAACCCCAAAACCCGATGCCACGATAGCGCCGCGGCCTCACGGGTCGTTATCCTGCGGCCGCCGTGAAAGGAGCGCCATGAGGCAGGACTTCCCGGCGCAGGGAGAGTTGCAGGCGGCGATGTTCATCACCGGGAAATGGGTGAAAGACCCCGTCGGGCGCCTTGAGAACCCAATCCGGCGGATCGAACTGCCACGGGGTAACGTCCAATCGCCGGATAGACTTGACGGACGCGAAGGAAAGGCTACAAAAACTCACAGCCGCGGCGCTGCCGCGTTCATGCGAAGGGAAGTGCACGGATGGCAAAGCGCAGGAAATACGGGGAACCTTACGACGGGGAATACCTGGACAGGGTGGCGTTCCCGCTCGGAGGAATAGGCGCGGGCATGGTGTGCATCGAGGGAACCGGGGCGCTGTCGCACCTGTCGGTAAGGAACCGGCCGGAGGTGTTCAACGAGCCGTGCACGTTCGCCGCGCTGTGCGTGAAGGGAAACGGGAACACCGCGAGAGTGATAGAAGGCCCGGTGCCCATGTGGAAGGTTTTCGGGCCGCAGGGAACGGGGAACGGCGCGGGCGGAAAGACGTACGGCCTGCCGCGTTTCGGCAGCGCGAAGTTCGAGGCGCGGTTCCCGTTCGGGCGTGTGACTGTCAGCGACAAGACAATGCCGGTGGAGGCGGAAATAACCGCATGGAGTCCGTTCATACCGGGAAACGCGGACGATTCGAGCCTGCCCGCAGCGGGACTGGAATACCGGCTGGCGAACAGGAGCGGCGGGGCGGTGTCGGCGGTGTTCTCGTGGAACACGAGGAACTTCATGGCGGCGGGCACGAAGAACGATTCGGTGCGGGCGGCGGAGGGCGGGTTCGTGCTGGCGGAGGGCGGGAGCGAAGAGAAGCCGTGGGAGGAGGGGTATTTCGCCGCCGCGACGGACGCCTCGGACGCCCGGGTGAACTGCGCGTGGTTCAGGGGCGGCTGGTTCGACCCCCTGACCGTGGCATGGCGGGAGACGGCCGAGGGGGCGTGTTACAGCCGGGGGCCGGTGAGCGAAGGGGAGCCGAGTCCCGGGGCGAGCATCTACGTGCCCGTGGAACTGGCGCCGGGAGAGGAACGCACGATAAGGATAATGCTGGCGTGGTACGTGCCGAAGACGAACCTGCGGTACGGCGAGGAGGCGGACGGCGGGTGCTGCGGGGCGGAAGGATGCTGCAGCAGGGACGCCGGCGGCGAGACGCACGTCCCCTGGTACGCAGGGAGGTTCGGGAGCGCGGAGGAGGTCCTGGGGTACTGGAAGTCGAACTACGGAAGGTTGAAGGAGGAGACGGAGAAGTTCAGCGAGTGTTTCTACGACACGGACCTGCCCGCGGAGGCGGTCGAGGCGGTTGCGGCGAACCTGACGATACTGAAGTCGCCGACGGTGTTGAGGCAGACCGACGGCAGAATATGGGCGTGGGAAGGCTGCTGCGACGGCACGGGATGCTGCGCCGGGTCGTGCACGCACGTGTGGAACTACGCGCAGGCCATGCCGCACCTCTTCCCCGGGCTCGAGAGGACGCTCCGTGCGACCGAGTTCAACGAATCGCAGGACGACAGCGGGCACCAGGCGTTCAGGTCGGGGCTGCCCATCCGCGAGATAAAGCACGGGTTCCACGCTGCGGCGGACGGGCAACTGGGCGGGATAATGAAGGTCTACCGGGAGTGGCGCATAAGCGGGGACACGGAATGGATGCGTTCATTGTGGCCGAAGGTCAGGAAGAGCCTTGAGTACTGCGTCGAGACGTGGGACCCCGGGAGGAAGGGAGTGCTCGAAGAGCCTCACCACAACACGTACGATATCGAATTCTGGGGGCCGGACGGCATGTGCGGGGGGTTCTACCTGGGAGCGCTGAAGGCGGCGGCCCTGATGGGCGGTGCGATCGGCGAGGACGTGGGGGAGTTCGAGAAGCTTTACGGCCGGGGGAGAAAGTACCTGGAGAAAGAGCTGTACAACGGGGAATACTTCTTCCAGGACGTGAAATGGGAGGGACTGCGCGCCGGGAACCCCGTGAACGACAGCGGGTTGAGGACGAGCTATTCGCCGGAAGCGCTGGAGCTTCTGGAAAAGGAAGGGCCGAAGTACCAGTACGGGAAAGGATGCCTGTCGGACGGCGTCCTGGGGGCATGGATGGCGGAGGTGTGCGGGGTGGGGGAGATACTGAGCGCGTCCCGGGTGAGGAGCCACCTGAAGGCGGTGGCCAGGCACAACTACAGGAAGGATCTTTCGGGGCACGCCAACCCGCAGAGGCCGAGCTACGCGGTAGGGAGCGAAGGGGGGCTGCTCGTGTGCACGTGGCCTCGAGGCGACAAGCTGACGCTGCCCTTCCCGTACAGCGACGAGGTGTGGACGGGGATAGAGTATCACGTGGCGTCGCACCTGATGATGATGGGGCGGGCGACGGAAGGGCTGAAGATAGTGAGGGCGGCGCGCGACCGGTACGACGGGAGGCACAGGAACCCGTTCAACGAGTACGAGTGCGGGCACTGGTACGCCAGGGCGATGTCTTCGTACGGCCTGCTGCAGGGGCTGAGCGGGGCGAGGTACGACGCGGTGGAGAAGGTGCTGTACCTGGCACCGGCGATGAAGGGGGACTTCAGGGCGTTCATCTGCACGGCTTCGGGGTACGGCACGGTCGGGGTCAGGAACGGCGAGCCGTTTTTCGAGGCGAAGGAGGGGGAGGTGGAAGTGCGGAAGATAGAGTATCGTGCGAGGTGATCCCGGGGCGCGGGGACGGGCGAAAATAAAAGCGGAAGAAGGAAACGGGCGGCCTGGCCGAAGCGTCTTAACAAGTATGCGCGGCGGCGGTTTGTCAATCGTCGGCGCGCCATTACAATAACCGATGGGACGGGCCGGCGCATGCAGCCGGCGCGGAGCCGAGAAGGGACGCACATGCCAGCCAAATTCAGCTGCCCGAATACGGGGAAAATCCTGAACCTGCCCGACAGCGTGATGGGGAAGGCTTTCAAGTGTCCCGCCTGCGGAGAGGCGCACAGGGCTCCCGCGGCCGAAGACCCGCAAGCGGCCATGGCGCCGGAAGCGGTGGAAGAAAGGGAGGCGTGGGGAGGGGATGAAACGTCCAGCGAGGCTGAGGCCGCGGCGCCGCCCCCGCGGACGGCCGGCAGGAGGAGGGGAACGCGGGACGTCCGGCGGCGCGGGGCGATGCGCGAGCAGACGTTCATCCAGAAGCACTGGTGGAAGCTGGGGCTGGCGATAGGCGTACCGCTCATCGTTGTGATAGCGCTGGTGTCGAACCACGCGGGAAACAAGCAGCACAGGGCGCGGACGCTGGAGATGCTTGCCGGGGCGGAGGCCCGGTTCGACGAGGGGAACGCCGGCAAGGCGATGGAGGCGGCGGCGCTGGTTAAGCGCATGGTGATCCAGAAGCCGTCGGCGTTCGGGGGCGGGGCGCGGCAGGAAATCGAGCGGAGGACGGGCCTGCTTGAGCGGCTGAACGGGCAGGAGCAGCAGGCGTCGGCGATCGTGAGCGGGTGCAGGAGCGACTACGACGCCGCGAAGAAGGAGCTGGGGGCCCTGCTGGAAGCCGCGGGGAAAGAAGGTGAACGCGGGAAAGCGGTAGAGGCGTTCATCGGGGAGCAGATAGAGAGGGTCGCCGCCATACAGCTCGAGGACTGCAGGCAGAAAGTCGAAAAATGCCTGTCGCGGGCGGCCGGGCTGTACGAGAGTTCACAGATAAGGGACGCCGCCGCGGAGGCTCTGCCTGCGACGGCGCTGGTGGACGGGTGTTCCGAGGAGATAAGGGAGAAACTGCAGAAGGAGTACGGGGAGAAGATCCGGAAGTATTCGGAGAGCCTGGATGCGGTGAACCGGGCGGAGAAGGCGGAGAAGGCGGCGGAGGCCGACGGGGATTACCAGAAGGCGGAAAAGGAGATCGCGGCGCTGGCGGAGGGGGCCGGCGCGGACGGGATCCTGAAGAGCGAGTTGGAATTCGTGCTCTACCGGGTGCAGGGGAAGGTGCGTGCGGCCCGGGAGGCGGAGAGCGCCGGGCAGACGGCGGCGGCGCAGTTCGAGCGCATCGGGAAGATAATAGCTGACAGTTCTCCGCGCATCAAGTTCGACCCGGCGAGCGTGGATGCGGCGCGGAGGTCGTTCGAGCTGGACGTTAGCGGCAGAAAATACGGGCTGACGCTGTCCGACGACGGCAACACGATGGCGGTGCAGGCGAACGGGTACTATTTCCTGATCAACGCCCGCGGGACGACGGAAACGGCGCTTCTGCACTGCGGCGCCCTTGCGCAGGAACTCGCTGCCGGCGGGGCGGAAAGAAACAACCTCGGCAACCCGTGGATACCGCTGGCCGGCGTGCCGTCGCCGCCGGGACCCGGGGCGAGCAGGACTCAGCAGAACGCCGACGGGACAGTGACCATATTCGTGAACGGCGGGAGCTACGACGTCCGGAGGCAGAACCCCACGGTGGACGCCACGGCGGCGTCGCAGGCGTTCGAGGCGGCGGCGCGGCCGCTGGCGGAGGCGCTGGAGCGTGCGGAAGGGGAAGACGCGCAGATCCGCGCGGTGGTGGCCGCGGTGGTGAGGGCGGGGATGGGGCAGTCGAGACCGAACGACTACCTTTCGGCGCTGTTCTGCCGGCGGGTGCTGGCGGACGGATACATAAACAGGCACCTGCCGAAATTCGCCGAGCAGAACAAGGACCTGCTGAGCGCATACCACGAGGCGTACCGGAATATCACGAAGCCGCTGGTGGTGTGGGAGAGCGGCGAATTGCAGGGGGCCCTGGATCTCGAGGGGCGCGTCATGTGGCGCTTCTACGATCCGAAGGAGGACACGACGACGTTCGCGGAGCAGCATCCGGAGCTGAGGGACATGTTCCTGTTCGTGCACACGGTGTTTGCGGGAAGGCACGAGACCCGGCCGGAAAAAGCGGAACCCGTGCGCGTGAGAATGGTGCACAGGATAGTCGGAGAGGTGGCCGCCTGGGAAGCGAAGGAGGGGAAATTCTCAGCGGACGACGAGTTGTGGGCGCTGGGCGCAAGATGCGTGACGAACGAAGGCAGGGTGCCGGCGCATTTCGGGAGCGCCGAGTGGAGAATGCCGCCGCACGCAGTGCTGCTCGACGCGAACGGAGATACGAAGGCGCTGATAACGGAGCACGGCAGGCTGGACATACCGGATTTTTCCGCGGTAGAGAGCGCTGCCATCCGGAACAACAAGCAGGACGATTTTATGGACAGGTGCGCGAAGGTGCTGGCGACGCCCGGCGAACTGCACATGTTCTACAAGTACTGCGTGGTCTACACCCTGGACAGCCCCGTGGATAACCGGCCGGGGCTGCTGGGGTCGAGCAGGCACCAGGGGGACATCCACCAGGATTACCACCAGTTCCTGGACAGGAAGATAAGCGGGAAATTCATAGGCGACTGCGACGACATAGCGGAAGTGTACCAGACGATAACGAAGAAACAGGACAGGATATCGTACGTGCTGGGAGTGCCGCAGCACGCGACGTGCGGGTGGGTGGAACGGCAGGGGGACGGCAAGTACGCGATGTACTTTGTGGACACCGGGCCTCCGCGCGAGTTCGTGGGGGACAACATACCGGCGACGGTGGAACGCGGATTGCGCAGCTACGAGACGGACGACACGATGCTCTTCGACCCGAACAGCGTGGAGTTCCTGTTCCGGTTTGCGGGGGAGGCGACGCGGACGAGGTACTACCTGTCGACGCGGATGTTCGAAGACCCGGAATACGCGGTGACGATGATAGAGGTGCAGAGCAACTGGCACTTCCACGTCTACCTGACCGGGATCAAGACGATGGCGAAGATGCTGGAGACGGACAAGGACCCGGCAAACTGCTTCGAAATAGCGTCGCTGTACGGGCGCGTCAGGGAAATAGACAAGGCCCTGCAGTGGCTGAAGGAAGGCATCGACCGGCTGCCCGAAGACGACATGCTGTCGCGCGTGAACCACAACCTGAGGTACGCGGATTTCTACATGAACAGGCGCGACGACGACAAGGCAAGGGAATCGCTGGACCGGCTGGCCGAAATGCTGAAGAGCATTCCGGACAACCCGGCGGAGCGGCAGAGGTACATGAGGACGCGCATAGCGGCGGCGATGATGTACACAATGCTGGACCGGCCGTGGAAGGCGTGGGAGGTGATAAAGGGCGACATAGAGGCGATGCAGAAAAACAACGCTCTGCCGGAATCCCTGGGGGGGGCGACGATAGGCGTCTACTACCAGATGAAGAAGCTGGAGCGGGAAGGGCGTAATTCCAGCGACGCCGAGAAAGCGGTGACGGAAGAGCTGAAGAAACTCGTGGAAACCTACGTGGGCACCGGCCTGTTCAAGAACGACGATTCGTTCACGGGGATCCTGCAGAAGTACGCCCACGTGGCGGTCTACTACGCCGCGGAACTCGGCGACGACAAGGTGCGCGAAGAGCTGCTGAAGGTGGGACCGTACCCGGCGCGGCACAAGGATCACACGGTGCGGGCGGGGAACCGGGAGGAGGACTGGGCGTGGATAAGGCTCAGCATCGGGGCGTACGACCGGTACGTGGACATGGACCTGGACCCGAAGAAGGACAGGGCGGAGCAGAAACCCGAGCAGGCGGTCGCGATGATACAGGGCGCGGTCAGGGCGGCGCAGTACGTGACGGCGAACCGGATCGGCTCGCTGGCTTCGCAGGAATACGTGCTGATGGGGATGCTGATCCAGAGGGCGGCGATACTTAAGGACTGGGCGCAGCTCGCAAGCACGCTGGAGACGGTGCAGAAGAGCGGGTCGGCCAGGCTGCATCACCTGGCGGCGGGCACGCTGGGGCACGCGTCGCTGTTCATAACGCCACAGGATTTCCGGAACCACGTCATGACGCTGTACGTGCAGTACATCAAGCCCAGACCTCATTACTTCGAACTGGTATACGCCGCGTACGATGTCCGTTCGTACGACAACGCCATGATCGCGGCGGAAGTGGCGAAAAAGGAATTTCCGCAGTACGCGGAAATGCGGCAGGAGGCAAACTATCTGAAGAAGCTGATCGAGTCCCGGAAGAAAGAGGAGGAGTAGGGGCGCGCCGGGGCTGCGCCAGTGGAAGCGCGGGCGTTGGCGGCGGTCAGGGCCTGCGTGAGCCGAGCAGGTCGTCCATGTTGCGCGTGCGTATTTTTTCGAGGGCGGAGGCGTCGAGGGCGAGGTCATTTTCCATGACGTCGACGTCCATGTCGATGACGTAGCGCGGGTTGTATTTTTCTCCTCCGTGGCAGTCGGTGCCCCAGATGAGGCGTTCGGGTCCCAGGTACTGGATGGCACGGCTTACGGCTTCGGTCCTGTAGAACCGGGGGGTACCGGGGGTGAGGTCTATCCACATCTGGAAGGGGCGTTCCGAGGAAGCCCTGTTGCATGCCGCACGGAACCTGCCCGCCACGGCGATGCATTCGTCTGTCCATGGCCAGCTTATGTGCGCCAAAGCAAAACGGAGGGTGGGGAAGTGCAGGAGGGCTTCGTAATAGACGGGACGGCAGAAACGGCTGGAATCGGCAAAGCCCCAGAGTATGCCGGAGTGGAAGAGGATGGGGGCGTCTTCTTCTTCGATGGAGGCATACACGGGGAAGATGCGCTCTTCATACGGGTACCAGTGGTTGGGGATCATCTTGACGCCGCGTATGTTGGGCATGTCGAGGCACTTCCTGACGAGGGAGGCGGCCTGCGGGAGGCGGGGCTCTATCCAGACGAAGCCGATGAGGCGGGAGGGATCGGCCGAGCAGAATTCGCTGAGGAATTCGCAATTTCTGACGGTGAGGCCGGGGTCGGGGGCGGCATGGACCTGTTCGAGGCCCCTTGGCCCCTGGTCGCCGGGGTAGACCGAGAGAACGACGGCGCGTTCGACATCGTTCTCGTCCATGATGCGGAGCATGGCCGCGGGGTCTTCGTCTCCGGCGGCCAGGTGGACATGCATGTCGCTGTATGGCATCGCGTACCTCCGTCGTCCCAGGCCCTGGGCATGAGGGCCGGCGCGGATGTTACCGCAAACGGCGGACGCAGTCCAGCGCAAAGCCGGGTCCGAGTTGCGCCGTGCGGGGATACGTGGTTTAATGACGGGAGGATGAAAGGGAAAGCATGTCCGCAGAAGATACGAAGAGCATAGCCCGCAACAGGAAGGCCGGTTTCGAGTACGAGGTGATAGACAAGTACGAGGCGGGGCTGGTTCTGGAGGGCAGCGAGGTGAAGTCGCTGCGCGACGGCGGGGTGTCCATAGAAGAGGCCTTTGTCGTGTCGAAGGGCGGGGAACTGTTCATCGTGAACATGAAGGTGCCCACGTACCGCAACGCCGGGGGGGACAATCCCGAGGTGACCAGGCAGCGGAAACTGCTGCTGCACGGAAAGCAGATCAGCCGGATAACACGCGCCCTGGCGAAGAAAGGATACACGTGCGTGCCCCTGTCGCTCTATTTCCGGCGCGGATACGCCAAGGTCGAGATAGCACTGGTGAAGCCGAGAAGCCGATATGATAAGAGGGAGAAGATAAAAAAACGGGATACTCAAAGGGAGATGGAGAGGTACCTGAAGAGGCGCTGAGAGAAAGGAACTGCTGTATGATTCCGGGCAGAGTGTGGACAACCGTGCTTCTGGCGGCGTTCGTGCTGGGGTGCGCGCCATCGGAGCTTGCGGCGCCGTCGGGCGCGATTGTCGTGCATGAAGGCTTTGTGGGCGAGGGCGGGGGGACCGGCGAGCCGGTCCAGCCGACCGCCGGGGAGACGGCGGGAGGGGAAGAGTCCGGTGAGCCGTCAGACGGGCCGTCCACGACGACCGGGTATCTTCAACCCGGGCCGGCGCCGCTTCCCGGGACCGATGCCGCAGGTTCCATGAAGGACAGGCTGAGGATCACGTACGCCAAGGCTGCGGACGGCTACAATGAGGACGAAGCGTTCGGCATAGGCAACTGGTATTACCTGGACGACGTGCCGCTGGGCAAGGTGCCGGCTGTTGCCGCACCGCTGATGGGCAAGGCCGGGGAGGCGGTGTTCTACGGCAGTACGGCGACGGTGTCGGATTTCGACGAGGACACGCCGGTATTCGTGCACACTCACCGCTACGAGGTCGGATCCACCGGCATAGGTTATGACGCGGGCCTGGAATACAGGCGCCTGGTGAGCACGTTTCACTGGCTGAAGGCGCGCATGCGGCTGGGGTTCTACATAACGCCTTATGCCTACGTGTCGGGAGGCATGGGTTTCCAGAGGGCGTTCCCGGCGTGGGAGGATCTTTTCGACAGCGCCCTGACGATGGATTTCGTCCTGATAAGTCTCAAGGCGACGATATTCATTCCGACGGGGACCAATGGAGGCGGAATCTACGCGACGGGATTCATGGAAGGGGAAGCGCTCGATGCCACGGCGGCGCAGGGGATCGAGGTTTCATACTACCCGGTGAGGAACGTGGGGGTGACGGCGGCTTTCGAGAGGGGATTCCTGGTGACCGGGTTCGGGGAGACGAACGACGTCGTCTTCGGCGTGGACTGGGACATAAACGATGTGTGGAGCGTCGGTTTCCGTTACACGGACCGCGAGTACGTGGGCATGGTGCCGCCGGGTGACCAGGACACCCTGTATTCTGTAGAACTGAATATCAGGATGTAGAAGTCCGGGCAGGAGGATATTTATGGCAGGGTACGGCAGGACGCCGAAAAGGGTGCGGGGCATTTTTCTGGGAGCGGCGATGGCCATGGTCATTCTGTCGCTGCCCGTACGCGCCGAGGAGCATGAAGAAGGCGGCGGCGGGGAGATAACGCCGGACCACAAGACCGCGCTGGCCAAGCAGGTGAAGGAACTGAAGGAACGCTACCGGGAGATGATAATAACCGGAAAGGACGACCAGAGTCTGAAGATGGCCGTGAACCAGATCGACGAAGCGGTAAAGTCGGGCGACTGGGGCCGGGTCAGGACGCTGCTGGACAGCGTTAACCGCCCGGTGGTGGAAAGCACTCAGATCGAACCGGGGGCGGCTTCGACGGCTGCCGCGGCCGGGGGCGTCGTGGTGGAAGAGCGCAAGATAAGCTACAAGTCCGGCGAGCTGCTCCTGTCGGCCATCGTGTACGTGCCGAGCGGGGGCGACAAGCAGCCGCCGTTCCCGGGAGTGCTGTACGTGCACAATAATTTCCTGGGCGCGGGGCTGGCGGAGAGGACGCTGGCGCGCGAGGTCGCGGCCCGGCACTACATAGTGATGGTGGCGAACCTGCGGGGATACGGCAGGGACCCGGGCAGGGTGACGTACGCCCTGGACGAGGTGGAAGACACCATAGCGGCCATAGGAGCGCTGAAAGCGATAGAGGGGGTGGACGCCGAAAAGGTCGCGGTATTCGGCGACAGGCACGGCGCTAACTGCGTCCTGCTGGCGGCAGCGAGGGTGGGCGGAGCGGTGAGCCTGGTGATAGCGGCCAACCCGTATCCCAAGATAGGCGACGCCCTGAAGGACCGTGGTTTCCGGCGCGTGCTGGGGCAGGTGAGCGTTCGCATAGACAGTCACAAGGTAAGCGAAGTGCTCCCGAGGAGTCCTTTTTACAACCTGCAGGGCCTGGCGGCCAAGGTGGTGGTTTTCTATGGCAAGAGAAACTCGGTTGTCAGCGACACGGAAATAGAGCGGTACATGGCGGTGATGGAAGCCCGGAAGGTGAGCGCCACGCTGAAGGAGTTCTATACGGTCGGAGACGACCTGGCGGACAACGTGGACGTCATCAAGAAGGATCTGATACAGGCGCTGGAAGACGTTTTCCGTCCCAAAAAGGGCAGGACGACCGGGCGGAGGACAACCAGGCACTGAGGGTGGCGGTCAGGGCGCGACGGGGCTGTCTTCAAGGCGTTCGACGGCGGAGATGACGTCGCCGGGGCCTGAGGCGTTTGCGACGCTTTCGAGAAGCCGGCCTGCGGCGAGAGTTTCGGCCAGTCTCGGAACGTAGAGCGAGTATCCCCTGAAGCCGGATTCGGGAATGGCTATGCCGATGATAAGCCGGATGGGGAGGCCGTCCGGGGTGGGCCAGTCCAGTCCTTTGGGATAATAGGCGACGACGGCGCCCATGGGCCACGGGCCGCGCGCGTGCGGTATGGCGATTCCGTTCTTGTGGCCGGAGCGGCTGATTTCCTCGCTTTCAATGAAACTCAACCTGGCATTGGGGGCGTCGGAAGGCTTGATGAAGCCGGCCCTTACGAGCAGGGCGACGGTCTGCCCCAGGACTTCGGGCACGCTGACAGCGTGGAAGTCCAGGGCGATGCCTTCGGTCCTGAGAACCTCGGACAGCCGGAACTCGTTGGCTTCCAGCCTTGAAGAGTGGCTCATGTCAGGGCCTCGCAGGCATGGCCGCAGGAAGCGCGGCGGGGCTAGCGGGATTTCTTCTTGTCCTGTGAAGCATCTACATAGACTTCGACGAAGCGGACGCCGAGACCGTTCTCACCGGGGACGAAGCGGACGGGCTGGCAGCGGAAGACGATGCCTTCGTAGTCGCCCGACAGCATCTTGACTTCAATGGTGAAAGGGCCCGAAGGAAAGGAGCTTTTCTTGATCTTGAGGTCGGCCAGGAGGGCGCCGGTGGGAGAAACGTCTTTCACCTTGGCCTTGCCTTTGTCATGGACCTTGCCGTCGGGGAGCATTATGGAAACGGCGGCGTCGATATCGACTTTCTTGCGGCGGCATTCACGGTAGTGCGCTTCGAGGTGGTCGAAAAAATCCTTGCTGCGGGCGGCGGCGCCGAAGACTGAGCCGCCTGATGTTCTGGATTGCGGGCTCTTTGCGGTCATAATACAGTCCTTCCCACGTGTTCGGGCAACCTGAGTTTACAATAATATCGGTAGCGTGCGGTGTCAAGCGCAATGAAACGACGCCGCGGCGGAGAACGCATGGAATACGAACGATGTTCTGGCTGGGCGGCTACTGCGCCGGGCGGCGCCGGCGGTTCTTACCCGCGGGGGCTTCCGCGTGTCCGCTGAGCTGAGATACACCCTGGCGGCGTTCTTCCTGGTGGCGGGGGCCACTGCCATCTACCAGAAGCTGCGGCCGGTATCGGTGGGAGGCAAGCCGGATACGGCGAAACCCCGCAGGATGGGGATGCCCGGCATGCTCGGTATCGTGAGCCTGGGATACGTTACGGCGCTCCTGGCAATGACGGTGGCGTTCACCGAAGCCATGACCGTATCGGCGCTCGGCGTGGCGAGATGGTGCACGGGCCTGACGCACGGCTACATGCTCGAAGCCGGACTGGTGCCTGCAGGGCATGCGGGCGAACCCGTGGGGCCGATAGATTCCGCCGGCACGGTACCGGCGCTGGTGCTGGCGTTGTTCCCGGCGCTGCTTGTTCCGGCGGGGTACGTTCTGTCAAGGCTGTATCTGCACGGGCACCAAAAGATTGCGGGGGCGGCGGGGGGAATACTGCTGCTGTCGGGAATACTGGCGATACCGTTTTCGGTTGCGGGTGTGAGGGTGGCGGCCGGGGACGTCTACCGGGAGAGCCTTTCCGACTGGCTGGATACGATGGAGGCGCAGAAACCCGACGCGAGGCTGTGGGGCATGGAAGGACCGATAGTCCTCGAGGGAACGGCCGACCAGTACAGGCCGGTGGAAGAAGGCATTCTGTTCAGGCGCTGGGTAGAAATGAGCGAGACCGGCGAGACGTCGCAGTCCGAGGGAGTTTATCCTTTCCGAATGGGGCCGTTCACGATAGAGGTTGGGAACGGGAAGAAGTACAGGGTGGAAGGGCTTCGTTCCGTGGACCGTGTGATCGTGGTGAATGAACGCCTGCGCGTGGGAGGATACCTGTCCGGCGGGGCGGTGGAGAGCGGTCCCGGCATGCCGGTGGTGTTGATGAAATCAACGGTCCAGGACTGGCGCGAAGTGTTGAGGAGCATATGGGCGGAACAGAAGAAGGGGACGAAAGTCCTGGTTTACGTGGCGCTTTCGTGCTACGTGTACATGTTGACGGCGCTGTCGGGACTTTTAGTGTTTTTTGCCGTCCGGGGCGAGCGAATCGGCGTTAATACTCCAGGAGAGGAACAGCAATGAGCGGCAGGGCTGAGGACGTATTGAGGGCGGTGCGCGACGTGATAGTGGGAAAGGACGAGGAGACGAAGCGGGTGATGGCTGCGCTGCTGGCGGGGGGACACGTGCTGATCACGGACCGTCCCGGTGTGGGCAAGACGACGCTCGCAAGGGCGCTGGCGAAGGCCCTGGGAGTGCAGTTCACGCGGGTCCAGTTCACGCCGGACTTGCTGCCGTCGGACATTCTGGGGGTGAGCGTGTACGACGAGAACAGGCACGATTTCCACTTTCACAAGGGGCCGGTGTTCACGAACGTGCTGCTCGCGGACGAAATCAACCGTACCACGCCGCGTACGCAGAGCGCCCTGCTGGAGGCGATGAGCGAGTGCGAAGTGTCCGCTGACGGCAAAACGCACGGCCTCCCCCGGCCTTTTTTCGTGATAGCTACGCAGAATCCCATCGAAACGGTGGGCACCTACCCGTTGCCCGTCAGCGAACTCGACAGGTTCACGATTTCCCTGTCCATGGGGTACCCGGCGCGGGAAGAGGAAAGGCGCATAGTGATGGACAGGCGCACGGGCGATCCCATGGAGGCGCTGGAACCCGCAGCCGACGCCGTAAGCGTCGAGCAGTGGCAGGAAGAAGTCCGGCACGTCAAGGTTGCCGACCCGATAACCGACTACGCTCTGGACATTGTGGCCGCAACGCGAAAACACCCCGGACTGGGCAGCGGGGCCAGTCCGCGCGCCACGCTCCACCTCATGCGCCTGGCCCAGGCGACGGCCTACCTGTCGGGCAGGGACTACGTGGTGCCGGACGACGTGAAGGAGTCGGCGATTCCCGTTCTGCAGCACAGGCTGATCGACGCCGGGGGGCGGAGAGGAGACGTTGCCGGAGCATTGAAGGACATGCTGTCGGGTGTTCCGGTGCCGGTGTAGACATGGCCGGAGAAAGAGCCAGGGGCAGCAGCAACGTAGCGAAGGTCCTGGCCGGCACGGTCCTCGGCCCGGTACAGGTGGTTTTCGCCAGTACGGCGGTGGGCAAGGTTCTCATAATCGCCTTCGCAGTCGGCCTTTACATCGGCATCAAGACCGGAAGCAACCAGGTGTTGATGGCGTCGTCGGTCATCCTGGGACTGCTCGTGGCCGACAGCCTTGCGAACTTCATTTCCATGCGCAGACTCAGGTTCGAATTGCTGCCGCCGGCTTCGGACATCTGGGCCGGGGAGGAGACGGTGGTCGAACTGCGGGTCCGGAACGAGAAATGGCTGATACCGGCGGGCGACATAACACTGGCTGCGGGTTTCGGCGCCACTTCCGGCCGGCAGGTGGGCGGCAGGGGGTGGATCGACTACGTGAAGCCCGGAAGCGACGAAGTGTGCGGCATTGCGGTCAAGTTTCCGTTTCGGGGCGAAGTCAGCGGCGTCGAGATGAGGGCGACGAGCGCCTGGCCCATGGGCCTGCTGGTGGACCGCAGAAAACTGAACCTGCCTTTCCGCTGCACCGTGTACCCTGAACTGGGGGTGCTTGCGCCGGGTTTCCTGTCCGAACTCGGAGGCAAGGCGGAACTGGCCAGGCGGACGAAGCCGAACCAGCTCTTCGGCGACACCATGGGCCTGCGCGAATACAGGCCGGGCGACAGCCTGAGAAGGGTGTCGTGGAAGGCCAGCGCGCACCGCGGCAGGCTGGTGGTGCGGGAGTTCGAAGAATCCCTCCACACCGATATTATCGTTGCCCTTGACTGTTATCTCCCGCGGCCGGCGCTGAAGCCGGAAATGGAATGGTTGATATCGCTGGCGGCGACCCTGTCTCTCTATGCCGTCGCATCCGGGTGGAAGCTGAAAGTCGCCGTGGCTGAATCCGACGGCGTGCACGTCTACGAAGTCGAGGGCAGCGGGATGCTGCCGCCGGTTCTGCGCTGCCTCGCAACCGCCAGGGGCACCCGGATAGACAGGTCGGAAACCCTGGTCGGGACGCTTAAGCAGCCGGGCGAAGAGAACGTGCCGGTGGTTTTTCTCACACTTGCTCCGCAGCCGGATTATTCCGAAGACGTGGTCGTTGTGAACAGGAACCTGCGCCCGGGGGTCTTTTCGCTAGGGAAGGCGCGGCAATGAGCGGGGGAAATCGCGCCGATGCCGTTGACGGCAGGAACGAAATAGACCGCCATCTGTTCGTCTGTTACCTGTTGTTCTTTATGATAGCGAGTTATGCCGCCGTGGGGGCCGCCTGCCTGGTGCCGGCCGCGGTGCTGGTGTTTCTCAGGTTCCTGGACCCGGTACGGCTGCTGGAGAAAATTTACCCGTCGCGCCACAGCGTAATGCTGCAGCAGGTTCTGATCATCGGCCTGCTGGTGATCGCCGTGTACCTTTCAGTCCCCGGAAGGGCGGCCGGCGGAGGCAGACGCTGGGCGGCTGAAATATCGCCGTGGGCGGTGATATGGGCGTCGGCGCTGAGCCTTGCCATTGGCAGGCGGCGCAGGATGCTGTTCATGCCCGCCGTCGGCCTGGCGGCTCTTTTTCTCGTCAACGGCACGAAGAGCGGCGGCCTGTCGTACCCGATCCTGACGTTGTCGGCGGCGTTGACGGCGACCGTATGCGGCCGGGCGCTCCAGATGTCCAGGTCCCCCGTGGCAGCCAGGAAAGGCCACTGGCTCGCAGTGGGGCTGTACGGCGGCGCGGCGGTCCTGCTGCTTGGCATCCCGATGGCG
>JAFGGJ010000071.1 GCA_016930595.1 Planctomycetota bacterium
CAGCGCCCGCATGTCCACCAGCATCCGGTTCACTTCGTCCAGCGCGGCTTCCGCTATACCGAAGTACTTGTCCGCTTCCGATACGTTCCTCGATGCGGCTTTCAGGCTGGATATCTGGCCGCGGAGCTGCTCCGATATGATGAGACCGGCTGGATCGTCGGCGGCGCTCACTATCCTCAGCCCGCTCGAAAGACGTGACAACGTCCTGTTCAGGCTCAACGTTGTCTGGTTGAGATGCCGCAGGGCACTCAACGCACTTATGTTCGTATTTATTCTCATGGACATTTGCTTTTCCTCCCTGAAAAAGCTGCCAAATGTCGGTACGGGGCATCCGTGCCCCGCATCGGCCTGTCACCCGGCCGGCCGAAAGCCTTCTCTTGTTCCGCTTATTTACCTCCTCTCACGGCTGTCTGTACAACCGGCACATCGGCGGTACCCGGCCGAATCTTAAGTAAAATCCACCTCCCCCCTCAGTCCCAGGTCCCCCCAAACAAATGCCGCCGGGGATTCCGCGGAATCCCCGGCGGTATGTCTCCTGTCCGGCGCCGTACGTGCCTAACGCTTCTTGCCCCTGGCGCCCTCCTTAGCATGCGCCCTGTTCAGCGCGGCGTAACGGTTCACGGCAGCGAGATACGCAAGCACGCTCGCCTCCACTATGTCCGTACTCACGCCCCTGCCCTGTATCGTGGCCTTGCCGAACTTGACGTTCACGGTCACCTGCCCGAGCGCCTCACGGCCTTCCGTAACCGCATCCAGGTGGTAGCTCTCCAGCTTAGCGTTGATCCCCGTTATCCTGTCTATCGCGTTGTAGGCCGCGTCTATCGGCCCGTCTCCTATCGCCGCGTCACGGATCTCCTCCCCTCCCCGCATCAGTGTCACCGTCGAAGTCGGCGTAAGCCCCTTTCCTGACGTCACGTGGAACGACCCGAGAGAATACGTCGGCGGAGCGTCCTGGTCCACCGTCTCCGTTATGAGCGCCTCAATGTCCGCATCATAGATCGTCTTCTTGCGGTCCGCCAGATCCTTCACCTTCTGTGTTATGGCCGTCACCTCGTCGTCCGAGAGCGAATAGCCGAGTTCCGTGATTTTCTTCTTCACCGCGTGCTTGCCCGAATGCTTGCCTATCACCATCCGGCTTTCCTTGATCCCGACTTCGCGCGGGTCCATGATCTCGTACGTCCTGCGTTCCTTCAACACGCCGTCCTGGTGTATGCCGGCCTCGTGCGCAAAAGCGTTGTCGCCCACGATCGCCTTGTTCCTCTGCAGCTTCAGGTTCATCAGCGACGCCGCCAGCCGGCACGCCGGGTAAATACGCTTCGTGTTCACGCCCGTTGTCAGCCCCAGTATGTCCTTGCGGATTTTGAGCCCCATCACGAATTCTTCCAGGCTGCAGTTGCCGGCCCTCTCGCCTATGCCGTTCAGCGACACCTCCACCTGCCGCGCCCCGTTCTGCACCGCAGATATCGAATTCGCCACCGCCAGCCCCAGGTCGTTGTGGCAGTGCACGCTGATTACGGCCCTGTCTATGTTGGGCACGTTGGCGTAGAGATACGCTATCAGCGCCCCGTATTCGGACGGCATCGCGTACCCTACCGTGTCAGGTATGTTGACCGTCGAAGCACCGGCTTCGATCACCGCCTCCACCACTTCCGCAAGAAAATCCGGCTCCGTCCGGCTAGCGTCCTCCGGACTGAACTCCACGTCCTCCACGTATTCCAGCGCCTGCCGCACGCCTTCCACCGACAGCCGCACGATCTCGTCCTTCGCCTTTTTCAGCTTGTACTGCCGGTGGATCGCGCTCGTCGCCAGGAATACGTGGATGCGCGGGTCGTTCGCCTTCCGCAGCGCCTCCCCGGCCCTTGCTATATCTTTCTCCATGCATCGAGCCAGCCCGGCCACTTTCACCGGAACCTCCTGCCCAATCGCCTTCACCGCCTCGAAATCATCGTTGGACGCTATCGGGAAACCAGCCTCGATGACGTCCACCCCCAGTGATACGAGCGCCTTTGCCACCTCCATCTTCTCCTTGTTCGTCAGGCTCGCGCCCGGAGATTGTTCCCCGTCCCTCAGCGTCGTATCGAATACTATCACCCTGTCTTTCGCCGCCTTATGCGCCGACATCTCTCTGTCCTTTCGTCTCTCCGTCCGTCTTTCATGGACGGCACCACACTTGGTAGATACTCGTATTGTCCCGGAATCCCACGAAAATGATACCCGCTTCAGGCGCGGGCTAGGAAAGGATGAGGCTGTCGGCGACGGCCCTGCCTCTGTAACCGGCGCGCACCACGGCTGCGGCCGCTTCGGCAAACCCGGCGGCCACATCGCTGCTTCTGTGCGCATCAGAGCCCATTACCAACTTCTGTCCTCCTGCGTTCCTGTACACGGCCAGCAGTTCCACACCGGGGAAACACTCCGCTGCTTCCTGCCGCAGTCCCGATGTGTTCACCTCAAGGTATCGGCCGCCGGACGCAATTCTTTCAACCGCGGGCCCGGCTTCGTTCAGTAGGCACTCGCGCGACCATCTGAAGCCTAACCGTTCAAGGTATCTCTTGATTATATCCACGTGCGCCACGATGTCAAACATATCATCCTCCACCATGGCGCCCACCTCACGGAAATATCCCGTTATCGCTGCCTCGATTCCCGCTCCCTCGTACGCCTTACGCAACTCCAGCGGAATGCCGTTCACGCTGTGCACCGCCCCCACGACAACGTCCCATGTGCGCCCCACGACCGTCTCCGCCACCTCGTCACGCCACAGGCGGCTGTAATCCACTTCCGCTCCGAAGCCTATCGAGATCTGCGGAAAAGCCGCCTTCAGCCGCTCGATCTCCGCCTTTGCCGAATCGTAATCGTATTTCCCGCACCCCGGATCCAGGGGATTGAAATCCACGTGGTCAGTAATGACTATCCCCTTCAGCCCCTTTTCCACGGCGGACAGGACCATCTCTTCGGCATCCGTCTCGCAGTCCACCGAAAAACGCGAATGCACGTGAAAATCCACCAGCGGACATCCGTCAGATAACTTCTCTTTCTTCATTCACGCCCCGGCATTTCAGTCCGCCCCGCCTTCCACGTCGGACGGATAGTACTCCAGCAGGAGTTCCCTGAACCTGTCGTTCTCCGGATATTTTTCCGACCCCTGGACAAGCACGCTCTCCGCCTCGTTGCACCTGCCCTGTTCCGCCAGCGCCCGGAACAGCAGTATCATGTCTTCCGCACTGCCACCGCCCTTCAACAGAGCGCGCACCGTTTCCTCCGCTCCCTCCGGGTTATAATACCTGTTGGGCAGCGCCGGGCTCCCCCTGGTAAGCGCCAGCCTTGCAGAAACAACGCCGGCGGCGTCGGCTTCGCCCGTCCCCATGAGTTCCTCCGCTATCGCCCCGGCGTCCTCGTACCACCCCGCTTCCATCAGAACGTCGGCCATCCTCACCAGCGTAGCCTTGTTGTCAACCGTCAGAGACCTCAATACCTGCCGCACGTCCTTCCTGCCCGGATCTCCCCTCAGCGCCTGCAGCAGCGCCTCTTCCGCCTCAAACTGTCTTTCTCTCTGCAGCAATATCCGCCCGTACAGGGCCCACGCGTCGGCGTTCTCGGCATCTCCCTCCGCCGCCGCGCGCGCGCGCTCCAGTTCGGCGTCCCGGTTCCATACCTCGGGCAGACTTATCCTCAGGCTGACTACCACCGCAGCGGCGGCCGTTATCGTCGTCGCCCACCTCAACACCCTGACCCGCTTGTGAAACAGTCCCGCCGCGCTTCGGTTTGCCCACAGCGTCCTCAGCTTGCCGACGCGCTTGTCGACGCTGTTGTGGCGCCACGACCCTGATGCCCTCCCGCTCCCCGACGAATGCGCCATGCGCGACAGCGCCCTTATCAGGGGCTCCGGATCCCCCACCAGTTCCGCCGCATACAGGTCCGCCTCGTCCTCCATCCTGCGGCTTACCATACCGAACAGCCCCGGCCAGAACAACAGTGTTATCCCCGCCAGCACCGGCAGCGAGAACAGGTAGTTGTCCGCGAGGTCCGCGGGCACCGCCGCAAACGCCGTCACCGCCGCCCCCATGAATATGAACACGAATCCCAGGTATACCGGCAGGTGGTGTCCGCTCACATGCCCCAGTTCATGCGCCACGACCGCCTCGGCCTCGTCCGGCGGCAGGCTCTCCAGCAGCGTATCGCTTAGTATGCAGAACCGCGTCCTCGGCACCAGTCCCACCACCGCCGCATTAAGGACGCGCGCTCCTCCGGTACGCCATACCAGGATATCACGGAACCTCACCCCGGCACGCTGCATCAATTCCCCCAGCCTGTCCCTGAACGGCCCCTTCTCCAGCGGTTTCGTCCCCAGCGTCAGCGCCAGCCATGAAGGGAAAAAATACAGCAACATCATGAAAAAGAACCCCGATACCGCCATCTCCCCCCAGTCTCCCAGCTTTTCCATCCCCTCGTGACCCGCTAAGACGTCCACCCCGTCGGCGGCGGCCCTCAACAGCAGCCACGGCACCAGCACCGGCAGCGTCTCCTGCCTCGCATAGAACCACGCGTGCTCCCTCAGCGGCCAGTCCCTGTGCCACAGTATCCTCCCCATCCGCAGCGACAGCATGTGCCAGCTACATGTCCATACCAGGTACGGCATCAGCAGCAGCAGGTCGTCCATTATGCACCACGACGGCATCCCCCACCTTACGCTTATCGTGTCGTTCCACGCCGTCAGGTACAGGAACGCCGGGTATGCCAGCACCCCCAGTACCCTGTACAACAGCCGCAGAGTCTTGTACAGCCGGTAGCCCCTGCTCGGACCCGTAGACGAATACGCCGATTCCGCCAGCCGCAGCAGAACGAATGCCGTCAGGAACGATATCACCACGTACGCAATCCACGGGAAGAACCACCCGTACGCGCCCACTGACTGCAGAACCCCGCCCCCGAGGGGCTCCACCTCGCGGTACAACTCCGCCGCGATTATCACAATTATCAGGTCCAGCGGAAAAGTCATCTTCGTCTCTCTGTGTCCGGCCACGGCATTCTACATGATAATCCCCGCACGGTCAAAACGTCCGCTCGCCGACGCCCCGCCATGATTATCCCTGGGCCGCGCCCCGCCCGGAACGCCTTGACCCCTTCCCGTTGTCCTCCTCTTCATCCTCCGCCTCAGTGTAGTATGAACTGTACGGATAGTAGTACCCGTAATACCTGTAGTAGTATCCGTATCTCACCCCCGGCGAATCAAACTCGTTTATCACCGAACCTATCGGAACAAGTCCCGCCGTGTGCACCACGTCCTTCGACCTCCTCAACAGCCGCTTGCTCGTCACTCCCATCCGGGCGACCACCAATATCATCGGGGCGATCCTCGTCACCACCAGCGCGTCGGATACGAAACTCAGCGGCGGCACATCTATCAGAACATAGTCGTAGTCTTTTCTCATCCCCTCGACCAACTCCCCGAACGCCGCCTGCCTCAACATCAGCGTCGGACTCTTGTCCCAGTGCCCCGCCGGCAGAATGTCCAGCCCCTCGGGCACCTCCCCGGAAAGCTTGCACTTGTATTCGTCGATCGAACCGCCGCTCCTGAACCACTTCGCCAGCCCGTCGGCTTCCGTCAGACCCGCCAGTTTCGTGTATCCCCTGCGCCTCAAGTCCGCGTCTATCGCTACCACCTTCTTGTTCGCCAGAGCCAGCGTCACCGACAGGTAGAACAGTATCATGCTCTTGCCTTCACGCGGCCCGGCCGACGATATCATCACCACGCTCGCTTTGCCGTCCTCCTTCTGCTTCCCCGTCACGAGGTCCAGAGACAGCGCCAGCATCCGGAACGCCTCTATCTCCGTCCTGTGGCTCGACATCATCTCCTGAGACAGCCCCGGCTTCTCCGGTTCGCTTATATGGGGGATCAGCCCCAGCACCGGCATGCGCCATATGTAGTTGACGTCCTCGCCGCTCTTCACCGAATCGTCCATGCTCTCCCAGAAAAACGCACCCAGCAGTCCCAGCACCAGCCCCAGCAGCGTCATCCCCGCCAGTATCTTGGGCAGGTTCGGCCACAACGGCTTCTCCGCCGCACGGGCGGGATTCACCACCATCACCCTCCCCGCTTCGAACGTCTTCGTCAGGTCGACCTCGGAAAATTGCTTCAGCAGTCCCTCGTGCCGCTCCCTCGCGTCCTCCTCCGCTCGCCTGTAGCTCTCCAGTTCCGTCGTCTTCGCCGCCAGGCCGTTCGCCTTCTCCTCCACCGCTCCCAGCCGGCGGCCCGTGTCTTTGAGCTTTGTCTCGAGAGCGGCTATCTCCGCCGAATACGCCTGTTTCAGCTCCTTCAGAGCATTCTGCTTCTCGCTCTGCACCTGCTTCAGCCTCGCGGCCGCCTCCACCACGTCCTGGTGATTCGGCCCCAGGCGCGACAGCATCCCCGCCAGGTTCTCGCCCAGTTCCTTCTCATGCTTCACCAGCCCCGCCATCACCTGGTCCGACCGGATCCACGGCAGGCTCATGGCCCCTTCCATGTTTTCCCCGAGGTTCTCCAGGGCGTTGATCTTGGAACGGTAATCCGCTATCTCTCGCTCCATGTCCGCTACCTCGCGCCGTAGCGCATGCACCAGCGATATCTCCACCGGCATTGATTCCTCCGCCGACCCCAGCGACAGTATTCCCAGCTTTTTCTGGAAATCTATCCTCGTCTTCTGCGCATCCTCCAGTTCCTTCTGAACTCTCGGCAGTTGCTCCCGCACCCAGCTCAGAACCCTCGACGCTCCGCGCTGCATCCGGGCACGAAACTGGTCCCCATACGCCGTCGTTATGTCCTCCACGATGTCCCGCGCCAGCTCCGGATCCCCGCAGCGGTACCTCACCGTTATCAGGTTCGTCCGTCTCAGGTGCTCCGCCTCCAGTCTTGCCTTCATCTCCTTCACCGACAGCTTCTTCAACGCTCCCGCGCTCACCCCCTTGTATGTCCTTCCACGGCTCTGTACCAGCTTCAACGCTCCCCTCAGCACCTCGTCGCTCGATATCAGGCTCACCTCCGTCGCCATCCGGTCATTGCCGTAGTCGGCCGTCACGGCCCTCATGTCCGCTATGCTCGGAGTCGCCGCCACTTCCACCAGGAGTTCGCTTGAAGCCTCGTATACCGGCGTGCTCCTGTAATACAGCAGCACGCCTGCTCCCAGGCACACTGCCAGCCCGGCCAGCACCACCTTCCAGTGCTTCAGCACGATGAACACGTAGTCGATCACCACGAGGTGCTGCTGCCCGATGGTCTCGACCTGAGGATCCTGCCCCGCATCCCCTGCTCCCGGTGAACGCCGTTGATCCATGCTCACTTCGTTCCCTTTCCCGCGACAATGAGCCCTGCAAAAAACGCCGCCCCGAAACCGTTGTCTATGTTCACGGTCACCACGTTAGGGCTGCAGCTGTTCAGCATCGCCAGCAGCGCCGATACGCCCCCGAAACTCGCTCCGTAGCCCACGCTCGTCGGCACCGCTATCACCGGGCAGCGCGCCAGCCCTCCCACCACGCTCGCCAGCGCCCCTTCCATTCCGGCCACCACTATCGCAGCGTCCGCCTCCTCCAGGGCTTCCTTCTCCCCCAACAGCCTGTGTATCCCCGCCACGCCCGCGTCATACGCCGTGTGCGGCTCTATCCCCAGCGCCAGAAGCGTCTCCTTCGCCTCCTCCGCCACCGGTATGTCCGACGTCCCCGCCGTCAACAGCACTACCCGGGCTTCTCTCGTTACCGTCTCCCCGGCCCTCAGCGTCCTCGCCTTTCTGTTCGAATGCACCCGTTCCTTCCCCCCGGCAAACGCCTTCTCCAGGGCGTCCTGCTGCTCGGGAACCAGCCTCGTCACCAGGACCCTCCCCGATCTCTCCAGCACCCTCCCAGCTATTTCAACCACTTCCTCCGTGGTCTTCCGTTCGGCGTACACCACTTCCGGGAACCCCAGCCTCTTTTCCCTGCCGTGGTCTATACGTGCAAAACCGATGTCCTCGTAATCGAACCTCAGTATCTCGCTCCGGGCGTCATCCACGCTCATGGATCCGTCCGCCACGGCCTGCAGCATTTCGCGCAGCACCCCGTCCCATCCTCCCGCTCCGTCTTTTTCGAACCTGCCCTCCATGTGTCTCCTGCATCCTGCCCGGTGATATCCCCCGCCCCGCCTAACGTCTCCTGCCGCGCTGCATCCGTTCTTCGCCCCCGGCATACGGCTTTATGCCTGCACCGGCCGGCGAAATCCACAAACCTTTATTGTACATAAAACGTCCCATCTGTGCTACCATCACTCCGTTATCGCCGGCCATGCCCGCTTCCGGCAGGACTATCCTCACGCCCGTTTCGCGGCACGCGCCGGCCAACGCCTCACGGACCGCCCCGTTGGCGGCGACTCCGCCCCCCGCCACGAACGTCCGGTGCCCGGTCTCTTCCAGCGCCCTTGCGCTCTTCAACGCCAGTGCTTCCGCCACCGCGCGCTGGAACGACGCCGCTATGTCCGCCTTCTCCACGGCGTCCGGCTCCCGCCCCATCTCCCTCACGTGGTACAACACCGCCGTCTTCAGCCCGCTGAACGACATCCTCAGACCTTCCATCTTCACTCCGGGTCTCGGGAATTTCACCGCCCAAGCATCTCCGTGCGCGGCCGCCTTCTCCACGGCCGGCCCGCCAGGGTACCCCAGTCCCAGGATCTTCGCCACTTTGTCGAAAGCTTCCCCGGCGGCGTCGTCCACGGTTGTCCCGAGCAGTTGCGGGGCCTCCTGTCCTTCTTCCCACCGGTAGAACGCCGTGTGGCCGCCCGATATCACCAGCCCCGTGTACGGCGGCTCTACGCCTCCAGCAACGCCCGTCCCGTAGACATGCGCGTGCAGGTGGTTCACGGGAATCAGCGGGATCCCCAAGGCCCCGGCAAAACCTTCCGCTGCCGCGATGCCTGTCAGCAGCGGCCCTATCAGCCCGGGGCCGGCGGTCACCGCCACCACCCCGATGTCCCCAGGCTCCATGCCAGCCTTTGCCAGGGAGCGATCGATCACCCCGACTATCGCTTCGGCATGCGCGCGGCTCGCTATCTCCGGAACCACGCCCCCGAAACGTTCGTGCTCAGCCACCTGGCTCGCCACCACGCCGGCGAGCACCTCTCCCTCGCCGGACACTATCCCGCACCCGGTCTCGTCACAGGAAGTCTCAATCCCCAGAAAAACAGGCCACTCCATGCCGGATTCGCCCCTCATTCCGCCCCGGCATTCCCCGCCGACGTCCCTGCTCCCCCCACCACCTCCACCGCCTTTTTCAATTGAACGTCCACGTCTTCCAGCACGGGCCCTTCGGGACCGCTCCCCGTGTTGTATCGTATCCATTCGTTTCTGAACGCCTCGTAGACGTCCTCCATGCTCTCTTCCGGGAGCTCCACCGAATAGTCCGGTATCACCCCGTAATCCTCGGCGTCCCTCAGCCGGCTCAGCGGCCTGCCCAGCGGAGAATACCACCGCGCCGTCGTTATTTTCACCCCACCCGTCCGTTTCCCCGGCATCTCCACCGGAAACACCTGCTGCACCGACCCCTTCCCGTAGCTCCTCTCGCCCACTATCACCGCCCTCTTGTTCTCCTGCAGAGCCACTGCGAGTATCTCGCTGGCGCTGGCGCTGTCTCCGTCAACCAGCACCGCCATCGGCAGATCTTCGAACGCGTTGCCGGGACGCGCCTTTTCCACCTCGTCGGGCGCCGTGCGATACTTCACCGTAACTATCGTACCGCCGGCCAGGAACATGTCCGCTATCTGCACCGCCGCCGAAAGCAGCCCCCCGCCGTTCCCCCTGACATCCAGTATCAGCTTCCGCATGCCCGCCGCGGCAAGGCCTTCCAGTTTTTTTCTGAGCAATTCAGGCGAATCCTCCTGGAAATCCCCCAGCACCACGTACCCCACTTCAGGCCGGTCCTTCAGCAGCCTTGCGCTTCTCACGCTTTCGACGTGTATGCTTCTGCGCACCAGCCTGAACTCCAGTTCCACGGCCTCTCCGCTCCGTCTCACGGTCAGCACCACTTCCGTCCCCTCCTCGCCCTTGATGCGGCCGCTGACGGCTTCCAACCCCAGACCCTCGATACTCTCCCCGTCCACCTTCACTATCACGTCGCCGGGCTTTATGCCTTCCTGGTACGCCGGGCCGTTGAATATCGGCGATATCACCGCTATCGTTCCGTCCTCGAACTGGCGGATGTATATGCCCACTCCGCTGAACCGCCCCGCCATCGTTCTGTTGAATTCCTCGTACTCCGCCGGCGGGAAAAATTCACTGAACGGATCCAGCGCCGAACACACCCCTTCCAGCGCGTCGCACGTCATCTTCTCCCGGCTCAGCGTTTCGACGTGCTTCCTTTCCACCGTCCTCAGGGCGTTCTCATACACCGCTTTCCATTTCTCGTCTTCGGAATACATGAAACCCGAATAGAAGCGCACAAAGAAAATGCCGAATACCGCAAGCACCAGGACTATTGTCGCGCCGATTCTCGGTTTACGTTCCACTACGGCCTCACCAGCGATTTCCTGTCGGCGTCCGGTCGGAACCGGTTTTATGGAAGAATGTGGTGCCAAGGGCCAGAGTTGAACTGGCGACACCCGCCTTTTCAGGGCGGTGCTCTACCACCTGAGCTACCTTGGCACCCTCATTGCATATACGATTATACACCTTCCACACGCCCCGCAAGAATATTTCCCCTACCCCCACCTACCCCTCACCGCCCCTCACCGCCCCACCCGCTCGAATTGCATGTGCGGCATAACCTCACCGCTTTCGGCACGACAAAATTAACTTTTCTCCTTGCCGCGGCACGAGATACAGGAGTCGTGGGCTCTTGCATGGGTACAGTGCGTCTTCCCTGCAGGCCGCAGGCCGTTCAACGTTTGGGGGATGGGGTTCGGGGAAGCGACCCTTTTTACTCAAAGGGGCCTTCCCCGAGTCTTTTCCGCGTCAAAAAGCGCATTTTCATATCGCGTCGGTTTTTGCGGCACTGGTTCGGGAAGTCTATGTCATACGGGATGTCAGGCATGGCGATATACCGCTACAGATTGGCTTCGTTTTGTCAATTTTTTATTGGGTTACGCTTCCCGCCGCCACTTTTCCAAAGCTTTATAGAAAAGTATTCCGGCGGCAACGCTCACGTTCAGGCTCACTTTTGCCCCCAGCATCGGGATTCCGACACAGGCATCGCACATCCCGATGGCCTCCCGGGAAAGCCCGGATACTTCGTTGCCGAAGACGAACGCGATGGGTGGTCCCGGCATATCGTCGGGCGTGCAGGCGGCGGACGGAAGCGCTTCAGCGGCAACGACCCGGAATCCCTTCGAGCGAAAATATTCCGCCGCTTCTTCCAGGCTGGGGAGCCGGAACCACGGGACGCTTTCCTCAGCCCCCAGCGACGTCTTGGCCACGCGGGGGCTGGAGGGGTCTGGAGTTATCCCCACGACGACCACTTCGCACACCCCGGCTCCATCGGCGCTCCTCATCATGCTGCCGACGTTGTAAGCGCTTCTCACGTTGTGTATTACGCATCCGACGGGGATCGTTTTACGCGCGCCTTCGACCAGCCTGCGGCGTTCTCCAGCGGCCTGTTCGTAGAAGGAGGATTCGACGAGTGTCACGAGCTTTCGGCATGACGGACAGCGCTTGTTGGTCCCGCGCAGACGCTCAGGCGCCTGCCATTCGTGGCTGCAGTGAGGGCACCGCACCTGCAGCATCAGGCCTCCTCGACAAGCACTGTCGCCGCAGGGAACTGCCCCGCTTCGGCGGCCGAAAGCACCACCGCCTTGCGCAGGCCGCCGCCGCTGAACGGCCTGGCGGCTATTATCGACGCATATTCGCCGGTATAGCCGGATTCGAGCGCGTCGCCTTCAGGAATGACTTCTACGGTCCTGCCCGTCATGGAAACCGCATAAGCCATGCTGGCGCTGCGGGCGGTCGCGTCGGCGGCGTGGGAGCGTTCCCTGCGTTCGCGTGCGGAAACGCTGCCTTCCATCTCGGCGGCGGCGGTGCCCGGACGTTCGCTGTACGTAAAGACGTGCACGCGGACGGGCTGGATCTCGTAGACAACCTGCAGCGTGTTTTCAAAAGCCTCGTCCGTCTCGCCGGGGAAGCCGACCATGACGTCCATGCCGATGCCGGCGAGAGGCATTGCAGACCTGACGTTGTTGACGGTTTCCATGTAATCTTCGACGCTGTAGGGCCGGTTCATGTTCTTCAGCACTTCGTTGTCGCCGCTCTGCAACGGAAGATGAACGAAAGGAGCGATCCTGCCGGCGGAACCGGCCATCACTTCCACCAGGGCCGCTGTGACCTCCATGGGCTCGACAGACGAAAGCCTTATCCTGACCGGATAGCCGGCAAGGGTCTTGAGCATCATGGAAAGGAGCGCGGCAAGGTCCGGAGCGCCTTCGATATCCGCGCCGTAAAGCCCAGTATGCACACCGGTTATCACTATCTCTGGCACGCCGTTTGCCGCCGCAGCCTTCGCTTCGGCAAGGATGGCTTCCGGAGCAACGCTGACCGACCCGGGCCGTACCTTGGGAACGATGCAGTACGAACATCCCGCCGGGCATCCTTCCTGCACCTTGATTACGGCGCGCGTCCTGTCCGAAGAGCCGGTGGCGACGGGAGCGTCGACGTCGGGGATTCCGAGCATATGGGCGATGGCGACGGCGTCGCGTTCGGGAGTGATCGTGCAGGGTTCGGGGCAGTCCTTCCACATCCTGCCGGCGCAGCCGGCGACCACGACGCGCGACGCGTCGGAAAGCGCCTTGCCCACAAGCCTGCGGGTCTTCGCTTCGGCCGTGCCGGTGACGACACAGCCGAAAACAACAGCGAGATCAACCGGGCCTTGAGGATCGGCTTCCTGCCAGCCGGCCGAAGAAAGAAGCGCGGCGAGCCTGCGGGCATCGTACCGGTTCGCCTTGCAGCCCGGACCGAAAACGCGGAATTTCATGACAATCCTCCCAGAAACGCACGCGCCATGCCCGCCAGCAGGCCGGCGGCGTATTCGGCGCGCAGAACGTATGGAGCTATCCTGACGGGAAGAGCGCCGGACTGCCGCGCCGCCAGGAATTCCTCTTCCGAAAAACCGCCTTCCGGGCCGATGAGCAGCAGCACCGAAGACGGCGAACTCGCAGCCGCCTCCGGCAGGACTTCGGTGGCGCTACGGGCTTCGTGCAGGGCCACTGCGATGACGACCGCGTCCCATGCATCGGAAACCAGCAGTTGCTCGAGTGTGGCGGGGGCGTGGATCTCCGGCAGGTACGGGCAGCACGACTGTTTGCACGCGGCAGTAACGACCCGTTCCAGTCTCGCGGCCAGTTTGTCGGGAGGGCCGGACCGCCTGCCCCACTGCGAGCGCTCGGCAAGCAGGGGTACGAAGGCCTGCAGGCCGGAAGGTACCGACGCGTGGAGCGCGTCGCTGAGGGAATCAGCCGAAACCAGGCCGACGCCCAGCGTTAGGGCCGGGGGGCCGGCGGACGGCAGAACCCGTACGCAATCCACCTCCACGTCGACCGAATCCCGGGATACGGCCGTCAGTACCGCCCGGGCAGCGCTGCCACGCCCGTTGAACAGAGTGATCTCATCGCCCGCACGGCGTCTGGATGCACGGGCTATGTGGGCGGCTTCCTCCCCGCGGATACTCAACGGGCCCGGCTCCAGCAGACCGCTCACGAAATACCACGGCATGACGGCAATTCCTCCACACGGCAGGGATGGGAAAACGGCACCCGGAAACCCTGAATACAGGCGGAAACGCGCCCCTGAAAGACTTCAGGAACCATCGCCGCCTCCTCCATCGGACTGGGAACCGGAACGGCAACCGGCGCCGCAGCCGTTGCAGGAGGATGTCCTGCAGTCCGGGGTGGGTTCGCCGGCGGCAGCTTTCTTCCATTCGGCCGCCAGGAATTCGCGGCTGACCCCGGCGTCGATATGCGACCATGGAAGGAATCTGTCCAGCGACCATTCCGCGTGGGCCGCGTCGGCAAGGTTCACGCCGGTTTCCGAAATCGCGGCGTGCCACCTGTCAAAGCGGAAGTATTCGGTCCAGGCGCTGAAAGTCTCGCCCTTGAGCCACGCGGCTTCGATGACGTCGGCGACGCAGCGGCCGCCGCGGGCGATGAGGGCTTCAACGACGCCCATGTCCGCGTCATGGAAACGGACGTTGAGGTTCCTGCGCGAACCCAGGGAATCGATGCCCGAGGAAACGAGGCGTTTTTTCTCGTCGATGACCTCGGGTGCCTGCATGGGCGCCCACTGGAAGGGCGTCTGGGGCTTGGGGATGAACGTGGAAATGGAAAGGTTGACTTTCCCGGCGCCGCGCGAGACGCGCTTGCGGAGTTCGGCGGCGTGGGCGGTCATTTCCGCAATGCCGGCGAGATCTTCATCGGTTTCGCCGGGGAGACCGATTATGAAATAGAGCTTGACGGTGCGCCAGCCCGCCCGGTAGGCGGCTTCCATGGCTTCGTAGAGCTGGTCGTTGCTGATGTCCTTGTTGATGCGCCTGCGGAGCCGGTCGGTGGCGCATTCCGGGGCAAGCGTCAGGCCCCCGGACCTCACAGCGGACATGATGGAGGGAATATCGATGAGTTCAGGAGTAATGCGGAGCGACGGGAGTGAAATCCTTATGCCGTTTTCGGCGGCTTCGGGAGCGAGTTCCCGCATGACTTCGGCGAGGTGGGGATATTCGCCGGTGGAAAGGCTGAGGAGGCTGGCGTCGCTGTGGCCCGTGGCGGCGAGCCCGTCGCGGATGAGCCTGACGACGGAGGCGGCGCTGCGGCTCCTGACCGGCCTGTAGATGCTGGATGCCTGGCAGAACCGGCAGCCGTGGGTGCACCCGCGCATGACTTCGACGGCGAGGCGGTCATGAACGACGTCGACGTTGGGTACAACCTGCGCGGAGGGGAACGGAAGGGAGTCTAGGTCCGGGGACCAGCGTCTTTCGATGACGGGGGGAACGTTTTCGAGCAGGTCGAGGCCGGTCTGGACGCCCTGTTCATAAACGGGTTCGTAGAAGGCGGGAACATAAACACCGGGTATTTCGCGGGCGAGCCTGAGAAGGGCGTCGCGACGTGGAGAGCGGGAACGGGCGGCGTCGGAGAGGAGGTCGATGATTTCGACAAGGGCTTTTTCGGCTTCGCCGACGAGAAAAAAATCAAAGAACGGGGCAAAGGGTTCGGGGTTGCAGACAAGCGGGCCGCCCCCGATAACGAGCGGGTGCTCTTCGGTGCGCCGGGCGGCCCTGATGGGTATGCCGGCGAGGTCGAGCATGAAGAGGATGTTCGTGGCGGTGAGCTCGTACTGGAGGCTGAAGGCAAGGACGTCGAAATCGGCGACGGGGCGGAAAGTCTCGAGCGTATGGAGAGGGATAGCGTGTTTACGAAGGAGCCTGGCCATGTCCGGCCAGGGCGTGAAAACTCTTTCGGCAAGGGCGCGCGGATGGCGGTTGATGACTTCGTAAAGTATCTTGAGCCCCACGTGGCTCATGCCCACCGAATAGGTGTCCGGGTAGGAAAGGGCAAAGGAGACGTCGACGGAGGCGGGGTCCTTGACAATGGAATTCACCTCGCAGCCGATGTACTGCCCCGGGGTTTCCACGAAGGGGAGGAGGGGCTGAAGCCGGTCATAGATGTCGCCGTGCATGTTCATTTTCACCCGCAGTAGCTTGAAGAAGGAAGGGAACGCAGTAAAACTAACGTGGCAGGACTATTGAATTGTAAGAGAAGCGACCGGCGTGTCAAACCGCCGGGGCGCGCACGAAAGGAGACAAGAGATGCTTCCGCCGAGGTTTAAGGGCAAGAAGCTTGCCGAAGAAGAGATAACCGCCCTGAAGGAAACCGCCCGGCTGGTCCGCGGCGACATACTGAAGATGACGACGCTGGCGGCGTGCGGGCATCCCGGCGGCTCGATGTCGTCATGCGAGGCGATGCTGCTCTTGTGGAAGTACGCCTCGGTGGACCCGGGGGCGCCCCGGGACGAGAACCGCGACCGGATAGTCGTGTCGCACGGGCACACGGCGCCGGGGGCGTACGCGGTGCTTGCCCGGCTGGGTTTCTGCAACGTGGACGAAGCAGTGGCGACCTTCCGGCTGCTGGGCTCGCCGTTCGAGGGACACGTGGAGCAGACGGTGCCCGGGGCGGAATGGAACACGGGGAACCTGGGACAGGGTCTGTCCGCGGCATGCGGATTCGCACTCTCGGCGGTGATACTGGGACGCGACTACCACACGTACTGCATAATGGGCGACGGCGAGCAACAGAAGGGACAGATTGCGGAAGCGCGCCGGTTCGCCGCAAAGTACGGGCTGGACAACCTGACCGCACTCGTAGACTACAACGAGCTGCAGATATCCGGAAGCATACACACGGTCATGCCGCAGGACATCCGCAAGGAATACGCGGCCGACGGGTGGAAAGTGGTGGAAGTGGAAGACGGCCACGACCCGCAGGCGATGTACGGAGCGCTGAGGAAAGCGACGCGGACCGGAAAGAAGCCGACGTGCATAATATTCCACAGCACGATGAGCAAAGGCGTGTCTTTCATGGAGAACGACCACCAGTGGCACGGCAAGGCGCTGCCGGTGGACAAGTGCCGGCAAGCCCTGGAGGAACTGGGACTGGAGGACGATATCGACAGGCTGGCAGAAATCCGGAAGAACTACAGGCCCCACGCCGTGGAACATCCCGGCGGAAGCGTGCCGAAGATAGAACTGGGTACGGCGGCGTACTACGGTCCCGGCGACAAGACCGACTGCCGGGGAGCGTTCGGAAAAACTCTGGCGGCCGTGGGCGAGGCGAACCGGCAGGCGGAAAGACCGCCGATAGCGGTGCTGGACTGCGACCTGGCGTCGTCGGAGCGGACGACGGAATTCGCCAAGATACTTCCGGGAAATTTCTTCCAGGCCGGCATACAGGAACACCATACGGCGGCGATGGGCGGAGCGCTCTCGGTGTCGGGAGTGCTGACTCTATGGGCGGACTTCGGCGTCTTCGGTGTGGACGAGACCTACAACCAGCACCGCCTGAACGACATGAACCATTCGGCACTTAAACTGGTGACAACACACGTGGGGCTGGACGTCGGGGAAGACGGCAAGACGCACCAGTGCATCGACTACGTGGGGGTGATGGGGAACTTCTTCGGCTACAGACAGGTGCTGCCGTGCGACCCGAACCACACGGTGCACGCCCTCCGGTGGGGGCTTTCGGCGGACGGGCCGGTGCACATCGCAATGGGCAGGCGGAAAGTACCGGTGGTGATCGACGCCGAGGGGAAGGCCTTCTACGGGGAAGGATACCGGTTCGAATACGGGCGGATGGACGTGGTGAGGAAGGGAAGCCGCGCCGCCGTGCTGGCGCTGGGGACGACGCTGGGCGAGGCGATCGAGGCACATGGAATTCTCAAGGCTAAAGGAATCGATGTGACAGTGATGGGTGTAAGCTGCCCGAAGTGTCCGTCAAGGGAGGATCTCACAGCGGCAGCGGAAACAGGGCTGATAGTGACCGTGGAAGACCACAATGTGAACACCGGGCTGGGAGCGCGCGTGGCCTCGGCGCTCATGGAACACGGCCTCGGCGGCAAGACGCGGCTGATACGGCTGGGCGTGGACCGCTACGGCGGGAGCGGTACGCCGGAAGCCCTCTACAGGGCGTTTCACATAGACGGGGCGAGCATAGCAGCAACGGTGGAAGGCGCCCTGTAGGAAAGGACATCCATGCTGACGGATCTTGTGAAAACATTGAAGGAAGCCGTTGACGCGGAAGGACTCATGTCACTGGTGGAGTCCGTGTGGGAGATAGACAGGTACTTCACATACCCGAAATTCCACGAAGCTGCGGCGTTCGAGGTGGAGAAGATGAGGTCGTGGGGCCTCGAAGCCGAAGTGCTGGAAGCTCCCGCGGACGGCGAAACCGTGGTCGGAGAATGGCGGGTGCCGCTGGCATGGGATTGCGCCTCGGCGCGCGCGGAAATAGCCGGGCCATCCGAACTGGCGGGACAGGTGATCGCGGACACGGGTAAGTGCCCGACGCACAAGGTCATGTGGTCGGGGCCGACGCCGCCGGACGGCATAACCGCTCCCCTGGAATACGTGGCCGAAGCCGGCAAGGAGGAATCGTACACGGGCCGGAACCTGAAGGGGAAAATAATCCTGATAGACAACGACGCCCGGAATTCCAAGATGCTGGCGGTCAGACACGGGGCGGCGGCGATAATATCGTGCTACAACCCCCACCCCGAAGAACTTCCTGACGCCGTGTTCTGGACCAACGGGTGGTCGGACGACCCTGGCGGATGGGCGTACCACAAGGGGGACACTCCCCTGCCCGCAATATCGATATCGCCCGCGGAAGGAAAGAGACTTGCCGGACTGCTGCAGGAGGGAAAAGAAATAGAGATCCGCCTGCAGGTGGACAGCCGCTACTACGAAGGGACGCTGCCGTTGGCGTCCTTTCTGTTGAGAGGGAGGGAGGCCCGCGAGGAAGTGCTGATACTCGGACACGGGTTCGAGCAGGGGGCGAACGATAACGCTACCGGGGTGGCGGCGATAATGGAATCCCTGCGGGCGCTGAACGCCCTGATGGAAGCGGGCCGCCTGCCCAGACCCAAGCGGTCGATACGCGGTCTCGTCACAAACGAGTGCTATGGAACGTACGCGTTCGCTGAGATGCGCCCGGACGTGATAAAGCGGACGATCGCGGCCATCAACGTGGATTCGATAGGGCAGAAGCAGCAAAAATGCCGCGCCGTGGCGCAGGTGCACCTGAACCCGCACGCAAACATACATTATTCGGACACGCTGTTCGTGCACATGCTGGAGACAGTGGTGAAAAAGGAACACCCGTACTTTGCATATACCGTGGACGGGTTTTCGCTGGACGACAACGGGATAGCGGACCCGGCGTACGGGGTGCCGACGGTGCTGCTGGATACTCCCGAACTGCACTGGCACACGACGGCGGACACGATGGAGAACGTGGACGCCGGCATACTGAAAACCCTGACCGTGGCGTGCGCCGCCATGCTGTACGGGATAGCGGACGCTGGCGAGGAGTTCGCCCGGCACGCGGCGGCGCTGGTGGCGGGCAGACACATGCATTCCGCCGCCGTGCAGATCGCCGCAGGCGTGGACAGGCTCTACCGCGTGGAGGAAAGGGAAAGGTCGTCGGTGCTGTCGTCGCTGCGGAACACCCTGGCTTATAACGCGGACCGGGCGGAAGACGAACTGCTTTCGACGAGGGAGCTGGTGTCGGACAGCCGCCTGGTGGACTACGGGGAATGGCTGGCGGAATTGCGGGGGCTTATCCGCGAGACGGCGCGCGTACAGGGAGAACACCTGAGCCGGCAGGCGCACCTGCTGTCCCTGGAAGAAGGACGGCCGCTGGACGATTCGCCGACGCAGCCGATCGCCGAGGAACTGGTGCGCGCCGAGGGACTGGTGCCGGTGAGGAAGTTCCGGGGGACGCCGTCTTTCGACACGCTGCCTAAGGAAGCGCGTGCGGCCCTGCCGAGCCCGCGATGGAACTCGCTCTACGCGGCGGCGTGCTTCTGGGCCAATGGGAAACGCAGACTGTCGGAAGTGGCGATGCTGGCGGCGATGGAGATGAACGCCAGGCCGGAAAGGGTGGTTAAGTTCTTCGAGCTGCTGGCGGAACACGGCCTCGTGGAGATGAAAGCGGCCGGGGAGTCGATCAACTTATAGGGGAAACGGGCGGCGCCCGGCGGGACCGATGCCGGGTCCGAGAAAGCGAGGCCGGTCATGAAGCCGTTCGGCTGGGATTTCCCATACGCCTCGCGGCGGATGCCCGTGCTGGCAGCGAATGTTGTGGCCACTTCGCAGCCGCTGGCGGCACAGGCTGGGCTGCGGATGTTGTGGGATGGCGGCAATGCCGTCGATGCCGCCGTGGCCGCTGCGATAACGCTCACCGTGGTCGAGCCCACGTCCAACGGCATGGGGTCGGACCTGTTCTGCATACTGTGGGACGGGGAAAAACTGCACGGGCTGAACGCCTCGGGGAGGTCGCCCGCCGCATGGACGCCCGAGCATTTCCGTGGCCGTTCGGCGATGCCCCGGTACGGCTGGGACACCGTGACGGTACCGGGGGCGGTATCCGGATGGGTGGAACTCTGGCGGCGGTTCGGAAAACTGGGGTTTGAGAAGCTGTTCGAACCGGCGGTCGCCTACGCCACGGACGGGTTCCCTGTTTCCCCGATAACGGCTCGGGCGTGGAGCGGCGCGGCGGAGGCGTACCGCGGAACGGAAGTATACGGGCAGTGGGCGGCGGCCTTTCTGCCGGGGGGCTCAGCGCCGCAGGCCGGAGAGCCGTTCCGCCTGCCGGAACAGGCCGCGACGCTGAAGGCGATAGCGGAAACAGAAGGGGAAGCGTTCTACCGGGGGGAAATCGCGGAGAAAATCCTGGAACACGTCCGCTCCGGTGGAGGCCTGATGGAGGCCGGGGACCTCGACGGGCACAGGTGCGACTGGGTGGGGACGGTCCACGGCGGCTGGAAGGACTGCACGGTCCACGAGATACCGCCGAACGGCCAGGGGATAGCCGCGCTCATCGCCCAGGGGATCATCCTTAACACGCGCTGGGAGGAATTCCAGCCTGATTCGGCGGACGGCATCCACGTGCAGATAGAGGCGATGAAGCTGGCGTTCGCCGACGCGCACAGGTACGTGGCGGACGCGGAGCACATGGAGATCAGCCCGTCAGAGATGCTCGACGCCGGGTACCTTGCGGAACGGGCGTCGCTCATCGACATGAAAAGGGCTGGCGAACCTGTCTACGGAACGCCCCGTGAACACGGCACCGTGTACCTGGCGGCGGCGGATGAATCGGGAATGATGGTATCCCTGATACAGTCCAACTACATGGGATTCGGCTCGGGGATAGTGGTCCCCGGCACAGGCGTCAGCATGCAGAACCGCGGGGCCGGATTCGTGCTGGAGGAAGGTCACGCCAACCGTGTGGGCGGGGGCAAGAGGCCGTACCACACGATCATCCCGGGATTCGTGACGAGGGAGGGGAAGCCCGCAATGAGTTTCGGGGTAATGGGGGGACCGATGCAGCCGCAGGGACACCTCCAGATGATACTGAGGGTACTGGGTCACGGCCAGAATCCGCAGGCGGCGGCGGATGCTCCGCGATGGCAGGTGACGGGCGGGAAAGAGGTGGCCGTGGAGGAAGGGTTCCCGCCGGAGGTGCTGGAGGATCTTGCAGGGCGGGGACACGGGATCGGCGTGAGGCCGCAGGGAATATTCGGGGGAGCTCAGTTGATCTGCCGCATGGACGGGGGCTACGCCGCCGCCAGCGACAAGCGCAAGGATGGCTGCGCCGCGGGATATTAATCGGGCCGGCGCCCGTGCGAAAGGAAACAGGGCCCGGGAAGGAAGCGGGCCCTGCATCCGAAACGGTCCCCGGGCTTCAGTTGGCGATGCGCCTGGGCATGTCTTCCATGAGCTTGGAGCGCAGGACTTCGATAGCCTGCTTGTGGATCTGGCAGACGCGGCTTTCGGAGAGACCCATCATCGAGCCGATTTCCTTCATGCTGACCTGTTGAAAGTAGTAGAGTTCCACGACCATGCGTTCGCGCGGCATGAGCATGTTGAGAAGGCTACCCCGTATCTCGCTGAGCTCAAGCCTGTAGGAAGGGTGCGGGCTGGAGCGGTCGGCGAGGAGGTCGAGGCGGAGCATATCCTGTTCGGCGTCGGCGCAGGCGGCCTCGAGAGAGATCTGGGTGTGCACGTCGATGGCCTCGTCCATCCAGGCGCGCACTTCGACAAGCGAGAGGCCGAGTTCCCTGGCATACTCGTTTTCGGACGGTTCGCGCCCGAGTTCGACGTAGAGCCTAGTACGGACTTCGTTGAGGCGCTGGGCGCGTGAGCGGACTTGGCGGGGCACCCAGTCATTGGCCCTGAGATGGTCGAGGATTGCTCCGCGGATGCGGTGGGTGCAGTAGGTTTCGAAGGTATTGTTGCGCTTGGGGTCGTAGCGTGTGACGGCTTCGATGAGGCCGACGGAGCCAGCCTGGTAGAGGTCTTCGACTTCGACTTTTTCGGGGAAGGAATTCTTCATTTTTTCGGCATAGAGCTTGACGATATGGAGGTAATTGGCGACGAGACGGTTGCGGAGGGATTCCCTGCGCGTCTCGACGTATTCCTTCCAGACCTGTTTCAGCTCTTCCTTGGGAATCCGAACACCCTTGGCAGCCCTACCCTTGCGCCTTGACATCTTTACCTCCGTCCACTCTTTCACCATCATCCGAACCCCCATTATCAGACTGCCCGGAAACACCGATATCTCCCAGCACGACGAAGCCGAGATAGCCCAGCACGCCGCCGACGGCGGCTGCGGGCAAGACGGAGCGCAGAGCCCGGCCGAGGAGCGAAAGGGAATCTGCGTCGCCGCGATAAAAGGAAACAAGCAGGACGATTCCAAAAACGAGAAGGGCGAAGCAAGCGGCACCGGCGGAGACGGCGTCGCGCCCGATCACAGCAAAGACCCCATCCCACGAGTTGCTGCGCCGGCGGCAGGGGCCGCAGAAACGGTCGACACGGGCGTGCCCTTCTACCCCCCTGGGCCGGAAAGGGCGCACTCCCCGGCAATCAACGAATATCGGCAAAACTTCAAAAAAACCTGAGCAAGCTTACATCGAGCAACCAGACATTCCACGAATTCCGTGGGCATTTCGGCGCAACGATGTTACTGAAAACACTGTTCTTATACTTATAAAACGGTATTTGTCAATATATTTCTGGGTTAATTTTGTTAAATATTGGGTTTCTATATGCATATTTGCCGAAATATTAGCCTTTTGGGGCCTTTTAGGGTTATGTTGGGGTGCCGCGGCCGGCGGCAGGGAGGGAGCGGTACTTACCTTGACAGTATAACATCAGGGCGGAGGCACCGGTTCAAGGGGCGACGCAGGCCGTTTCCCCCACCCGATTCGAAGCCGATCCCGTCATTTGCCTGCAGAGTCCCGGGGTAGGTGCTATAATCTCCGGGCATGAAGGAAGGCCGGACAAAATCCTGTTTGAAGCGCCTGGCAATCAGTGCCTGCTGCATGGCGGCGGCGGTGGTGATTGCGGTAATCATAGCAGCCCCGAGAATAGAAAGGCGCGTGAGGGAACGGATAAGGGGCATTTTCAGGGAGCGCGATGGGGAGGAGCTCAAGTTCGCGTCCGTCCGGCTGGGGCTGCGCGGCATATACCTGATAGAGGTATCGTATACGGACGGGAACAAAGGGGTCGCTTTCAGTTCGCGCCGCGTGCTGATCGGGCCGTGGTGGAAGCTGGTGAAGGCGCCGGCGGCGGAGATACAGGACGGGCTGCTGGTGGTGGAGGACTGCGAGAAGGCCCTGGCGGCGAGCAGCACGGCCGCGCCGTTCGCGGCGGACGTAAGGTACGACGGCCTGGGGGTGGAAGTCGGGCTGCGCGGCCAGCGGATGGTGCTGGGAGGGGTAAAAGGCGACCTGTCGCTGGGCAAAGACGGTTCGATAAAATGCATGACCGACATAGAGAGAGTAAACGGCGAGCAGGCCGGCCTGCACGTAACGTATGACGACCGTGGTGCGAACAAGCTCGTACTGCGGGCGGACACAACGGTTTTCCGGAGGCTTTTACCGGAAGAGATACGGCTGGAGGGGTACGTGGGTTTCGCCGGCAACATGAAGGGTTCGCCGGTAAGGGGGACCGGCTGCCTGGAACTGGAGGAACTGGGGGTGACGGCATGGGGCATCGAGGCCGAAGGGCTGATTGGTTCGATAGAGATCGGAGTGGCGAAAGACAACATATCGGCGAAAGCGGTGATATCTTCCGGGACGCTGAAGACGTCATTCACGAATTACGATTTCACCGGACGGCCGGCGCTGCTGAGGTCCGAGGTACAGCGCGCCGGCAACGTCTGGCAGGCAAGCGGGTCGTTCACCGCTCCGGAAGGCCTGTCGGCGGAATGGGAGGGAACCGCCACGGCGGCGCCCGGGACCGGCTCGCCGCCGAAGGTGAACGTAACGCTGACGATAAGCGACCTGCCGCTGGGGCCGCTGATCAAGGTCCCGAACGTAAAAGTGACGAGCGACGGGAAGGTTACGAGAAGATACAGAATAACGGGAACATGGCCGAAGCCTGAGATCTGCGCCGAGACGAGCGTGAATGGTTTCGGGGTTGCTTTCCCAAGTGCAGGACTTAGTGTTGAAGGGATAGACGCCGGCCCGCTTGAGGGCCGATGGGGTACCGAAGCACCGTGAGGGGACATCGGCATGCACAAGATCGAAGTGAAGAACATCGGCCGGACGGCGACGGCTCTTGACGGCGAGCCGCTGAACCAGGCGCTGGACAGGTCGGGCATACGGCTGCAGGCGCCCTGCGGGGGGGCGGGGACGTGCGGGAAGTGCCGGGTGAAGGTTACCCGGGCTGCGGGGGAAGTTGCCGCCAGCGAGCAGGAGAAATCGTTCATTCCGGCGGAAGACATTTCGGAGGGCTGGCGACTGGCGTGCAGGCAGGCGGTCCATTGCGACATGGAGGTGGAAATACCAGAAGAGAACCTGCTGCCGGAGAACGAAGGCCTGACATCGGGGGCGGCGGTATCCTGCGGGGCGGACCCGGTGACGGCGGTGATGAGAGTACAGTTGCCGGAGCCGTCGCTCGAAGACCAGAGGTCCGACGAGAGCCGCCTGTGCGAGGCGCTGAAATGCGAACCGCCGGACTCCCCGGACGTGATGAAGGCGCTGCCCGGGGCCGTTCGTGCGGAGGGCTTCACGGTGGACGCCGTCACGAGGGGCGGGAGACTGGCGGGCGTGCTTGCGCCCGGCGACGGCCGCAGGGTGTTCGGGATGGCCGTGGACATAGGCACGACCACGATAGCCGCCGAGCTGGTCGACCTGGAAGCGGTATCCACTGCAGGGGTCACCGCCACTAGCAATCCGCAGGGGGTGGCGGGCGCCGACGTCATAAGCCGCATGGAGCACGTCAAGGCGCAGGCGGACGGACTGGAGCGGCTGTCGAACATGGTGCGCGGCGCGGTGAACGGTCTTCTCGATCACCTTCTCGAGAAAACGGGGCGCGGCCGGGAGAGCGTCTACGAAATTACGATAGCAGGCAACACCGTGATGCTGCACCTGCTGCTGGGAGTGAATCCCGCGGCGATCGCCGAAGTCCCGTTCACGCCGGTATTCACGCGTGCGACGGACACCCCCGCCGCAGACATGGGGATGGAGATAGCGCCGGGCGGGACGGTGCATACGCTGCCGTGCGTGTCAGGCTACGTGGGGGGGGACATCGTGGCGGGCCTGGCGGTACTGGAAGCGGCATCGCTGAATGAGCGGCCGGCGCTGTTCATAGACCTGGGGACCAACGGCGAAATGGTTCTGCTGACAGGCGAACGGATGCTGGCGTGCTCGACGGCTGCAGGGCCGGCGTTTGAAGGGGCGAAGATTTCGTACGGGATGAGGGCGATTCCTGGCGCCGTGGACCGGGTTTCGATGGACGCGTCAGGCGCGTTGAAATGGGCAACGGTGGAAGGCCGTCCGCCGAAGGGCATCTGCGGGTCGGGACTGATAGACGCTGCGGCGGTTTTCGCGCAGGCGGGCCTGATGGAGCCGGCGGGCACGATAGCGGATCCCGCGGACCTGCCGGAAGGGCTGAGGGAACTGCTGGTGACGTTGCCGGACGGCGAGACCGCCATAAGGGTGGCCGGGGACGTGACGGTGTCACAGCGGGACATCCGGGAGTTGCAGCTGGCGAAGGGAGCGGTGGCGGCCGGGGCGTCGATACTGCTGGGCGAAGCCGGCCTGAAGCCAGAGGACCTGGCGAAAGTGTACATAGCGGGGGCGTTCGGGAGCTTCATAAGGGCGTCGAGCGCCGTGGGTATATCCATAGTGCCGCGGGGAATACCGGAAGAAAAGATACACTTCCTGGGCAACTCGGCACTGGTCGGTGCGAGGCTTGCTCTCGTATCGCGAGCGTACAGGGCGTGGATGCAGCGTGCGGCGAGGGAGGTGGAGTACGTGGAGCTTTCGGGCCGGCCGGACTTCCAGATGATGTTTGCGGAGAACATGTTCTTCGGTGCGGCCGGAGGTGGCTGGTGATGGAGGTATTCCGGTCGTTCGCCGGTGCGGCGGCGGCGGGATGCGTTCTGTCGCTGCTGGGATGGCTGGGATTCCGCAGGCTCGGATTTCTCGACAGGCCCGGCACGGAACCACACAAGCAGCAGGGAGGCGCCGTGGCCCTGGGAGGGGGCATCGCCGTACTGCTTGCGGTCATGGCCGGACTCGCCGCGGGAGGCTGGCGGCTGCCGCCGGGCGAAACGGGGACACGGTATCTTGTGGTCGCTATGGGGGCGTTTGCGCTGTTTGTTGCGGGGATGATCGACGACATACGGAAGCTGTCGCCGGCGGCAAAGGTGGCGATAGAGGCGGCAGTGTTTCTGCTTGTCATAATTGCTGGGGACGTGCAAATAACACTGTTTGTTCCGAACTATGCGTTCAGCGTCGTGGTCACGTTCATGTGGATGGCCATGTTGACGAACGCCTTCAACCTGATAGACAACCACGACGGCCTCGCCGGGGGTGTTGGAGCGATAGGGACTTTCTTCCTGGGGCTGGTGTGCGTAATGACCGGGGACACGGCAGCTGCGGCGGCGCTGATGGCGCTGTCCGGAGCGATGACAGGCTTCGTACTGGTGAATTTTCCGCCGGCCCACATATACATGGGCGACGCCGGGACGCTGCCTGTCGGCTTCCTGATGGCAAGCATGAGCATATTGCCGTCGTTCTACAGGGCTGGCATACCCGGAACACATCTGGCCGTGCTGGCGCCGGTGTTCGTGTTCGCCGTACTGCTGTTCGACACGTCGAGGGTAATGCTGGTAAGGGCGATGGCGGGGGCGAACCCGTTCAAGGCGGACAACCGGCACTTTTCGCACAGGCTGCGGAACCTGGGACTGTCGCCGACGAAAGTGTGCTGCGTACATTACCTGTTCGCCGCCGTGGCGGCGGCCCCCGCGGTCGTGCTGATGGAAGTGGGGTGGCTGGGCGCCATGGTACTCCTGGCGCAACTCTTCGGGACGCTGGTGCTGATACTAATCATCGAAAGGGCGGCAGGTGGAAAGGACTAGCCGGGGCGACCTTGCCGGAGCGCTGGCCGCCGGGGAAGAGCTTTTTCTTGCAACGTACGTGAGCATGCGGGTCTATATGCACACGCTGACGCCGTTCAGCGCCGAGACGCCGTTCCTGAGGGGCCTGCTGCTGATGCTCGTGGCGATCGTGGTGCTGCGCCGGGCACTGACGGTACCGCGCAGGACATCCGACGACGCGGGGCTTATCTTCCCGCTGGCGCTGTACGCCGTGGTACTGGTGGCGTCAGCGATGCACAGCGTCCACCCGTCGGCGTCGTGGGAAAAGGCATCGTTCGCGTTCGAAGTGGTACTGCTGGTCGTGGCGATGTACGACGGAGCGTATCTTGTGCCCGGGCGCAGGGGCCGCATGGCGGGAGTACTGGTGGGAGCAGCGGCGGTGGTGCTGATATACGGTGCGCACCAGAAGTTCTGGGGACTGGAAGACCTAGCATCGAGAATCCTGAGCGGCACGGTGGACAGCGGAAACACGTTCGAAAACCCCTGGGCGATGCGACGCCTGCTGGCGAAGCGGCCGTTCGGGGCGTTCATAACGTCGAATATCCTGGGCGGCTACCTGGTACTTGTGGTCCCCCTAATCGGGATGACGGCATACGCCGCCCTGAAAAAAGGGCGGTGGGCACTGGGCATGGTTCCGGCGGCCGTGGCAGTTGCAGGACTTGTGACAATTGCCTGGACGGGGTCGAAAGGGGCGGCGGCGGCCGTGGTATGTTCGGCGGGGATCCTGCTGCTGACGCTGAAGAAGCGGGCATTCTGGCCGGTATTTTTCTGGGGGGCATGGGGAGCTGCGGGAGCGGGAGCGTTTCTGCTTGCGGCATTGTCGTCACCGTGGAGTTCCATGGGGATCAGGTGGGGGTACTGGCTGGGAGGCCTGAAAGCCCTGTGGCATCACCCGATGGGATTCGGGCCAGGTTCGTTTGATGTCATATACACGCTCTACAGGCCGGTATGGGCCATGGAAGCCCGCACGCCGCACAACGCCTGCATGGAAGCGCTGTTCGGCGGAGGAATCGTACTGCTGACGGTATTCGTATTCATGCTTTACCGGCACCTGAAAGCGGCACTGCCGGTGGATGCCGACGGAGAACCATCCGGCGAAGAAGAGCCTCGCCGGATAGTGCCGCTGATGCACTACATGGGAATGTTCCTGGGGGTGCTGATGACGGGCGTGGTCTTCCACGGGCTGACGTACGAGAACCTACAGCTCTACCTGTATGCGGGGGAAAGCAACGCGTCGGCCGTAATGGGAGCGATTTCATTCCCGGTGATGCTGGCAGCCGCGCCGCTGACCGCCTGGCTGGTCAACAGGACAGCATCCAATGCGGCCTGCCGGCCTTACCTGAAGGTGGGTTTCATTGCGGGGCTTCTGGGGCTGATGGTGCATTCGTGGGTGGATTTCCTGTGGCACACGGAAGGCATAGTGGTGACGCTGGCGGCAGGTGCGTGGGCGGTTTCGGGGAAGAAAGAGCATTCCGGAGAGCCGGCGCCGGCCTACGGGGGAAACACTTTCACGCCGGGGAGGATCACCGTGATGGCATTCAGCGGCATGGTCGTGAGCGCGGCGTTTGTGTTCTTGTGCGTCAGGCCGCTGGATGGAGCGCTGGCGCTGCGGAGGATGGAGCTCGTGCTTGCACCCAGGATGCGAGAGGTTGGTTCCGACCTGAATGCGATAAGTCACACGACGGACCTTGTCGCGTCCGGCAAGACCACCGATGCCGCCGCGTTCTTTGAAAAGCACCGTTTCAGCGCCGGCGTTTTCCGGGAAGAAACATCCGGCGGAATCCTGGAAAAAGAGGCCGTCGCCGTCACGCTGAAAGCCGGCAGAACTGGAATGCTGGAACCGCCGGCGCGGCGGCTGGAACACGTCAGGGCGGTATACGAGGAGGAATTCGAAAGGACATCGTCGCGCTTCATCATGCGCTACCGCGGTGACGACCGGGCGCTCTACCAGGCGGCCGTCATGCGCCGGAACCTTGCGGCGGCGAACGCCGCTTCGCCGGCGCAGATCGGCAGGGTGGTGGAGCTGATGGATGCCGCACTGCGCTCAGCGCCGACGGCGGCCGCGTACTGGACTGTGGCCGGCGAGACGGCCATGGACCGGATGGACTACGACGACGCCACAAGAAAACTCTACACGGCGGCATACTACTATCCCGCCAGCCCGGTGCGATGGCTTGCGGCCGGCGACGCGGCGCTCCTCGCCGGGCAGTACATGTATGCTGGGCGCTTCTACCGGAAGGCGCTGGAACTGAACGCCCTGACAATCGAAGAACAGGCGTCGCTGTATACAGCGGCGGCTTTCCCCGGTATTATCCACAGGAGACGGCCCGAAGTGGAAGCGGAGCTCAGCGCGGCACTGCGTGCGTCGCTGGAGGTTGCGGTGGACAATCCCGGCGGGCCGCTGAAGCCGGACGCGTTTCTTTTCCGCGTGGCGCTTGTCGAATTGAGCCGAGGCAGCGCGGGCGAAGCCGCCGAGAGTTTCCGGGTGCTGAGGAAGGCGTGCGGGGAAAACCTAGCGGAGTCGCTTGCGATCTTCATTTGGGGCGCCCTGATGAAAACGCCCGGCACCCCCGCTGCGGAACTGGAAGAGCTCAAAGCATCCGTAACCACGGACAGCGGCCGATTCCATCTCAAGCGCCTGCGGCATGCCTTTGAGCTTGCGAAACCACGGATATAATGAAGCCTCGGCGGAACCGAAAGGTGCCATCATGAAATACACGCCCTTTGTGATCGACGACTCGCGGCCGGAAACGATTGCATCCCCGAAATACCTCGAGTTCGTGGCGAAGACGGTGTTCGAGGCAGGCCTGCTGCTGCTGCTGGAAAGACACCGCTCCCGGCCGGATCACCCGTACCCGGACACGAAATTCAACCCCAACACGGGCCGCGACCTGCCGCATTCATCGTACGGCGTGAGGTATTCGTGGTTTCTGGGACGCGGTGCCGAAGCATGTGCAGCGCACCTGGAAATACTAGACGACCTGCCCGGCCTGGCAGAAGAGCGCAGTGAAGTATCGGCGCTGCTCAAAAGCTTCGTCACGGCTCAGACGGACACCATTCTGGAGGTAATGGAGAAGAACAAGGGGCGTTGTCCGTTCCGGCTGGACTCATCGCTGAAGGCCGTTGAAGCCGACGGCAGGCCGGCGGAAGTAGACACTTCCGGGAAAGGTGCGGGAGACCTCTTCTGCGCCAAGGGGCTGATAGCTTCGGGCACCGCGGAAAAAATCGCCCGGGGCAAGGCCGTCTTCAACGAATACGTGGAATGCGTGCTGGACAACGCGTACCTGTCGGACCAGGGTCCGGGGGATCCCGGCAGGATTTCGCAGGGGGCGGTGATGCTCGCGTTCGGCACCATCCCGCTGCTGGTGAAGCATTCCGCGGGGGGCGAACTCGACGGCTGGGCCGAGCTGGCCGCAAAGCTCGCGGACTACGTCCTTGACAGGCACTACGACGAGGCTGAGGGACGCTTTTACGAATACGCCGCCCCGGACGGCACTAGGTCCGACAATTATCTCGACCCGGGCCACGCCACGGAACTCGTGGGGCTGGGCCTGCAGGCCGTGGAAGCGATAAGGACTTCTGGCATCCGGCCCGGTGCGAAAGCAGAAGAGGCATTCCGGCGCGTGGAAAACACCTGTCCGCAGATACTGATTTCCGCGTTTGACCTGGGCCACAATGCGGCCATGGGAGGCATATACAAGGCGGTGGACAACGCGACGGGCAAGCCCATAAACGACGACCTGCCCTGGTGGAACCTCCCCGAAACCATGCGGGCTGCCGCAAGGTGCGCCGCCGTAACGGCGGATGAGGCGACAAGGGACCGCTGCCTGAAAACAGCGGCCACATGTTCGAACGACTACTTCACGCATTATCCCAACCCGGAAAACATGTTGTTCCCGTTCCAGACGCGGAGCGGCAAGACGGGGGAAGTGATAGACATCGCTCCCGCGGTGCCCGAAGGCGATCCTCTTTACCACACGAACCTGGCGCTGATCGATATGACGGCGGTGCTCAAGACGCACGGGAGCGGCGCATGAAGTTTTTCCGCTGCTGCGGTATTATCGTTCTGTTCTTCGTCCTGGTTTTTGTCGTCGCGTGGATAGTCCTGGGAGGAGGGCCATCCCCTCTCGACCTGGCGGTCCAGCCGCAGCGCGACGTTCTTGTGCACATCCCGGACGGACTGAAACTGGCGGACACCGTATCGTATTTCGCCGAACGCTCCGACCTTTTCAGCGAAGAACAGCGGCGCACGCTGCAGACCTGCAGGTCCGGCAGCTACCGGGCGCTGGCATGGCTGTTCCTGCCCACAATGGAAACGGCCCTGTCGCTGGACGTCCCTAACGACGATCACCCGGACGGGTCAGGTGTTGCGGCATTCCGCTACGGCAGGACGGGGCGTGTCGTGACGCGTTTCGTGACGGGAGGAAAGAACCCGTACCAGGAAGAGCCCGACGGGCCGAAATTCTGGCGTTTCGGCTCTGCCGGAGCGCTGCAGTGGGGTGAAACGTACGAAATAAAGCCTTCCCCCGGAGAAAGCCCGTTCAGCGGCAAGTCCGACTATCTTGCCGCGGGTCTGATCTATCCCGAACGGGTGGAGAACCGTATAGGCAAGAGCTTCGCCAACTACATGGACATGATGCGGATACCATGGCCGCTTACAAGGCTCGACATGACGCTGTCGGGCGAACCCGCCGACGGATACGTCGTGAACGCGTCGGCGGCGTACTCGCCCGGGACACTGAGGAAACTGCCGGCAGCCGCCGTGCAGGCCGGTCCGCAGCCGTCGCTTGCGGACCGGTTCATAAACGAGAACACGGTGTTCGCCGCCGGATGGCTGGCTCCGCTGGGATCCGAGATTCCCGACATGCTGACGGAGTTCGCTCCGGACAGCGCCGCGCTGGCCACCCAGTACCGCTACGGAGTCGCCAACTTCGCGTCGGGCATAAGGAATTCGCTCGGGCCGAGGGCCGCCCTGGTCATATACCGGCAGCCCGACGTCCGCATGAAGCCCGGTTATGCCGGCGTGGTCTTCGCCCAAGAGCTTTCCAAACCGGACACCGTGTCCAGCATTCTGCCTGGTCTGCTGAACTCGATATCGCGTGGCATCGTCGAAGAAGGCGAAGCGCCGCCGGCGGATTACCCCTATTTCGTCCACCAGTCCCCCGCCCCGGAGCTCCCGGCGGCGTATATCTACAACCACCTTGAAACCCGATCCGCCGAAGGCTACCAGCCGCTGATACTCGTGCACGACGGTCTGTTGATATACGCATCGTCCCCCGCGGTGCTGGGCCAGGCGCTCGCCGGAATAAAGAGCGACCCTGAGAAAGTCTTCGTGTCAGTCTATTTCTGCAACACCGACGACCTCGGCTGGGAGCAGGTGCGCCGGATATACGAGTACATGGTACAGGAATGGCTGGTGACGCTCACGGGCGAGCAGGTTTTTTCGGAAAAGACGGACTTCGCCAGGGCCTTTTCGGACGCGAGGTCAATACTTTCTCAATTCAAGTTCATAGACGTCTCCACGACCGGCACGTCTGGCGAATACACAGCGACTGCGCGCCTGATGCTGCCTGACGGCAAATGAAAGGTGGCTTCTCCATGTCTTCGACGGACGTAGCTGTAGTGGGCGGCGGACCGGCGGGTTTGAGCGCCGCCATCTACCTGGCGAGAGCGGCCATAGGGGTGACGGTTTTCCGGGCGGTATCGCCGCCGAGCCAGATCATATACGCCACGATGCTGGAGAATTACCCGGGCATAGACGCCGTGGACGGCTTTACTTTTGTCGAGAACCTTGCGAACCAGGCACGGAAGTTCGGAGCGGAAGTCACAGACACCGCCGTAACGCTGGTGGAGAAGAACGATTCCGGCTTCACGGTGACACTCGAAGGCGCTCCGCCCGTGAAAGCCAAGGCCGTCGTGCTGGCGACCGGCAACCGCTCCCGCACACTGGACGTGCCGGGAGAAGCCGAACTGACGGGCAAGGGCGTCAGTTACTGCGGGACCTGCGACGGCGCCCTTTTCCGCGGCAGGAACGTGGCCGTCGTTGGCGGCGGAAACACGGCAGCGGAAGACGGAGCGTTCCTGAGCCGCATCGTGAAGTCGGTGACCCTCGTGCACCGCCGCGACCGGATGCGCGCCGAGCCCGCGCTGGCTGAACGCTTCCTGTCGCAGCCCAACGTCACGCCGCTCTGGAACACCGTCGTGGAGAAGATCAACGGCTCGAAGTCCGTCGAGTCCATGACCGTGCACAACGTCGATACCGGCGAAACGTCCGACGTGGCCGTCGAAGGAGTATTCGTCTTCGTGGGCGGCATTCCCAACACTTCGATGGTGAAGGGGCTTGTGCGCATGGACGAGGGAGGTTACATAGTGACCGACGAAGTAATGGGCACCGACGTGCCGGGGCTCTACGCAGCCGGAGACTGCCGCTCCAAGGAATGGCGCCAGGTCGTGACGGCCGCGGGCGAAGGCGCCCAGGCCGCCTACTCGGCCCAGAAGTACGTGGAAGCCCTTGAAGGCCGCGCCTATCCCGGCCGATAGCTGTTGAGAAAGGACGCCTTTTGCCGACCGACGCCGACGCTCATCTCCGCATCGTTTTCTTCGTAGCGGCCGGATGTTTCGGCGCGATACTCGGCTCCTTCATCAACGCCCTCATATACCGCTGGCCACGCCGCATCAGCATGATCAAACGCACCCGTTCCTTCTGCCCGACGTGCAAGCACGATCTTGCCTGGTACGACAACATACCCATAATCTCATACATCATCCTGATGGGCAAATGCCGCTACTGCAAGATACGGATCCACCCGCGCTACCTGGTGGTGGAAGTGCTGACCGCTGGGCTTTTCCTGTTCGTATTCCACCACGAAGTGAACGTAAACGGCGCAGCCATGACGTCATGGGGAGGGCCTTTCTATCCGGCGGCCAAGACGGCCGTGCACCTTCTACTGATCGCGTCGCTGGTTGCAGTGGCCTTCATCGACTGCCTGACGTCGCGCATACCCAACGAGATCACTATCCCTGGGATTATAGCGGCGCCGGTACTGTCGGCGCTTATCCCGTCGCTGCATGAATCAGCCTTCATGGGATCGCGGCTCTTCGAAATAACCGGCGTCCTGCGAATGGACGCCTTCCTGTCGTCGCTGGCCGGGATCTTCATCGGCGGCGGAGTCCTGTGGGTGCTGGGTATCGTGGGAGAAGCCATCCTCAAGAAGCCGGCCATGGGGTTCGGAGATGTCAAGCTGATGGCCATGGTCGGAGGGCTGACGGGTTTCCCGGCGGCGCTGCTCGGGATCACGCTGGGGGCGTTTCTCGGGTCCATTGTCGGTCTCGTATCGCTGATGATAACCGGCAGACGGCGGATAGTGTTTGGTCCGTTCCTGGCGATAGGTACCTTCATCGCCATGTTCTGGGGCCCTGAACTGATCTATCTCTATCTCTCGTGGATATTTCTCGACGCCGACGTCCCGCGTTTCAGGGCCGTGTTCTTCCCGCTGCACTGAAGCATCCGGGGCGTCCCCCGTTTTCTGTCACGGTACCCGCGGCTTCTTTTTGTCAGAACCGGCCACATCGCTATAATGGCCCCTGTCGGGAGGCACAATGGCGGAAGAATTCCCGGTTGCGGTGCTGCTGTCCGGCGACGGGACAACCCTGCAGAACCTGCTGGACCTGCACGACGGGGGCGAACTGGACATCGACGTGCGACTCGTCATATCCAGCCGCCGCGACGCCTACGGGCTGCAGCGGGCTCACAACCACGGTATAGCAACGCTCGTGCTGCCCCGCGGCAGGTTCGATTCCGTCGCGGATTACACACGGGCGGTATTCGACCCGGTGCGCGATGCAGGTGCGCGACTGGTGATACTCGCCGGCTTCATGGTGCAGATAGGCGTGCCGAAAGATTTCCGCCACCGGATACTGAACGTCCATCCGGCGCTTATTCCGGCATTCTGCGGCAAAGGCATGTACGGGCATTTCGTGCATGAAGCAGTGCTGGAATCGGGAGTGAAAATCACGGGATGCACCGTGCATTTTGTTGACGACGAATACGACCACGGCCCAATCGTGCTGCAGTCCGCCGTGCCGGTGCTCGACGACGACACGCCGGATACCCTGGCCGAACGCGTCCAGGCCGAAGAACGCCGCATCTATCCTGAAGCCGTTCGCCTTTTCATCGAAGACCGCTTGAAAATCACCGGCAACCGAGTCCGTGGTGTGGATGGTCCCTCCGCGGAAACACCACAGCCGCAGTCGAAAGGAGAATAACCATGCCGCCATTGCCTGAAGAAGTCAGCACCGGATGGGACGACCGGAAAGGTCCGTGTATCCTGACCACCGTCAGCGCCGCAGGCGTACCCAATTCCATCTACGTCGGCTGCGTAAAGAAATACAGCCAGGACAAGATCGTCATCGCGGACAACTACTTCGACAAAACCAAGGCCAACATCCTTGCCGGCAGCAAGGGGAGCGTGCTCTTCATGACGAACGGCGGCAAGGCGTACCAGGTGAAGGGCAGCCTGGAGCGGCAGACCGAAGGCGCTGTATTCGACGACATGAAGACCTGGAACGGTGAACGGCCTGGTCACGCAGCAGCGGTCCTGACCGTCGAAGAAGTCTACGCCGGGGCGGAAAAACTGCTCTAGCCGCGATCTTCGCCGCCGCTGCCGGCCGGGGGCTGCCCGGCCTGAAGGCGTTGTGCCTGCTCGGTAAACCAGTTCCACGTTGCGTCGTAGAACTTCTTGTACGCCGGGCACAGGATGGAACGGTTCTCCAGGCCGCCGCCGAAAGATTTCCAGCGGACGAGACGGTCCTTCTGGCAGCCGCCGCTACATATGCCGACATACCTGCAATCGGCGCACGCGCCGATTGAACGCCCCGTGCGAAAACGCTTCAGCACGTCGCTTTCCATCATGCGGATATAGGCGTTGTCGGATTCGGGAACGTCGTTCAGGTTGCCGACCTTCCATTCGGGGCGGACGAAGAAATCACAGGGGTAGACGTCCCCGTTGTGCTCAACGACCACGTACGCGTCACACGCCCCGTCGTGCAGGCACAGCAGCCCCTTGCCTCCGCCGGCGTGCATGACCATGCTGTCAAAAAACCTGACGGACACGCGCCCCATGTCATGAGAACGCCACTCGTCGAACACGTCCAGGAGGAAATCGGCGTATTCGTCCGCCGTTATCCCGAAAGGCGCCGACCCGCCGTCGCGTCCCGGTTCGACGATGGGTATGAATTGAAGCCACCGGAAACCGTGGTCCACGAGGTACCTGTACAACCTTCGGCCCATCTTGACGTTCCGGTCGTTGAGCACCGCCAAGATATTGAATTCGACCCGGTTGGCGTTCAACAGTCGGATAGCCTTCATCACGCGTTCATGCGTGCCCTGCCCCCGGTAATGATCGTGGATTTCCTTCGGACCGTCGAGGGACACGCCGAGCAGCACCCGGTTCCGGGCGAACAGGCGCGCCCAGCCTTCATCTATGAGCGTGGCGTTCGTCTGGACGGCGTTTGCTATCACCTGGTTCCCCACGCGGTGCTTTTCCTGCATGCGGAACGCCAGGTGGAAGAATTCCCGCCCGGCGACGAGCGGCTCGCCACCCTGCCAGCCGTAGGCGACGGACGGGTGTTCGAGAACCTGCAGATCCCGGACCATCCTTTCGAGCGTCCTAACATCCATGCACTCAGGCTTTTCATAGAGCGCTTCCGTTATGTGGTAGAAACAGTAAGTGCATTTCAGGTTGCACGCCCATGAAACCGGTTTGATGAGAATCGAATACAGCTTGTCAGCTTCACGCAGAGCGTCTTCCGGATACCCGGCAGTATCCACTGGAACACCCTTGTCACCCGTTGCAGCCATGTCGTCCGGTTACTCCTTCACGACCAGCCGGACGGTCGAAGGCGGGCCTTCGATGCCGGCAAGGTTCACAGTCCTCGCCGCCAGAACATTCTCCCCCGGCGCCGGCGTCCAGACGACCCTGTCCCCGGCGGTCTCGCAGGTCTTCCCGTTCATTTCGATACGATGATGACTGAAGTTGGGAGTAAAGTGGCGCAGGTGAACCGCGCAGTTGCCGGGTCCGTCCCCCGGCTCGAAACCGAATTCAATGCTCCCGATCGACGGCGACAGATCGTCCGGCGTCTCAGTCGCCAGAAACATCCCTCGGTAGCAGGAATGGGGATAGGCTGCGCCCTCCGAGCCCTTGCCCTGGTACCATATCAGGCCCTTGTTATGCCTGTCCTGCAGCGTCAGGCACCGGTAGTTGCCGTATTTTTCGGGCATCGAATAGAAGTCGTTACGCGTGCAGACATGGAACCAGAAGTAACACGCCGGGCTGTCGAAGGCTCTCTCGGGCGCCCCCGTCGCCGTCACTTCGCGCCCGGGGCCCGCAGTCGTCTGAACGCTCTCCGAACGATCCTTTATCCACTGCTCCCTGAGCTCCCGTGCAGAAAGCGGCGCTCCTTCCCTTTCGAAATTGATATCGTACATCGCGTCCATCACCACCCATTTAGCGTACCGGTTGGACCAGATCTCGGCCACGCCGTGATGCGTGGAATCCTCGTCCGACCCGTGAAACGAGTCTATGCCGAGTTTCCGCGCCTGCCAACCGAGCGCCACAGCGCATGACATGTAGACCCACGCGTAATGCGTGCAGTAGAAAGTCCCTCCATCGAGAGCGCTGTCCAGTATGGCCTCCATATCCATCACGCCGTGGACAGGATCCCCACGCGGGATGGTCTCATGCACCCAGCGCCGCAGCAGGAGCATCCTGTGGAACTCGTCCGAGCCGGCGGCAACGATTTCATCCAGGGCATACTTCCGCCGGACGGCTTCCAGCCGTGGGTGGGTGTAGTCCTGGTAGCAGAAGGGCACCGTCGATTTCACGAGCTTCCTGTCGTCGACCTCCGCGGCCTCGACGTCGAGCCCCTGTTCCCTGAACACCGCCAGGAGCATTTCCGTCTTATCGTTCATCCTGTTGTCTCCGCTCATTCAGGCGGGTATTATACCGCGACCACGCCTGAAGGCCGGTGGATGTGCAGGGAAATGCACGGCGGCCGCACCGCCACCCGCAACGCCGGGCGCGCATGAAAGGCCGGTCGTGAAATACAGAAGTGAAACAGCCGTCGTCTGCGGACTGGAAGGCGACACGTTTGTCCTGAAGCTCGACAAGTCCGCTTCTGCGGACTGCGCACGCTGCGGCCTGTGCAATTCCGCCGACCCCGGCGGCGACCGGCTGATGCGGGTGGATCGATCCTGCGTAAACGGCACGCCGCGGTCCGGAGACCAGGTCACCGTCTTTGTGCCGGACATGAGCCCCGCGGCGGCAGCGGTCGTTCTGCTGGGGATCCCGCTGCTGGGCGGCATGGCGGGCATAACGGCGGGCTGGCTTCTTCTCGGCCTGTTCGACTGGGCCGTTGTCGGATCCGGCGTCGCGGGGCTGGCGGGGGCATGGAGTCTTTCGTACACATTATGGGGCCGCAGGGCCCGTGTGCGCGTGGAATGCCTCCGGTGTACGGATTAGTTTTTCCGCCTGCGGATCCGCCTTCCCGGCAACGACGCCCTTACTGCCAGTCGCCGTCGGGCCCGCCGTAGGCCCCCATGTCATTCGTTGACGCGTCCGTGTCGTTGTACGCGGCGTCGGGGTCGCCGGCGTCTATGCAGGCGGAATCGGCGGCAAGGCGGTAGTTGTTCACTCCGGCGTCCAGGAAGCCCGGGTCCTGCACAATGTTCCACACCCCCTGCACGAGCGGGGGGGTGCTGTAGTACCCGGTATTCACCTGCCACTCGGTGTTGTACGTAAGGCCGGCAACATTCATGTGATTCAACACGTTGTTGTAGAAACAGTTGTACTGGAAGACCGGCCGGGCCGAGTTGTTGTTGCCCCAGTAGCCGTTGGCGTTGGCACCGGTGATGATGCAGTTCCGGATGTAGGGACGGGCCTTCTTGTCGACGAAAGCCGCATAGCACAGGATGCTGGCGCCCTGCGTGCTGGACGTGTTGTCGGCGAATACGCAGTTGACCAGAACCGTGCCGGTGTTGTCGGCGCCTTCGCTCACCACGGCGACGGCGGCGCCGTCGGTATTGGGATTGCCGAGGTTCTGCGCATGGTTCCCGTAGAAGATACAGTTCCTTATGAAGAGCTGTGGCTCGTTGGTGACGTCAACGTCCGGGACGTTGTACGTTATGAGCCCGCCGCCAACCGAAGCCGTGTTGCTGCTGAACATGCAGTTCACAATCTCCCCCAGGCCCTGCACGTACATGCCTCCGCCGGGCCTGTCGGCGCTGCCGGCCGTCGCGTCGTTGTCAACAAATGTGCACAGGCCGAAAGATATCGTGGAATCCGGATCTACGTAGACTCCCGCGCCGCCCCCGGAAATGTTCTCTTCCGTGTTGTCGGAAAACTCACAGCGCGTCGCCGTAACGTCGGAAGACAGTATCTTCATACCCCCCCGGCCCAGATTCAGCCGGACCCTGCAGGAATCCATCGATATCTCGGAAGACGAAACTTCGACGCCCCTTGACTGCCCGTAGATGTCCAGGCTTGCTAATTCGATGTTTTCGCTGCCGCCTATGGCTACGCCCACGCCCGTGTCGGCGTCCGCCCCGATAACACTCAGTCTCTTGAGCGCCGTGGCCGATCCCGTCACCGAAACCGCCTGAAAAACGGCCGCCGGAGCGCCGCCGCCCACCACGCCAACCCCGGATACGCTCTCGCCGACCACGTTGACGCCCGCAGAAAGCGCCACCGGAAAACTTTCCGTGTCGTAGGTGCCGTTCTGGACAAGGACGGTCTGGCCCGCGGACGCCATGGATATCCCCTTGCCGATCGTCTGGTACGGGGAGCCGACCGTGCCCAGGCCCGTGGAGTCGCTGCCCGTGGCGTGGTTGACGTAGACCAGGTTCCCGCTGGCGTAGAGGAACAGCGCATGCGCCATCGAACCGGTCTGCGTGTCCGGGTTGGTGAACGTCAGATCGTACGTGCCTTCCGTAAACGTGCCCGGCACCACGAACGTCACCTGCGTCGCCGTCACGCTCGCCGGCGTTATGTTCGTCGTGTCAAGCGTCACGATCGTGTTCGACGTGTTGCCGTAGAAATCCGTCCCGTCGATCGTGATCGTCGCCCCGCCGACAACATCGGCGTATGACGGCGACACGGACGTTATAGTCGGCGGCAGGCGGTACAGGAACGCCCCCGCGCTCGTCACGCTGCCTCCGTCCGTGTTCGAAACCGCCACGTCCACCGCTCCCCCCGCCGGGTACGCCGGCGTCTTGCACGTGATGCTCGTATCGCCAGCCACCGTCACTTCCAGGGCGTCCAGTCCGCCGAACGTCACGCTCGCCCCCGCCAGAAAACCCGTCCCCGTTATCGTTACGTCCGTATACCCCGAAGAAGGCCCTTCCGTGACGTCCAGCGAGCTTATCGTCGGATTCGTATAGTAATAGAAGAAGTTGGACCGCGTCACCGTGTCCGTCCCTATCGTCAGCACCACGTCCACCCATCCCGAACCGCTTCCAGCGGGCGTATTGCACGTGATCGTCCCGGCGTCCACCACGTTGATGGAAGCGGCGCTCACCCCGTCGAAAGTCACCTGCGCAGGGGCGCTGTAGCCAAAGCCCTTTATCGTGACCGCAGTCCCTCCCGTAACCACGCCGTTCGACGGCGTGATGGAAGTCATCCCTATACTGGGGTTCGTGCCACCGTTCCCGCAGCCGGAAACGACCGCCAGCAACACACTACTGAACAACAGGCAGGATATGCGGCGCATGTCAGTCCTCCACGAAACACGCTAGAAGTTGTACGACAGCCCCACGCCGGCGGTCCACTGGTCGTAGTGGCTCTCCCATGTCCACAGGTGCCCCCACTCGAACCGGAGATCCAGGTTGGTGCTGCCGAAAAGCTCCACGCCCACGCTTGTAAAAGCCAGGCTTTCATTGTCCACGAAATCATTCTCCGCATAGAACATGTGCCCGCCCGCAATCGTGAAGTAATACCGGTGCGTCCCCGCACGGCTGTACCTGCCGTACTGCAGCCTCAACAGTACCGGCACCCCCTCCAGCGGCGATTGCGGTATGGGAGGCAACGGCGGAGGCAGCTTGGCGTCCGCCCTGTAGTGCCCGCCGCCCAGCCCAATGCTCCAGTTCTCGTCGATTTCGTACAGCAGATGGAGTTCCACGTAATACCCGTGGTCAAGCACGTTCAGTCCCTTGTCCGTGTGCGGATACGTCCCGTATACCGTGACCACCGGCCTCAGCGCCAGATGCCCGCCGTCCGGCCCCGGCGTCTGTACCATGGGCACGCAGCCGAACGCCGCAACCGCAAGTGCTGCAACACACAGGAGTCTTGTCATCAGCTTTCCTTCCGACTTGTCAGAACCGCTCCCGATGCCCGCCGGAAAAACATTTCCGCCGAATCGCAGATGCAACCCGCACGGTCCCGGCTTTCCGGCAGGCCCTCAGGGGTTTTACAGGCGGCCCCGGCGCCGGTCATCCAACGTTCTGCAAAGTTATCGTCTAAAAATGCAGTAGCAGTTCAATTCCCACCACGGGAGTGAGCCCGTAGCGCACTATCCCGAACTGGTCGTCGCCTGCCCATATGTGCAGCTTCACGTCTATCCCGATGGATACATTGGGCGTCGCAAAAATCCCCACGCCCCCCCCGCCGTAGAACCCCCAGCCGTCCGTCTCCAGACCGCCGGGATTCCCGTCTATGGACGAGAAGGATGCCCCGAACGCAAGGTAAGGCATCACGTTCGGGCGGGAATTGTCCCACCACCTGAACCCCACTGAAAGCCGCGTGTAATCCGCGTCGTTGCCAGTGCCCGGGTCGTGATGTTCGCTGCGCTCAAACAGAAGTTCCAGCCCGAAAATACCTTCCGGGTCATACATCATGTCGGGCGCCATCCCTATTACCAGCGCCCACCCGTCGCCCGCATCCAGGCCGCCGATGTCGTCCATCGGCAGAACCACCGGCTGCAGCATCGCCCCCATGTATATCCCGAAAGGCGTGCGGTCCTGGTAAACAAACGGCCCCGGGATCTCGTTGTACGCCGTGACGTATTCCCCGAGCCGTGCGGGAGGAAGCTCCCACGCGCGCGGCTCCGCTCCCCGCACCGCTGCCGGAGCGGCAACCAGCAACAGAATTAGCGCTGCACGTCTCAACACACGCATCCCTGAATACAAGGACGTTTGAAACCCTGCCTTTGTCATGCGTGTTTTCCCGGATTACCTCTTCTTTTCCGGCGCTTTCACTTCTATGGTCACTTCAGGAGTCACGAACCTGCCCGTATACAGTACTTCTCCCTCGTACTTGCCGGCCGCGGCCGAAAGCCGGTTCCAAAGGCTGCTGATTTCCGCTTTGTAGACCGCCTTTATCCTGTAGGTCCCCGGAGCGGAAAGGTCGTAAGACCAGTTGGAATTCTCCGGCCCCCTGATTTCGATCGTCATCTGCCCGTCAGGCTCCAGCTTCAGGAAATCCCCCCGATCCTCCGGCTCCCCCTTACCCTCGGCGGCCTCGACCTCTCCGTCCGGGCCGGTTATCTCCAGCGAAAGCCCTTCACAGTTGTTCCTGACGTCCAGATAGCGCACCTTCAACAGGCTGTTTTTGAAGTGCACCTTCAGAAACACCGGGGTCCCCGCCGGGTACTCCCCGCTTCCCGATTCGATCGCCAGCGCCAGGCCTTTTACCGGCGCCGCCCATGCCGGTTCGGCTTCCCACCTGGGTGTCACCGCTCCGGGACCGCCGCACGAACACGCCAGCGCTGTGCAAACCAGTGCCAGTATTGCCGGTTTCCGCATGTCTGAATCCCCCTTTCGGGCCGGATACATTCTACTTCGCCCCCGCCCGCGTTGCAAGATGAAAGGCCCCCGCCCGCGGACCTTGAATTCCGGGCGCCGTCCCGTTAGAATCACATCCGGACGCGCGGGCACGGCACGCCCGCCGCACGACACGAGAGCCCCCGCTTGGACGAAATGACCCTACTCCTGCTGGCGCTGGTGAAAAAAGCCGAAGAAAGCGGCTTCGACCCCCAGCTCTACCATTTTGTCAGGCGCGGCCTCGATTACACGATAAAGATGACCGGCAAGAGCGCCGAAGAAGGCGAAAAGCGCCACGTCACCGGCCAGGAACTCGTGCAGGGCGTCAAGGCCCTTGCAAAACTCGAATGCGCCGGAATGGCCCCTTGGCTCCTCAGGTTCTGGGGCGTCAGGAACTCCCGCGATATCGGCAGGGCCGTCTTCGACCTCATCGAACTCGGCCAGCTCTCCAAGAGAGAAGAAGACACTATTGACGATTTCAACGACGGCCTCGACTTCACCGCCGATTTCCCCGAAGACGAAGACTTGAATGTGGACTGGAACCTCATGCCGATCTTCGCCGACGGAGGTACGCTGTGACGTCCTCCCCCGCCGCACGGTTTCCACGCCGCCTCATGCCGGGGCGGCCCCTTTGCCGCGGGGAATACCTTGAACTCCCATGACGCCCCGGCCGGAGGCCCACTGCGGGCCGTCTCCGAAGCCTATGCACGCGCCGACAGATCCTGCCGCCCCCTCAGGGCCCTCTATGAAATAACCTACCGCTGCAACCTGGATTGCCGTCACTGCTACGTGGACCACTCCGCGTGCCCTGTTGAAGCCCCTCATGAACAGGTCCTCGACGCCCTCCGGTACGCCGGGGTGCTCTTCATCGTCATAACGGGCGGAGAACCTCTCGTAAGGGACGGCTGGCGCGACATCATCCTGGCGCTCCGCTCCCGCCGCATGGCGTATCGGATCCTCACCAACGGTACGCTGCTCACTTCCCGGGACGTCAAGTTCCTCGGGGAAACCGGCGCTTCGGCCGTTGACGTCAGCATCTACGCGCCTCCCGGAACGCCTCCGCCTGACGGCTCCGGCACGGAACTGCACGACTACGTCACCGGCTCCGCAGGCTCCCTCGACAAGGCCCTTGCCGCCGTCCGCATGCTTCGTTCCAAAGGCATTCCCGTAGTAATCAAGTCGCCGCTTTTCTCCCTGAATTACGTCCACGCCGCCGGCCTCAAGCGCCTTGCCCTTGACATGGGCTGCGGCTTTGTTGCCGACACCACTTTCGTTGCCCCGGCCTCCGCCGCCCCGGCCTGCCGCGGCATCGACGAACCAGGCCTGCGCGAGCTGTTCACTTCTATCCTGCCCATCGACAGGCAGTCTCTCGCCGAAGCTCCCGGCGGCAATCTCTGCGGCGATATCGTCTGTTCAGCCGGGCGCAGCACGCTCAGGGTCCGCCCCGACGGCGCCGTCACTCCCTGTGTCGCTCTGCCCGGCGTGGTCGCACGCGCTTCGGGTCGTGAAATCGCCGACGCATGGCGCTCGCACCCGGCGCTCGTCGAACTGCGGAACCTCTCCATCGACGCCCTCCCCGAC
>JAFGGJ010000072.1 GCA_016930595.1 Planctomycetota bacterium
GAAAACAGTGAAATTATGCCTTGCGCACACAATCCGGGCGGACGCAGCGTCAAATTGCCGGCACCTGCACAGCCGGAGGCTTTATGAAAAGTCTGTCATTTGTTTGACTGTTCCCACAGGATCTCATCGACAATCTCCATTGTTTCGAATTCTTCTTCTTGTTTGGCTTTCTCGTCCAGGAGGAAGGGGGATTCAGGCTCTTTTTCCTGCGCGGCTGCCGCCTGGACTTCAGCCGCCGCCCTGGCAAGGTGTTCACGCATGCGTGAGAAGCGGGACTGTACCTCATCCGACGTCAGAGCCCTGTTGTAGATGGAAACCTCGTCGATGATGCCCTTGAAGTACCGGTCAGTGTAATCCTTCTGTCTCCCGACAGCCATTTCCGAGTCTTTGTACGTGATGGAACCGTTCCACGGCGCGCTGGTGGACGGTTGAAGCACTCCGTTGTAGTAGATCCTGCCCTTTTCGCCGGCTTTTCTGGCGGCCACGATGTGAACCCACTGGTTCAGGGGAACCCGGGAGTTGCTGTTCGTCACATGGAAAGTCCCATTACCGATCTGGAAATGAATGTGTCCGCGGCAGGCTGTCTGGCCGTCGGGATTGGTCCTGCCGTCGAAGAAGATGGAAGCGCCGGAACCGGTAGGGTCGTACTGGGATCCGACAATCATCCCCAGGGTGTAGCTGTGGGGGTATTCCGTAACGAAGATCCACGCTTCCAGGGTTATTTCATTGCTGAGCTGGAGCGACCGCGGAACATCGCCGGAGCCGATACGCACGTAATCGTCCTTGCCGTCGAACCGCAGGGTATTCCCGGAGATTCCCGGGACAAAACTGCAGGGCGGCTGAAGTATATGCGCTGGGATACGCTGTACGGAATCTTCTTCCGCCAAGTGGCCGGCATGATCGAGCCAGCGCTCAAAGCTCCAGTGCGCGACCATGTTCTTTTGGATATTCGCTTCGACAGCGGCAGTAGCAGAATTTCCGGCAGCCGGCACCACAGCCGGCTTTTCTGTTGCCGCCGGAGCGGGGCGTTCCGGCTGAGGAGAAGCGGGGGCGACGGTTTTGAGATCGACGAGTGGAAGGAGGCTGTCCCAGAGGATTCTCAACTGAGCGCCGTCCATGACGCCGCAGATGCTGCCGTATTCCGAGACGTCGAAGTCGGGCGGAAGGGGCACTTTGAGGTCTTTGAGGACGGTGTCGGCCCCGAGCTTCGCCTGGAGGACAAGCTTGCGCGAGCCGTCGTCTTCCAGCAGGGTCGTGCCGGAGAAGAAAAGAGGCCTGCCGTTAATGAAAACGATGGAAGCGGGGAAATTGCGGACCGGATAAAGGGCGTTGCTTTTTGCGAAATCGAGCGGAGCGCCGGAGTCGTCGAAGAAGGTCCTGCGGTAGAGATCCCATTCGACTATCCAGAAGCGGACACTGGAGTATTTCTCATCCTGTATGGTGACACGGACATAGTTCGCCAGCCTGGCACAAGGGGTGACGCCCTGGCGCCAGACTTCCATGAACACGAGACCTCGAGCTTCGGCGACCGACCGCAATTCCTGTTCATTGAAGATATACCTGTATTCCCTGCGGGGTTCTTCTGCGGGGGTGGAGGCATCAGCGGAAGAAGACTGGGGGGATTCCGCGGGGGCGGAGGGAGCGGTTTCGGCGGGGGCGGAGGGCCCTGCGGCGGGAGTCCTGAGGGCTCCGGCTATGCGGCCGGCGGGCACACGGAAGCAAGGAGGCCGCGGAGATCTTCGGTGACGGCTTCGGCCGGCAGTGGGATGAAGCCCGCGGCGCCGACCACGACAAGCCACACGTCCCTGCACCGCCGGACTTCCGTAACGTTATCCAGGGGACATTCCATGACGCCCGGCGCCGTGGTCAGCGTGAGCATCCGGCCGGCGAAGGCGACCCTAACGCGGGCGGTGCCGAAAACCGGTCTCAGCACGCGGAGGGATCGGGTCCTGAGCAGGAGGTTCCTGACGCCGACGAACAGGCACGCCACGGCAAAGACGCCGAGAGCGGCTGCAACAACATCGGCGCCGGACATGAAGGCGGCACAGGCAAGGAAGACGAGGAGCACGGCAAAGAGGGGCGTAGACCAGAAACCGGAGCCGTCCTGGTGAAATATGCAGCGGAGGGAGCGATCCAGCAGGCGAGGCGTGAGATCGTAAGACATTTCCACGATGCGGCCCGCCGGGAGGAAAGGACTGCGGCCGGGCTCACCGGCGCGGCGATCCCGGCGCAGACATCCCGCGGGGACCGGGACAGCGACGCCCAGCAGCGCGCTGAGGCCGTCGACGGGCACGCCCGCAGAACGCAGCCTGTTTTCGATGAAAGAACGCGTGTCCGGGTTGAGGCCGTCGCCCGGCAGAATGACGAACTGCATACCGGGCAGGATGAGAAGCCACTGGCGATCGGCCCGGATGAGGTTTCTGAACATGCGCCAATTCCAACTGCCGGAGCCCCGGCAGGATACGGAGTGAACGCCGGCATCGTCGATGAAAACGGTTATCCTGCGGTCATCACCCAACAAAACGTGTATTTCGTTCAGGAAAGTCTTTCTGGCTCTGCCGGCAAGCGAGCCGAAGAACACCAGGAAAGGCGTGACGGCAACACAGAGCGACGCGACGACATAGGACTTGAGAGCGAAGCCGAGAACCGCCAGCAGGAGAAAGAGTACGACGGCGAGCGGCATGAAACGCACGCGCTGCTGAGACCGTTCGAGCCATGCGTCGAAAGAACGGGCGGCAAGTTCGTCTGTCAGTTCATAGGACAGCTGGACGTCCATGTCTGCTCAGACCGGCTGGAGGACTTCGTCGAAGAGATACTGGTTGAAATAGTAGTCGGGGAGGCCCATCTTCCTGCGGTTCACGTGTTCCTCGTGGCGGATTTCTTCGAGGCGGACGGGGTCGGCGGCGTCCATTCGCCACGGATAGGTGTAGTTGAGGAAATCCCCGGCGAAGTAGTTGCCGATGGAGGCGGCTTCCCGCGGATGGAAATAGCAGTCGCGGTTGCGCGCCATGACAAGGGATTTGGCGTCCGGGCCCAGGCCGTCGTCGGAGAACTGTATGCGGGTGGGGCGAATGTCGTCCCAGACGGCAGAGGGCTGACGTTCGAAGAGGATGGGGGAGCGGAAGAGATCCCAAGCGGAAGCCGGTGAGCCATCAGGGAGAACGGGAGCAACGCCTTTCATGGGATCCATCCAACCCCACTTGCCACCGGTGAAGATTTCGGCCATCATGTGGCCGGATATATGTGAAGAATGGGTGCGGGCTGGGAGACCTGCGATCTGGCAGAGGACGACGAGGACGCGGGAGACTTCGTTGCCCATGACAGCGCCGCGCTTGAGGAGTTCTTCTTCAGAGCCGCCGGTGAAAAGATTGGGGGAGGCAAGGCCGTGGGTGCGCGAATCACGCACGACGCGCATGAGAGCAAGAGCCTTTTCGCGCTCGGACATGCCGGCGGAGACGGCACCTGCGACGATTTTTTCGAGCATGGGACGGGAGCCGGGCCTGTATGCGGGTTCGATGGGAGTGAAGGCGGAGTAGATGTAATCGGCGGTTTTTTCGGTAAGAGGGAGTTGGCCGTCGATTATCTCCACGTCCACTCCGCCGTCCTCGCCGTAGAAGGCCAGGACGCGTTCAAGCCACAGCCTGCAGCCCGTCTTCGTGACGTCATCGGCGTATATTTCGGACTGGTTACGGCCGAGGTACTTTTCAAACATGGCGATCCTCCAGCGGAATTCCCGAACATTATAAGGGCCGGGGGCAAACAGACAAAGTGAAAGGGAGCAGGGAAAGCGGCCAGGGCGGTTGTGCGGCGCGACGAAGAGACTATATTCAGCGGAAGGATCATCCGCGAAGGGAAGACCGATGACACTGAACAGCGACATGGTATTCGAATGGACGGGGCCGAGGATAACGTACCCGCGCGTGCACCCGGAGGACAAGCCGGAGGAATGGGGGCCGCCGAACCGGTATTTCGACGATGTTCCGACGGTGCGCGGGGATACTTACCCGATGACGTGGGCCGACGACGACGAGATATACACGTCATCCGGGGACCCGTCGTGGGGCGGCAAGAACGACGGGCTGGACGTGGAGAAATTTTCCGGGCAGGCACCGGACTACAGGATAACCCGCGTGAATCCGATGACGGAATACACGGGGATAGGCGGCAAGGGGCCGAAGCCGAGCGGGATGATATGCGTGGACGGCGTGCTGTACCTGGCATTCCAGAACATACTGGGGCAGAAGCCGCCCGCGCACGGGGAGAAATCCCAGCACGGGAGCGACGCCCAGGTAACGGCGTCGAGAGACCACGGCAGGACGTGGACACCGGCTCCGGGCGGCATCCGCGAGCCGATGTTTCCGGGAAACACGTTCGGGGGACCGGCGTTCGTGAACTTCGGCAGGGACAACGGGGGAGCGAGGGACGACTTCGTATACGCGGTATCCGGGGACCAGTGGGACAACGGGAGCGATCTGCGGGCGGGACGGGTCCACCGGGAGAAGATACTGGAAAGGGAGGCGTGGGAGTTCGTCTGCGGGGCCGGGAAGGACGGGAGCGCAGAATGGACCCGGGACATTGAGAAAGCAACGCCCGTATTCCGGCTCGAAAGGAAACTGGGGCTTCCGGAAATGGTCTACATCCGTGAGACGGGGCGGTACCTGCTGCTGACATGGCATCTGTACGGCGATTTCGACAGCGACGCCGGCACCGAACTGTTCATATTCGAGGCGCCCGAGCCTTGGGGCCCGTTCAAAATGCTGTACCACGAGGAGATGTGGGAAGGGAAGGAAGTGAACCCGTACTGTCCCCGGATACCGTTGAAATGGGTACGGCGGGTGGAGGGTGGCGTCGCCGGGTGGCTGCAGTTTTCAGGGAGCTGGCGGCAGAAGAGCCCGTACTACAGGTCGCACATCCGGCCGTTCCTGGTCACAGCAAGGCGCTCCTGAAGGAGACAACGCTGCGGGCGTTGTTCAGGCGAGAGCCGCGGACAGCAGGCGGACGAGGGCATCCTTGCCGGCGGAGCGGATATCGTCGGGGACTTCCTGTCCCGTCGTGATGTAGGCGAAGGGAGCGCTGAGAGCGATGGAGAGGGCCGCTGCAGCGCCCACGTAGGGGATTTCATCGACCTTGGTGACTATGACCCGTGCAATATTGAAATAGCGACCGAAAGACATGCGGATGCGTTCGGCGCGCTCGCCGACGATACCGGCTTCGACGGCAAGGAGGACTTCATCCGGTGCGATTTCACGGAGCATGAGGGCCATTTCGGACACTGCGAGCTGATCGCCGGGAGAACGGCCGGTGGTGTCAACGAGGATTATTTCGCGGTCGGCCATGATGGTGCGGACGGTGGCGGCTTCGCGCACGTCGGAGACGCGGCAGAGCGGGACGCCGATGATTTCCGCGTAGCGCCGGATCTGTTCGCTGCCGCCCACCCTGTAGTTGTCAATGGAAACAATGCCGACTTTACGCCTGCGCCTGATGGCATGGACGGCGGCGAGCTTGGCGACGGTGGTGGTCTTACCGCAGCCGGTCGGGCCGACCAGTGCGAAGACGCGCGGAGAGTAAGAGTCGCACAGCAGGCCGCTCCTGCAGACGACGAGTTTGCTGAACAGGCCGGTCAAACGGGAGGCAAGGCGGTCGAAAGAAGAGACGTCCGCAGAAGAAGCGTTGGCGATACAGGCGTCAGCCAGACGGGACGCATCGACGTCGGGGAAGCCCTGCCGGATGAGCCCGGCGACAAGACGCGGGCGGAGGGCGCCCGCGGACGGACCGCTCCCGCCGGTGGTATCCCTGGGCCGGAGGAATCTGTTTTCACCCGGAGGAGCGGCGGCATTCGAGGAGGCCAAGACGTCCCTGTAACGGCGTTCGACGAGGCCGCGGCCTGCCTGCCGCGAGCGTTCCCGGTTGAGAGCGGGCAGGTCGGGAACATCGCGCGAAGCGACGATTTCAACGGATTCGCGCCCGAACATGCCGAGCAGGCCGGGCTGCTTAACCCAGCGCGTGGCGTGGATGACGGCGTTTTCGCCCAGTTCGGACTTGATGCGCGCCAGGACCCGCCTGATATCCGGACCTGTGTAAGTGAGCTTTTCCATCAGGCGGCGGCCTCCGAAGCCTGCAGTGCAAGCGTACCCACGGATTCGACGTCGACTTCACGTGCGACTTCGTTGTAAGCGATGACGGAGCTTTCGGGGACGGCCTGGGAAGCGATGCGGGCCAGGTGGGGCCGTGCGGGACTGGAAGTGATAAAGACCGGGACGTGCCCGGAACCGGCGGCTTCTTCAGCGGCGGAGCGCATGGCCTGGGCAAGCGCCTTGAGGCGTTCGGGGGGCAGGCCGACCTGGGTTCCGGTTTCGGTGGTTTCGAGGGAATCCCTGACGAGGTCTTCGATCCTGGGATCCACGGTGATGACATAGAGCTTGCCGTCGGAGGAGGCGAGCGAACGGCTGATGGTGCGCGCGAGGGAGTTGCGGGAGTATTCAGCGAGGATTTCCGGATCAGTGGTACGGTGGGCGACGGAAGTGACGGCTTCGACGATGAGCTCCAGGTTGCGGATGCTGACGCCTTCGGACAAGAGGCGGCCGAGGACTTCCTGAATCTGGGCGATGGAGAGGAGCTTGAGGGCGTCTTCCACGAGGCGCGGGGAAGTTTCCTTGAGGCGGTCAAGGAGGCGGCCGGTCTCATCGCGGGTCAGGAGGTCGGCGGCGTTTTTCTTGAGGATTTCCGAAAGGTGCGTGGCTATGACGGTGGTGGGATCGACGACAAGGTAACCGGAAGCGACGGCGCGGTCCCTGTCGGCGGGGAGAATCCAGCAGGCCGGGGTATCAAAGGCGGGTTCCCTGGCGGATTCGGCGCCCGGGACGGGCCCGGATGCGGCGCCGGTGTCCATGGCCATCAGCTTGCCCGGGCGGACTTCACCGGAAGCGACGCGTTCGCCGCGGACGGAAATGGAGTATTCGTTGGGTCCCAGGGCGAGGTTGTCGCGGATGCGGACGGGAGGGATGACGATACCGAGATCCGTGGCACTCTGGCGGCGCATTGCGCCGATGCGTTCAAGCAGTTCGCCGCCCTGCTTGGGGTCCACGAGGGGTATCATGCCGTAGCCGATTTCAAGCTCGACGGCGTCCACCTGCAGGAGATGGTCAACGGGTTCGGGGCCGCCGGGCCGCGCGCGGCGTTCTTCTTCGGCAAGGCGGGCGGAGCGGCGTTCGATTTCACGCCTGCGCATGAACCACGCCGCTGCAAGAAGGACGGCGGCGACGGGAAGCGCCTGGAGCGGCGGAAAGACGGCAAGTCCCAGCACGGCAAGAATGACGCCGGCCGCCCCGATGGGGCGCCAGCCGACGAAGAGTTCGGACAGAACCTGGCGGCCGAGGTTCTCCCGGCCGGCGCTGCGGGTGATGATGAGGCCTGCAGCGACGGAGATGACAAGCGCCGGAACCTGGCTGACAAGGCCGTCGCCGACGGTAAGGCGCGTGTATGTGGCAATCGCCTCCCCCGGACTCAAGCCCTGCTTGACGATACCGATGACAAAGCCGCCGATGATGTTCACCAGCGTGATGATCAGCCCTGCGATAGCGTCGCCCCGGACCCACTTGGAAGCGCCGTCCATGGCGCCGTAAAAGTCGGTTTCTTTTTCGAGGCGGGAGCGCCTGGCGCGAGCTTCGTCTTCGGAGATCAGGCCCGAATTAAGGTCGGCGTCTATGGACATCTGCTTGCCGGGCATGGCGTCGAGAGTGAAGCGCGCGGCGACTTCGCTGATGCGCGTGGCGCCCTTGGTTATGACGACGAACTGTATGACGATGAGGATGACAAAGATGACCATGCCGACGACTTCATCGCGGCCGGCGACTATCTGGCCGAAGGCCTGTATCATCAGGCCGGCCTTGTCCGTGGACGCCGAAGAGGAGCTGAGGATGAGCCTTGTCGTGGCAACATTGAGCGTCAGGCGGTAGAAGGTGAGAATGAGCAGCAGGCTGGGGAAAGTGGAAAGGCCGAGGGGGTCTTCGAGGAAAACCGTACCGAGCAGCAGGACGAAAGCCGCCGTCATGTTGATGACGAGCAAGACGTCCATGATGAAAGTCGGGAGCGGGATGACGAGCGTCATGAAGATGGTGAGGATGGCCGCCATTATCAGGATGACGTCGGGACTCCTGCGGACCGCCCTGCGGAGGTTGAGGGTGAGATCGGGCATCAGGCAACGACCTTTCGTTCACGACCGATGCGGTAGACATAAGCCAGGACTTCGGCGACCATCTGGTAGAATTCCTGGGGGATTTCCGAGCCCACGTCAACGGCATGGAAAAGCCCCCGCGCCAGGAAGGGACGTTCGACGACGGGGACGGAGTTTTCGGCGGCAATATCGCGGATTTTCTGAGCGACCCTTTTCCTGCCCTTGGCGGTGACAACCGGGGCGGCGTCGCCCCCCTGGCGGTAACGGAGAGCGACGGCGAATTCGGTGGGGTTGACCACGACGACGTCGCTTTCCGGGATTTCGGCGAACATCCTGGTGAAAAGCAGGCGTTTCATGACAGCCCTGCGGCGGGCGCGCACGGCGGGATCGCCTTCCATGCGGCGGAGTTCCTCCTTGACTTCTTCACGCGTCATGCGGAGGTCAACGAGGTACTGGTGGCGCTGGAAAACAAGGTCGACAACCGCCACCACGAGAAACAGCAGTACCATCGCCAGGGCAAGGTAGAGGATTTCCATAAGCACGGCAACAACGCCGCCCTGGATGGTGCCGTCCATGAGCGCCACCAGTCTCGGCCCGCGGTGATGGACGAAGAGATAAACCGTTACGGCGGCGAGAGACATCTTCGCGACAGCAAGGGCGAGCATTTCCGCGGTACGGACGCTGAAGAGACGGCCGAGACCCTGCACGGGGTTGATGCGGTTGATGTCCGGCTTTACCGGCTCGCCCGAAAACACGAAGCCGAACTGAACGACGTTGGCCGCGACGGCCATGAAGAACACCACGCCCGCTATGGGAGCGCAGGCAAAGAGGACACGCCGGCCCGCGCAGGCCAGGACCGCCGCTCCCGACGCCGGGCCGTCCGGCACTCCGGATGAAAACGACTGCACCGACCAGTTGAAGATGTCTGCCAGGCCCTTGTAAAGCATGGGCATGTAGATCCATATGAAAACAATGGCAACCAGAGTGACGAGCACGGAAACGGTCTCGTGGCTTTTGGCCACACGGCCTTTTTCACGGGCTTCTTCGATACGGCGAGCGGTCGGCTCTTCCGTCCGTGCATCCCTGTCAATATCGGCGTCAGGCACCTGTCACCTCACGCTCCGGCCGCGAAAGACCTGAGCCAGCCGCCCCAGAAGCGGGTGGAATGGCCCAGGAGTTCGTCGGTAAGGACGGCGGAGGCCGGCAATGCAAGGTAGAGACCGATAATGCCGACTCCGAGCATAAGCGGGAACCCGACAATGAAGACGTGCATCTGGGGAATCATTCTGCCGAGTATACCCATGCCGAACACGGCCAGGAGGACGATGCCGACCACCGGGATGAGCAGCCGGCCGGTCAGGATGAACATGACGCCGACGCTTTCGACCATGACCATAAGCATGCCCCGAGGGGAATACGCCGCCAGGGCCCCCACGGGCGCCAGGCGGAAGCTTTCGCCGAGGGCTTCCACAAGGTACAGGTGACCATTGGCGACAACCAGCACGGCCAGCGCCGCAAAATACCAGAATTCACCCACGAGGGAGACTTCGATATCCTGCAGGGGGTCCACGACGTTGGCAATGGCGATGCCCATGGTCTGCCCCACGGCGGCGCCGGCAAGGCGGAACGATGAGTAGATAATACCCAGTATCAGCCCGATACCCGCCCCGATCACAAACTCCCTTATCCCCAGCAGGACCAGCAGGATGATATCGGCGCTGAACCAATTCACGTGGATTACGGAAACGGGGAAAAAGACCGCCGAGACCAGCAACGCTCCCAGGATGCGAAAGCGCCGGGGGAAACCTATTTCCGAGACTATCGGGGCAGTGGTAAAAACGGCAAGCACCCTTATGAAGAGGAGTGCAAAAGCTATGGCCAAGCGATAAAGCGGCAAGCTACGGTCCTCCCAGCAGGTGCAGCGTTTCCCTGGTGTAAGCGACCAGGACCGAAATGAACCACGGCAGCAGCAGGAAGGTGACTCCCAACACGGCCACCATTTTGGGTATGAAAGTGATGGTAAGCTCGTTGATCTGGGTCACGGCCTGGAAGATGGAGACCAGGAGCCCGACCAGGAGGGCGCTTCCGAGCAGCGGGGCCAGCAACATCGCCGCCACCCAGAGGGCATTCTGGGAAACTTCAACCGCCATATCAACGTCCACGCCCGGCACCTTTCAGCTATGCAAAGCCCCTGAGCAATTCTCCCACCACCAGGTACCATCCGTCCACCAGGACGAACAGCAGCAGCTTGAACGGAACGGAAACCATCATGGGCGGGAGCATCAGCATCCCCATGCTCATGAGCACGCTGGCAACCACCATGTCGATGACCAGAAACGGCAGGTAAAGCAGAAACCCCATCCAGAAGGCGAGCCGGATCTCGGAAAGCACAAAAGCCGGAATGAGCGTAAGCGTGGCGATATCGGCCCGCTTGAGGTCGGTCCGGCCGCGGAGATCCTCGTCTAGGGAGATGAAAAGGCGCAGGTCTTTTTCACGGGTGTGCTTGAACATAAAGCGCCTGATGGGCACGAGCGACCTGTGCACGGCGGTCTTCTGGTCTATCTGCCTGTTGAGATAAGGGCGGACGCCCTTCTTCCAGACTTCGTTATAGGTAGGCGACATCACGGCGAACGTGAGAAAGAGTGAAAGGCCGATTATGACCGTATTCGGCGGCAGTTGCTGGGTAGCCAGCGCCCGCCTGAGGAAAGAAAGGACGACGACCACTCTGGTGAAACCGGTGGTAAGCACGACTATGGCAGGTGCAAGCGTCAGGACCGTGAGAACGGCGAGGATTTCCAAGGCGGTGGCCACCTGGCCGGGGGTAGCGGTTTCGATACCGCCGGATGGAATGGGCAGACCGCCTTCCTGAGCGAAGCATGGGGATGCGAAAAAAAAGCACGCCAGAAACAGCGCGCCAAGCGCGGCCAGCCTTTTGTCCTTGGGGGCCACCATTATGCTCCCGGGTACAATGCCCGGCGCCGGCGTCCCCCGTACTAAACCGACTCGTCGAGTTGCTCGAAGTCCTTCTCGGCGAGTTTCAGTTCGACCGGGAACGCCTTTTCCGGCACACCCTGCCCGGCCTGCCGGATAAGCGCCTCTACCTCTTCTTTATCGGAAATTTCGCCCAGTCGACTTAGCCCCTGAGGGGTAGAACCGGCAATTATGATGCGGCGGCCGGCTTTTATCATGACGATAGACCGTCCCGGCTCAACCTGGGTACGGGCGATGACTTCCAGCAGGCCCTTGCCTGATCCGGCCGCGATACCGAAACCCCGGTATTTTTTCAGGAAGTAATAGCCACCGCCTATCACGGCGGCGATGACGGCCATTCCAGCAATCAGCCGGAGGAACATCTTCCCCGGGGAAAGACTCGGGAGCGGCTCGGCGGGAGATTCCGGGGAGTGCTGCCGTGTACCGGCCCCTGGGAAAAGAGGCTGATTCTCCTCGGAAGCGGCGGGTGTCTCTTCCGCCGCCACTGGGGGCGTGGAAGACTCTTCAGCCGTCGCACCCCGTTCCAGGCCGCCAGCCACTATTTCTTCGATAAGCCTGGCTCCCGTCGTTACTTCGGCGGGAGCGGGTCCATCTTCGGCGGTGCCGGCGGCGGGTTCCGCAGGGGCACCCGGGGGGGGAGGAGGCGGTGGAGGCGGAGTATCGAACGTCAGCTCCGTACGCGGGGCTTCGCCGGCAAGCAGCAGGCGGCAGCAGAACACTGCGGCGGCTGCGAGCAGCAGAGGCCGCCCGTCACTGGTCTTCATCGACGATATCCGTAATACGGACGGAATAGTAGTCGTTCACAAGGACGACTTCGCCCCTGGCCACGACCGTTCCGTTGGCAAGCACATCGACGGGTTCACCGGCCAGCCTGTCGAGATCGACGACGGCGCCCCTGCGCAGGTCCATGAGTTCGCCGATGGTGAGTTTAACGCGGCCGAGTTCGATGGATATCTCGACGGGGACGTCTCCGAGGACTTCGGAAGCTTCGTCCGCGGTCATGATACGTTCCTGGGGGATCGAATCATCGTCGAGGGAAGCAAGGTCAGCCGGTGAAAGCCCGCCCGCGAAAATACTGGACTCGCTGGAAGAAGCCGCGGCATCTTCCCGCCCGCCGTCGGCCGGCTGCTGTGTCGTCAGTTCGCTGGCCTGCGAAAGGAGCGATTCGATCTCGGCCTGGCTCAGTTCATCCGCTTCATCTTCCGGCATAGCTGTTTCCTAACTGAAATGCCATAAGGTCCAGTACACCTCGACAATCCTGGGCTCCAGCCCGTAGCTTTTGAGCATGTCGTTCGCCCGTCTCTTAATATCGTCCAGGATCTGCTGCTGCACGGAAGGCTGGAGGAGTTCGCCGTAGCTGCGGCCGGTAATCTCGCGTATGAGCGCATCTTTTATGGCCGGCTCCAGTTGCTGCACCTTGGGCAGATACACGTTGTTGAGGTATTCCAAGTCAATATCGCTTTCCGGCTTCCCCTCGACCACCCTGCCGATCTTGATGGCAATGCCGGTGGTAAGAGTATGGAGGCGCGCTCCGGCGTCATCGACCTTGATGCTCGTGACGATACCCGGGATGTCTATACGAGGGGCCATAAGCTCCTTTTCGGAATGCGTCTGGGCGACGACGGAAACGGCGGCGCCGCCGCCGATATCCTCTTCCGAGCGGGGCCGCTTCATGATAACGATGATCACCATGGCTTCCGCCGCCATGAGGAGAACCAGAACAAGAACATTGCGAAGGCTGACGCGGGCCCTTGTGGCAGGCATCAGCGGCCCCTGGCCTTCGTGGCTGGAGGACGTTTCAGGCATGACATTCCTTTCCGGGAACAAATCCCGCCGGTTATCTTATCGAATAAACTCGCCCGTGGCTACAACTTCCACTCTCCTGTTGGGACTGGCCTTGCCGGACAGGAGATTCGGGGCGGCCGGATCCGCCGACCCTCCACTGGCCAGCCTGAGCCTGTTGGCGGGGATGTTGCACCTGGCCACCAGGAAATCGGCCACCGCCCTGGCCCGCGCCCAGCCGAGAGCCCATTCATCCTCATAGGTATCGGAACCAGCGGTTTCACCGGGAGCGGCGTGTCCCCTGATTTCGATCCTGTTCGAGAAGCCCCTGACACGGTCCGCCACGTCGTAGAGGAGGGCGTCGCTCCCCGGCAGCAGTTCCCCGGAACCCGTGGCGAACAGCACTTTGCCGCCTACCACGATCTTTCTGCCTTCGTCCACGGTGAGGACTTCAAGGTGTTCGCCCGGAACGCCTTCCTTGAACATGGCCGCGGCGTGCTCCCTGGCAAACGCCGGGTTCATACCGCCCGCCCGGACGGACTCGTGTGCCAGCAGGAACCCCAGGTTGGCGCGGAAGGAATCACGCGCCGCCTTGAACCGCACTTCCTGAACGATGGACATGCTGAAAAGCAGGATGAAGAAAACCATCAGGAGCATCATCAGATCGGTAAAGGTTACCATCCAGTGCGGCGCCGAAGTATCCACGGTCAGTGGGGGTCTGCGTTTCCTGCGCGGCATCGGCTAGTCCTCACCCCGCCTGGTCCCGGGAGCAAGGTAGATGCGGAGCTTCTGGCGGACGATCCTGGGGTTATCGCCGGACTGTATGGCCATGACACCCCGCATGATTATCTCCTTGGTGAGCAGTTCCTGCTCGGACCTCTCGGCGAGTTTGCCGGCCATGGGTGCAAAGACGAAGTTGGCGGCAACGGCGCCGTAGAGCGTGGTGATTAGGGCCAGCGCCATGCCGGGCCCGATTCTGGAAGGGTCATCCAGGTTGATGAGCATTATGATAAGGCCGATGAGGGTGCCGATCATGCCCCAAGGAGGAGCATACTTGGCCAGCGTCTCGAAGATGCGCCGCCCGGCGGCGTGACGGGCCGCCAGCTTTTCAATGTCGGTGCTCATTATGTCTTCGATGAGTTCCGGGGCGGTGCCGTCCACGGCGAGCTGTATGCCCCTGACAAGAAACTCCTCATCATCCTTGCTCGTCGCCCCTTCAAGCGCCAGTATGCCGTCCCTGCGGGCTATTTCAGCGTATGCCACCATGCGGTTAACGATGGCGTTCGGGTCCGGCAGGACGTAGAAAAAAGCCCTGACCGCCACCCGCCACGCCGTCACAATATTCCCCATGGGGATGCTTATGAAGAAAGCCGCCAGCATGCCTCCAAACGTGATGAAGACGCTCTGCAGGTTCAGAAAGATGCGTATGTTCTCCACATCGAAGCCGGTGCCGACGATCCCGAGAAATATGAAGAACACGCCGATCATCAACCCGATGATACTCGAAATATCCATTTAGGCTGTCCCTTCCGAAGACCAGGGCGTCCTGGCGAGCCGGGTGTAATCCATTGCTTTCCGCACCACTTCGTCAGCCTTCTCACGAACGATCAGATGCTGGCCGTCGCGAAAAGTGATGAGCGTATCCGGAGTCTGCTCGACGAACAGGATCAGGTCGCTGTTGACCACAATGCTTTCTCCAGACGTCTTTGTCAGCGTTATCATGCCGGCAGTCCCTGTTTCTACTTGATCATATTCATGAGCTCCGAGAGCATCTGGTCCGAAGTCGTAATTATCCGTGCGTTTGCCTGGAAGCCGCGCTGCGCGACTATCAGGTCCGTGAATTCTTCGGCAAGATCGACGTTGGACAGCTCCAGGCTGCTTCCCCGGACCGAGCCCATGCCCGACGTCAGCGGAGCGGAAACCACCGGGTCGCCGGAATTGACCCCGGGGATATACGTGTTCTCACCCTGCTTGAGCAGCCCGTTCACGTTGGCGAAGTCCGCCAGTGCCACCTGGGCGATGTCCTGTATCACGCCGTTGGAGTAGATGCCGCGCACAATGCCGTCGATGCCTACGGAAAAAGTCTGCATAACCCCCGCGGGGAAGCCGTCCTGGGAGGCTATTTCCAGATTGCCGGACTGACTCACGAACTGCGTCACACTGGAAAAGTCCGGCGTTATCACGAGGCGCGGGTCCGTGGCGAGATCCGACAGGTCGATTTCTATGTTGCGCACCGACCCATCCCCGGCAGGCTCGGCCCTCCTGAAAACGCCGGCATCGTCGAACACCACGTCGCCCCAGCCGACCACGCGGTCCGTCCGTATGCCGGAAACCGTCACCGGCAGAGCGGGTGGTGGCGCCGTACCGGGCTCTTCTGAATACGTCGTGTCGTCTCCGCTTTCGGCATACCAGCGCCACGTCGCTTCGTTCGCGGTCCGGTTCACGAGCACCATCGTTATTTCGAGAGGATGGCTGCCACCCAGCGAGTCGTACACGAGAGCGCTCGTGCGCACGCTCTCGCCGTCCGCTGCCTGAATCAGGCCGCCTTCGAAGACGTTTTCGTCCGCGGCCCCGCTTTCGAATCGCACCCCGCCTATGTTATTGAGCGTCCCGAGATTGCCGTTCACATACAGGCGGTTCGGAGCGATTTCATACGATACGCCGGAAAGTCCCGTCGCCCCGGCGGAATCTTCGTACAGCGTCGCGGGGTCGCCGAGCGTCACGTAGGAACCGTCCACCGCCACATCCAGCACCCTGTAGTAGCCCGCGGTGACTCCCCCGCCGCTCAGGTAGACCTCGGTACCGACGGCCACGCCGGTGAAACTGCCGGCTCCGCCGCTCCCAACCAGGCGGCTGCCGGAAATACTCCCGTCCGCCAGCGACCCGATCCCGGACATGTTAAAAGCATCGGCAAGGCCGGAAATATCGCCCCGCCCGAAAACCAGCCGCGCCTCGTTGAACAGGTCCAGATCCCTGACACCGTCGTCTCCACCGTCTCCGACTGTTTCATCATGACCTATCCCTGGATGATCGTTATCCGGGTCGTAAGCGGAATTGACCCCCGTGATGTCCTCCAGGTACGCCGCCAGGTCGCCCAGCGTCGTTCCATTGTATTCTTTCCCGCTGGACGGTTCCGGGAGGCCGGTATCCCCGTACCGGAAAGTCTCGCTGATCAGCCGGTCGCCCTTGGTAACGGCAATCTCGATCGTCGGAGAACCGCTGGTAGGGGCGTTTCCCAGGAGGAGGTTGAGATTCTCATCGTAAACCCCCCCCAGACTGCCGGAGATACCCCCGGTCGAAATCTCGGTATACCGCAGGTCGTCGGACGCCTGCGACGGCTGGTAAACGGTCAGCCCGGACATCCCCGCTGCCAGCGGCTCAACAACCGTAACGACGTTGCCCGCTGAATTCACCGTGGCAACGGTATACAGTCCCGGAGTAATACCCGCCCCGTCTATGTACAGCATGTCCCCGGGCCGGCAGCGGGATGCTTCGGCCACGTGCAGCCCGAAGGCATCGGTATAGGCGGCGCCGCCGGCGGCCGTGGCAAGAGCCCCCAGTACGCCGTCGTTCGTTCTCGTCAACAGCCTGACGGACTGGATCCTGGTACCGGTGGTAGCCACTTCCCCCGCGGCGTTCAAGTTGCCGGCCAACTCGATACCGGCGGTCGCCATGGCACCGCCGGTCGAACCTATTGGAACAATTACGCTTTCCAGCGTGGCGAACGAAGGCTGCGGAATAACGCCGGTCACGGGGTCGCTGTTGGTCCCCTGCAGCCGCCAGCCCTCGGCCGACTGCAGCGTGCCGTCCACACCCAGGTGGAACGTGCCGTCGCGGGTGTACCGCAGCGCATCGCCCTGCGCAAGGACGAAGAAGCCGCGCCCTTCGAGCGCCAGGTCGGAAGGCTGCGTGGTGGCCTGTATCCCCCCTTGGCTGAAATCCTGCGATATCTCGGCGACTCTGACACCGAGTCCCAGTTGTACGGGGTTTATCCCGCCGACTTCGCCCAGGGGGGCGGTCCCGCCCGACAGCGTCTGGCTGAACAAATCGCTGAAGTTGACCACCGCCCGCTTGAAGGCGATCGTGTTCACGTTTGCAAGATTGTTGCCTATGGCGTCAAGGAAGGTCTGATGACTCATCAGCCCGCTGACGCCTGCATACAAAGCCTGACTCAATCCCATCCGGAGCCTCCTTTCTTCGCGCACGCGCCGTCCTGCCCGACGGCCTTGCGCAAGTCACCTATGGCTTCCGGATTATCCATTGGATTTCATTCCTCGATAATGCTGTCACCGCCCGACACTTCCAGCACTTCATCGACGCGCAGCAGCAGGCCTTCCACGTCCAGGTACACGACGTCGCCGTCCACGTAGATTCTGTCCACGTAGCCTTCCATGTATCCCAGGATGCCGCTGATGCCGGAGACGTGCTTGCCGATGAGCGCGCTGGCCGCCGCCAGTTGCTGGCTGGCCAGTATCTGGTCGTTGCGGGCGTTTATGTCCATGAGTTCTTCCAAACTCTGGAACTGCGCCAGCTGCGACATGAAGTCCTCGCTCGAAAGCGGCTCCAGCGGATCCTGATGCGTGAGCTGTGTCACCAGGAGCTGCAGGAACTCGTCCCCGGTAACGCGGTCGTTGCGCAGCAGGCCTGCACTCGTTGCACCCGCAGCCGATATGCCGTCAATCCCGTCCACTGACATTGTCATTCTCCTTCCGGAGAGTCAAATTCAATCTGGAAAGCCACCGACGCCCGGCGACGCCCGCGGTCTCCGCTGCCGCCGCGCCCCCGGTTCTCACCGCTCGTCACGTTGAAGCGGTCGACTGCTATGCCCTGGGTTTTGAGCGTGTCGCGCAGTTCACCCACGCCGCGCGCCAGCATAGCCAGCACGCGGCCGTCCGAAGCGCGCACGTCCACCGAGACCCGGCCAGCGGCCCGAGTAACCTTTACGGTCACGGTGCCGAGGTCGGGCGGATGCAGCCTGACTACCAGCCGGTTGTTTCCTCCCGAAGCGCTCACTACGGCCGAAGCGACCCGTCCCAGCACCGAACCGGCCTGCAATTGCGCTGCACGAGCGGTTACAGACTGTGTCGCAGGGACGTCGGCCTGCACCAGGGCCGAGAGGTCGTCCGTCCGGTCGGCCTGCTGCCCGACAAGCACGGCATCCGCTGCGTCCATGTCACCCGGCATCATCACGGCGGGTGCGCTCAACAGGTCCAGCAGAAGCTGCCATGGACCGGAAAACGCCGCCTCGCCGCCGGTACCGGCGGTCTCATCGACGGCCCCAGTCCCCGCCGACACAGCTCCGGGATCGACGGTTTCTCTGCTGTCCACGGCGATCCCGCGAGCCGCCGTCTCCGCGGCATATTCGCTTACGAGAGCGCTGAACTCGCCGGCGGGCGCCTGCGCTTCACCAGCGCCGCATGAACCCGTCTGCGGCGCCGCATCCCGGACCCGCACGGCAAGCAAAGAACCGGCCGTGTCCGGAAACGCCATGCCGGGCATATTCACTGCACGCTCCCCTCGGCTGCCGCCGTGCCGGGCTGTCCCGCAATCGCTTGCGACATTTCGCCTATCAGCCTGCTTCTTATGGTGGGATCGTCCACTTCTCTGAGCACTTCGGCGGCCTTGCGCTCGATCATTCCCGCCAGTATCCGCCCCGCTTCCCCCTGCTCACCGCTCTGGTAGAGCGCCGCTAGATCCACGGCGGCCTGCGATGGATCCATCTGGTTGTATATCCGCAGGACTCTTGCCTCCGCCTCCGACTTCGAGCGACTCGATGCCTCTTGTGCCAACCGGTCAATGTGTTCCTTCTGTTGCCGCCACGCCGTGAGATCCGCGTTTACACGCGCCTGGATAGCGGTGAGTTCATTCTGCCAGAGGGCCAGTTTCACCTTCTGCTGCGCGATTTCCTGTTCAGCACCGGTCCTGAGGCGAGTTGTTTCCAGCACGGCTTCTTCCAGGTGGCTGAACGTGACGTCTTCGCTGCGTGCCTGCACGGTTTTTTCGGCTGCCTTGAGTCTCGCATGTTCGTGTACGTCAACGGGCACCATGTCGCCGCGCAGAACGCGGCCGATCGCCGACCATCGCTCGGCGGGAATACTCCCCGTCAGCGAAAGCCCCGCCATCGTCAGCACAACCGCCCACAGGGTGGCCGCGCTGGCACTCACGAAAAAATGCAACATTTCGGCAAGCCTATGCATCCGGCATTTCTTCCTTTCGCCTGTTTCTGAGGTACGAGTTGCGCGCGGCTTCGTCGGCGTCGCGTGTCTCTTCCCTCAACTCATCAGCCTTGTGTTTTTCCATGGCGCGTTCTCGAAGCGTCTCAACGGCCTTCAGCTCGCGCCTGGTCTCTTCGAGCCGCAGTCGAGCGTCGTGCAGCTTGTCCCGCCAAGTCTGCAGCTCTTTCCGCAGCCGGACCATCCTCAGCCACATGACCTGCAGGTAGGAATGCCCTCCCACAACCTCCCTGCGCGTTTCGGCCGAAAGCCGCTGCTCCAGAAGCGACCGTGCACGCTCTTCCCGCTCTTCCTCAATTGTGCGGATTTCAAACGCCAGCTTTTCGACTTGTGCCAGCACGCCGCCGAACTCGCGCTCGGCGGCATCCACCTGCGCCTGCCGGTACGACAGGAGTCTTTCGAGACTGAAGCGGAATCTTTTCATTTTAGCCGGGCCTCCTTAACCACTTCCGGCCGACCGCCCCCCTCGGCGGCAGTTTTCAGTTCCAGCAGCTTGCCGATGGTTTCGTCAAAGCGGCAGCCCTGATCTATCTTCTGCTCCAAGAACGCCAGCATCCGCGGCATGAGGTCCACGGCGGCATCCACTTCCCGCCTTGCTCCGCGCACGTACGCCCCTATGTTGACAAGGTCTTCCACGTCCTTGAATGCGCCCCAAAGCCGGCGGAACGCCGCCGCCCCGGCCAGGTGCTTCGCATCGATCACGTCGGGCATGGACCTGCTTATGGATTCCAGAACGTCGACCGCAGGGTATATCCCACGGCCGGCCATCTTCCGCGACAGCACGACGTGACCGTCCAGTATGCTCCTTGCGGCGTCGCTGATGGGCTCGGTGAGGTCATCCTGTTCCACGAGCACGGCAAAGAACCCCGTGATCGTCCCCCTTTCCGCCGCCCCCGCTCTCTCCAGCAGTCTCGGCAGCAGGTTGAACACCGACGGCGTGTAGCCTCTCGTCGTGGGGGGCTCACCGGCAGCAAGACCGAGTTCACGCTGGGCGAGGGCGATTCTTGTTATGCTGTCCATTAGGAATACCACGTCCACTCCGCCGTCCCGGAAAAACTCCGCTATCGCCATCGCCGTGAACGCCGCCCTGATACGCCTCAGCGGCGGCTCCTCCCCCGTGGCCACAACCACGACGGAACGCTGCAGACCTTCTTCGCCCAGGTCGCGCTCGATGAACTCGCGCACTTCCCTGCCGCGTTCCCCCACCAGCGCCACCACCCTTACGGGTGCCTCCGTGTGCCGAGCAACCATGCTCAGGAATATGCTCTTCCCAACCCCGCTGCCGCTGAAGACCCCCATTCTCTGCCCGCATCCCACCGTCAACAGCCCGTCCAGCGAACGTATGCCCGTCACCAGTCTGCGTGTTATCCTCTGGCGGCTGATTGCACTGGGTGCTTTCCTGTACAGCGGCACGCGCTCGAGACACGACACCTTCCCCTTGCCGTCTATCGGTGAACCGAAGGCATCCACAATCCTGCCGAGCAATCCCCAGCCGACGGGGACGTCCTGCCTCGAACTCACCCACTGCACGCGGTCGCCCACGGCAAGCCCTTCCGTGGGAGCGGCCCCGGCTTCGCCGTAGGGCGTGATAATCGCCCTGCGTCCCTTCAGCGCCACGACTTCCGCCTGCCGAGGACCCAGAGCGCTGTGCACTACACACCCGGCCCCAACGGGGACATCCAGCCCCTGTACCTCGGCTTCCAGCGTGCCGACAGCACACACCCTCCCGGAAACCTCGCCGGGCGGCAGCGCGGCCAATATGCGCCTTAGGCCGTTGTCAGACCGCTCCATCTCGGCCTCCCAGGAACGCCGCCCGCAGGACTGCCATCTGCGCGTCGAGCGACAGGTCTATCGAGCCCTCGGGGTGCCGGAGCCTTACGTCACCGGGTGCGAGTTCCTTCACCGCCGCGGTTTTGACCCCTTCTACCGGTTCCTCCGCTAGGATCTCCGGCAGCACGCGCCGCAGGTGCCCGAGATCCCCCGGATTGATTTCCACCGTCACCGGCGACGAAGTAACCATGGCCAGGCCGTCAGCCAGCGCGCGCTCGAGTGCCAGCCGGTCCATCGACACTTCGCGTCTAACAATCCGCTCCACGCACGCGATCAGGAATTCCATCGCCTCGGATCTCACCTGCTCCAGTATTCCCTCGCGCCTGGCTGCAAACTCCGACAGCATTCCTTCCAGCACGTTCGAAAGGTCCTTAGAACGCTCCACAAACTCCTGCTCGGCCCTGCGTGCACCTTCGGCCCTGCCCTCTTTCAGGCCGGCCTCGCCGCCTTCCCGGAGTCCCGCGGCGTATCCTTCACGGCGTGCGGCTTCACGAATGGAAGCGGCCTGCTTCTGCGCTTCGGCCGCTATGCCGCGGGCTTCGGCACGCGCCCCTGCCAGCACGCGCCGGGATTCCGCTTCGAAGTCCATCATCTCGAAACGTCTTACGGCACCTTCTCCGCGCGGCAGCCTACTCAACTATTTCCTCCGATCCGCGTCCCTCTATGATGAGCTCCCCGGCCTCTTCGAGCCTGCGAACAATGTCGACGATCCGCTGCTGTGCAGTCTCGACGTCCGTTATGCGCACCGGACCCATGTATTCCATCTCTTCCTTCACGTTCGTCCCGGCGCGTTCAGACATGTTGCCGAATATCTTGTCCTTAACCTCCTGCGTGGCGGTCTTCAGCGCCAGGGCGAGCTCGTCCGGCTCTATCTCTTTCAGCAGCGACTGAATGCCCTTGTCGTTCACCAGCAGCAGATCGCCGAAGGTGAACATCTGCTTCCGGATGCTTTCGGCGAGATCCGGGTTCTCCTCCTCGATGCTCTCCAGTATGCTCTTTTCCGTCGCGCGGCTCACGCTGTTAAGAAGTTCCGCCACGCTGGCGACGCCGCCCGTCTTCCTCAGGTTCTGCCCCATGATCGCCGAAAGCCTCTCGGACAGCCCCTGCTCCACTTCCCTTATCGTTTCAGGGCTGGTCTGCTCCATCGTGGCGATACGCCGTGCGACCTCCACCTGTTTACGGGCAGGCAGGTTCTCCAGCACGTGGCCGCCGATGTTCCCCGGGAGGTACGAAAGCACCAGAGCTATCGTCTGGGGATGCTCGTCCTGCACGAACGCCGCTATGTTCGCCGGATCTGTTTTCTGCAGAAACCGGAACGGCGACCCGTATATGGTCTGTTCGAGGTCGTCCAGGACCCGGCTGGCGTCGCCCGCCGACAGCGAACGCTCTAGGAGCGTCCTGGCGTATTCCATCCCGCCTTCCTCTATGTAATGGCTCGCCAGGCACCGCTGGTAGAACTCTTCGAGCACCTCCTGCCGCACGCCCGCCGGAACGTCCCCCAACCGCGCCACTTCCATGCTCACCTGTTCCACCTGGTCCTGTTCCAAGCTCGCCATCAGCCGCGCCGCCACTTCGGTGTCCACGCTGACAAGCAGTATCGCCGCCTTGGCCAGCGGACTCAGGTTTTCCGGGTTGTGGGCCACCTGCTCTCCGTTCTATCGCGAGACTATCCAGCGCGCCAGGATACGCGCCAGCCGGTCCGGCTTCTGCGATACCTGGTCCGCTATGGCCTTCTGGAGCTGAGTAATCCGGTCGGGCTGGCCCGACGGCAGCGGAACGGGGGCTTCCTTCCCTGCATGTCCCGCCATGTACCGCCTGAAAAGCACGTATGCTCCGGCGAATGCGGCGAGGGCGATTACCGCCGTCAGCGCCCGCGACGCAAGTTCCCTGTAGGCAACAAGTTGTACGCCCACGCCTGCTGCGACCACGGGCGCCGGCCCGGCGCTTGGCATGTGCTTTACCACCACCGCCGTCGCATCGTCTATCCCCAGGGCGTTGGCCACCAGCCGGTTCCAGTCGTCCATACCCTGCGCTATCACCTTGCTGTCGTACTGCACGGTACCGTCTTTCTCGACTATCCTGTCGAAAAGGACCACACTGGCGGACACCTTCGTGAGACCCTTGGGCGCCCTTGTTATCTCCTTCAGCAGGTATGAATACGTGTACGTGTTATCCCGCTCCTCGCTGGATTCCGTAGTTGCGTGAGTCGGCTGGGCCACCCCCACAGCGCCGCCGAGTCCCCCGCCGGTGCCGACCGTCGTACCCAGCCTGCGGTTGGCTTCGATGCCGGATACGCCTCCCTGCCGGACCGGTTCGCTCGTCTGGTTCTTGGTGCGCCTTTCCGACACGATGAACGAACCCTGGTTCTCCGGGTCGATGCTCTGGACCCTTTCCTGCACCTTTTCCAGGTCCAGCTCGGCGTTCACTACCACCACGGCGTCCACGCCCATACGCAGGAACATCCCCCTGACCTTCTCCGCGAGCGCCCTCTCGACGTCCTCCTTCAGCCGGAAGACCGTCGGCGCCTCGTAGAGCCCCGTCTTGTTCTCCTTCGGCTTGTGCGTCACGCTGGTACGGGCGTCCACCACCGTAATATCCTCGGCGGCGATATCCGACACCGCCCCTTTCACTATTCCTGCTATCGACTCCACTATCTCGTCCGTGAGTCTCGTGCCGGAGCGCGTCCTGACCGTTACCGATGCCCCGCCCGGACGTCCCTCCCCGAATATGTCTGCCTGACGGCCTTCCTTAATAAGCACCTTGGCGCTTTCTATCGCCGACAGGTTCGCTATCATCAGCGCCAGTTCGTTCTGGAGCGCCACCTGCATCATCAGCCGCCGCCGGTCGCGCGTTGTGTAGAAGGAATCTTTGTCCAGAATGTCCGAAAACCCGATTATCTTCGCCCCGGGCACCACGTTCCGACGGCTCAGCTCTCCCGCCAGCACCGGTTTGCGCTCCTGCCGCACCAATACCTTCCCGTCATCAACGCGGTACTCCTCGCCCTTCTCGTCAAGCACCGCCGTGACGTCCTTAATTTCCTCCTCGGATGCCCCCGCCACCAGCGGCACGTACCGCGCGCGCGTGCCCCACAGCGACAGCATCACCAGGGCCAGGACCACCGTGGCGCCGAACGCTCCCAGCGCGTACTTTTCCGACCGCTTCAGCCCCTTGAGACGGTTCTTGACCTCGTTGTACGTATCTGCGGCTTTGGCCATTCAATTCTCCATGCCAGCGCATCAGGTGTTCATGCGCATTATTTCCTGGTAGGCGTCCAGCAGCTTGTTCCGGATCTGCATCATCGTCTCGAACGCCAGGTCCGCTTTCGCCACCGCCAGCATCACCCGCGATATATCCTCAGTGCGTCCGGCGGCGAGGTCTTCTATCGCACTGTCGGCGTCTATCTGGAGGTCGTTCACCTCCCCCAGGGCTTCCTTCAGATACGCGCCGAAGTTCTTATCCGCACTGCCTGGACCTTTGGCAGCCGAGGGGCTCTCAGGTCTCGTCGGCTCAACGCCCCCCGGCCCCGCAGGTCTTGGCAGGATAGGATCAATACCTTTTACCATCTCTCATGTCCCTTTCAGGCCAGTATTTCCAGCGAACTTCTCACCATCGCCCTCGTCAGGCCCACCACTGATATATTCGCCTGGTAAATCCTCGTAGCTTCCGTCATGTCCACTATCTCGGTAGGCATGTCCACGTTCGGATAAAGTACAAAGCCGATGTCGCTCTCCTTGAACATTTCCGGCGCACGTTCTACGTCTTCGGCTTTCACGGCGTCCGGATGATACGGGTCCCACACCCGCCGGAACTGCTCCCCGCTCTCCATCACCTCGGCCAGCGTCACCCCGAACCTGCTGTTCCCGGTTATGTCGCTCGCCCCCGCCCTGAACACCGACAGCTTTCTCACGTACGGCATCAGCCGTCCGTCCGGGCCGCGCGTCGTTTCAAGGTTTGCGAGGTTATTCGCTATCACGTTCATGCGCAGCCGCTCGGCTCTCAGAGCGCTCGCTGCTATGTCAATAGGCGTGAACAGTCCCATTCTTCACTCCCTTTCGTCAGCCCGACAGCCGTTCTCTTACCGCCTGCCGCAGGAAAGCGAACCGCCTCGCCATCAGCCTGCCCAGCACCTGGTACTCCATCGAATTCTTTGCCAGCTTCGCCAGCTCCAGGTCAAGGGAAACATCATTTCCGTCCACCCTCGTGTCCCCTCCGGCGCTGACCGGCGTTATTCTCAATCCGCCGGCCCCGCTCCGCACACGTGCGGTGTCTTTCAGATCCACCGTCCCCGTAACGCCGCTCCTCTTGTCGTCTATGGCCCTTGCCAGTGCCTCCCTGAACTCGCTTTCCGGCAGGTCCAGCGCCTTGTACCCGGGCGTGTCCACGTTGGCGACGTTGTTCGCAAGATAGTTGTGCCTGAGCTGGGCGAAACGCATCGCCTGTTCGATCACCGGCACCGACGTGTTGTCCCATATCCTGTCAAACACTACTCACCTCCTGGCGCAGAAGCACATACTGATCCTTGGCAAGCGCCGGGCCAAAACGCGTCCCCATTCCAATCTTTCCTGTAAAGCACATGCTGGCAACATGTTACATGTCCAACCATTCCGGCTGTTTCCGCCGCCTTACGGCAGAATCCGCCGCCCCTGGCGTCTCCTCCCGGCATTTTCTTCCGGTATTCAAGTCTCATCGTGCACACCGGCTTCTCTGTATTTCTTCAGTTTTTCACGCAGCGACCGCTCGGAAATACCCAGCTCTTCAGCCGTATTCTTTCTGTGTCCGCCCTTGCTCCCCAGAACCGACAGGATCACGCCGCGCTCGATTTCGTCGAGTTTCATGCCTTCCCTCGCTGCAAAGACGGTACCGGCCGGATCTTCCGTCTTTCTCGCCACGCCTGCCCCATCCACTGTTATGTCGATTTCCGGGGCGGGATTCAGCACCAGCGCCCTCTCGATGGCGTTGGCCAGTTCCCTGACGTTGCCGGGCCAGCCGTACGCCGCCAATTTCTTCATCACCCCGGCCGCCGGCTTCGCCACCTTCCTGCCCATCTCGACACGGAAACGCTCTATGAAATAGTCCACCAGGGCCGGTATGTCCTCGGAGTGCTCGCGCAGCGGAGGCACCGGCAGGGGCACGACGTTCAACCGGAAATACAGGTCCTCCCGGAACCGGCCTTTGCCCACCTCCTCCTCCACGTCGCGGTTGCTCGTGGCTATTATTCTCACGTCCACGCGCCTCGTCTTACTCGACCCCACGCGCTCGAATTCCTTCTCCTGCAACACCCTCAACAGCTTGGCCTGCAGTTCCAGGGGGATCTCGCTCACCTCGTCCAGAAGCAGGCTGCCGCCGTCGGCCAGCTCGAACCGCCCGGCCCTGTCCGCCTGCGCCCCCGTGAACGCCCCCTTCGTGTGCCCGAACAGCTCTGATTCCAGGAGTCCCGCCGACAATGCCGCGCAGTTCACCTTCACGAACGGTTTGTCTTTCCTGTCGGACAGCTCGTGGATCAGTTTCGCCACCACTTCCTTGCCCACGCCGCTTTCGCCCCGCACAAACACCGTGGACCCCGTCCCGGCGATCTGGACGACCTGTTCGTAGAGTTTCGCCAGCCCGCTGTCACGCCCGACCAGCGTGGTGCGTGTTTCCCGTTTCTTCAACTCGGCGTCTACGGCGAACCTGCGCCTCTCAAGAGCTTTCTGCGCCACGAGCACCAGTTCTTCCGGCTCGAACGGCTTCAGCAGGTAGTCGAACGCCCCTTCCTTCATCGCGGATACCGCGTCCTTCACCGTGCCGTACGCGGTCATCACCACCACTTCCACGAACGGGAGGATTTCCTTCACCTTCTTCAGTAGCTCTATACCGGTCATCCCGGGCATGCGCACGTCGGTGATTATGACGTCCGGCCGCTCCACCGTCACCGCCGCCAGCGCCTCTTCCGGCCGGCCGTACCCGGGCGCCTTGTACCCCGCCTCCTCCAGCACCTGCCGGATGCTGTCCCGCATTATCCGCTGGTCTTCCACCACCATGACGCGGGGCATCATCCCTCCTCTCCAGCCGTGGCCGGGAGTATGATGAGTGCTTCGGCCCCGCCACCGGGGCGCGGTCTGAGTTCCGCTCTGCCGCCGTGCGCTTCGGCCACTCTCTCCACTATGGCGAGTCCAAGGCCCGTCCCTTCCGCACGTCCGGTCCGGAACGGAGCAAACCACTCCACGGCCCCTGCTTCATCCACTCCGGGGCCGCGGTCCGCCACGATTATCCCCAGCATAGGCGGCGGGCCCTCCATGACTTCGTGCCGGATCTCGACCGTGCCCCCCTCCCCTTGCACCTTCACGGCGTTGTCTATAAGGTTGGCCACCGCCCGCCTCATCAGCCGCCGGTCCGCCCGCACTACCACGTCCGCGGGTATTTCCACCTTTACCTCTGCCCCAGTCTCCTCGAACAGGCCGTTAAGCTCTTCTATCGCCTCGGCTACGATGATGGCAAGCGTTACTGATGCGAACCGCGCCTCCATGTCCCGGGCGAACGTCAGTACGTTCTCAATGGTCGCGTCAATTTCCCCTATTCCGCTGGATATCGCGTTCAGGTGCTTAAGCACGTCTCCGGAATCCGCCCTTTCCGCCGCGTTGCCGGCCAGGCCTGCAAAAAGCCTCAGCCCCCCCAACGGGTTCCGCACCTCGTGCGCTATGGCCGCCGCCATCTCCCCCAGAACCGCCAGGCGTTCCTTTCGCTCAAGGTCCGCCTTCAGCCGCATGATCTCCGTAACGTCCCTGAACGATATCACCGCCCCGGTCGGTCCCGCTCCTTCGCCCCCGTGCAGCGGCGCCACCGAAAACGACAGCACCTTCCGCTCGCCGCCGAACGAGACCTCCTCCTCTTTCGCCGTCGTCGCCGCGCCCTTCATCGCCCCCTCGATACACGGCATCAGCCGGCCGGAAGACTCTCCGAGCGCCGCCTCTATCCCGGATCCTTCGCTAAAGCCCAGTTGTCCAGCCGCGGCGTTCACGGTCGTTATCCGCAGCGCCGCGTCCACCGCGACCACGCCGTCGGTAATGCTCGCCAGCACGTTCTCCAGCCGGTTGCTGAGATCCTTCACTTCCGTCGTGAGTTCCTGCACGCGGGTTCTCAGCGTGTCATGGGTCTCGCGCAGCCTGTCTGCCGTGGCGTTGAACAGTTCCATCGCCTGCTGCAGGGCTTCCACGTTTTTCTCTTCTTCCACCATCGTTCTCATTCGTTCTTGTCCAGGAACCTCGGCTCTTTCGCTCCGTGTTTTCCGCCGTACGCTTCCGCCGCGCGCCGCGCCTTCGCCCTTGCCAGCGCCTCCTGCCCCGCCGACGATCTCAGTGCCGAAAGCTTTACAAGGCTCTTTTCCTCGCGCTCCAGCAGAGCGGCCGCCTCCTCTTTCAACTCCGCCAGCCTCGCCCGCGCCTCTTCCGTCACCACTGTCCCCTTGTCCGCCAGGACGCGCATCTCCGCGTCGCGGCCGCTTATTGCCTCAACAAGCTCATTCTTCGCACGGAGGATCTTCATCAGTCTTTCCACGTCCCCCTCCGACAGGGCCTTCTCCTGCTCATCCATCTGCGCCGACATGCGGCGGTAATCCTCGATCTGCGCTGACGCCAGTTCGATAAGCCTGTCGTCCCCGTGGTTCACCTCGCCGCCTCCCCGTTCTTCGCCATCCAGTCGGAAACTTCCTTCCAGAAACCGTGTTTCTTGACCGCCTCCTCCGCCAACCGTGAAAACTCCCACCGTCCGTCCTCTATCATCTGTCCCGCCCTGGAGCCGCTGCCGCCCCTCGACTTTTCCAGTATCGCCATCGCCAGGAGAGCCCATGCGGCGTCCCCCTTGTTCGTCGAAAGCTCCCTCATCGCTTCGAAAGCTCCCGCCGCTTCCTCGAACAGCCCGGGGACCGCCTCGCTCCCCCGGCCTGCCAGTACCGCCGCCGTCCCCTTCAGCAGCAGGAATTCCCGCCTGAGATCCTCTGCCCTCTCCGCTCCTGCAAGTTCGATATCCTCCGCCGCTAGGTCCGCAAGCCTCAACACCTCGGCATAATCACGCCGTTCCTCATCCCCTCGCATGAAATAGAGCTTCATCAGCGCCAGCCATGCGCTCGGCCGGCCCCTCCCGCCGCTCGCCGCAGCCATCATCTCCTCGTCGCGGCTGTCGGAGGGCAGCTTCTCCACCAGGTACCCGTAGAAACGCGGATATCCCCTGAACTCCTCTATCGTGTACCTCTCCAGCGCCTCTGTCAGGTGCTGCTTCGCCGAATTGAACAACTCCTTGTCCGGCGCCTCCCCCGCACGGTATCCCTCCCATATCATTTCCACTTCCAGGATCCCGCCCTCGAACAGCGCCGCCATGTACGGGAACGCCACGGGACTCAGTCTTCCGTCGGCCAGAATATCCAGGTAATAATCACGCGCCTTCCCCTTGTCCGGGATCGATCCCGCCGCCCGCGCCCGCTGCAGCAGCCCCGTCACCGCGTAGTTCGACCTCGGGTACGATATCGAATTCCGTGTGTACGCCTCGTCGGCCTTCTCGTACAACCCTATACGCTGGTATGCCAGTCCCAGACGGTACAGCACCTTCGGCATGGTCCGGGTGTTCGGATAATCCCGCCTCATCCGCTCCATCAGCAGTATCGCCCGCAGACCCTCACCGGCCTTCTCCCAGTCGTCCACCGCACGCCAGTGCGCCGCTTCCACCCGCCCGGCGGCCATTCCGCCGGACAGCATGGCCTCGACAACCGTCGCCGCCTTCCCGTACATCCCAAGGGACTCCGCCCCGGCCTGCTCGTACAGGTACGCCGCCTGTTCCAGGGACCCTTCCCTGTCCGCTCCGGGCACCCCGGCAAGTATCACGTGCGTACGCGCCGCATCCGGAAACATCTCCTGTGCCGCCTGCGTTTCCGCCAGCGCGGTCCCTATGGAAACCGTCCTCGCGTCCCCGACCACCGCCAGGTATTCCGCGGGTGCCGCTGGCAGCGGCTCTTCCGCCAGCGCCTGGAAATATGCCGCCGCGTCGGCAAGTTCTCCGCCCGCCAGTCCGCTCTCGGCCAGTATTACCAGCCGCGAACGATGCTGTATCGGCGTCAGGCGCTCCAGCGACAGCCTCTTCACCGTTTCGACCGCCCCGCCGCCATCGCCGGAAAGCGCCGCCGCCAGCCCTCTCAGAATCTTCTCTTCGTTGTCGTCAAGTTCCGGCCGCTCACGCATGTCCAGCAGTCTCCGGGCTTCCTCCCATTTGCCGAGCTTGATCGAAAGCAGCACTCCCAGTCGCACCATCAGCGGCGTCGTCGGCTTCATCAGGCTTTCTTCCACCCTCTTGCCCTCGGCCGTCTCCCAGTATTCCGCCCCGTCCTTCATGTGTCTGCTGCCCAGCACTGCCACCAGCTTGGCCCTGTACGCCGCAAGCTGCATGACCGACAGAAACTCCTCGGCCAACAGCACCGCCTTTTCCTGCTGCCCGCTCCGCCAGAGCGCCTCCATGTACGCCGATACCGCATCCTCCCCCACCGCTCCGATCCCGGCGTCCGCCAGGGCAAACCCCTTTATCCGTTCGATACGCCGCTGCCTGTGAGTGTCGTCCCTCAACTGCTGCACCAGGTCTTCCAGCACGTCCGCCGCCGCCCTGTATTCTCCCAGTCCCAGAAGCGCCTTCCCCTGGAACAACCTCGCCAGCTTCCCCCTCGACAGGTATACGGGGTAGGAACTGGATACCCTCTCGAGGTACTTCACCGACCGCCTGAACGAATCCTTCGCCGACAGCAGCCCTTCCCGCCGGGCCATTTCCGGATCCTGCAGCGCTACTTCCCCAAGGTCGTGGTATATCCTCCCCAGCAGGTACGGCACGTCGCTTTTCGCCGCGAATTCCGCGTACGAACTGTCCAGCACCGACAGGTACGTCCTCGCCCCCAGCAGCAACCCCAGCCGTTCCGGGCTTATCTCCGACGATGCCAGCGCTTCACGCGCCATCTGGCCCCCGCGCCGGTAGATGTCGGCCGGCAGAAGGTCACCGCGGGTAAGTGGAGGTTCGGGATGCAGCACATAGATTTCGAAACCGACCGTGGCGGCCAGGGCAAATACCCAGACCTGCCACGCAAGAAGCAGGCGCAGCGTCCGCGAAGACGCCTGCCCGGTGTCACCTTGCTCAGGCATATCCATCCCGGACTGCACAGTCTTGCCTCGCCCGGCGGACGGACCTGCCCGTCCCTTCCGCCCGGCTACATTAATGTCGGCAAAGATTCCCCCCGTCTGAAAACGTCCCATAAAAAAAGGGCGCCCGAAGGCGCCCTTCTCTTCGCTCTCTTACCGCCGCGTCAGTTGTTGTACAGCACCACTATCACGGGCTCGAACCACCGGCTGTACTCCGACGAACACCGTCCGGCGTTCATGAAGTTCACGCTGCCGTTCCTCCCGTTGATGTCGTCTATCGCTATCAGTATGCCCTGGTTCGAGTACGTCGCGTTCCTCCAGTCGTTGAATATGTTCGTGATGTCCAGGTAGTACACCGGGTACGGCATCGGGTAGTTGGTGAAGCCATCGAGTTGGTGGAGCGTCGAGCTGTACACGGCGCTCGCCGCCGGGTCGCCGGCGTCCCTGTCCAGGTTCGTCGCCGTGTCTATCGTCTGCCCGGTTCCGATGATGTCGTCCCACACAACCGTGTTGTGCTGCCAGTCGGTGGTTATCCGGTACACGTTGATCTCATCGTCGTCGCCGATGGAATTGGCCCTGGCCACCGGCAGGACGACCCATACTTTCGCTATCGTCGCTCCTCCAGGAACCGGGTCGGCCCACGTCGTAAAATCGCTCTTCAGTATCGTGTATGTCGGCATCCCGCCGTAGTTCGTGTACGTCACGCAGACGTTCGTGGTGACAGCAGGCGTTGTCGGGCTCATAAACCCGATGTCCGCTCCAGCTATCGGCGCCATGTGGTCCGGCCCGCTGCCGTCAGACTGCTCGTCCATCGTGTGCGTCACAACGCCCTGCGTGCTCGAATCATACACCACAACCACTGCCGAATGGTAGTCCCAGTTGGCCATACCGGAATTCAGGTTGAGCTGTACGTAGTAGATGCCCGCCGCCCCGTAAGTATAGTTCGGGTTCTGGTCCGTCGAACCGCCCACGGTGTCGCCGAAGTCCCAGTCATACGTATGCGTACCCGCCGGCGTCGTGGCGTCCTGGAAATACACCGTGTCGCCCAGCGGCACCACGTACACCGCCGGATGATCCTCTGACGCCATGTAGAACGCCCATTCAGCCGTATCCCAGTGGTAGTACAGCGACGGATCGGTATCCCGCGGGTCCTTCTGCAGCGGCACGCCGTTGGCGCTCGCCGGCAGGCCGAACGAATACACCTGGCTCCCCGCCGCGTTTGTAATGTAGAAGTCCGCATTCACCTGCCCGACGACGTACGTGTACGTGTAGCTCGCTATCCCGCCGTTGCCGTCATTCACCTGTACCTGGATGTAGTACGTCCCCGGCGCATTGAAGTCCAGCGTGATGCTCGTATCCCCGTCGTAAGCCGTTTCCGGCTGGAACGTGCTCCAGTTGTAGTCCGTGTCCCACTGTACCGTGCACGTGTCCATGTCCGGGTCGTGGTAAGTTATTTCGAAGTCGACCGACCCCGGCACGGTAATCAGCACGTCAGGCGTCGCTGTGTGAGTGTCTATGATGGGGTCGTTGTTGGCGGGAGCATCCTGCACGGTGACCGTGACCGTAGCGATATCCGTGGCAGCGGTGGGCATGTTGTCGTCCGTAACTTGCACGGCCGCCGTGTATACCCCGTTGGCGGCATACTGGTGCGTGTTCGTCGGCGACGCGCCGGATTCGTCGGCGTTGAACGTCCCGGTGTAATCCCAGTCCCATTCATAAAGCGTGATAGCGCTGTCGTCCGTCGACCCGCTGGCATCGAAAGCGAATACCGTGGTCGCCGGTCCGCTCGACGGCGTCACGTCAAGGTCCGCCTCGGGCGCCTGGTTCCCCGTCACGGTGATCGAGATCTGGCGGAACGTCGCCCCGCCCTTGGTATCCGTCACGATAACGGCCACGGTAAACGTGCCCCCGCCCGAATAATCAATGATCTGCTGCGTCAGCGCCCCGCCGCTCGCCGTCACGTTGAACGTGCCGTCGTAGTCGGTGTCCCATTCGTAGTTCTGGATCCCGTCGGAATCCGTTGCCGCTGCCGTGTACGTCACCGTTACAGGCGCGTCGCCTCCACCGTAATCGCACGTGAAATCCACGTCCGGCGGGTCGTTCGAAACACCCAGTCCCTGGTCGCCGCCGCCGCAGCCCGCCGTCAGAACCAATGCACACAGGCCCAGCAGCCCTGCGCCCCCGAACAAAAATCTATACCGATTCATGAAACCCTCCTCCCGGGCATGAAATAACCTCAACAATCCCAAAAACACAGCCTCTGTGAATAATTTTAGTGTGAAAAACCTTCCAAGTCAAGCTCTTTCCAGGAGCATCTCCGCCTGCCCGCGCTGCTGCCACCTTCATCATCCCGTTCCCATTCTCATCCTCTGAAGAAAATCTCCCGAAAATTTGCCCTCTGGCGTTGTTTGTTGCATGTTTCCTTTAGAAACCGTGCGGGGCCTCTGGATTTTGGCACTGCATGGCCTTTGTGCTTGGGTGAAATACGCTTCCTCGCCGTCAGGCTGCCATCCGCCCCAATCGCCTGTGGCGCGCGTGCTTATCAGCAAGGAAGGTTTACTGTCGAGCAGGACTACATGCGAGGGGCCCTGCGCGAAAACAGGGCTTTCTCGCCGTCAGGCTGCCCACCCACCCCCTGCCACCCCCACCCCGCCTGCACGACAAACTGTTTTGTGTATGCGGCATAATTTCACTGTTTTCGGCACAACA
>JAFGGJ010000073.1 GCA_016930595.1 Planctomycetota bacterium
ACCATTTCATCCACGTGGCGGAAGGAGCGACGGGCAAAATCAAGACGAAGGCGCCCTGCCCGGTCGCGCCGGACCCGAAAAGCGCTTCATGGTACACGGAGCATTCGGGGGGACTGACGCACTACCACAGGATAAACGGGGACAGTTTCGCCCTAGCGAAGCTGCGGGCGGGGACCCGTGGATACGACTTTGTGATAAAAGACAGGTACGCGAACGTATGGGCGTACACGACGGACATGGAAGAGATGTGGCACGCGACGGTGAGCACGGGACACTTTCCGCTGATCAAGGACGTGGACGGAGACGGGCTGGACGAGGTGTTCGCGGGGTACGCGCTGTTCGATTCGGACGGGAGAAAGATATACGAACTGGACTACGGGGACCACGTGGACGGGATAGCGTGCGAGCGGCTTTCGGGACGGGGAGGCGAATACCGCGTAGCGCTTTCCGCCGGGGAGGAAGGGTTCATCCTGTGCGACCTGGAGGGGAAGGTGAAGGCCAAGCACATGCTGGGGCACGTGCAGAAACTGTCGGTGGGGAACTTCATGCCGGAGCGCGCGGGGCTGGAAATATGCACAATAAACTACTGGGGCAACCCCGGGATAACGGCATTCTACGACGCGGAAGGGAACATACTGCGCACGCTGGAGCCGATGCCGTACGCCAGCCCGATAGAGCCGGTGAACTGGACGGGAGACGGACAGGCGCTGGTCTTCCTGTCGGGACACCCTGAAGAGGGCGGGTTGATGGACGGACACGGACGACGGGTGGTGACGTTCCCGGACGACGGGCATCCGTGGCTGTGCGGAGCGGCGGCGGACGTGAGCGGTGACGAGCGGGACGAAATCGTGCTGTGGGACATGGAGGAAATGGCGATATATACGCCGGACGGGGAATCGCGGGGAGTGAAGGTGAGACATTCGCCGGAACACAACATGTCCAATTACCGTGCGAGCGTGCTGGTGCCGGCCGAAATGGAGGGGGACTGAAAAAGCACGTGTTGTCCGTTTAGAGATAAAACCTTGGTGAAGGAGAGAAAAAGCATATAATGGCCGGGCGGAGAAGAAGATGGAGCATAGAACCAAGAGGAGACCGGCACATACGACAGCGCCCGGCGGCGGCTCGGGACCGATGCTTATGTTCGTGCTGGGATCGATAGGGCTGGTGGGGCTGGCGGTTTTCGTGGGGTTCATCATGTCGGGACACAGCGGCACGGGACAGGGGTCGACAGCGAACATGCCCAAGCCGCCCCCGCCACCGCCTCCGTCCGTGACGACGCCGGCCGCGACGGAGCCGGCGGAGGGCGGCAAACCGGCGGAAACAGGCGGCGATACGGGTGGAATGGAAGACGTGTTCGAGCTGGTGGCGAAGGATATATACGAGCAGGCGAAGGCGAAAACGGACCGGAACGGCCCGTACGGAACGCCCGACGTGATCACGATGCTGGAAAGGGTGGTGAAATCGTACTCGGAAACGGCATACGCCCCGAAGGCCCGCGAACTCCTGGGCAGGCTGCACCCGGTGGCGGCGGTGAAGAAGGCGTGGACAGTCAAGGGATTCCCAAATCCCGGATGGACGGGCCAGGAAACCGTGTACGAACCCGAGACGAAAGCCTTCAACGCGGACACGGAGTTCAGCGCGGAGGGGACGACGGCAAAATGGACCGAGACCGCCGCGGACGGGACATGTCTCTTTAACCTGCTGCCAGGGACATGGCAGACGGCTTACGCGTACATGGAGATCAGTTCACCTGCGCAGCAGCGCGTGATTTTCATGGTGGGAACGGACGACACGGCGAAGCTGTGGTTGAACGGGGAGAAGATCTACCAGAACGACGAGCCCCGCGGCGCCATGAGGGCGCAGGATTCGTGTTCAGGGGAGTTGAAAGCAGGCACGAACACGGTGCTTCTGAAAGTGAACCAGGGTGACGGCGACTGGGGGTTCTACCTGGACATCGGAGCGGAGCGGGAAGTAACGCTGTCGCCCTGAGCAGGGGCGCACACCGGTGCGGGGCGGTTCCTGGGGGGGCGGTCCGGAAGGCGTTCTGCAAAGCGTACGTGTGAGCGTGCGTGAGAGGAAGATCAATTCCGTTCGGGAGCGGTCATCCTGCCCATGAACAGTATCGCCGAGGTCCTGCGGTCGCGGATCAGAAAGATGAACGGGTGGTCGGCGCGGAAGACGAGAGGCTGAGCGGGGGCACAGGTGCATTCCATGATGACGGCGGTGGCGGCGGCGGCTTCGGTGCCTTCTTCATTGACGTCCACGAAGGCCTGGTGAACGACGTTACTGATGAAGAGGTCCCTGTTGCCCGTCATGCCGGAGAAGTCGGCTGCGCCCGGGTCGAAGGCCGAAGGCATGCCCATGGAAGCCAGGGTCTGCCCCATGCTGAAACGGCAGTTCATGGTGAACCTCGGGAGGAAGACGTGGACGGAACGGCTCCGGAGGGCGGCGATCCAGGCGTTCAGCCGGTCACCGTCAAGAGAGGCTTCCACCTGCGGCAGGCCCTTAGGAGACCTGGGAAGGATGACAACCATGCTGAGACGGTCGCCGCGGTAAGGCAGCTCCAGGACCTGGACGGAGGAGTCTTCGGCGTATGGGAAATCCTCGTTGAGGAACATCATCCTGATGCGTGCCGGCTTTCCGGAAGAAGTGACGAATGAATCGTTCCTGGTGGCGGCTTCGTCGAACGCGTGCAGCCAAGAGCCTTTGAAGTAAATGGCGTTGGTGAGAACGAGCCGGGTGTCGGCGGAGATATCGCCCTTTTTGAGCATGTCTCTTATCTTGTCGCGCGTCTGCTCTTCTATCCAGGAGTTGATAGTCCTGCGCGCCTTTTCGGGATCGGCTCTGAAATCCAGCCGGCTGAGGCCTGCGCCGTAGCAGCTGCGGTTAAGGTCCAGGAAGGCGTCGAGGAATGAAAAGTCCCTGTCGCCCCAGAGTGCGTTGGCGATATTCAGGCTGTAAGGCGCTTTGCGCCGGGGCATAAGGTCGGCAAGCTGTCTGCCGACGGAAGCGTGGAAGGCGTCGGAGCCGGGCGGGAAACGCATGGCGGCGGCCATTTCCCTGGCCGTGTCATTCCGCGCGCCGGCGTAGGTCATGGCAAGGGCCGTGGAGATGCTGAAAGGCGAGTAGAAGATATTGCCGTCGGCCTGCTTCAGGCGGGAGTAAAGGTCAAGGGCGAAGGCATTCTGGTCGGAAGCCAGTCGCTGGAGCTCGGCATCGGCGGCTGCGGCCGGCAGGGCGGGGGCGGCAAACAGGGACAGCAGGAGAAGAGCGGGAACGCCGTACAGGAACTTATGAGAGCGGGACGACATGCGGGCCTCCTTCCGGGGAGATTCTCCCCTACCCTGTAAATAGACGCAGAAAGCGGCGTTTTGTTTCACGGTTCTCCACTTGTGCCAAAAGGGCGTTCAGGCTACGGCAAAGGGGTCGAGATGGCGCCTGATATGTGCGGAAAGGACGTCGAGGTGAACGTCTTCATGCCGGCGGAGGAGAGCGTAGAGTTCGTCGCGGAAGAGGTAGCGGCCCGAGGCGTCGTGTTCCTGGAGGACCGAGCCGAAAGTCACGTGGAAGACCTGGCGGGCGTTGAATTCGTCGATGAGTGGCACGAGGTCGGCATCGGCGACGGCGGCGGGGTCGGGTGTCCTGGCGAGATCGGCGCTGACATGGTAAGTGGCCTTGTCAGTTTCGTAACGCTCCCGTGCGAACCGGTAGATTCTGCGGATGAAAGCAGGCTCGACCCGTGCAAGGGCGCCGAGAGCGGCGAGGTAGCTGGTGCCGGCGGTCTTGAGGTGCACGTACGGGCCAGCGATATCTGCAATGACGGGATAGACGGAGAACTTGTCGCTGCCGGAGTGGATGCTCATCTTGTAAGGCCCGAGGTGGCGCATGACGGCGGCATGGCCCTTGAGCTCACGGACAAAGACGTCCATGTCGCCGATGTAGTCAACGCCCTTTTCGAACCTGCCGACGTAGCGCGGCGCCAGGCTAACCCATTTGACGCCGAGGCGCTTGAGTTCGGAGGCGAAGTAGAAGTGTTCGAAGACGGTGGTGGGGGCCTGGGTCTCATCGACGGAGATTTCGAGCTCAAAGGCGCCTTCGGGCGCTTTCGAGGCAAGGTGACGGTACATGTTGGCGGCGTAGGCGACGGCACTGCCGTACTTGACGGCGGCCCTGAGGACGTCGATGTCGGCCGCGGCGACGTCGATATCGCCCGGCAGGGAAACGGCGCCCGCGTACCTGGAAACGGAATCCTGCAGGGTCGTTTCCATGGCGCTCCAGGGCAGCCGCGCGGCAAGCTCGTCGAGCCTGGCCGCCGGCAGGGCGTCAGCGTCGTTATCGACGTGGTCGCCGGGGTCCACGGTGAACATGGTGAAGCCCGCCTGAAGGCAGGAGTCGATATCATCCGTGGTCTTGAGGTGATCGGCGTCGGAGCCGAAACCGGACAGGAAGCCTTCCTGAAGTGCGCCGAAGACGGCATCGGCCATAACGTCGCGCGGCGTGCGGCCGGTGCGCGACATTTCGCGTATGGACTGCTGTGGGAAAACGGGCCGGATGCCGGTGCCGCGAACAGCCCTGACATGGCCGGGAGTGGCGAGGCCGAGACGGTCCCCCATGCCGGCCGACAGTGCAAGGCCGAGAGGAACGGGCTTTAAAGCGGGCAGCGCCTGCTGGAAGAAGGAGGCCGCATCAAACCCTGCGGCGAGCAGATGAAGCTTGACCCCGTCGACGGCAACGACTTTTTCAGCGGGAATTTCGAGAGGCTGCCGTGCGGCGACGACCACCCTGCGTTCGAAGCCGGCAGTACGTGCTACAGCAAAGAGCCTGTCCGAAGAGGCTACAATGGAAGCGGGGTACGGGGTTACATCAAGAGCCCGCCGGATTGCCCGGGCGGCGGCTTCCGGGTCGGGGCTATCGCCGAACATGGTGGATATAACGGACATGAAAATTCTCCCTGGAAGCAGGCACGGACCTGATTATAGGGAAAAAGGACGTGTATCGCAAGGGCACGGGGGGAACATGCTGCCGACTATGGGAAGAGACAGGCAGAAGAAAGCGGATGGCTTCAAGGGGGACGTGCGGGAAAAACAGCGAGGGCCCGGGGAGCAGCCCGGGCCCTCCAAGGGATGGCTCATTAAGAGCCTGGAGCATAGGTGACGTGATCGGATAGAGCAAGCAGCGTGCCAGACCGGGGGGCGACCCGTTAACATCTTGTTATCATTGGGTTAATGTGAATACGGGTTTGGGCACGGGGGAAGGCGGCAGAAAGAAATTGCGGCAGGAAATGCCGGTTGCGCGGCAGAAAAATCCAAGCGGTCAGGAAATCAGCCCCAGGAGCCGCTCAGCATTGCCGCACAGAAAAGCGCGGACAGAAACGTCATCGGGCAGCATGCCGAGGGCCAGGCGGACAAGATCGTCATAGGGGTCGCCGTCGAAGCCGCTGAACCAGCCGGGCCCGTCCGTACCGGCAAGAAGCCTGCGGTAACCGCCCAGCTTGCCGACCATGTCGAAGACCGGCCTGAAGAAACCCAGCCAGGAGGGTTCAACGTAAACATCGCCGCGCATCGACATGTAGGCGGATTCTTCGTGGGTGGAAGCGTGGTAGATGACAAAAGGAACGTCGCTGAAGCGACGGACGAGCGGCAGGAAGGCAATAGCGGAAGAGCCCGGCACGGGACACGTGTGCGAAGCAACGATAAGTTTCCGCTCTGATGCGGCTTCAAAGACCGGTGCGAGGAGCGCTTCGGTAACTTCATAGCCGCCGGCGGGAGGATGGAGCTTGATGCCGACGATTTCCGCGGACGCGTCCAGCATTTTCGCGAGACGGCCGCGCCAGTTCTGCTGGGAAGGATGCACGGTTGCGAGCAGAGGGAGCTTGTTTCTGCCGACATCGGCGGCGAGAGAAAAAAGCGGTGCGTTGAGGGCGACCGGGTCGTGATCGGAAAGGGGAAGGTCGGTACAGCAGAGAATTCCCCTGACGGCGGGGTTCTGGAGAGAGCCGCGCACAACATCGATATTGGAGCCATCCCGCGAGAAGAAATGGAAGTGAAAATCGAAGACCGTGAAATCGGAAGCCAAGGCAGTCTCCGTCAACGTTTTGCAGCGGAAGCGCCGACTATTATCCACTTGCCGTCGGGGGCACGCGCGACGCGGTACTGGCCGGCCAACTCAACCCGGAGTGGAGAACCGCTGATGGTGTATTCGATGACATAATCGGAAGAAACCATGGCACCATCGCCTGAACGCGTGACGGAAACGGCCCTGGGGCGAGTCACCCTTATGCCGGAAGCTTCCTGCATGAAAGCATCCAGGTTATCGCGTTCGGAAAGGGCTGCGTCTTCGCCGAGGAGGGCGAAGTAGGCATCCGTGTTGCCGTTCTGGAGGGCGGTGTCCAGGTCCGCCAGGAGCAACCTGGCTTCGGCCATGGAGATGAGGGAGGCATCGACGGATGGGGCGGAATCCGTCCCCGGGATAACCGTGATACCTGGTTCCGGTCCGTGGTCCGGGGCATCGGCGACCATGATGCCCGTGCCCGGCTCGGGCTCGGACACGCCCACGGCCGCGACACCGGCGTCCGCATGTGGATCCGGAGAATCGATAACCGTAATGCCCGGGTGCGGCTCAGGGTCAGGGCCATCGATGACAGTGATACCGGTGGCCGGTTCAGGGGTGGAAGCCGGTTCGGGGCGTGGGGCCGGTAGGACCTGGGGTTTTTCTTCGAGAGAAGCCAGGAAAGAAATGATATCCACGTTGGAGGGGTCGATTTCCAGCGCCCTGAGGCCAGTGGACCTTGCGGCCTGTACGGAGCCGGCCTGCGCCAGCAGGCGTGCCGAGGCCAGAAGTGCGCGCGCCTTTTCTGCGGGGTCCTGTTCAGGCGGCTTGACCGTGGATACTGGTTCGGGCTGACTGACGGGAGCGGGTTGGATGACAGGGGCGGGTGAGGAAGCGGCTTCTTTTTGCAAGGCGTCCCTGCGTGCTTTTTCGATCCTGTTGATAAGGATGGGGAGTTCGGGATCTTCCGGGACGAGTGCGAGTGCGCGCACGGCGACTTCGCGGGCGGCGTCGTAGGAGCCCTGGTCGAGGAGCATCCTGGCCTGCTTGGCGAGAGAAGCGGCGCGCTGGGAGTTTTCGGAGTCGCGTCGTTTTTCGGCTTCGTCGAGCATGCGGAGCTTGCGGTCAAGCTCGAGACGGAGCTCATCCATAGCGGTCGTATCCTGCTGGGCGACGGGGACGGTCGAAGACTTGTTGATTTCGGCGCGTGCGGAAGACACTTCCTGGCGCAGGCGATTGATTTCAGCAAGGAGGACGTCCTGTGTGTTGCCGCGTGTGGCGGCGGCTCTGGCTTCCCGGTTTATTTCAGCAAGGAGGCTGCGTGCGGAATCGTCGCCCGGGGTAAGCTCGAGGGCCTTGTTGGCAAAACTGCGGGCGCTGGTGAAATCTTCGTTGGCAAGGCATTCGCGCGCCACGTCGACAAGCTGCCGGGTTCTCACGGCGCTGTCGTCTTCGGCCCGCGGAGCGGCCGGCACCGGCTTGCGGGCGATGAGAACGGACCGCAGGACCTGGATAGCTTCGGTATCGGCAGGATCGGCATCGACAGCGGAACGTGCGTATTCCTCGGCTTTTTCGAGGTCACCGGCTTCGAGGAAAGCCCGAGCCCTGGCAAGGATATCGGCCACGACAGGGGCGTCCGGCTGCGGCTCAGTGGCCGGTTCGGTCTCGCCAGCGGCCCTTGCGGCGGCGGCGGCGGCTTCAGCTTCAAGGCGCTTTCTGCGTTCTTCTTCGACGCGGCGTTCGGATTTTTTCCGTTCGACTTCGATCAGCAATTTCAGTGCGCCGGAATGATTCGGGACAAGACCGATGGCATAGTCCACGTATTCGGCGGCCCTGTCGAGTTCGCCCTTGTCGAAAGCCGAGGACGCTTCTCTGAAATAGACATCGGCCTGGGCCTGCTTGCGGAGTTCTTCAAGATCGACTTCCGGTTCCGAATCGGGTGCGGAGACGTCGGGTCCCGGTGCGGTGCCCGAGTCAGGCTGAGCGGTCGGTGCGGCGCCGTTATCCGGCGCTGCGCCATCGGACTTGTGGACATACTGCTTCAACAGATCGGAGGCAATGCGCTTGCCTTCCGGATGCTGGGTGAAAAACCAGCCTCCGCCGGCCACGACAGCAAGGAAGAGGATAAGGACGAAGACAAAGAGTTTGGCGCCGCCATCGGTGGAACCCCAAGGAGTCTTCGACATCATCCGTCCTCCCGAAAACGTCAACGTTTACCCAGGGCATAAACAGTGGCCTTGTCGGAAACGACAAGGAGTCTGCCGGCGGCGTCAATGCCCATATCCACCAGTTTGCCATCAGGTCTCTTGACGGTTACCACGCCGATGACTTCGGGCTTATCGGCGAAGGAAGCCACGTGGACGGCGGCCCGCCCGCGGTCGAGGATATAGAGGTAGCCGAAGGGGCCTGTAATGATGCGTGGGATATCTTCAGGAGAGGGGCGGAGCCGGGCCAAGTCAAGCAGGTTGATGATGGCGCCTTCCCTGTCAAAGCGCTTGATAGAGCGCAGGCGCCTGTCATAGATGTAGAAGCTCTGGGCATCCGGTGCGACGGCCAGGAGACCCGGCTCGGACAATTCGTGGCGCTCGGACCTGCCCCTGACAAGGTTGCGGACAAAAGGCATGTTGCGATCCTTGAAGAAACCGGTGACGCGCATAGCCTTGTTGTCGAGGACCCAGAGGCCGCCGGTGGCATCGATATCGCAATCGTTCATGGTGAGGAAGCGGCCGTAGGCTTCACCTGCGCCACCGAAGTATTCCAGGAGCTTGCCTTCCAGTGAGAACAGGTAAACGGTAAAAGTCCTTTTGGCGACGGCAAAAGCCCCTATATCGGAAGCGCCCAGCGCATAGAGGGCGCGGCTGTCGGGACGGAAGGCGAGCCTGCCGGGAAGATTGAAGCGAGTGGGCTTGTCGAAAGGCTCGCCCCAGTTCTGAATGCTCCAGCCTTCGGCATTCATGATTTCGACAAAGGGCGGGTCGGCAAAATGGAGAGCGGCGAAGCCATTCTGAGCGACGGCCATGCCGACGGGCGTTCTGACGCCGCTAAGTGCGGCACCGCCCATGAAAGCACCGTCCGGCGAGTAGCGGAATATGCCCGCCCGGTTGCCCGGGGTAACATAGAGGTTGCCGGCGGGATCCGTGGCGACCCTGGCGGCTTCCGCCGGGAGGTTCGGGAAGATACCTTCGCCGGAACGCAGCAGGGGGCGGCCGCCGGAATGATACTTGACGATCCTGGTCCTGGGGCCTTCAAGAACGTAGATATCGCCCCTGGGGCCGGCGGCAAAATCCAGCGGGGCGTTGCCCGACATGAGATCGAGCTTCCATTCTTCCTTGAGACCCATGGCGGGATCGTAAACGATCACGACTTTTCTGCGGGCGTCGAGGACGAGGATGTTGGCCTGTTCATCGAGATCGATGGCGACGGGATTGCTGAATTCGCCAGCGGCGGTGCCTTTCTTGCCGAACGAAAGGCGGAAAGTACCCGAGGTTTCGATGACATGGATCTTGCGCGCCGAACGGTCGACGACGTAGATCAGGCCGTTGGCGGCAACAGCCAGGTCGACGGGCTGGGACATGGCGACGTTCTTGTCCAGGATGGCTTCGGCCTTGCCGGTAGCGATATCATAGCGTTTCAGCTTGTAGAAGTCATCGTCGAGGACATACGCCTTGCCGGCGGAAACCGCCAGGGCGAAAGGGCCGAAGAGCTTCTTGCCCCTGTTGGGGCCGGCGACTTCCGACACGCCGGCCACGCCGGCCAGCCTGTAGATGCCGCCCATGCGGATATCGGTGTAGAAGAAACCATCGGCCGTAACCGCGACGTCGGAGACGCGGGGCTCGCCGCCGCTGGAAAGCATTCTGCCCGCAACAAGATGCTGCTGGAGCTCGGCCGCGGGCTTGAAGGGGACTTCCTGCACGGCAAGGGTGAGCGAAGCCTTGTATTCGTCATCAGTGGGAGAAACCGCCCTTATGGAGATTTCCGCTGGACCGGGCTTGGCCGGAGCGACCCAGTAGACGGTGGATTTCAGTCCCTGGGAGGCGGAGAGCCAGCCGGCGGAGGCGCGCCAGTGATAGACCGAATTTTCGGGGGCGCCCTTGACCCTGACGGCAATCCAGTCGCCCGGGCCGGCGCTGTCGCTTTCGGCTTCCACGGAAAGGCTGCCGGAAAGTTTCAGATTGCGCTGCCCGATAAACACGGCGTCCATGCCTGGACAGAGCTCGACGCCTTCGCCAAAGAGGTTGACGTCGCCCCAGGCTTTTTCGGCGCGGACGTCATCCGCAACCAGGGTAGCGACGGGTTCGCCCGACTGGTAGGTGACGATATCGGTAAGCGGGATGCGGATGATCCTGGAAGGGGAATAGAGCCTGAAGACGGCGCCTTCCTTGATGCCGGACTTGGCCCCCATATCCACGGCGGCCCTGTCGCCGACGACCTCGACCACGGTGGTGCGGATTTCTTCCTGGCCTGACGCAAGACACGAGAAGACACAGAGGGCGCACAGGACGTGCAAAGCGGACGATACGGGCTTCATACCGGCTCCCCTAATGGCGTGTTTATAAAGTATTACTACCATATTACCATACACGGAGTTACAGGTCAAACATCCGAAGTGCGGCAGAACAGGTTACCGGGACAGGGTTTGCGACGCCACCCAGCCCCTGCGGCCGTCCGGGAGCAGCACTTCCCGCCAGCCCTCGCGTTCCCTGCCGGAGAGCGTCTCGGAACCCTCCCCGAGAACAAACAGGGGCGTTGCCGTGGGCCTGGCTTCGGAGAGTGCGCGCGTATCGGAAACAACGACGGCGCAGTGTGGACGGATCCATTCATGCCGCCTTTGCAGATAAGCGCCGCCGATCACGACAGCCAGCAGGAGGAGGGCGATCGTCGGCGCAAGCCAGCGCCTGCCCCGCCATATGCAGATACAGATCAGCGTAGAGGCGGCCAGCAATGAAAGGAGCGCCGAAGTTTCGAGGGTATTCAGAGAAGCCCCGAAATACCAGAAGAAAAGGGCTTTCACGACGGGCCCCGGCGCAGGGGGCTCGGGAGTGCCCGTGCACGTGGAACGTACATATTCCAGGTTGGCCACGGTATCCGGGTGCGAACCAGCGAGGATCAGGGAACGCCTGTAGGCGGCGATGCTCTGTCCCTTTCTGCCAAGCCTGAAGAGAGCATTGCCGAGGTTATGATAGACTTCGGCGGAAGGATAGGCATCGAGAACGACGTTGTATCCTGCAACCGCTTCCTGCAGCATGCGTGACCGAGTTTGGCCCGTGCCGGACACAAAAGCCTTGCGGTAAGCTTCGTTCGCCAGGACGAAGGCCCGTTCCGCCTCGCCCGGCGAAACCGCCGCTGCGCCGGAAGCCGCCCCGCAGGCGAACAGGCAAAGGAATGCAGCTGCGGATGTCGAGGTCACGTACGACATTTCTCGATCCTCTCGACAAGGCCCACAACTTCAGCGCGCATGGCGTCGTCGACCGCCGCCCCCGGGGCGAAGCGCGCCGCGTCCAGGCCGGACAGCAAGCCAAGCACATCGTCGGCCGGACCGTCAACGGTGAAGGCGTGGACAATGTCCGCGGCTTCCCGGGGTGTGATTTCCCCGCCGGCCCGGCCGCCGGTGATATCCGAAAGATAGCGCCTCAGCAGAAGTACCGGGGTTTCTTTGCGCTTCATACCGCGCCGGAAATTAGCCATGGCGGCACGCCTGCGGGCGGAGACGACATCCGCGCCTCTTGCGCTGCTTATCCTGAGCAGAACGCCGGCAAGAACCGCCAGCAGCACGGGCACGACGACGGCCAAGACCAGCCAACGGCCCGACAGGAGCGGACCATCGTCGGACAAGTCGCCGACATCGGTGAAAATATCCGTAATGTCGTGTCCGAGATCTTCTATGCCTGGGCGAACATCGGGCTCGCCCTTGAGAAAGGTCGCGTTCAGGCCGCTGTCCGGCAGGCCGGGCGCCACCCTGACGGAGAAGCTCCTGGAGGCAAGCGTGACGTAGCGGTCTTCGGACGGATCGAAGAAGGTGAACCGGAGCGGAGGTATTTCATGGGTTCCGGGTCTTTCCATGTAGAGCGGGAAGCGAAAAGTCCTCGACACGACGCCGTTCGCCCCGTAGGGATTGCCTTCCGTGGTTTCTTCCGGTTCCAGGGAACGATAATAATCCCGCGGGGCCATGACGGGCCTGGCAGCCAGGTCAATAGAGCCTTTCCCGGCGATTTTGACCGTAAGAGTCACGGTCTCGCCCACGTTGACCTCAGCGGGAGTCAGAAAAGCCTCCAGCGAGAAGGCGCCGACAGCGCCGGAAAACGACTCCGGGCGGCCGGTTTCAGGCAGGGGCTTCACGTTGAGGACAACGGGGCTTCCGGCGGCGGTGGAGTAGACGGTTCCCGTTCTACGGCCGAGGAGCCTGTCTGCGAGAGGGTCGGAGAAAAGATCGGCCATGTCGTTTTCCAGGAGTTCGGCTTCGGCGGTTGCGGCTTGAAGCCGACAGGTGCCCGGAGCCAAAGGCACATAGACCCTGCTCAATTCGTAAAAAATCTCCACAACGCCGTCGGGGGCGCGTTTCCTGTAGACCCTGGCGACGGTCTCGGTCCCGCTGATGCTTATGGGCGTAAGGTCGTTACGCCTGTTTGCGTTCCAAGCTTCGATGAGGCCGTCGGGATCGAGGACCCGGAATCCATCAAGCGCATGTATCCATGGTGCGCTTATTTCATAAGAACGGAGCTTCCGGCGGGTAACAAGACGCCATGTCAGGTACACGGGCTGGTGGACGTAGACATCCGTCGCCGGGGCGACGTTGACTTCCAGGCGCATGTCGGAGGGGGTATCGGCCTTTGCGACGGCTTTCAGTATTACGGAGTTGGTCTGGTACACGCGCCCGCTTGCCCCCGTAACAGAAACCGGCCCCACGGCAAATTCACCTTCCCGGGCAGGTATCAGGTAGAACACGTAGAAAGCGTATTGCTCTATCCGGCCACCAGAGCTGTGGAGCGTCTGCCCCGTGGTGCCCCTGCGGATTATCAGGCCGTCCACTGGGGGGAAAGCAAGGCGCTGCACGTCGGTGACGGTACGCACGATAACCTTGGCTTCGGCGCGCTTTCCGACGACGATCGTAGCCGGATCCACGGAGAGAGTGGCTTCAAGCTCGTCGGCGTCGAGCGACGGACAGGCTGCCGCGACAAGGACGACGCCTGCAGCCAGAACACCGGCCCTCCATCCGCCGACAGCGATGTCACCAATCCTTTTCAACGTGTATTTCTCCCCTGTGAGCGGCGCGCCGCTCCATTAATTGTTTGAGGGCATCCTTGTCGTCTTGGCGAAGCGCTTCAAGCAGGCGCCGGGCTTCTTCGGGTGATATTTTACGTTCCTGCGCCGCTTTTGCTTTGTCGTCCGCGGTATCTTTCCGTTCCCGTGCCTGACCGGCTTCCTCTTCCCGCGCTTGCTGCGAATCACCGGTGTCGGCGTCCTGCCGTTCATGACCGGCATCTTTCTTGTCCTTATCCCCATCTGAAGGCTGCTTGTCCGCGCCCTGCTGCTGAGGGGGCTGGATGAAGGGGAGAAGCGCCAGGAGGAAACTCCTTTCAGCCAGCGCCATGCCGCTGGACGCCTTGGAGATACCCGCACCGTCGCCCCGTGCTGCGGGTGAAAGATTTTCCGCCGCGCCAGCCGCGAACTCGGATCCCGTCCCCAGAAACAACGCCGTCTGCTGCAGGGCCTGAGCCATGGGGTTCGGAGGAAGGGCCTGGTTCGGAGGGGCACCGGTGCCGGTATCGTCGTGCGCAAGGCTCTTTATGAAGGCCAGAACGTCCTTGACCAGTCCGTCGGCCTCGTCACGCACCCCGGTTTCGGCTTCGGCGAGCTTGTCGGCAGGCATGGCCGGCTGGGGGGAAAAGACCTGTGCGACCCAGGCGGAAACATCCCGGGCGGTAAGCCGTTCGGCGACAGGTGCATCTCCGCCCGCTTTTTGAACGGCGGCGAGAAGCAGAGCAGCGGCAGCGGCCATGAGGTCCGGCGTCGGGGAGGGCCCCTGCCCTGGGAGAGAAACCCCGTCGGGGACGGCGGCCGGCTCAGCGGCCCAGAAAGCCGCGAGCGTACGGCCCTGGGTTTCGACCAGGCCGAGGATGCGCCTGGAGATATCCTGCAGTTGTTTTCTCTTCTCGTCGCTCTTCTTTTCCTGTCGCCTGCGTTCTTCGAGAATTCTGGAAAGAAGCAGGCGATTGAAGGCCGCGTCCTTGTCCGCCGGAGCGGCAGAGAGCGCTTCCGAAAAAGCATCGAGCGCTTCCTGCAGACTGCCGTTCCGTGCCAACTGGACGCCGTGGTTATACCATGCGGCGGCAAGGAGTTTATGCAGGCGTGAGGACTGCGCAGGACCGCCGGACAGGACGGCGTCGATGGTTTTCTTCGATTCCAGGACGGAGCGTTCGGAATCTCCTGCGGCGGCGGCGGCCCTGGCGATGTCGAACGAGATGTAAGGGTTGCGCCCGTCGTAGGAACGCGCCAGTTCGAGCAGCCGCAGGGCTTCTTCCGGCTTACCGGCCCGCAGTGCCTTGACGCCGTCCATGGCGGCAATTTCCGCGCAGGCCGCGGAGAAAAGCGACGGAGACTCTTGAGGGGACTCTTTCAACTCGGCGGCCGACAGATACGCACCGAGGCAGCCGAGGAGGATCGCCGATACGACCGTATGTTTCATGACGTCCCTTCCCCGACGGGCCTTGGCGCCGGCAGGAGCAGGATGAACCAGAGCAGAAGCATTGCGACGACTGCGGGATAAAGATGGCGCTCAACGGGCACCCTGGTTATGACTTCACCCGCGCTGCCCGGGTTCAGGGCCGAGATTCCCGCCGCTACAGTTCTAATATCTTCGTTGCCGGCCACGGCCCTTGCGTAGGCGCCGCCGGTGTTTCTAGCGAGATTCAACAGCAATTCCTCGTTGAGCCGCGACTCCACAACGGCACCGGACGAATCCTTGACATACTCCCATGAACCGTCATTCCTGCGTATTTTGATGGGAGCGCCTTCGGCAGAGCCTACTCCGAGCACGAAAACGGCCACACCGGCAGCGGCGGCGTTTTTGAGCGACGCGTCGAGGGTTTCCGGATTATGCTCCTCACCGTCGGAAACCAGCACGATAACTCTTTCGCCGCCTGCAACCGTCCTGAACATGGTCATGGCGCGGTCTATGGCGGACGCCATGCTGGTGCCGCCGAGCGGGACGATATCCGCCGACAAGGCGGCAAGCATGTCCCGCGGTGCGGAATTGTCATAGGTCAGGGGACACGCCATGATTCCTTCGCCTGCAAAAGCCACCAGGGCGACCCTTTCTCCCGGCAGGGCGTCAAGCATCATGCCAATCTTGAGGCGGGCGAAGTCAAGACGGGGCCTGCCGCCGGGCGCATCTTCCGCAAGCATGCTGCGCGACGTATCCAGGCATATGATGACATCCGTGGCCAGTCTTTCATTTCTTTCGGTCCGGTAGCCCCAGGCCGGCCTAGCCATGGAAAGCACCGTGAAGACAAGAACCAGGGAAAGCGTGAGCGGAACGACCCACTGGCGCGGGCCGGAGCCCCCGGCGATCTCGGCTCCGAAAGGCATTCTGTCCCTGTAGAAACGAACGAGGTCCCGGCGGCGCAGAAGATATCCTCCCCAGAGAAGCAGCCACAGGGGCAGCAGCAGCCACAGGAGGTAGAACGCCTGCGGATTCTGGAAGGAGAGAGTCATCAGACGGGCCTCCTTATCCACAAAAGCCCCGTCAGCAGGTAAGCGAAAAGAAGCACCAGAGCCAGGCCGGCCGCGTACGGGTGGTATTCGCTGTACCGGCGATAGGCGTAACCTTCGATTACGGTTTTCTCCAGCCTGTCGATTTCGGCATAGGCTTCCTGGAGCCCCTTCTCGTCCTTGGCCCTGAAATACCTTCCGCCGGTTTTTTCCGCTATCGACGCGAGGAGCGCCTCGTCTATGGGGTCCACCGCCACGGCCTGAAAGCCTACACGAATGACCCTGGCATCCGTTCCCGCGCCCACGGTATAGCATTTGATGTCCAGAGCCCGCGCCATGTCGGCGGCGGTATCCGGGGGAATCGAGCCGGCATTACTGGCCCCGTCCGAAAGCAGTATTACGACCTTGCTTCTGGCTTTACCGGTGCCGGCGACGTCGACCGCCTTTGCGAGAGCGTCGCCGACGGCCGTCCTGGTCCTATCCACCATGCCGATGTGAACATCGTTCAGGAATTCCTTAAGCAGGTCGTGATCCGGAGTCATGGGGACAAGCCGGTAAGCCCGCCTGGCAAAGACGACCAGGCCTATCTGATCGTCTTTCCGGCTGTCGACGAAATTTTCCACGACCTGCTTGACAAGGTCGAGACGCGAACGGTCCGGGTCCATGTCCTGAAAGACCATCGAGCCGGATACGTCTATGCAGAGGACGATATCCACGCCCTGGGTAGTTCTGCGCTTGAGTTCGATGCCGTGCCTGGGGCCGGCCAGGACGACAATCAGGCACCCAACGGAAGACAGCAGCATGGCCTGAGGAAGTTTCTGCAGGCGCGCGCGCAGGCCCCGTTTCCGGAGGTGCGCCAGTAGGTCCAGACTGGAGAATCTCACCGCCGGCCCCGACCGCCTGAAAACCAGTATTGCAGTCAGGATGAGCGGCAGGATGAGCAGCAGCATGTAAGGCTCACGCAGCTCCACCGGTTGCCTCCCCGACAACAATTGGCCCACGGATACGCTCTGTCCTGCGCACGAATTCCTCTGCGGTCCCGAGCGCCGCGGCAGCGGCATTCCTGTCAACCGGAAGCCCGGCGTACTTGACCAGGTCGCAGGCATGAAAATACTCTTCGAGACCTTCTCTCAATTCCTCGGGAAGTTGCACTAACGCATCTTCCAGGAATTCTTCGGTCGTAGACCGTGAAGCGGCAAAATCGAACACGTCTTCGATAAAACGCCTCAACACCATGTTCATTTCGTAGTACATCGGTTTGAATTCGGTAATCAGGGGTATGTTCTCACGCAGGGCTTCCAGGGCGGCGAGCGCCGTTTCATACGGAGTCGGCAGAAGCACCCGGCTTGTTGCGGCGCGCCTTTTTCGTTTCAGTACCCAGGCAAACAGAACAATTGCCGCGGCTACCAGCAGGATAACTGCTCCAGCCGACAGCAGAACGAGCAGCCGGGTGGAAGCCAGGGGAACGTCCAGCGGCGGCTTTTCGCCGTGCAGGGCGTCGATATCGGCGACCTTGTCCTTCAGCGGGTCCGTTATCGAAATGGAGAGGGACGTGGATTTCAGGACACTGTCTCCCAGCTTTACGCCGACGGGCGGCACGCTCAGGGGCCCCGGGACGTAACCGGTGACTTTCCAGGTGAATTCGGTCCTGGCCCAGCCGCCCGGCAGAGGCGAATTGTTTTCGACGGGCCCTTCGACAACCACAAGGTTGTCTGGAAGCCCGCACGCTGCGTCCAAGGCGGGAGCCAGCTCCCTGGGATGGGATATCCTGAGGGTGATACCGATAACCTCGCCCGGCGCCGCGTCCAGCGGATCGGCGCTTATTGTGATTTCAGGCGTTTCCGTACGAGGCGCCGGCGCCCGGCCGCACCCCGGAAGCACGCACAGCCACGGCAACAGAACGAGGACATACGGCCTCATCTGCGCCTCCTGGAGCGACGGCGGAAAAACGCCGCCACGGCATCGGACAGGTCCACGGAGGAATCAAGCTGCATCACGTCGGCGCCGATGCGGAGCGCCGTTTCGTACAGCGAATCCCTGTGCCGGCAGAAACTCTCCGACCAGGCCTCGGCCACCGCGGCGGAAGAGGGGTCCAGGACGAGCCGCGCGCCGGTTTCGCTGTCCAGCAATTCCAGCACGCCCGTAGAAGGGGGTTCGGCTTCCCTGCGGTCATAAATGAAACCGAAAACGAGGTCGTGGCGCCTGGCAACCAGCCGCGCCGGGATAAACCATTCCGAAGGATCTTCGTGAAAGTCGGAAAGCACAATGACGATGGAGCGCCTTTTCTCAATGCCCAAGACCATCTCGAGCGCCTGCTTCAGGCCGCTGCGGGGGCCGCCCGTCTCGCCGGCGAGGACTTCGCGCACCAAGCGCAGGGCATGCGGGCGGCGTTTTCTGGGCGGTATGTAGCCGGGACCGCCCGGTCCGGCCAGGACCATCCCGGCCCTGTCGTCGTTCTCCACGGCGGAAAGCGCCAGCAGGGCGGTCGCTTCGGCGCAGGCCTGGCGCTTCGTCTTGCGCCCCGTGCCGAACGACATGCTCGGCGAAACATCCGCAACAATGATTACGGTAAGCTCGCGTTCTTCCACGTAGGTCTTGACAAATGGGCGCCCGAATCTCGCCGTCACATTCCAGTCGATGTCCCGGACGTCGTCGGAGTCGTAGTACTCCCTGACTTCGTGGAGCTCGACGCCCCTGCCGCGGAAAGCGCTGTGGTACGTGCCGGCGAGGAGTTCTTCGACGTTCCGCAGAGTACGTATTTCGACCTCGCGCACGCGACGCAGTATTTCGCGTGACAGGTCGGTTTCTCCAACGTCGGATCTGCTCTTCACCGGGCACAAATCAGGGCACCTCTATACGGTCAAGAATTCGTTTGACGACCTCATCCGCGGGGGTTTCCTCGGCTTCGGCTTCGTAAGACAGCACTATCCGGTGCCGTAGGACGTCGGGGGCAAGGGCCTTGACGTCCTGGGGCGTTACGTATGCCCGGCCGCTGATAACCGCGTGAGCGCGGCTTGTAAGGTTGAGGTAGATACTGGCTCTCGGGCTGGCGCCGTACTCGATAAGATGCCCCGCTTCCACCTTGTACTCCGACGGCTCCCTGGTAGCCCTGACGATGTCCAGGATATAGCCCTTGACCTTTTCATCCACGTAGACGTTGCCCACCAGCGTACGCAGGAACCCGAGTTCCTCCTTGCCGGCGGCCTTGTCGACCTGTGGCATGGCACGGTCGGCAACCATGTCCATGATCTTCATTTCCTCGTCACGCGTCGGATAGGAAATGAGCAATTTCATCATGAACCTGTCGACCTGCGCTTCAGGAAGCGGGTACGTGCCTTCCTGTTCTATGGGGTTCTGGGTGGCAAGCACCAGGAAAGGACAATCCAGTGGATACGTGGAGTCGCCTATCGTGACCTGCCGCTCCTGCATGGCTTCCAGCAGGGCGCTCTGGACCTTGGCCGGCGCACGGTTAATCTCATCGGCAAGAATGAGGTTGGCGAACACCGGGCCCTTGTGCGGCCTGAACGACTGGTTGGAGGGGTCGTACACCATGGTCCCGACGATGTCGGCCGGCAGCAGGTCCGGAGTGAACTGCATGCGGCGGAAAGACAGGTCCAGCGCCTTCGAAAAAACGTTCACGGCGGTGGTCTTCGCCAGGCCTGGGACGCCTTCAACCAGGCAATGCCCGTCGGCCATAAGGGCTATCATCATGCGGCCAACAAGGTAGTCCTGGCCCACGATAACACGCCTGACCTGGTTCTTTATGCCGGCCACTATGTCGGAAGCGCGATGCACGTCCGCCTTGAGTGCCTCCAAATCCACAACTGGCTCCTTTCAAAAGATGCGCCAACAGCCCGGTAATGAACCGTTATCAAGAGCCTGCGCCTGACGCGGCCGGGCTACAGAGTATCCGGAACAAGGTAGCAGGCCCTGACGACGCCGGCACCCTCTCTCCAGAACAGCAGGTCCATCCGGTTGCCGGGCTTGGCGTTCCGCAGGATATAATCCAGCGCCTGCCGGCCCGCCTCGGCGTCTATGACGGTATCCGACGCCTCCAGAAGCCTGTCCCCCGGCCGGATGCCGGCGTTCTCCGCCCACGAACCCGCCTTTACGCCGACCACAAGGAGGCCCCCGATATGCCGCGCCGGCCTGGCGCCGCTGCCAAGCCCCCCTACCGTCACGCTGGGCGCCAGCGGGCCGCCGGCTTCTTCCGACTCGGCCACAATACCGAGTGTTTCCTCGGCCACAGAACCCACGCCGCCCGCGACCGTCGCGGTGACATGCCTATCCGCCGCCGGCCGCCCCCGGACAAACACAGACACGCAGAACGCTATAAGCAGGCCCGCCGCCAGTCCCACGGCATAGGGCGCCACGCGGGCGAACATGCTCCTTGCGACCGGGGGAGCAGGCGCCTTGTCCCACTCGGCACGGATCATAGCAAAAGTGCCGGCAAGCACGGAGGCATCCGCCATGTACTCGCGGCACGCCCTGCATTCCGCGACATGCGTCGAAAGCTCAAGGCTCTCTTCAGGTGTAAGCCGGCCGGCAAGCTCCCGTTCTATCAGGAGAGCGGCGCGGTCGCAATCCGGACCGCAGAGGCCCGGTTCATCGCGGCCTGCGTTGTCCCTGTCAACATCCATGGGCTGACCCCCCGTAGCAGTCTTGTCACATTAATGACGCCGCCGACATCAAACGGCTTCATCGGTATTGCGGAGAATATTCCGCAGTTTTCTGCGCGCTATGGAAAGCCTTGACCATACGGTGCCTTCCGGTATACCGAGCATGTCTGCGATTTCCCTGTGTTCCCTGTTCTCGTACTCACGCATTTCCAGGACGACCCTGTGCTTGTCATCCAGACAACTCATCGCCCAGCCGACCAGCCTAGCGAGTTCGGCTTTTTCTGCTATTTCGGCGGGGTCTTCCAGGCTGAGAGTACCGGACCAGCCGAGCATCTGGAGTTTTTCTCTTCCCTGCTCGTCCCTCTTGCCATGCCTGAAATGGTCCCTCAGGACGTTCGAAGTAAGCTGGTAAGCCCATCCTTCCAGCGCGGCGGGCTCCCTGACGGCCGTCATCTTCTCATAGATTTTGACCAGGCTTTCCTGCGTTACCTCCTCTGCGAGATCCTCGTTCCCCGTGTGACGGAGCACGAACCGCTGCAGCCGCGGTCTCAGACTCTCCAGCACGGAGCCCTGCGCCGAACGGTCACCGGCAAGAGCCCTGGCCGCCAGTTCCAGCCACGCTTCCCTGTCCTGTCTCGCCATGTTGCGCATTATAGCCGCAGCGGCCCGTTTTGAAACGTGGACAAAGGGCATTTTCCCGTGTCGCACGCCGATGGACACACCGTCTGTCCGGCATTTGGAACCACGCGGCACCGCGCAACGGGCGGTTGTCGCTGCGGGATGCGGAATTAGTCTTTCCTGGTATTTGCCATCGGATGATAACAAGGTATACTTCTACCGGGAGGAACTGGCGACGACATGACATCCGTGAAAACAAGAGGACGGCAACGGGACGGGAAGTGCTCGAAATGAGCATCTCCAGAAGAACGCAGTATGCCCTGAGGGCCGTTTATGAACTGGCCGAACATTACGGCGAGGGCACCATGACCGCTGCGGCCATAGCCGAATCCCAGAAAATCCCCCTGCCTTTCCTAGAGGTCATCATGTGCGGGCTGCGGCAGGGCGGCATTGTGAAATCCACACGGGGCAGTCGCGGCGGCTACGAACTCAGCGCCGCCCCGGCGGATATCAGCATCATGAACGTGATCGAGTGTATACAGGAACGGTGCGGCATCGTGAACTGCATGGCGGAAGGCCGTAACCCCACGCCGTGCGGCATGCAGCGGAAATGCCCCTTCAAGAACGTCTGGGCAGCAGCGGTACAGGGGTTCGAAGAGCCTTTGCATGTCACCACCTTCGCCGAGCTTACGGCCGGGAAGAAACGCCGGCACTGATATACTCTGAACCTTCGTGCGCCAGCCTTTCCCGGCGCCGGCAGCACTCATTCCAGCAGGCCCGGCAGCCACATTACGCCGAGACTTCTCAGCACAAGCATTGCGACTACCGCCAGCCCTGAAGGCACCATCCACCTGTACGTACGGGGCAGGTCGGTCTCGAATTTCTCGGCAGAAAGAAGCAGGCACAGGTGCACCGGGCTGAAAAGGACTCCCAGAAATCCCATCCCGTACGCCAGGGGCAGCGCAACCGCCAACCCGCCCGGTACTTCCGGTGAAAGCGCCGCCACTATGGGAAGCGTCATCGACGCGAACCCAACGCCGATACCGGTAAGAAAGCCGGTCACCACCGGCAGCACCACAATCATCAATGCCGCCGGAAGATCGTAGGCGTCGAGGTCGGCCCGCATGCCTTCAACCGCCCCGGACAGGTTGAGAGCGGTTGCCAGCATCAGAGCGAACACCACCACGAAAATCATCCTGGGGTCGAGCGCCGCCAGGGCCGCACGTTTCACATGCTGACGGCTGCACCGCCAGACAAGCACCCCTGCGATGACTCCGGCTGCCACCCCTGGCACCGGACCGCTGACGTATTGCAGCCAGCCGTCGCCGGCAATTGTATCCAGAAAAGTGACCGCAAACGCCACCCCCACCGGCAGCAGGACTCTTGCCACCTGCACAAGCCCGCCGGAGCGCGAGCCCCGCGCTTCGACCTGCACGCGCTCGATGCGCCGGAGCAGCAGGAGCGCGCCGAAAAGCAACATGGCCCAGAATGTCACGGAATTGGCGAGCACGAGTTCGCCGAAACGGATCCCGGTTATCTCCACCGAGAGTATCACCGCAGGATACAGCGGATCCACAAGCTCCCATACGTGCCTGAACCACATGTTGACGGCCGCCTTGAACCCTCCCTCGCAGCGGTCGCCAAGAGTCATTTCCACCATCGAAGCCGACAGCAGCGCACCGCCCGGCATGGGCAGGAGCCCCATCGCCATGGGGGTAATCGCCGCTACCGCCCTGCGGTCTCCGAACGAACTCTCCAGGCCGGACAGCAGGATTTCCTCCTGGCCGGATTTCTTCAACAGGTTGCCCAGGAGGTTTATCAGGTATATGAGAACCACCACCTTGACCGTCCGCCCCAGGAAAGTCCCGGCTGGATCGACAAGTTCTTTCATGAACGCCACCGGGCTAACGTAGAACAACAGCAGTATGCAGCCGGTCGCCGCCAACAGTACCCACGGCACGTCCACTTTCCTGTAGATAAGATACGCCATCAGCAGCAGTACGGTCAGAATACAGACGCTGGACAGCGGGGTCGGCGGCAGAATCATTCGACGCCTTCAGCAACACCCATAAGAGATAGCGCCACTATTGGCCCGCTTCGGCGGCCTTGCGCTCCAGTTCCTCGAGTTTTTCCCTGATCCTTTTGTTGTCCGGGAAAACCGGGAAGTCCGGATCGGTCTTGATTATGTTGATCGCATCCCTGAAACGCTTGTTCATCTCGTAGTTCTGGATGTGCTTGAGCACGCGTGCCTCATAGCTTCTCTCGCGTTCTTTCCTGGCGATGGCGTCTTCAATGACCCTCCTCAGGTTGCTGTCGCGTATCTTGGCGGCGGCTTCGGAGGTCGGGTGGTTGTTCAGAATGTTGTCGACGTAGGTAAGGGCGATGGGATACGCCTTGGCATCGATCAGGCTGTACGCTTTCGCCAGGAATTCATTCGCCTCTTTTTCCTTCAGCGATCTCGCCTTCTGGTCCGACAGCTCTTTCATCACCCCCTGAGCTTCCTCAAAAACGGCATACCCTGGCGTCCCCTGCCAGAAAGGAGCGTTCTTCTGCACGTAGTCTTCCAGCGCCTGCATGGTCGCCTCGAAACTCCCGTCTCCGCCTGCGCTCCTGAGATCCGTTATCATCTTCTGCACGGCCGCGCGCACGCCGTCCATCCTGGCATCCAGGACGTCGCTGCGGGCATCTATGAACGACTTTACCTCCCCGTCATCGACTGCGGCCTGGCTGAGAGCGTCCAGCGCGGCATAGACCTCCCTGGCCGTGCCTGATTTCAGAGCTTCGTTCACCGCATCCTTCAGTCTTGAGAGCCTCAGCTCCTTCAGGATGCTCCTGTCATTGACTTCTATCACAAGGCCGGTCGGTTCCGGGCCGAGCGCCGTTTTTCTATTCATTATGAAGTCCACAAAGATCGTCTTCCCTTTCCTCGTCACCCTGACCGGTACGTCCCTGTCCGGAGAAAACAGCGCAAACGTATCCCCCCTCGTGCCGTTGAACCGGACCTCCCGCGCTCCTTCGACCACCTTCCGCGGCCGGTAGCTTATGGACGCGGCCTCGCCCATGATTTCCGGCAGTTCATCGACGGCGAACTGGCCGCCCACTTCGAACCTGAGGGCGACTTCATCCACGCCGATTTCATCATGTGCGGAAACCATGCAGTTCACGCCCATGCCGTACTGCGACTGGTAATACCGCATTTCGTAGTGAATCCAGCCGAGGCTGGTGTATTCCACGAAATCACCTGCGACGATGATTTCGCCCCCATCTTTCTTGCGGGTGCCCGCCCTCGCGAAGCGCTGCTCGCTGTCTATGCCCTGCCCGGCCGTCGAAACGACTTCCACCGAATTCACCGCCCTGATTCCCCTCAGCTTCAGCCACGACATCCCTACCGGGTTGACCAGGGCACCCACACCGCTCGAGCCCATTTCCATTTCCCTGCCATCGCCCATCACGGGACCAGGCACGGCAGACACGTGGTCGAAGAAAACACTGCCTTCGTTACCCACGGAATACAGTGCGAAGACCGCCGATCTCGCCCACGCCGGAGCGACCAGTTCGTCCGTGATTTCTTTCCACTGCTGCTGCGGGCCCCACAACGACACGTAGTCGGTATCCGAAAAACTCTCCCCGCCCTTCCAGTGCACGGCTATCCCGAAACTGCCCGTCGCCGCGAGGCTCTTCGCCCTCGCATCCACCTGCAGTATCTGCCCCGGCTCGACGACTATCGGGTCGATGTACCTGCACTCGGTATATGCGTTCGGCCGGGCGTCCGACGACCTCTTGAGAGTAAGCGAGCCCCTGGCGGGGTTATCGTCAAAAGCGTCGTCATCGGGTGAAACCGCCCAGATCAGCGACCGCGTGGTGTCCCATTCCCATCCGCGCGGAGCGCCGGTAGGCCCCGTGTCGCCGTCAAAGGAGAAATTCGCGCTTATGAGGCTCCCGTCAGGCGGCCCGAAATCAGGAGCGAGCAGCGCTCCCACGCCCTTGTATACGCCGTAGCTCAGCGCCAGCAACACCACCACCGCCGCCGCTATCGCCGCGATGGGCCCCAGTACCGAGGGTCCGCCGCCGCCCACCCCGCCGGAAAGTTCCTTCTCCAATTGTTCCGTGTCCAGCACGACCGTGCCGAATACCTGCTCCTCGTCAACCTGCCTGTTGACGTCCTTGAAGACTATCGTGGTCTGCCCTATCGTTATTTCCGTCCCGTGGGCAAGAGGGCTCTTGACTATTTTCTCCCCGTTTATCTTGGTGCCGTTAGTGCTCCCGAGATCGGTCATCACGAAACCGATAGCCTCCTTGGACACCTCGGCATGATAGTTACTCGCCGCCTCGTCCTGCAGCTGCAGTGTGTTCGAAGAATGCCTGCCGAGAGTCACCTTCCCGTCGCCCACCTCCACCTGTTTCCCCTTGTCCGGCCCCCCCGTGATATAGAGAACGTACTTGGGCTCCGAAACCTTGTCTGTTTCCTTGGTGCCCGTATCGCTCTTCAGGTCTTCTTCCGTCAGGGAATCCACCGCCACGGTCGTTCCGAGTTCGTCGGCGCTTACCGCGACCTCGGCGTCATAGACAATCCTGTGCTCGCCGATCCTGATCACGTCGCCGACCCGTAGCGTCTGGCTCTCGACCTTCCTGTCGTTGAGCAGTATCCCGTTGCGCGACTTCAGATCTTCGACCCTGTATTCGGCTCCCTCCCTCACGATACGGCAGTGCTCCCTGGACGCCTGCTCATCTTTTACCTGGATTATGTTCGTTGATGCGCGGCCCACGGTGGTCATATCGTCACGCAGTTCGTGCACGAATTCCTCACCGTCGGGCATCTTTATGATCAGTCTTGCCATACGCCGGGCCTCCCAGAGGAATGCATACTACAGAAAACCATTATCGCGCCCGAAAGTCACCCGTCAACCCTCGCTCCATATCGATCTGTGTGCAGGGCTTTCCGCGTGCCGTATCCGTTACGGCCCGTAGTTTTGCCGGAAGATCTCCAGGTGCTCGGCAACGGCAAGAACCTCGACCCTTGCCGCGCCCGGAATCCCCGGCGGCACCGCCAGGTGCAACACCCGCGCCGCGTGCCTCAGCGTCTTGCGCCGCTGTGAAAATATCTTCTTGCCGTAGCCGCAGAATTCCTCCATCCTGCCCGCGGGCGGATACCCCCCTCCCCCTGGACGAAAACTCACAATTGCGCTCGAAACTTTCGGCCTGGGGTAAAACGCCCCCGCCCGCACGGTCTTCAGAATCTCCACGCTTTCAAACGCCACTCTCGCCAGCAGCCCCAGCGAACTCCAGGCCGCAGAACCCGGAACCGCCCGCAACCTTTCGGCTATTTCTTTCTGGACCATGACCGCCGCCCCCGTCCAGGCTTCCCGGTGAAGCGCGTGCCACGCTATGACCGGCGTCGCTATCGAATACGGCAGGTTGCACGCCAGCACGTACCTGCCGCGGGAGGTCATCTCCCGGATGCCCGGTGCGAGATCGCCCTTGTGCAGCGCGTCGCCCGCCATCGCCTCGACGCCGGCGGAAAGATTCTCCCGTTCGAGACGTTCCAGCGCCGCCGCCGCCAGCCTGGCGTCTATCTCCGCCGCCGCCACGTTGAAACCCGCACGCACCAGGAATTCCGTCAGGTGTCCCAGTCCCATGCCTATTTCAAGCGCGAACGGACGCTCCCCGTGCGGGACCATTTTGCGCGCCGCTTCCGCAAGCGCTTCCGCAAAACGCATGTCCGCAAGGAAGTTCTGCCCCAGCCCCCGGTTCGGCGTTACGCCGTGGTTCTTCAGGAGTCTCCGGATCTCCGACAGCCTGCTTGCGGATGCTCCTGCCGGCATGTGCCCGCCTAGCCGAACACCGCGCCGGCGGAAAGCTTCTGCCCGTTCAGAAATTCGCGGGCGCTCATCGCTTTCCTGCCTTCCGCCTGCAGCCGCCTGATGCGCAACGCCCCTTCACCGCATGCCACTTCGATAAACTCCCCGGCCGATATCACCGTCCCTGGCACATCCCCTGGAGCGCCTTCGACCACTTCGGCTTCCAGCACGCGCAGAAAACCCTGCCGCCCCTCGCCGCGCAGGAACACCGTGTACGTGCCCGGCCACGG
>JAFGGJ010000074.1 GCA_016930595.1 Planctomycetota bacterium
AAGAATTTTTTTACCCCCCGGAATGCCCCCAAAACTCGCCAATTCCGCGCCAAACCCGCGCCGAATTGCGATCCTGTAGACGTTTTCAGGCCGTTTTCACGCGTGTGTCGTATACTCTTATAGTAGATTCGGACCTCTGGCACGGAATTTGCTGTACACCTGCCGGCCGGCGAGGGAGTATGTCGTTTGCGTGAAATGTCCACGGCGGAAGACTATACGTATGTGACATGATCGCTCCGGCCTGAGCGATCAGGATGCTGCGGGAGGAGAGGTTTCCTGGGCGGCGATTTCGCGGGCGAGTTCCCTGTATGCTTCGGCACCGTGGCAGGCGGGGTCGAAATGGATGACGGGGACGCCTGCGCCCTGGGATTCGGCAATCTTGATATTCTGGCGGACAACGGTCTTGAGGAGATGCGGAGCGAGGCGGCCGTCGGACTGGAGGCGTTCCTGGACTTCACGCGAGATGTTGGTGCGGGTGTCGAACATGGTGATGAGGACGCCGGCAAGGATGATGTCGGGGTTTATCTGCTCCTTGACGAGGGAGTAGACTTCGAGAAGCTTGTCGATGCCGTCGAGAGCGAAAGGGTGGGCCTGCATGGGGACGATCATTTCGGTGGAAGCGGTCATGGCGTTGATGGTGAGAAGACTGAGGGAGGGAAGGCAGTCGATGAGGACGTAATCGTACTTCTGCGGGACGTCGCCGAGAGCCCGCGAGAGGCGGGTTTCTCGACCGTACATGGAGACCATTTCGATTTCGGCGCCGGAGAGGTCGATGTGACTGGGAAGGAGGTCGAGGCGCGGCCAGCGTGTGAGGCGGATGTAGGGGGCGACGACGCCGTGCTGGTTGACGAGGACGTCGTAAATGGAACCCTTGGAGGATATGTCGGACATGCCGAGGCCGTGGGTGAGGTTGGCCTGGGGGTCGAGGTCGATGAGGAGGACTTTGCGGCCGAGCTCGGCGAGTGCTGCGCCGAGGTTGAGAGCGGTGGTGGTCTTGCCGACTCCGCCCTTCTGATTGAGTATCGAAATGATGCGCGCCATCAGCTGCCGCCTGCGACTGTTAGGCCGTCAACGAGAACGCTGGGGGCGCCGAAACAGGTGGTGCCGCCCGGAGTGTCGAATTTGAAGTCGTCGGCGACGGAGGAAACGGAGTCGAGGAGGGAGAGGAAATTGCCGCTGACGGTGACGCCTTCGACGGGACGCGAGCGTTTGCCGTTCTCGACAAGGAAGCCTTTGGCGCCGAGGGAGAAGTCGCCGTTGAGACCGTTGGCGCCGGCGTGGAGTCCTTCGAGCTGGACGACCATTAGAGCCCTGGAGCAGGAAGAGAGGAAAGAATCGAGGGGTACGGCGGAGTCGCCTTCGACAAAACAATTGGACGGCGCGATGCCGAGAGGGCTCTTATAGCCGCGGAAGGCGTGCCCGGTGCCTGGGACGCCGGCGCGCCTGGCGGTAGCGGAGTTGTGCATGAAGCCGTTGAAAAGGCCACCGGAAACCAACTCGAAGCGGGAGGTGGGATGGCCTTCAAAATCGAACGGGCGGCTGACGAAACCGCCGTCGAGGGTGGCGTCGTCGATGATGCGGATGCCGGGGCGGGCAATGCGTTCGCCGGAACGACCGGCAAGGACGGTACGGCCTTCTTCTGCGGCCTTGCCGCTGAACATGCCGATGAAGGTACTGAGCAGATCGCAGAAAGAGAGGTTTTCGAATACGACGGGGATGGAGCCGGTGTCGATGGGAGAGGCGCCGAGGAGGTCGAGAGCGCGCCGGGCGGATTCGGAGCCGACGGGTTTCTGTTTGAGCTCGGGGAAGGAGCGGCTGACTTCGACCTTGTACCCGGTCTGGCGGCTGTCGCCTTCGACGGCGAGGGGGACACAGTAGATGCCGGCGTAGTTGGCGCGGCGGGAGCGTTCGAGGCCGGCGGAGTTTGCGAGGAAGAGTTCGAAATCGCCTTCGTAGTAGCCGACGTGGGGGACGTTGACGATGCGGGGATCGGTGGAGCGTGCGTCTTCTTCGACTTTGCGTGCGAGATCGACCTTGTCGGAGAGCGGGACAGAAGCGAGTTCTTCGGTGAAGCTGGGAGCGATGGATGGGCCGTCGGGGAAGTCGGAGATGGCTGCGCCCTTGTCTTCGCGCCCGAGGGCGGCGTTCTGGACGGCCCATGAGGCGGCGGAGCGGATGCCGTCTTCGTCGAGGCGTTCGGTGTGGGCATAGCCTTCGCGGCCGTCGACGATAACGCGGAAGCCGAGACCGGAAGACTGTGAGTGTTCGAGGCTGTCCACCTGGCCTTCAAAGACCCTGATGGAGACGGAAGTACCCTGGGAGAGGAGGACTTCGGCGGAAGAGGAGCCGGCATCGAGAGCAAGATCGACGGCGGCGGAAACGACGGAAGCTGGGGCGTCCATCAGGATCTTCCTCCTACGGTAAGATGGTCGACAAGGATGGTGGGCTGGCCAACGGTGGTGGGGACGGCACCGGAGACGGAGCCGCAGATGCCTTCGGAATGTTCGAGGTCGGAACCGACGCGTGCGATGCGCAGGAGGACTTCCGGGCCGGAGCCGATCAGGGTGGCGCCGCGCACGGGTTCGGCGATCCTGCCGGACTTGATGAGGAAGCCTTCGGCCACGGAAAAGTTGAATCGGCCGGTGGAAGGCTGGACGGAGCCGCCGCCCATGCGGAGGGCGTAAAGGCCTGAATCGACGGAGGAGATAAGGTCGTCGAGGGAGGCGTCGCCGCGGTCGATGTAGGTGTTGCGCATCCTGCTGGTGGGAGGATACCTGTAGGAGGAGCGGCGGCCGCTGCCGGACATGGGGTGGCCTGTCTTCATGCGGCCGAGACGGTCAACCATGAAAGCCTTGAGGACGCCGTTTTCGATGAGGACGGTGCGCTGGGTGGGGGAGCCTTCGTCATCAATGGCAGTGGAGCCCCAGAAGCCGGGCATGGTGCCATCATCGATCGCGGTAAGGCAGGAACGGCCGACTTCCAGGCCGAGCTTGTCGGTGAAAACCGAGGCCTTTTTGGCGACGGAAGTGGTTTCGAGAGCATGTCCGCAGGCTTCGTGAAAAATGACTCCGCCGAAGCCGTTTCCCACGACGACGGGCATGTCGCCCGGAGGGGCGTAGCCCGCGTTGACGGAGCGGACGGCACTTTCCGCTGCGTCGGCGGCGATTGAGGGGATATCGAGGGAGCGGATGAATTCGAAGCCAGCATAAGCGCCTGGCCCGCGGTAGGCGTGTTCCTTTTCGGCGCCCTTCTGGGCAATGGCCGTGAGGCTGAGCCTGACGTAGGAACGGTGGTCGTCGGCCCAGACACCGTCGCTGTTGGCAATGGCAACGTCTTTAACAGTCTCCGAGATGCCGGCATCGACCTGGCTTACCTGTGAGGAGAAGGAGCGTGCGGAGGCATCGGCGGCGGCAAGGAGATCGACACGTTCGCCGGAGGGGACATCATCGGGGGAGACAAGAAAGACGTGGGGGTTGTCAACGTCGACGGGGATGAGGGTGACATGGGGTGCGTCGGAGGAAGCGGAGCCCGCCAGTGCAACGGCATCTGCGGCGCGCATGAGGGCATCGTCGGAGGTATCGGAGGTGTAGGCGTAGACCTGGTTGGTACCGAAGACGGCGCGCACGCCGGCGCCGCGGTCGATACCGGACATGGCGCGTTCAACAGAACGGTCAATGAAGCGGATGGAGCGGGAGCGGGATTCTTCGGCGTAGATTTCGGCATAGTCTGCAGAGGACTGGAGGAGGCGGGAAACGACGGCGGAAGCGGAAGCTCTGGATAGTATGGACACGACGAGGGTCCTTTCCGTCCGGCGAAGGGTTTGAGTATAATATAAGGGTGGGGGCGGACGGGTCAAGGGGTGAGAATGGATTAGCGCAAGGAAATTACGAATCAGTGGAAGGGGCGCCGGAGGAAGAGTCCTTGTTAGAGACGGGGCAATTGGAGCTCTTGTCGCACTTGTCGCACGCGGGTGCCGGGTCGGGCCTGGAGGATTTCTTGTAGTCCGTCTGGTAGAAGCCGGAGCCCTTGAAGAGGACTGCGCCGCCGGTACCCACGAGGCGGCGAAGCTTGAGCCTGCCGCAGGAGGGGCACTTGCGGATCCGCGGGTCCTTGATGGACTGGAACTTTTCGAAGGAATGACCGCAGGCGGAACATTCGTAATCATAGGTGGGCATGGCTAGGCCTCATTTCCAGGAGCATCGACGGAAGCGGTACCGGACGGAGGTGAATCGGCGGACGGGGGCTGAGGGGGCGGAGGGTTTGCGACAACAACCTGCGCAGCGCGTATGACAAGACCTGGGACGGCGAAACCGGGCTTGAGGACTTCATGCACGAGGGGGGAATCGACGGAAGGATCTTCAAGACACATCACGGCTTCGTGACGGGCTGGATCGAACGGCTCGCCCGGGACGCCGGTGATTTCGAACTGCCACTTGAGGAGGAGGGAATCGAAATGGCCGCGGAGTATGGAGTAGGCGTCGCGCAGAGCGTCGAAGTCGGCATGATTGCGGAGGCCCTTATCGATATGGTGGAAGGCGTCGACGAGGTCGGCGACGTCGGCGATCATGAGCTTCTGTGCGGCGAGGGTGGATTTGAGGATTTCCTGGTCCATGCGCCTTCGGTAGTTGATGAAGCTGGCGCGCTCGCGTTTGAGGTCGTTTTCGAGGGAATCGATTTTATCCTGCAGAGCAGCGACTTCTCCGGCGGTTTCGGCGACGGGTTCCCGGGCCTGGGAATCCTGCGGCATGGCGGAATCGGCAGCGCCTGCGTCCGCACGGGAGGAGGAACGCTTGTCGGTGATCCGGTGGGAGGGGGGATCGGTCTCGCCGGGATCGCCGTTATCCGGATGCTGTATGTCAACTCGTACCATTGCGGGTTAACTCCACAGGTTACCTGAAAAAGTCCTTGATGCGATCGAAAATACCGCCTTCCTTGGTTGAACGGGGCTTGTTGACAGCCGGCCGTATCTGCTCAAATTCCCTGAGGATTTCCTTTTCGCGCTGGGAAATGTTTTTGGGGACTTCGACGATGGTCCTTACGTAGAGGTCGCCTTTGCCCTTGGCGTTGAGCCGGGGCATGCCCTGGTCGCGCAGGCGGAAAAGCTGTGAGTTCTGAGTGCCGGGAGGAATCTTGAGCCTTGCCTTGCCGTAGGGGGTGGGGACTTCAATATCGGCGCCGAGAACGGCCTGGGGGAATGAGACGGGGAGCTCAAGGACGAGGTTATCGCCCTGTCTCTGGAAGACGTCATGGGGCTTGACGTGGATATAGACGAAGAGGTCGCCGCGCGGGCCGCCTTCCTGCGGGCTGGGCTCGCCTTCGCCCGCGATGCGGAGGCGGCTGTTGTCTTCGAGGCCCGGAGGGATGGAGACTTCGATCTTGGCGGGCTTGGTCACGTGGCCTTCGCCATGGCAGGTGGGGCAGGGTTTTTCGATAATGGTACCGGCGCCGTGGCAGTGGGGGCACGAAGTGGACATGGTGAAAAAGCCCTGTCGCTGCGTGACGTGGCCGCTGCCGTGGCAGTAGGGACACTGCTGCATGGCGACACCCCGTTCAGCGCCGGTGCCGTGGCAGTCGGGGCAGCGCTCGTGGCGTTTAAGCTCGATGGTCTTCCTGGTGCCGGCAACGGAGGCTTCGAAGGGGATGGTGATGTCGACGCGGAGATTGGCGCCGGACCTTGGGCCCTGGTACATGCCGCCGAAGCCGGTGCCGAAAAGGTCGCCGAAGACGGAGCCTCCGCCGAAGACGTCACCGAAAGCGCTGAGGATATCTTCGATGGAGCCGAAGTGAGGTTCCTGGGCGCGACCCTTGAGGCCGGCGTGACCGAACTGGTCGTAGATGCGGCGTTTATCGGGATTGGAGAGGACTTCGTAGGCTTCGGCGAGTTCCTTGAACTTGTCTTCAGCGGACTTGTCGCCGGGGTTCTTGTCAGGGTGGTACTTCATGGCGAGCTTGCGGTAAGCGCGCTTGAGCTCGTCGGGGGAGGCAGTCCGCTCGACGCCGAGGATTTCGTAGTAGTCTCTGTCAGTGGGCATATGCTATCCAGAGAAACAACGAGGGGACGGCGTTCGGGCCGTCCCCCCGACAATTACGAAACAGGAAACCGGTCCAGGTCAGTAAACGGCACCCGGGGCGGGTTCAGGGACCTTGTCATCATCATCGTCCTTAACGGGGAGGTCTGCGACGCAGATTTCTGCGGTGAGGAGTGTGGCGGCGGCGCTGGAGGCGTTTTCGAGGGCGATGCGGACGACTTTCGCCGGGTCGATAATGCCGGCCTTGAACATATCGACATACTGCGCAGTGCGTGCGTCGTAGCCTTCCTTTTCGGAGTGGGAGAGGATTTCTTCGACGACAACGGAGCCGTCGATGCCGCTGTTTTCGGCGATTGTGGCGGCGGGGATGCGGAGTGCCTTGAAGACGATATCCGCGCCGGTTTTCTCATCGCCGCGCAGCTTGTCGCGGCACTTGGAGGCGGCAACGCCCGCCCTGAGGAGAGCGACGCCGCCGCCCGGGACGATGCCCTCTTCGGTGGCGGCGCGAGCGGCGTGGAGGGCGTCTTCGATGCGGTCCTTCTTTTCTTTGGCTTCGAATTCGGTGGAAGCACCGACCTTGACGACAGCGACGCCGCCGACGAGCTTGGCGAGGCGTTCCTGCAGTTTTTCGCGATCGTAATCGCTGGTGGTGGTTTCGATGGAGGTGCGGATCTGAGCGATACGTTTCTCAATGGCGGAAGTGTCGCCTTCGCCGCCGATGATGGTGGTGGAATCCTTGTCGATGATGACGCGCGAGGCCGAGCCGAGGTCATCGATGGAGACGTTTTCGAGCTTGACGCCGAGGTCTTCGGAAATGACCTTGCCTCCGGTGAGGACGGCCATGTCCTGGAGCATGGCTTTTCTGCGGTCACCGAAGCCGGGGGCCTTGACGGCGGCGACCTTGAGGACGCCGCGCAGCTTATTGACGACGAGAGCCGCCAGGGGCTCGCTTTCGACGTCTTCTGCGACGATGACGAAGGGCTTGCCGCTCTGGGCAATGCGCTCGAGGAGGGGGAGGAACTCGCGCAGGTTGGAGATCTTCTTTTCATGGAAGAGGAGGAGGGGGGCTTCGAGTTCGCAGGTCTGTTTTTCGACGGAGGTGGCGAAGTAGGGGGAGATGTAGCCCTTGTCGAACTGCATGCCGTCGACGACTTCGAGCTCGGTGTCCGTGGACTTGCCGTCTTCCACGGTGATGACGCCGTCCTTGCCGACCTTGTCCATGGCGTCGGCGATAATGCCGCCGATAGCGGCGTCGTTGTTGGCGCTGACCGATGCGACGGAAGCGATGTCCTCACGCGTGTTGCAGGGGACAGCGGCGTCCTGAACGGCCTTGACGACGGAGGAGACGGCGGCTGCTATACCGTTCTTGAGGGCGGTGGGATTGGCACCGGCCATGATGTTCTTCAGGCCGAGAGCATAGATGGCTTCGGTGAGGACAGTGGCGGTGGTGGTACCGTCGCCGGCGTTGTCCGAAGTCTTGGATGCGGCCTGGCGTGCGATCTGAGCGCCCATGTTTTCAAACTTGTCGGGGAGTTCGATTTCCTTGGCGACGGTAACGCCGTCCTTGGTGATTTTCGGCGCGCCGAAGGACTTCTGCAGGACGACGTTATGGCCTGCGGGCCCCATGGTGGCCTTGACGGCGCGAGAGGCTTTGCGGACGCCTTCGAGCAGGCTGCGGCGGGCGTCGTCGGAAAACATCAACTGTTTGGCCATGACATGTGCCTCCTGATTCTAATGCAAGGGTACTAATTCTCGACGCGGGCGAGTATATCGCTTTCCCGCATGATAAGGAATTCCTCGTCGGCAATCTTGACGTCGGAACCGGAGTACTTGCCGAAGAGGACTTCATCGCCCTTCTTGACGGAGAGGGGCGCGCGTTCGCCGGAATCGAGGAGTTTGCCCGGACCGACGGAGACGACTTCGCCGCGCTGCGGCTTTTCCTTGGCGGTGTCGGGGAGGACAATGCCGCCCGGAGTGGTGTCTTCGACGTCAAGGCGCCTGATGAGGACGCGGTCTTCAAGCGGTTCGATAACGAACTTCTTTTCCTTTTTGGCCATTTTGGTAAAGCCTCCTTATCATAGGCTCCGGTGGTTAAATGCGTAGAATCAATAGTCCGGCCCTGGGGCGGGCGGGGCTTTTTCCGGTATGCGTGCGATCAGGCATTGGGAAGTGAGAAGGACGCCTGCGATACTGGCGCCGTTGACGAGGGCATTCTTGGCGACCTTGGCGGGATCGATGACGCCCATGGCGAGCATGTCGCCGAATTCGCCGGTAAGTGCGTTGAACCCGAAGGGGCCGTCCGCCGAGCGGACTTTCTTGACGACAACCCCAGCATCGTAGTCGCCATTGGCGGCGATGAAGCGGAGGGGCTCGGAGAGAGCGTCCCTGACGACCTCCACACCGACGGATTCATCGCCGGAGGATTGGACGGCGTCAAGAGCGCCGGCGGCGCGGATGAGAGCAACGCCGCCGCCCGGGACCATACCTTCCTCGATGGCGGCCCTTGTGGCGTGGAGGGAATCTTCGACGCGCGCCTTTCGTTCCTTCATTTCGACCTCGGTGGCGGCGCCGACGTATATTTCAGCAACACCGCCGGCGAGCTTGGCGAGGCGTTCCTGGAGTTTTTCGCGATCGTAATCGCTGGTGGTGGTTTCTATTTCGCGTCGGATGAGATCGATGCGGGCCTGGATTTCGGAGGACTTGCCGGCACCTTCGATGATGGTGGTGGTATCGGCGTCGATACGGACGCGCTTGGCGGTACCGAGGTCGGAAACCTTGATATCCTTGAGTTCCATGCCGAGGTCTTCGAAGATAGGTTTGCCGCCGGTGAGGACTGCGATGTCCTGGAGCATGGCCTTGCGGCGCTCACCGAAGCCCGGGGCCTTGACGGCGGCGCACTGAAGTATGCCGCGCAGCTTATTGACGACGAGCGTGGCGAGGGCGTCGCCGTCGATGTCTTCGGCGATGAGGAGGAGGGGCTTGCCGGCCTTGGAGATATTTTCGAGGAGGGGGACAAGGTCCCTGGCGTTGGAGATTTTCTTTTCGTGAATAAGGATAAGAGGCTGCTGGAAGTCAACGAGCATGTCATCCTGGTCGGTGACGAAGTGCGGGGAAAGATAGCCGCGGTCGAACTGCATACCTTCGACGACTTCGACGGTGGTTTCAACGCTTCTGCCTTCTTCGACGGTTACGACACCGTCCTTGCCGACCTTTTCGAGGGAATCGGCGATAATCGTGCCGATTTCGGTGTCGTTGTTGGCGGCGATGGTGGCGACTTGGGAAATGCGTTCCTTGTCCTTGACGGGGACTGACATGCGGTCAATTTCATCGACGACTGCCTTGACGGCGGTGTCGATGCCGCGCTTGACGAACATGGGGTTGGCGCCGGCCGAAACAGCCTTGAGGCCGCCCAGGAAGACGGCTTCGGCAAGGACGGTGGCGGTGGTGGTGCCGTCGCCGGCTACGTCGGAGGTCTTGTCGGCGGCTTCTTTGAGAAGCTTGGCGGCCATGTTTTCAAACTCGTCATGGAGTTCGATTTCTTCGGCCACGGTGACACCGTCCTTGGTGATGGTGGGAGCGCCCCAGGATTTCTCGATTATGGCGTTCTTGCCTTTGGGTCCGAGGGTGGCTTTGACTGCGGAAGCGGTCTTGACAACACCTTCTCTGAGCGATGCGAGGGCATCGTCTTCAAAAACGAGTTTCTTTGCCATCCGGCTGCCTCCTTCCAGAAGGTCAGAATGGTACAAAGTGGATGTGGTGTAGAGTGCAAACCTTGTGCCTTGGCGAGGAATTTATCTTTATATTGTATAAGTGACGGAAATACAACGGGTTATGCGACAGGGTACGGGCACGAGAAAGGGATTGAAGAGAAGGTTGTGTCAGTATGACAGCATTAGCGGCGCCATACAGGACCCCCAAGAGCTAAAATGACAGGCCGGCACAGCCGATAGTGAGAACAGGATCCGTGAGGGGAACGATGTCCTGCAGAGAGAGCATGGTGCCGATGGCACTGGCCGCATGGCTGTTTATTGCGCCGATAGCGGCCGGAGCGGAAACCAGCAATATTGAAAAGGTGCTGGATTTTGAAGGTCCTACGTTCGTAACGCCGCAATCTCCCAGTCTGCCTGCAGGATGGGAAAGGGTGGTAACGTCCAGGAAAGTCGAATACGACGTGATGCCGGACGGGGGAGAAAGTTACCGGCACAGGCTGAAGGTGGAAGGATACAGCCACGGGCAGTACCCAAGTTATCCGAGGGTAACGCACGTGAAAGGAGAGGGGGCGCTGAAAGGGAAGGGCTATATCCGGCTGCAGCTTTCGGGGGCGAACATATTGCTGCGTACGACGGAGCCGGTGAAGATAGACAGAAACCTGTCGTATGCCTTGGGGGGGCATTATCGTTCAGACATACCCGTGGAGTCGAGAATAGACCCGCGGCGGGAAAAGTCGAGCATCAAGCTATCGCTGGTGCTTTTGGACAAGGAAGGGAACGAGCTGGAAGACAGAAGACTCTTCAGCACGGCGGAGTTGGGCGACAAGAAAGGGGAATGGAAGAGATTTGAGGAAATACCGCTTGCGGAGGCTTCCGGAACGGCGGAGTATTTCCTCGTGAGCCTGGAACTGACGGCCCGGGACTATCACGGAACGGTGGATATAGACAATCTTTATGTAATGCGCCGGCCATACATGAAAGTGAGCATGAAGAACGAAGGAGGCGACAGAAATCCCCCCACCGTTGTCATAGACGCTTTGGGAATACCGGCCGTGGATGCGGTCAATGTACGGCTGACGATAAGGGATTTCCGGGGCTCGGTGGTAGACAGCATGACGGTCGAGAGGAAAACATCGGCGGGCAGGAGCGACGCGGAACGGGAGTTGCACGCCGGGATCCTGCTGGAAGGGATGGGGTACGGGTTTTTCAGGGTGGATGCAGAAGTCCAGTACGGGGGCAAGGTAATCAGTTCGGGAGTGACTTTCTGCGAGCGGAAAGCATTGCCGGCTATCCCGACGGGGGTCCGGGCGGGAAAAGTGATAGATCTGGAACAGGAAGTGCTGGAAGCACCTGGGAATGCGGGGGAAGGCTTCGTAGTGGTGCGGGTCCCGACGTCATGGGGCAGGGACAGGGAACGCGTGAAAGCGGCTGCGGAGGCTCTGAAGCCTTTTGAAGGCCGGGCGTACCTGTGGATAGCAAGCGACGAGAAGGGAAAGCCCCGTGACAAGGAGGAACAACTGCAGGTCATAGCGGCTGAAGCTGCTCCGTACGTAAGAACGTGGCTGATAGACGGCGAGATACCCCGCGCTGCGGTCGAGGCGGCGCTTGGGAAAGCCGGTTCACAGGCGGAGGTCCAGTGGGTCGATGTGAACGGGGCTGTCCTGCACGTGGGCAACAGGGATATGGAGACGATCGGGACGCTGCCGGCAACGGTGGAAATGGTGATACTGAGCGTACCGGCCACGGGATCGCTGCCGGACGTGTTGTGGCTGCTTGCCGAACTGCGCAGCAGGGGAGCAGAAAAGGTGGCGCTGCATTTCACGGATTCGTCCGGTGGGCAGGGATGGGCAAGGGGAGCGGCGGCGTACTGGGCGGACAGGATAATGCAGTCGCGCTTCGAGGGAGGCAGCGGGATAGCGGCCGGCGTCAAGACGATGCTGTTTTCAGAGCACGGGAAAGGACTGCTCGTCTACAGATCGGTCGAGGGGGCAAGGGAGTTTTCAGCGGCGTTGGGGAGCCGGTTCGAACTTACGATAGTGGACCTTATGGGGAACCGCTACCGGCTGGTCCATCGAGGCAGGGGAGGAATGGAAGAAGCCCTGGACGTGACACTGAAAGCAGAAGAGTATTCCAGGGCGGTCGAGGGGGTGGACCTGGGCCTGTTGAAGACTTCGATGTCCGTAAGCGTGGACAAGGGGAAACGGGTCGCGAGCATCTACAGGTACCAGGACTATTCCGTATCTCTGGTGAATTACGGAACCGAGCCGCTGACAGTGCGCGTGGCGCCGAGGGGCCAGGAAGGGTGGCGCTTCCGGCCGATGATAACGACGCCGGCAAGGGTGATAGGACCGGGACTGCAGGAGACGTTCGAGTTTGAGCTGAGGCCTTCGTTCCTGGCGAAACCGGGGGTGAATCCGGTCGGGGTGGAGATCTTTCCGGAATCGCTGGGCCGGGGATCATTCACCGTGTGGAAAGAGATCGAACTCGTGAGCCCCATATCCGTAAAGCTGGACAATCTTCCTGCGGCGGACGGCAAGACGGCGGTAAATGTCGTGGCATGGCTGGACAAGGCCTACCCGGGGATAATACCGAGCCTTACAGTGGGAATGAGGCACGGGGACGGCACAATGCGGACGGTGATAAGATCCTTGGTGCCCGGCGGCAAGGCACGGGCGGAGTTTCCATTCATTCTGCCTGCGGGGCCGGGGGACGAAAGCGTGCAGGTCTGGATGAACGACCAGACGGAAGGCCTCTTCTATAATGGGGAGTTCCTGGTGACCGGCAGCAATTGACGCGCGGCCGGAAAAACTAGATCAATCCCCATTCGACGGACAACGTCACGCAAATAACGATGAGGCCGGTAACAAGGTAGCCGCCGATGCAAAGAACGACCCCGGCCGAAAGAGATACCAGGGTCGCCAGGACGAGCAGAAGCCACGCCCCCCACAGAGCGGCCCTGCTCAGAAACCTGCAAAAGAAAACAAAAGGCGCCAGCAGCAGCTTGAGCAACGTTCCCGATGTGCTGCCGAGGTGCATCTTTCTTCTCCGTCAAAAGAATTATACAACACGAATGCACAAAGTGCAAACTGCGTGCCTGCGGGAGAAGAAAAAAACTGACAAAAGAACACCGGGGCAGGCGATAACTCCTGCCCCGGCAAGAAGTTAGCGGCGAGTGTTATTTTTTGTTATCGTCATCGTCAACGACGGTGTATTCTGCGTCTACGACATTGTCCCCGGAATTGTCGGCCTGGGCAGTGTCTGCAGACGGGGAAGGCTGTGGGGCGGCCTGCTGAGAGCCCTCTTTGGAGACCTGCTGGTAGAGGATTTCGGCAAGCTTATGGCTGGCAGTGGTAACTTCTTCCATGGCTGAAGTGATGCTGGAAACGTCGTCGGATTCACGAGCCTTGTTGAGCTTGTCGATTGCCGCAGAAACCGCGTCTTTTTCGGACTGGGGGATTTTATCGCCGTGTTCCTTGAGGGTTTTTTCGACGGAATAGGCGAGGTGTTCGGCCTGGTTGCGTGTTTCGGCAAGCTTGGAGAGGCGGTCATCTTCGTCCTTGTGGGATTCGGCTTCCTGGATCATCTTGTCAATTTCAGCGTCTTCGAGGCCGGAAGAAGCCTTGATTTCGATTTTCTGTTCCTGTCCGGTGGCCTTATCCTTGGCGGAGACGTGAAGTATGCCGTCCGCATTGATATCGAAAGTGACTTCGATCTGCGGGACGCCGCGCGGTGCAGGGGGGATGCCGGTAAGGGTGAAACGCCCGAGAGTCCTGTTATCCTTGGCCATTTTGCGTTCACCCTGAAGGACATGGATATCCACGGCGGGCTGGCTGTCGGCGGCAGTACTGAAGACGTCGGAAGTGACCTTGGGGATGGTGGTGTTGCGTGGTATGAGCGGGACCATCAGGCCACCCTGCACTTCGACACCGAGAGTAAGCGGGGTAACGTCGAGAAGTAGAATATCCTTCACATCGCCGATGAGCACGCCGCCCTGTATGGCGGCGCCGACAGCGACGACTTCGTCGGGGTTGACGCCTTTATGAGGCTCTTTGCCGAAGATTTCCCTGACGAGATCCTGGATCATGGGGACGCGTGTGGATCCGCCGACGAGGATAACCTCATCGATATCGGCGGGCTTTAGGCCGGCATCTTCCAGGGCCTGTTCGCAGGGCTTCCTCGTGCGCATGGCGATGGCCTGGATGAGACTTTCGATCTGGGAGCGGGAAAGCTTGGCAACAAGGTGCTTGGGGCCGGTGGAGTCGCCGCTGATGTAGGGGAGGTTGATATCGGTTTCGGGCCTGCTTGAGAGTTCGCACTTGGCTTTTTCGGCGGCATCGCGGAGGCGCTGGAGAGCGGTGGGATCCTTGGAGAGATCGATACCGGTTTCCTTGCGGAAATTATCGGCGAGGTATTCAACAATGGCGTGGTCGAAATCGTCGCCGCCGAGATGGGTGTCGCCGGAGGTTGAAAGGACTTCGAAGACGCCTTCGCCGACTTCGAGGATGGAGATATCGAAAGTACCGCCGCCGAGGTCGAAGACGGCGATTTTTTCATTTTTCTTCTTGTCGAGGCCGTATGCAAGGCTGGCAGCGGTGGGTTCATTTATGATACGCTTGACGTCGAGTCCCGCGATACGGCCGGCGTCCTTGGTGGCCTGGCGCTGCGCGTCGTTGAAATATGCCGGGACCGTGATAACTGCGGATTTGACTTCTTCGCCAAGGTAGTTTTCAGCCGCTTTTTTAAGGTATTGCAGGATACGGGCGCTTATTTCCTGCGGGGTGTAATCCTTGCCATGCGCCTTGACCCTGACGTACTCATTGGAACCGCCCGAGACTTCATAGGGAACCCGCTTGGATTCTTCGGTCACTTCGGCGCCCCTGCGTCCCATGAAGCGTTTGATGGAGTAGACGGTGTCCCTGGGGTTGAGGATAGCCTGATTCTTGGCGTGTTTCCCGACGAGGCCAGTCGGATGATCCTCGCTGAAAGCGACAACAGAGGGGGTGGTCCTTTCCCCCACATCATTTTCAATGACCTTGGGAGTACCGCCTTCCATCACGGACACGACGGAGTTGGTGGTACCGAGATCTATACCGATTATTTTAGATTCCGCCATTGTTGTTCCTCCAATAGTCAGAATGTGCCACCAGAAGTACAAGCAAAATCGGTGCCGGAAGGGCGCCTGCAGGAAAGATTATATTGCGCGGCCATAACAACAGGACAGACAAGGTGTTACATGATGCGCTGAAGACAGTGGAAGACCCGAAGCTCCCGCCCGGACATATCATTGTGACATGGCAAAAGCCCAAGAAGCTGAATTTGTGACAAGCGCGGCACCGGGCGGACGGTGCGGAAGAAGCTACTTGAAGACAGGGAGAATGGATTCGGCCAGGGTCGAGCCCCATTCACTGATCCTGGCGAGAAGCCCTGCCGCCGCGCCGCGGGCGATTATCATATAACCGGCAACGGCGGCGGAAACAAGACCTGAGCCCAGGAGCGCGCCGGTAACGAGATGCCGGAATGAGCCGTCGACCCGGCCGGCCGAATAACGGCGGACTTTCTTGTGCGCCAGGTAACGTGCGCGGCGGCCGGCGAGGATATCTTCGATATCGCGCAGCAGTCTTGTTGCGCTCTGGTACCTGTCCCTGGGTTCCTTGGAAAGGAGTATTTCCACAAGGCGTTCAACCGTGGTCGGGATGGAAGGCATGAGCCTGCGTATCGGGGTATGGCGCGCGCTTACGTGCTTGCAGGCGATTTCGGCCGGAGTAGTGCCGTCAAACGGGGGATGCCCGCAGAGGAGGAAATAGAGGGTGGCTCCCAGAGAATAAAGGTCGGCCCTGTGATCAACCTTGCCGTGGCCCGTGGCCTGTTCCGGGCTTATGAAATGCGGGGTGCCCATGGCAACGCCCGTATTGGTGAGACGGCTGTCTTCGGAAAGATCCTTGATGAGGCCGAAATCCGCAAGCCGTACGAGGCCGCTCTTGTCGATTATGATGTTTGCCGGTTTGACATCGCGGTGCACCATGCCTCTGCGATGCGCGCAGGAAAGCGCCCTGGTGACTTCTGCGATGATCTTGAGGGCATCGTAAACATCGAAAGGGCCGTTTTCGCGAACGAGCTGATCGGTATCCTTGCCCTCGACGTAGTCCATGACGAAATAGTGAAAGCCGTTGTCTTCACCCACGTCAAGACCGCGGACGATATTGGGATGTCGCATGCTGAGAGAGGCTTCGGCTTCCTTGAAAAAACGCCTGAGGAAGTTGCGGTTACGTGCGAGACTTTTGCGGAGAACTTTTACGGCAACGCGCTCACCGGTGCGCTTGTCGAAGGCGGCATAAACGCCGCCCATGCCGCCTTCGCCAACACGGGCGATCAGTTCATAGTGGCCGAGAATAGTAGGCTTGTAAGTTGAGGCGACTTCACGCCGCAGGCGATCGGCATAAGCGCGGTCGATGAAACCGTCGAGGACCATCATGGAAGCAAGGTCGCGGGAAGCCTGGTAGCGCCCGTTGGGGCACATGGCTTCCAGGTAATAATTGAGCTTGGTGTGCGGGATAAGACGGCGGCGGGCGACGATGGCGGCGAGGATTTTTTCAGCGGGCGGGAGCTTGCGGTTGAGATGGGAGGGCATCTTCCATTCAGGCCCTTGACCAACTCGCCAGTGCCGCGCGGATCGACTCATTTAACAGCCCCCCGGTCGTTCGCTACGAAGAGAGTTGTCGGCCCCGGAGAGCTTTCGCTTGCGGAAAGAAGGCATTGTCGGACACTGTATTAGGGACGGGTAGGGGGGGGTTCGGGTAATGAGAGGGAAAATATTGAAATAGGGGGTGTCCGGGAGGCGGGAAGACGGTAGATTATCCCCTGGAGACCATTGGAGGCATGACAGTGCGGAAAACGGCGGCAGGGCTGTTGTTCATGGCGGTATGCGGAGCGGCATATTGCCGATCGAATGCGCCCACGATTCATGCACGGGCAGTGGGTGACGGACTGAGAGTCGAAGAACTGGCCGACAGCCTGACGGCTCTGAGCGACAAGGGCGTGATGTTCAGCGTACGTGTTCTTGCGGGCGGCAGGGCTTTGCGGCTGGAACACCGTGAAGAATACACCGTATGCGAATTGGCTGCCGATGCCGATGCGCTCGTGGAAGTGACGCCGGGACCGGGAGCGATGATCGACGGAAGCACCGGCACGTGGGGGAAAGAGATGTTGTTTCGCAGGGGTGCAGAGAGCGCCCGGCTGCTTCTGGATGGGACCGTGAACATACGGAAAACACGAAACCTCGTGACGGGGGGGCCATTTACAGGAAGCCGGCTTGCGCTCGCGGTACGCAGCGGCAAGTGGCGGCGGCACCTTCTGGCTGCACACGTGGAACCGGTCGGAAGGATGTGGGACGGCAAGGGCCCCGCGCAGTGGAACATCTATGCACTGGGGACGGGTACGGGAGAGCAGAAGTTTGCGATTCACGTTCCGGCGGAAGGCCCGGGCAAGGGTGACGAAACGGTCGGATCGTTTACATGGCAGCCGGTCCGCGAAGAGAAGAAGCGTCCGGTACCCCACGGGCGCGGCTGTGAAGCGGTACGATACATGCCTCTGAACCGAAAGGCGGCGAAAAAGGCGGAAATCCGGGTGGTGAACGACAAGGGCGGCAAGGCAGACGTGGTTGCGGAAGTGGACGTATCCGGGATGAAACCAGAGACGGTACCGGGACTGGCGAAGGAAACATCCCGGTATTTTCGGATCGGAGAAGAGCCGTTCTATCCCATAGGCAAAAACGTGGCGTGGCTGAGCAACCCGGCGACTGAATACCCGGCAGTGTTCCGGAAAATGCGCCGGAGCGGGCAGAATACGTGCAGGATCTGGGCGGCATCGTGGCACGTGGGCCTGCACGGCCCGGATGGAAATGTGAATCATCTCAATGCGCACGTCTGGGACGGATTGTTCGAAGCGGCTTACCGGGAAAAGATATACATAATACCCGTTCTGGACAATGCATATGACGTTACGGAGAACGCGAAGAGGCATCCGCTGATGAAAAGCACCGGTGCGGGCGACGTAGGAGCATTCATGCAATCCGAAGACGGCAAGGCTGCGATGAAAGCGTACGTGAGCGATTGCCGCGCCCGGTGGCAATGCATGCCATCGCTCCTGTCGCTGGAAGTGATGAATGAACCGGACTATGCCCTGCTCCAGAAAAAGCCGGAGTGGCAGAAGAGGCTGGCGCTGGAAAAGACGCTTGTGCCCTGGGCAACGTCGGTTGCCGGAGACGTGAAGCGGCCGGGCCTGACAATGGGTCTCTGGAGCGGGGCGGCATACCCACAACTCCTGAAACTGCAATACCTTACGCAGATACACGTATTTCTGCCCCCCGAAGAGGAGATCCGGGAAATAGAGGACTTCAACGCTGCCGACCTTGTGGTAAGAGAGTTGAGAGCGGCCGCGAGGTATGCAAAAGGGCCTGTAATCGTGGGTGAGTTCGGGTATCGTCCCCCGTCACAGGAGTCCTACAGCCCGGATGTGGCAAAGAACCACCTGGACAAGGAGGGGATAGCGCTGAGGAACGCCCTGTGGGCGTCTCTGGCGGGCGGAGCCGCCGGTCCGGCACTGCCGTGGTGGTGGGACAGCCATATTGAAAAATATGGCCTGGACGTGCGTATAGGGGCTTTAGGAAGGTTCCTTAAGCTGACGGACCTGGAAGGGCTGTGCGAAGAGCCCCTGCCGGCACCGGCGGGCATGGAGGTCAATCTTTACGGGATGCGCGGCGAAGAAGGCGCATTTCTGCTGCTGCTGGACCCGGATGCCACGGCCAGAAACATGTTGATGGGGGCGGTCCCGAAGCAGCGAGAGAGCCTGACCATGTCGCTGCCCGGCATGACCTGCGACAGGTACAACATAAGGTTCTGGGATATAAACACGGGGGAGATTGTGGGAGAATACGGGCAGGAACCGGCCCGGGACGGCTGGCTGTTCCTTAAGATACCGGCGTTTCGTGAAGGGCTCACTGTAACCATTAAAGCCGACAAATCCATGAAGTAGCCGGGAGAAAAGTCACATTTTTGCCGAAATTGTTGTCGTATAATCTGTATATCGTTATACTTATGATAAGGGAGCGTATGCCGAATCCGAGGATAAGACCAGACATATGAAAAACCGTGGATTCACACTCATAGAGCTGCTGGTTGTCATCACGATAATTTCAATACTGGCGGGACTTCTGATCCCGGTGTTGAACGGGTCCAGGGAGAAAGCACGCCGGACGCAGTGCATGGCGAACCTGAGATCCCTGGGACAGGCAATAAGTTCGTATTCGAACGATTTTGAGGAATGTTATCCAAGCGTTACGGGACCGGCCACCGCTACATTCGCTCCTCCCGTAGGTGCCGGGGACGGAGTGAAATCGCTGGGGCTGTTATACAATACGTATGTGGACAGCGCCGGTGTTTTCGTGTGCCCTTCGGCACCGCCCGCGGTTGACCCGACCGACCCGGTGGCCGGAGTAAAGCCGGCGGTAGGGGGAGTAAGCGGTATGGTGGCGGCACAGTGTTCGTACGGGTACGATCCGACTCACCGGGAGGGGCACAGCACGGAAGTCTGCCTGGCAGCGGACGCCCCCGGAACGGGTGCTCACAACGCCAGCAACAACCACATGGGGATGGGGCAGAACGTGCTGTATAATTTCGGCGGCGTGAAATGGGAGACTCTTACCGGCATCGGTCACCAGGGCGATGAGATTTACGAGGCGGGCGGCCTGGGGAACCCGACGTACCACACCTACATCCTGCAGTAAAGTAAGGCGGGGTTCTAGAAGGCGTATTCCAGGGAAACGGCGAAACTTCTGCCGGGCAGGCGCGTGGTGATCCCGTTCTCATAGATGGGGATATCTTCGTCAAACAGGTTCGTGACGCTCAGTGAAAGCGAGAGACCGTCCTGGAGGCGGAAGGAACAGGCCGCATCAACAGAGGAGTAGTCTTCCATATGGTAGACGAAGGTCCTGGTAAGGTCGGGACTGATACGTTCGGTCACGAGGTTCGCAAAAACCTTTAACGAGGCATTGCCGAAAGTAGTGCCGAGGCCCAGCCGGTACGTGTTTCTTGGCAGGTAGGAAGCCGGCATTTCCCAGGTATCTTCCTGGCTTTCGAGATTGACGTAGGAAAAGGACCACGTGAGCTTGGAGCCGCCTTCGATGTAGAAGGCAACAGCCTGCACGTAGGCATCAGGACCGTCGTACCATCTGTAGACGGGATCAAGATCCGGGCCGACTTCACCCGTGGGGGCAAGGCAGTTGAAGTCGTCAATGACGGTACGTGTCAGCGTCAGTCCGATCCGCAGTGAGTCGCCGAAGGACTTTTCCGTCTGAAGCAGGAAGGAAACACTTCGTTCCCTGTCCAGACCCGGATCGCCGTCACGGTAGTAGGTGCCCATGTCGAACATGGATTCATACATGGATATGAGGGAAGGAAAGCGGTAGGAACGTGCAAGGTTGGCCCGGACGGTAACGTCGTCGGTTTTCCACACGGCGCCGACGTGTCCGCCCATTTCGCTTTCGCCTTCGATGCTGGAGCGTTCAAGCGACAGGCCGAAGTCCAGGGTAACGTCCTGCCCTGCAGGGACCTCGTCGCGCAGGAAGACGCCGGTAAAGGAGCGGTCATAGACGCGTGCATTGATAAGAGTGACGTCTTCGCTCCTGTATGCGGCCTTGAGCATAAGGGTGGAATTGCCCACTGGGAGTTCATCGATGGCTGCGTTCAGATCCGTGCCGCCGTAGTTGATGCCTTCGTCATGCCCGCGGATATTGCGCTTGTATTCATATGAACCGACGAGGGCGGAAACGGGATAGAACGCGGTTTCGGGCGACTGGAAGCCGACTTTCCACAGGTGGTAGTCTTCATCGGTGTCGTCGTAGCTGTTCTGTCCGCCGAGGACAAGGGCGTCGAGGCTGCCGAAATCCTCGGGGTGCCAGATGCCTCTGAGGAAAAGAGCGTCCTGTTGTGAAACATAGTCGACGCCAGGACCCTGAGCGTACAGGCGCGCACCCGCAGCGGTGATGTCGCGCTGAGATGTGACGCCGGTAACCCGGAACATGTTCCCGACCCGGCCGTCGGACCCGGCAATCCCCGAAACGGTGCCGTGGAAGCCTTCATCAAGGACGTTCCGGCGGCCCGGCAGGAGCAGGTTGGCCACTCCGCCCATGGGACCGGAGCCGATTATGTCGGACGCTGCGCCGACGTACATTTCGATACCGTCAAGGAGCGGGAAAGGCACCAGGTTGAGGTTGGTGCCCAGAGCATCCCTGTCGCTGAAGAAACGGACGCCTTCAATGGAAGACGCCGTGTGCCAGGCCGGCATGCCGAGAAAAGAAACACTGTGACGGGAAGGGACGCCGTCCGCATCGTTGCCGCCGGGCTGGACGTAATGAAAATGCGACAGGGCGGCGCCGGACCGGCTTGAGTCCCAGAGATTCATATCGGCGGCATCCAGCGCGAGGGCCGGTCCGGAAAGCGATACCGGCATGCGATGGAAAGGATAGGTCAGGGCCGGGACCACTTCAAGCCGGTAAACGGCCGGCTTGTCGTCGGGCGGCGTTTCATCGGCGAAGGCACCCGGATGGAGGATCGCGGGCAGAAAGACGGCGGCCGATACGGCCATGCAACGGCGGATATATGCAGGAGTTCTTCCCATAAGGCGTATTTTACACATCAAAGAGAGGTAAGCCACAGGAAATTGCGATGGATTACCAGTCTTTCTTGAGGACCAGAGCCGCGTTGGTGCCGCCGAAGCCGTAGGACATCTTGAGGGCGTATCGTACCTGGCATGACCTGGGGCCGTTTCGAAGATAGTCGAGCGTCAGTTCGGGGTCGGGTGGAAAGCTGTTCACGGTGGGGGGAAGAGTTTCTTCCTGAACGGCCTTTACCGTCGCGATGGTTTCAAGAGAGCCCGCGGCCCCCATGCAATGTCCCATGGCGCCCTTGTTGGACGATACGGGGATAGAAGGCGCCCTGTCTCCGAAGACGGCTTGAATGACGCGCGTTTCGTTGGCGTCGTTGTATGGCGTGCCCGTGGCGTGGGCGTTGATGTAGTCGATGTCATCCGGTGTGATACCGGCGTCTTCGATGGCCTTGCGGATCAGAACCTGTATCGGGACGCCGGTCTTTTCAGGAGCCGTAAGGTGATAGGCGTCATTGTTGAGATACGAACCTGCAATTGCGACAGGACGCTGTCCATATGGCTCAGGGCCCAGGAGAACGGCGCCGGCTCCTTCGGAAAAAATGGTGCCGCTTCTGTCCGCGGCAAAGGGTTTTATGCCGTCGGCGCTTACGGCCCTGAGGGCAGAGAGGCCCACAAGAGCATAGGTGGACAACTCATCGTATCCGCAGGCAAGAACGTAGCGGGAGCAACCGTGTTCTATAAGGCGCCTGGCAATATGCAGCGTAGCCGCTCCGGAGGCACAGGAAAGGGAAACGACCCTGTGCCGGCCGCCCAGGGCGAAATGCTCCGCGACGGCGGAGGCGGCGTATTGAAATTCATAACGGCCGATTTCCGCGGGTGCTTCGAAGAGGCCGGTCTCGGCCATTTTAACACCGCCGAAGTTGGTTCCGAGAACCAGGGAGGTGTTTTTCAAGGCCGTGGGGTCGTTAGACACCGGTGCCAGCGCTTCGGCCGCGGCATCAATAAGCATCCGCAGCGACCTGGGACGTTCGTGCTCGGGCGGGTAGCCTTCGACTTCTCCACCGGTGGAATTTCGCAGGCCGTCCGTCGGGATTACGGTGATGGGCTTTATGGCGGATTTGCCGGCCAGCAGTCCCTGCCAGAGCGTGTCAACCCCTTTCCCGAACGGGCTGACCGCCCCCATACCTGTCACATACGCTTTCAACGCCTGGGCACCTTTCCATCAAGACAGTATTGCCTGCGCTACAAGACCGCCGTCAACACGGAAGAAAGACCCGTTTATGGAACCAGCTTCGGCGGATGCCAGGACGGCGACCGCATGCGCCACGTCGCCAGGTTCGATAAACCTGCCGGACGGCATGAGATCCAGCAATTGAGCGGCTTTCTCACCGTCCATGCCCGTAACGGCCGGCGTGCCGGAGACGTATCCCGGTAAAACGGCATTCACCGTAACGTTACCACTGGCCATGGCTGCAAGCCTGAGAGTAAGACCCAGCAGGGCGGCTTTGGCAGCGGCGTACGCGGAACGGCCCGTATCGCCGAGAATACCGGCGGGACTGGAGATGTTCACTATCCTTCCGGATCCGCGCTGGAGCATCCCGGGAAGGACCTTTTCGGATAGGAGCCGGGCAGCGCGGTATCCCACGTTGATAATCATTGCGGTGTCGCCGGGGGACGCGGCGAAAAGGGGCTTGCCGCCGACAATGCCGGCATTGTTGACAAGTATGTCGATCGGACGGGATTCCGCCATGGAGGCGAGCATTTCCATCCCGGCTCCCGTGGAGAGGTCGGCAGTTACAATGTCTGCGGAGCAGGCGGGGCCGAGCGATGAAACAAGCGCATCCAGCTTGTGGGCATTGGAGTTGCCGTGCAGGATCAGGCGCGCTCCAAGACGGTGCAGGGCGGATGCCGTCGCAGCACCGATGACGCCGCTGGCTCCGGTAACGAGCGCCAGCTTATTCTGCAGGGTAACCTCCATGCTGTTCCAATCACAATCCGGAGCGCCGGTCAGTGGCCGGCATCGGGCTGGGGCTCTGCCGGCTGAGCGGCCTGATCGCCATCCGATGCCGGCAGAAGCGCCGACGGGTTTATGATGCCTTTGTCGATAAGCGTCGAACCGGCCAGTTTGACAGGAGATTTTTTCAGCCCCTGGGGGATCAGCCTGCCCTTATAGGCCTCGTCAATGGGATAAGAAAAGGCCGTCTGGTCGGTTGGAGCGGGCTCGGCGATATGACAGGTGGTCAGCGGAAAGTGATTCAGGTCTTCGTAGAAGATATGGCTGCCGTTCGCGATGAAGTTGCATTCGGTGATAGCGAGCTGGGCGCGCTGCTGGCGCATAGTACCTAACTTGATTGAAAAACCGACTGCGCAACCGGTGAATGAACAGCCCTTTACAAGAACAGTGGGGTACTTGTCCGAACGGGTGACTTCGAGCCCGGTTCCGGCGGGATTGACGAAAGTGGATCTCGTGACGGCTGCTTTGCCGCCGTCCACTTCGACGGGCGAGTTGACGAAAACGCAGTTGTCGATAGCGACGGTACCATCGCGAACAACAAGCGGTGTGTTGATAAAGACGACATACCTGATGGAGCAACCGATGAGAGACGGGCGGGGCTTGAGATTGTCGCGCTGGGAAGTGTCGCCGATGACGATCCTGCCGGAGTTGAGTGACTGGACGGTAATGTACTTGCTTTCAGTGCCGTACAGGTTCAGGATACCCAGGATGAGAAGGCTCGAAGTGCCGTGAGCGGGATCTTCGCCGCCGGACTGGAGAGAAACACGGCTGCCGCCAGGAACTGAAAGCACTCCTCCCTGGCGCAGGCTGGCGCCGTATTTGACGGCCAGGAGCAGCGGGCTGCTGAACTGTATTCTACCTTTGAACTCGCCGGTAAGCGTCTTTTCTTCCAGGGTTTCTCCGCCGTGCAGGGCGCATGCGAACAGCAGACAAGCGGGCAGGAGAACCCTGTGGAGTTTCAACAAACCAGCCATGTCATTCCTCCGATCGGCCCATTCACGAAACGCGCCTTTGACGGGCCTCATTAATTTTAAACCGCCCGGACGGCACACAGGCACGCTGCAAAACCTACCGGGAATCCGAATGCAGCTTTACAAAGCGCCGGAAGGATCTGTCGTACGTCGCTTCGACTTCCGGCGGGAAACAGCATGCCGGCAGTTCATTCCGGCGGAGATGGTAGCGCAGGCATTCGCAGCATCTGCCGTGCTTGTCGCATGGATATGTACAAGGGCATTCAGCCGTATTTGAACAATCAGTCATTCCGTATTTTCCCTTTCGTGCGGGTTCTCTCTCATGAAAAAAGGGGTCCATGAAACGGTATTGCTTTCCAGTTCCGTTTCAATGGCATAGCGTTCATGCACGTAGCCGGGCTGAAAACAAACGGACACATCGATCTTGTCCCGGTAGGGTTGCAGCAGGCCGAGCAGAGAAAGTTCCCTGTGATAGGCGGTGCCCGGCAGGAGCTCTATCCGGGCAATGCCGGCGGTACCGGGCTCCTTGAGCCCCAGGCTGCTCCTGTGCCTGAACCCCTTGACATCAGTGATAACGGCTGTGAAAGCAGACTTGCCGATATTGTCCGCCAGCAGGATTCTGCGCGGACCGTTATTGGTTATGGTCAGTGTCGCCAGGCCGCTTGGATGAAGGACAAGCGTCATTTTCAATGCATCGGGGGAAACGACTTCGACTGGACCGCCTGTGCTGTGTCCCGTATCGCCGTAATCGTAGGGAACCTTGGGCCAGGGATAGAACAATACGAAAGCCCATATGCAGAACACGACGACTATGACGATGAAATACATAAGCTTCTTGTTCCGCCTAGCGGCCATCGTCGTATTTCTCCATGAAGAACATGTCCGGAGCCGAAGGCCCGTCATCGCCGGCTGTCACAGGCGGTGATTCACCCGGCGGCAATCCGGCGCCGCCCGTGGGCATCCCGCGGCGTTCCAGGCTGTCAACTCCCGGGTAGCGGGCGGCAGTGGTGCTCGATCCCGCACAGCCGGAAAGCACCGCCGCCGCAAGCATGGCGGGATAGAGAATCGCATTCATGTCCAGGAACACTTTCATGAGTTACGGTACCGGTTTTTCAGGCATCGGTATCCCCCTGCGCATCGTTCGGCAGAAGACCGAGGCACCTTGCGGCATTTTCGCCCATGAGCGCCCTGCGTTCGTCATCGTCAAGCTTGAGCGTATCCATAAGACGCTGGTAGTCGTTCCAGACGTCCTCCATCATGTTTATGGATACGTCCGTGCCGAACAGCATTCCATGCCAGGGATTGTTGCCGTGGCCGTACTGTTCGTTGTCTTTCCACCACAGGAGATTGCCGAAAAATTCGGGCGGCTTGGCTTTGAGGGAAGAGCCGGAAAGATCGAAGTAGAGGTTGTTATGCCATCTTGCCAGCATGGCGGCCTGTTCGTACCACGGGTTTCCGAAATGAGCGCCCCATACGATCAGATCCGGGAAGGCTCTGAGTATCGAGTCCAGATATATCGGGTTCATCCTGGAGGTGTCTATATCATACATGTACTGCTGTCTCCGAACCGCCAGGATCCCCAGGTGAAACAATACCGGCACCCGGTAGTACTGTATCCGCTGGTATATGGACCAGTACGTCCTGTCGTTCAAATTGGCGGAAGGAGCCAGCACCTTGAACCCCTTGAAGCCTTTCCTGACACACTTGTCGATCTCGATAGGATCGTCATAACCCAGTCTGAGATGGGCGAAGGGTATGATCCTGTCAGGATGGCGGGAAGCGGCTGCAAGGCATTCGTCGTTCCCCGGTCCATCATAGTAAAAACCACCCGTGCCGAAAACGACAAGCTTGTCGATGCCAAGCCTGTCGGCTTCCTTGACCAGGGCGTCGCCGTTGACGTCGTCGCCGGACAAGTGAACGTGCGTGTCAATGATCATGATTATTCCCCTTCATGGCCGTACATGCTACCTGCGTCTCCAAACTGGGGAAGGAAAGCTGTGAGACCTTCCCACACTCAGCGGCCACCACCAGATCCCGAAGTACGGATACGTGGCCCGGTAGTCGCCGTAATAAGAGTATTGCCCGTAACGCCGGCCGTAAGCGCCGTACCCGCGTACAAATACCGTAGACGTCCCGTAGTGTTCTTCGCCGAGCATGTATTCCCAGTCGATGGTAACGGAGGATATCATGCCGACAAGCTGCGGGCGGCCCAGAATGAAATAGATATCATAAGTGCCGTTCTTGCCTGCCGGGATTGTCTTTGCATCAAGACGATTATCGGCGGGGCGGACCCATGCTGGGCTGGCGGACTGGATAACGGCAGGGGCCGTCGCAGCCCGGACAGACGATCCATCAAAAACGATATCGAGACCGGTACGGTTGACGAATGCAATTCGGACATGCAGCAAAGCCACCGGTATTCCATCCTGCAGAACAGCCCTGGCAACCCCTCCGCTGGTCAGGGAAACCGTGGCCGGCCCTCCAGGCGGATCGTGTTCAATCAACTTGTATTCGGCCGCTACGCCGCCTGCGACCGAGGCGGCGCTCCCGGGCTCCGGGACAAGCGATATGGCTGATGGAGAACATCCGGCTGCCGCAGAAAACAGCGATATTATGAGAAGCCGTTGAACCGACATTCGCAAGGCCGCCGTCATGGATTGTCTCCTTACCCGCGACAAGCTGTGCTATCGCATGTTATCAATGATTCTAGCGGCGAATTCGCTCGTACTCGCTTTTGTGGCGCCTTTCATCTGCCGTTCAAGGTCATAGGTCACGTATTTCTGTTTTATCGTTTCGCCGAATGCAGCGGTGATCAGGGAAGCCGCCTCATCCCATCCCATGTATTCGAGCATCATCACGGCGGACAGTATGAGACTGCCCGGATTGACCATGTCTTTGCCGGCGTACTTGGGCGCGGTCCCGTGGGTGGCTTCGAAGAGCGCCACGTCGTCGCCGATATTGGCTCCGGGAGCCAGCCCCAGGCCGCCTACCTGTGCAGCACATGCATCCGAAAGGTAATCTCCATTCAGGTTGGGGGTAGCTATAACGTCGTATTCGTCGGTCCTCGTCAGGATCTGCTGCAGCATGCTGTCGGCGATACGATCTTTTATGACAACCCTGTCGCCGGCATCCTGCGTGCCGAGTTCGTTTTCCGGAACGGTGCGGGAAGGGAAGTCGTCATGCGCCAGTTCGTAGCACCAGTCCCTGAACGCGCCTTCGGTGTATTTCATTATGTTGCCCTTGTGGACAATGGTCACGCTCTTCCTGCGATGATCGAGGGCGTACGCGACGGCCATCCGCATGAGGCGCCTGGTGCCAAACGAGCTTATGGGCTTTATGCCGATACCCGGCTGATGCTGTAAATCGGCACCAAGTTCGTCGCGAAGGAATGCGGTGAGACGTTCGGCTTCTTCGGTCCCTGCCGCCCATTCGATACCGGCGTAGACGTCTTCCGTGTTCTCCCTGAATATGACGACGTCCATTTTCTCGGGGTTCTTCACGGGGGAAGGGACGCCTTCGAAATACTTGACCGGGCGAACGCAGGCATAAAGGTCCAGGCACTGCCGGAGAGTAACGTTCAGGGAGCGGAATCCACCGCCGACAGGCGTCGTCAACGGGCCTTTTATGGCCACCGAATATTCTCTTATTGCATCCACGGTCCGCCGGGGAAGATATTCGCCGCACTCGGCATAAGCTTTTTCTCCGGCCGGGATTTCCCGCCAGTGAATGGTTCTCCCCCCGGCATAAGCATGCTGAACGGACGCCGTAACTACGGCCAACATGGCCTTGGTAATATCGGGGCCTATGCCGTCGCCTTCAATATATGGAACAGTAACGGCATCGGGCACCGTCATTGTGCCGTTCTTGCGCGTGATCCTGCCTGGCTCCTGGGACATGGACTGCATAACTCCTTCCGGTATCTACCGCCGGTAATGATTATAGGAGAGACCGGATTCAGAGCAACGTCAACGAGGCGACTGCCTTACTGCCGGAAACCAGCAGCACTGCCGTGGCCTTCTATCCGACGAGTATCAACACGGCGAGCAGGATGAAAACAACTGCCAGCAGGAACCTGACAAGGGCGAGACGTCTTTTGAACAGGCCGGCTATCCTGCTTGAAGACGCGCCGGCATAAGTGACCACGAATACACCGAGAAGCGGGATTATGAAAGCGGTATTGTAGAGGAAAAGGTACGCCACGGAACGGCCCGTGTGTGTGCCGCTTCTGACGACGTAGACTATCGTGGGAGCATAGACCTGGCCCGTGCAAACCAGTTCCAGAAGCGACACGGTCGCTCCTGCGACAGCGGCCGCCAGAAATATCTTTGCCGAACGCGTGCTTTCACGTACGGCCGTTTGCACGTGTTCACGGAACAGCGGCGGAAGTTTGAGGAAGATGCGGCTGTTATTGCCGCGTGCCGCGTTCACGCCGTCCATGAAACTCAGCACGCCGGCAAGCGCCGCCATGCCGCCGGCAATCCAGCGGATTACGGTTGAAAGAAGGGCAAACACGGTCAGTCTGCGGACGATTTCCAGAAATCCCAGCCCGATGACGAAATAGGTCGCAAACACGGCGGCCGTGAAAGCCATGCCCGTCAAGGCGAGTTCGCTCCGGGTCCTTTTCCGCAACGCCAGGTACGACAAGAGAAACAGCATGGTCGTAAACGCGCAGGGATTCACGCCGTCCACAAGTCCAGCAACGACTACCGTAACAAAGGTCAATGATTTGAATCGTTTCAGGATGCTTTCAGCGGCTGCAGCGTCAGACGGCAGCGACTCGATATCCCACGGGGCCTGAAGCCCCTTTGAAGCGCTTACGAGGCGCATGATACTGTCCAGGTCGAAGTCACCTGCCACGGCGCCGTTCGACGTGAAGATCGCAGGTGCAGAAAGCCGCTTGCCCGCATCCACCCCGAGCGCTTCGGACAGGGATTCGTTGAACAGCACCGCGTCGGGATCGGATAAATCGTATTCTCTTGTCTCTACACGTCCCAGTTCGTTTTCAACGATGCCGAGAAGCGCCCTGGCCCTTTGGCAATTGGGGCATCCTGCAGACGTGAAGAAAGCCACGTGGCAATCATAGGTGCTGTCGGAAACACCGGTGTCACCGGATATCGTTGAAGTGAGAAGGGCCCGGTACCATGATGCTACTGCAAGTTCCGTGGAAGCGTTCGAGCCCCACAAAAGAGCGCTGATCGTGTTTGCCGGACGCCCTGGTTCTCTGATACGATTCTGAAAAGTTCCCGCGAGCGTATCGGCGATAACCGTTCGTATCATTCCCGCCTCGGCGTGTTCGGATTGCACGGTACCGTGCACGGCACGGATATTCTGGAGTTCATGCAGGATATCCTTGAGATACGCGTCCCCCGCATCCGTATCGCCGGCGCAGACGGCAAGCCCGGCCAAGCCGACAACCCTGAATTGCGGATCGGCGGAATCGCGGGCTGTTTGATAGATCGAGGCCGAGCGCCGCGAAACGGACTGCTTCAGAATAAGGGCCGCGGTAATCTTCATCTTGAGCGCATCCGGTCCGGGGCGCCCGGCAAAATCCTGGAGCCTGGATTCCGGTATCAGCATCGCCAGCCGCCTCAAGGGCAGGGTCTGCAGGCCGATCAACCCTGCTCCCTCGTCGCCGTCATTGACGAGGTACAGCGCCACTGCTTCCCGGGATGCCAGCATTTTCAACTCGATCGGATCGTCGCATGCCGAAACAACACGCGATATAAACTCACGGCTCAAAGGATACGTGGTTGCCGCGAGCACGTTGAATGCCATGGTGCGCTCCATGCCGCCGGCGGATATCATCTGCCCGAGAACCGGCAGTGCATGCACGTCCTTGCCGACCAGCCCGGCTTCCAGCAACGTTCTTTTTTCGAAGCGGGCGGGGGAGCACAGGGTTTCGATGTGCGGCAGAAGGGCCCCTATGCGGTACTTTGCGCCCATAGCCAGCACCGTGGGGCGAAGACGTCGATCGGACGAGGAAAGAAGCCCGCTCAATGTATTTACAACGTTATCCCGTTCGGAGTGTTTTAGCGTCGGCCAGAGGGTATCCAGGCAGGAGACTGCGCAGTACCCGCTTTCCCCCTGATCGTGAAGCAGGGAGATTGTCGAAGACGTTATCCCGGTCTTCCCCTGCCGGGCCAGTTCATCCAGAATGACAAGGCGTGCATCAGGGTCGCTTTCGACGTTCAGGGAATTCAACAACAGCCGGGATGAATCAATATCGTTCAGTTCCCCTGCAAGGCGGTAACCTGCTTCCCTTGCCCGGGGAGAAACACTTTCCGTTAATCCGCGTGCGCAAACCGCGGCGGCATCGGGATAACCGGTCATTTTCATCAGGTTGCAGCTCGGCGGCATCCCGGGTGCGCGGTCTTCACGCAGACACAGTACCGTGTGCGCCGCAAGGGCCAGCGGCTCCATGGTTTTCCCGGCGTCTTCGACACCGCCGGCATCCGTATTGTGCGCCGAAGCAATACTGTCGTCCACACCGAGAGACAGAAGGAATGCAACCGCCATGAGCTGTTGAGAGTCCGCCAGCTCCGTGCCTCCGCAGCAACAGCATCCGGGGACTTTGGAGGAATCGTTCAATCCCACGTCGCAGTAGATGACTTTGGGATCATTGCCTTGCATTAACACGACAAGGTGCCCGGCAGACGTATCGGCTGTTTCAGAAATACCTTCGAAGGTTTCCATGATGCGTCTGAAGCCGGCATGTTCTGAAAGCCGCACGGAAGCGTATCCAGGAAGGATTGCGCTGATTTCTTTCAGGAAGCATTCCATCCATGCGCCATCGCCGCAGGAAGGGGCGGCAAGCAGCATACCGCCCTGCTTCAGATATCCGCTGATATTATGCTGTTCTGCCGGCGACAGGGCGAAACAGCCTTTGCCGCCCATAATGATCATCGGATAGTGCTGCAAAGCACCGTCGGACGCATCACACGGTTCGAGGCAAGGAAAGATCCTGCGCCCGGTTCTCAGTACGGTCTCACGCAGAAACTCCCGCGAAAAACATTCGACTGTCATGCCCGGGCCGTAGACAAGCCTGCCGCATTTAACGGGTTTGGACATCCGTGTCGACACGGATGGTGACGCTGTATCGCCATGTCCCTGCGCAGCCAGGCGACCGCCGGCCGCAGCCAGGACGTTGCTGCGAACGACGTTAAGCCTGGAAGGACAATTGTCTGAAGCTTCCGCAAAAACAACGCCGTTCTTCTGTGCCAGCGACCGGAACTGAACGGGTGTAATCGTCAGATCGGTGATAACGCGATGTTTTTCGGGGCCGGGCTGGACGGGCAGGAGGCAATCAGGCCGGCCGGGAATCCTGAGAACCAGTGCCAACGTCTGCAGACCGAAATCATCCGTTGCGCTGATCCGCAGCCCATGTCGCGTCTCATCGCCGTTAACGGCCGATTCGCTCACCGGTTCCAAACGGACTGCGGGCGGCGCGTCTTCCAGCACGCGCAACGAGAACCGTGTCTTGTCGGCAAGCGGCCTGTGAAACAAATCGCCGACTTCGATTTCGACTTCGGATGTTTCCTGCGCCCTGAAAGCGAGAAACAACTTGTCGGAAGACACTTTTTCGGCCTGAACGGTTCTGGAATGTTCTTCGCTTTCTAGCCTGCATGCGGCGCCGCCTGCGCGGCCGTCCGCCAGCAGGATAATATGGATGTCGGAGCCGGCCGGAGCGGACACGCTGTCGGGGATGCTCGTCATGATCGTATCAGATAAACCCGTATAAGCCGGCGGCACCACGGTAATGCGCACGGCATATGTCCTCGCCTGCGTGCCATGCCGCAGAAAAAACCATGCTCCCGCCGCCGCAAGAAACAACATGAGCATGGCGGCAGGCATTACCGTCTTCAACCGGTATTTTTTCATGTTGTCGGACATGTTTCGGATTCCGCTGCGCCCCGTTTCACAGCAAGGGTCGGGATATCTGCATTATACTTGTCATTGGCTGTTCAAGTAGCGTTGACACAAGCGGCCGGGGGCGAAAAACGGCTTCGCCTAGAACAGGCCGAGCCTGTCGAGCGACCGATACTGCACGGCTTCTGCAATGTCTTCAACCTTTATATCTTCATGCACGGACATGTCCGCGATCGTGCGGGCCAGTTTCAGGATTCTTGTGTACGCACGGGCGGAAAGACCGAGTTCGGATATCGCATTCTTCAACAGACGTTCGGCCTCGGGCTCGAGCATGCAGTGCTGCGACATTTCTTTTTCGGTCATCTGTGCGTTGAATATCGTTCTTGTCCCATCGAATCTGGATGCCTGGACTGCCCGCGCCCGCATGACATCATCGCGCATCTGCCCGCTGGACATTCCGCTTCTCCCGCCGCGCAACTCGTCATATTCCACGGACTGCACTTCAATGTGCATGTCGATGCGGTCGAGCAGGGGGCCGCTGATACGCGATACATATTTCTGTATCTGGGCTGAAGTGCAATTGCACCTGCGGCGGCTGTCGGTGTAGTACCCGCACGGGCACGGGTTCATGGCGGCGACCAGCATGAACCTGGCGGGTATCTTTACGGAGTACGCCGCCCGGGTTATGGATATTTCCCTGCTTTCAACCGGCTGCCTGAGCGCCTCCCGCGCCCCGCGGCTGAATTCCGGAAATTCGTCCATGAAAAGCACACCGTTGTGCGCAAGGCTTATTTCACCGGGGCCGGGCGTCTTTCCGCCACCGACGAGTCCGACGTCGCTTATGGTGTGATGCGGAGCCCTGAACGGCCTTTGCAGGATAAGGGGGCTTTCATTATCCAGCATCCCGGCGGCGCTGTATATGCGGCTGGTTTCGACGGCTTCGTCAAATGAAAGCGGCGGCAGGATGGAAGGAAGACGTTTGGCCAGCATGGACTTGCCGGCCCCGGGCGGACCTATCATCAGGATATTGTGCCCTCCGGCCGCCGCAATGCTCAGGGCGCGCTTGGCCAATTCCTGGCCTTTGACCTCGGCAAAATCCTCTTCAATGCGCAAAAACTGCTCATCAAGCGAAGCCCGGTCAAATCGCTGGGGAACAATGTCGATCGTACCGGCAAGAAATTCAGCTGCCTGCCGCAGGCTCGAAACACCTATGACGAAATTATCCCTTACAATCGCGGCTTCGCGGGCGTTCTGCTCCGGTACGAGGATTCCTTCGGCGCCGGCCTTGACGGCTTCCTGAACGGCACATATTGCCCCGCTGACGGGTCGAAGCGTTCCATCCAGGGCTATTTCACCTATCAGGAAGTAATTCTTGCGGTTAAAACTCATCTGGCGGCCGGCGACCAGGATCCCGAGCGCAATGGGCATGTCGAAAGCGGCCCCGCGCTTGCTTTCTGCGGCAGGCGCCAGGTTCACGACTATCCGTCCGGTTGGAAAAGCATAGTCGCTCTGCACAATGGCGGACTTGACCCGGTCTTTGCTTTCCTTGACGGCCTTGTCGGGCAGCCCGACTATCACGGTATCCGGCAGTCCGCCCTGGATACCGACTTCAACCTCGACGGCAAGGGGATCTATCCCCACAACATCCACGCTTGATAATCTTGCTATCAAACGGTGTCTCCGCACATGCGCGCCGCCGGGCGGCAGCCTTCCCAGAATAGCGGGTGATAAGAGTAGGGGATACCGTAACGACGGCCCAGGGCTTTAAGCATCTTCAGATATCGTTCGTACCGCTCTTCACGCACGGCCCGCGGTTCTCTGCAGAAATACGTCCTGCAAGCCAGGGGACGAACGTCCCTGGCGGTACACTTGCCCGCGACCATGAAAGGGCAAACGTCGGGAGGTTGACTGAATACGGGATACGCGGGAAAGCGGTCGGCAAATACAATTCGTTCAAGTTCAGTCACAAACAGGATGTGGCCGGCATCCCTGAAGTTGCAGCACCTGCCGCATGCTTCGCACAGGTACCGCGGCAGTTCCTCATCCACACGACGAAACAATTCCTGGATCTCGATCAACAGTCCGGTGTTTTCAGTTTCCGGCATCCTGTCCCTCGTTGACCGGCACAAGTATGAGGTGCTGATTGTCCATGTTGTCGATCCGGCGCGCAACCTTTGCCAGCCCGTCGTAGTCGGCGGGCGATATGGTGCCTGGCTCTGTGGTGAAAGTGCGTGACACCGTCAAAGTGCCCGCCTTTGCATCGAGCGCACAGACAAGGTTGTAGGTCAGGCAGTCAAAAACCACTGTCGCGCTTTCCGGAGCCCTCAGGATCCTCCACTTTGCCGGGTCGAACCGTATTACGACGTCGTCATGTTCTCCCTGGAATCCCGGTAACACCAGCGGATACTTGCGTTCAGGCACGGCGATCAGCCTGCGAACCATGTTGAGAGGCTGTATGCCGAGAGAAACCTCATACCCCCTTGGCCCGGGAGTCACCAGGTACCTGCTCTTGAAATCGATCGACAGTACGAACGGCTTGTTCCGGTCGTTATCGCCCGACACCGTCCACTTTGCCAGCTCCGCTCCCTTGATGAAATGGTTCGCTATCGATCTGGCCAGTATATTGCGCCGGTCTTCTTCGCTTTCCTTGAAGGCCCTCTTTATGCCGGCCGCCTGAGCCGACGTTGCGTCGATCATCAGAACGAGAGTGCCGGCGGTTTCCTCGAGATCAACGGACATGTCCAACCTGATGCGGTCCGTGTATTTTACCGGTGGAGACGCGGGCATAGGCACAAAGCGGCCACCGGCCCCGGAGGGGATGAAGCCGACGCCGCCGTAAATATCGTCCGGCAGCACAAACGGCGGCAGGTAGCGGCTGTCCGCACGTAACCAGATATAGCCGCCGTCCTCGAGTTCCACGGCCACCGCCCTGTCGACGAAACTGGCCGTCGACGGGTTCAGCCAGTCGATCGGACCTCCGCTCATCAGCATCTGGTTTGTCCTGGATGGATACACAAACACGTCTTTCAATTTGAGCCCCGCCGCCCTGAGCATTGCCGACATCAACAGGAGCCGGTTGCCGCTTTTGGTCTGCAGAACAGCCACGGCGTCGTCTCCCCCTTTTTCACCGACGATTTCATCCGCGACGAAATTGTGAACGGCTGCCACGATGTCCCGGGGCGGCGCAGCGGTGTCTATCCCGGCGCGGGTGAGCGCTTCCTGCAGAGCCGACTTCACACTGTCTTCGGGCCTGGCGTTGGAATTGTTGCGGAGGTTCGAGTAATTGATATCGTTCCAGGTTTCCCTGTTGTCAATATGAACGACAGGCAGTATGTGCCCCGCTCCCGGCATTCCCGGTTCGTCCTGCAGGCGGGGCATGTCCTTGGCCGTCCATCTGTAGACCAGATTATCCCTGTCGCCGCCGGGCTCAGGGTCGCTGATGTTCTCAAAGTTGGATTTGCGCACGTATATCCGCTCGGACAGAGTCTTGGGCACCATCAGAACATATTCACTGACGAGGAAAGGTTCGCTGAATTGAGGATCCTGAAAATACCATCCGCCGGAGGGAATACGACCGTCGTTGCCTGCCACGAACTCTATGGACTTCGACTCGACTACGGCCCCCACCGACAAGCCGGGCATGGTGATGTTGCCGGATAGAAAAGTCGGTTCGAGCACTTCGCCGTCGGGTGTTATGGTCCTCACATCGAGAACCTTGCCGGAGATACGGCGGTTTTTGAGCCTGTTGATACCGTCTGAATTGAGGATTTTGGACGCCTCATGATTATAGGATATCATGGTGCCGTCCGGAAATATCTTCGCGATTTTCTGGTCAATAATCCGGCAGGTGGATGATTCGGGATAGTCTTCGGCATCGCCGACATCTTTCATACGTTCTTCAACCGACATGACGTAGTCGGTATAGAAAGGCGGTGCCCCTTCGGTCTTTTCCCGGTAGGTGATTACCGAATATGCTCCGGGAGCCAGCGCAAGCAGTTTATCAAAGACAGTTTCAACATCTGCCAAGCGGTTCAGCCTTTTCAACATCGGCAGTTTTGTCTGAAAAAGGATGGCCGTATCATAGGGCCTGGCGTTGCAGACAGCTTCGATGCGTTCAAGCGCTTCTTCGACCTGGCCGGTGCTGAAAAGCAATTCTGACAGGCTGACCGCCGGATAGGACAACACCCCGCCGTCTGGCGTATATCCAGCCTTTTCCATTTTCCGGCCCAAGGTTATGGCGCCGGCAACGTTGCCGGTTGCAAGATACGCATCATAGCAGGACGACATGAGCCACGTTGTAGGCGACCTGGCCGCAGCCTTTTGCAGAATGCCCAGGGCAAGCCCCGGCTGCGAACGTCTCTGCCAGTAGCCAGCCCTGAGCGATGGCAGGGAAGGCAGCTCCGGCGACAGTGCTTCTATGGCGTCGAGCTGCGCACTTTCCAGGTCGAACCAGCCGGCTTCCGGAATCTTGCCCCAGCCTTCCAGGTTCTCAGCCCTTCCACGAGACGTGCGGGCGCCGGAGCGCGCTATCAGGTCAAGGTAGTCCAGGCGCAGTTGAAGCGAGTCGGGATATTGCTTCAAGCCTTCTTCCATTACCGCGAATGCTTCCGGCAGCTTGTCTTCCGCGTAGTAGTCTTCGGCTACCGCCTCCCTCACCGCGGCGAACTCGGGCGTGTCCTCCAGTATCTTGCGAAGTACGTCTCTTGCACGGTTCTTGCGTTCCCCTTCCGCCATCCGGCTGTAAGCCATAATTGATTTCGCATGGAAATACCTCACGACAGGCGACGACGGGTAAGCCGTATAGGCTTTCAGTGCGTACTTGTAAGCCTCCTCGTTCAGGCCCTGTATCGATGCGAGCATGGAATACACGCACTGGGCCAGCGCCGCCTCCTGTCTGTTCAAGAGGTCGCCGTCAGCCAGTCCGCGATAAAAAATCAATGCGTTTTTCGGAGCCATCGGTTCCGGCTGCGGAGTTGGCCCAGCTGTTTCATGGACAATCTTTCCGCTTTCCTCTTCCACAACCACGGGGGTGCCGTCCGGTTCCATCAGACACACGCTCATGCCGGACCGGTTGCCAAGCATGGGTAGTTTTATCATCAGCCTGTTCCATCCTTCGGCAAGGGCCACCGGGACGAAGAGTGTACCGGGAATCTCGCCGTCTTCAGGATCGACCGTGCTTACATGTACTCCGTTTACCCATACGGCCAGCCCGTTGTCGCCGGATGCACTGTATGCAATACACAACAGTCCCTTGCGCGGCTGGTTCAACCGGACCTGGGCCTGTATGTAGACGGTGTCATGCGGCAGCCCGGTCAGCTTCTCAAACGACAATGTCCCCATCCTGCCCGGTAAGTACAGGTCTTGCCACCCCAGCCTGCGCCATCCGAGATCGTATTCTTTTTCCAGGGACGAATCCTGCTCAGGGGCGTTTTCCAGGTAAAGCCTGCCGCGTGAAGACCTGGCGCCTGTCGGAACCGGAAGCGCCCACCAGTGTTCCAGCAGGGCCAAGGGTTCCAGAACCGCTTCCGCGTCGTTCTTGCGCAGGAGGGACAGATAGCATTTCGCCAGCTGCACGCGCAGGTTACGCTCTACATACTTGTTTTTCAGCCCGCCGGCCAGAAGCGCTTCAAGCCGTGGGAGATAGTCCCGCCCCCAGTTCGGAAGCGACGTGAGTCGGTTGCCGAGCAGCTCGAGCATTACCTCCGACCGGTGGTCGTTGGGCGTCTTCTCGACCAGTGAAAGCACCAGTTGGGCCCAGGGTGCATGTTCCGATTTTATGAAGCTCCGGTCCGTTATGAACTCGTACCCGGGCGGATACGCCTCGTCTGCATACACGGCGGTGGCAAACAGGATTACGGCAAAGGCTGTCAGTCCCTTCATGGCTGGCCTTCTTTCGCAGCAGCGGAACCCGCCGCGGGAATGATGAGCAACTCCTGCTTCTCACTTCTGCTTACCAGCAGCAGGTTGTTCCGGAAAACCGGATAGTCTTCCGGCTTGACGCGGCCGGTATCGATCAACAGTCTTTCCGTCATGATCGCTGTGGAACCGGCCTGCTGAAAACTGATATTGAAACGGATGCCGCCCTCGTCCAATTCCGTGTTCTCGGGCAGCTTGCCGAACGTGTAGCCTTGGGGCGGTTCCATGGTTACGCGTATTTCGTATCCGATGAAAGAACCAAGTACCAGAGGATGTGTCCGCTTGTCCAGCGTAACGAGGTCGGCATAATCCCACGGCCGTAAAAACCCCCTGAAAACGGGTACGGTGAAATTGGCCCCTTCTTTTCGCCCCATGCGCGCGAATTGCAGGCCGTAGGAATAATCGCAATTCTCGTACATGTCGCTTAGATCGGGGAATTGATGCCATACCGCGGTGCACTTGCCATACCTTCTGGAATATACACGTTCCAGTATCTCTTTGGGTTTCGTGTCGAAATTGTGCCTTATGATCGCTTCGGCCTCCCCCCTGGCGATGCTCTTTATTTCGGCCGTGGCGGGCAGGCTGTCGCCCTGTGGCGCCTGAAAAGTAAAAAGGACGTTCATCGACAGATGGTCGCGGTCCGGGTCGGAAGGCGGTATGGTGCGCAGTACGCCTCCGCGGGTTTCTTCGATAACGCATGACTGACGGTCAGCGTCGCCTGTAGGATACATCCCGAACGGATAGAACTGCGCCGTGCCGTCCAGCCACATCTCAGGATAATCTTCTCCCTTGGGTACGTAACATATGGCATGGTTGAAGTGCCGGAAAAGCGGCAGGGTCATATCCTGCTTTATCCTGGTGTCCGACGACCTGACAAGGGCCTGGTACGCAGGCACGCCTATCTGGGCCAGCATTATTTTCAGCAGGGTCGCCTTGTCTTTGCAGTCTCCGAACTTGCGGTCGAGAACCGCTCCGGTATCGTAAGGCTTGAATCCATGCACCCCGAATTCCCATGCCACATACTCGATGTCGTTTGTCACAAAGTGATAGATGGCCCTTATCTTCTCAAGGGTTGTTTCTTTGTCATGCGTAACGGTTTCCACCTGTTTTTTTATGGCGGGGCTTGCCACCTCCTGATCCTTGACCAGTCCCCAGTACCACTTGCCGAACTCCTGCCAGTCGGTGAATTTCGATACGTACAAAGTCGGTACAACTTCAATCAGCGACGGCATTCCGGATTCGGAAACAACGGATGGTACGTTCTTGATGGTCCACTGGTATACCATGTTTTCGTGTACCTGTCGCTTGTGCAGGGGCACTTTGCCGTTGGCGACATGATGTGAAATCGGGTACGCTTCCGGAACAATAAGCACGTACTCCGACATGTCCACCGGTACTGTTTCGCCGAAGAGATAGAGCTCTTCATAATGATTGCCGAAAAACGACAGCTTCCTGTCTTCTATCCTGACCCGGTATTCCACTATGTCCCCGGGGTTGGGATGCGGCGCCGAAATCGTGTATCCTACCCGTCCTCCTGTTCCGGACCGGGAACGTCCGGGGGCCGCCTGGGCGTCATCCACACGGCCGTCGGGGTGATAGGTCCTCGCCGCCAGCACCTTTACTTCCTGCTCTCCTGCGGCATACCCTATTGTAAAGCTTCCGAAACGGGATACGCCTTGCGGGTTTACAAGCCTTATGACCCTGTGGATGGTCGAGCTCGCTTTGCCGTCTTTGCCGACCCGGACAACCGCCTGGTCCAGCAGCACTTCGGCCGGATACTTGCCGTCCGACGGTTCCTTGTCGAAAGCTCCCCTGGCCAGATTCGCGGCATCCACCAGGTACGGAGCGGCATAGTCATCGGGCGATTCGAATACTTCCAGGTATCTCATGATCGGCGTGTACGTTGGTTCGATCTCCAGGCCTTTCTTGTACGCCTCCAGGGCGCCTTCCTTGTCGCCGGCAAGCGACAGGTATCTCCCGAGATCCTCGTATAACGTGTGATCCTGCGGACATTGCCTGATCCGTTGCTCGACAAGCGACAGCACTTTGCGGTAGTCCCGCGTGGATTCGGCGGCCAGCATGCCGGCGTGCATGACGTCACGGCTTTCAGGATAAAGAGCCTGTTCTATCTGCAGGAGCGCCGCCGCATCCCGTGCCCTGCCCCAGTTCAGCATCGTTTCGAACGCCGGTATCCATATGGAGCCCTGCGTATAGTTCTTCTTGAGTACCGCCTGCAAAAGCTTGTATTCCTCGTCAAAACGGCACTTCGCATGCAGCCTCTTCAACAGCATGCGTGCCGTGAAGACGCTTGTATTCTCGCCGTCCGCGTACTTTTCAAGGAGCGGGTCTATTTCCCATTCCCATCCCATCCCCTGGCTTGCCATTGCCATGAACATCGGCTTAAGCGGACTCTCTTCATGAATCGCTGAGGCATATCGGTACGCCCTGTCGTCATTGCCTATGGTGCCGTAGTACAGCGTCAGGTTGCCTAAAGCTCCCGTATGGCCGGGGGCAAGTTCCGCCAGGCGCTTCATTTCCTTGAGATATGGATTGTAGTTCTTCTCCGCCTCCATTTCTTTCACCGGGAACAGCGCCAGCGCATGCTCGTAGGCGATTGCGGGGTTGGACGGCCACAGCCTGGAGGCTCGTGCGATAAGTTCCTTGGCGGGATTGTCGGACATGTAGGTGTCATATGCCGCGCGTCGCTTCAGTATGCAGCTTTTCAGAAAACAATAGACCGCTACGTCCTTGTCGTCGATCGGCCTTACCGAGCCCCCGAGCTTACTCTGCCAGTAAGCAATGCCTTTCATCGCCAGCAGCAACTCCAGCCCGAGATCGATCTCCTCGCCGGCCTCGCCAAGCGCCTGTTTGGCCCTGGACTTGTCAAGACTCAGGTACATTGATTTTCCGTCGACATCACGGTATATCGACGCCAGCATCTCGTCCAACATCGCCGCACCGTCCGCCGGCGGAGTGTCCTCCAACAGCTCCGCCGTACCGGTCCTGGGCGAACCGTCGTAGTCTACGACTGAAAACGGTCTTGCTTCGTTGCCCGGCACGGGCACAAGTCTCGTTCTTATCTCCCATGCGCCTTTTTCCTGCAGCGTTTTCAACAGGATATCGTGCGTGCCTTCGGACAATTGCAGCATCGCCGTGTCCTGGTCCATCGTCATGCTGCGCCTGGACCTGTCCGCTACGGCCTTTACGCCGTCCACCCATATCACCACGCCGTCGTCACTGGCCGCCTTGAGCACGTATTGTCCCGCGCGCGACACTTCAATCCTTGTGAACAGGTACGCCGCGGTCCACTGGTTGGGATAGACGTAGTCGCACAGGTTCACTGTCCCGTCGTATGCTCCCGTTGTAATTGCCCGCCACGACACATCGTGCCGGATCCCTTTGAAAGTCTCTTCGAGAGATACCTTTGCTTCTGGGCCGAAACTTCTTGTGAAAGCTCCTCCGCGCTCGTTGTCGAACGGCCCAACAAGGTGGAACGTCTTCAGAAGACCCTGCCGTGACATGACTGAAGCCGCTCCCCGGGCGTTGCCGCGGGCGGCCAGCGCTCTGGCATACAACTGGCTGGCAAGATCCTTCAGGCTTCCCTCTGGTGCCAGCTTTGATATCCTTGCGTACAGAGATACGTATTCACCGTGAGCCACCACCCCCTCGTCTTCCATCTTGGCCGTGGATGAGACGAACGCTTCCGCCGCCGCCAGTGCCAACCGCTTCTGCTCGTTTTCCATCGGCAGCCTGGCGCTCTGTTCCAGCAATTCCAGCGCCGCATGCAAGTAGGTTTCCGGCCTGTCGACTGTAGCGAGCAGCTCCTTCTCGGCGAACTGTTGCAGATAATTGCGCAATGCCGCCATGTCCTGCGCTGCAACCATCCCGGCCGGCATGAAAAGGACAAACATAACTACGCTTGGCACCACGTACTTGCGAAACATGCACACCTCCCAGGATCGATGTCTTCACAAAGATTGTACCCCTGCAGCGAAACTACTGCAATTACACGCGGCGAACCGGCATCTCAGAACCTCCCACCGCCACACATGCTTTTCTCTTGACTGCGATGGGATATGAGTATATTTATGTTGTTGATGCCCTGTTGCTGAGGGCATCCGCTATTCACCATGGAGCAGTTTGCTGCGAGAGGCTAGGTATTGCATCTCCTGAAGGAAATAACAAAAGGAATCATCCGCGAAAATCCGGTCCTTGTGCTTCTCATAGGGCTGTGCCCTACGCTCGCGGTTACTTCCAGGATTACCGATGCTGTCGGCATGAGTATCGCCGCCGCATTTGTCCTCATTTGCAGCAATCTGATTATCTCGATGATAAAAGACGTTATCCCCAAGAAAATACGAATCCCCTGCTATATCGTGGTTATTGCCACGTTCGTGACTCTTGTACAGATGTTCATGGCCGCTTATTTCCCCGACCTGAACGACTCGCTCGGCATCTTCATCCCTCTCATTGTTGTGAATTGCATCATACTGGGGCGCGCCGAGGCCTTTGCCGGCCGCAACGGTATTCTCGCCAGCGCCGCAGACGGTCTGGGCATGAGCATGGGCTTCGCTTTCGCTTTGCTCGTCATATCCTTTGTTCGTGAAGTGCTGGGCAGTTGGTCGATCGGAGGGATCCCTGTCTCCGACGGCGGCTTTGCCCCGATGGCGGTGATGATAATGGCGCCGGGCGCATTCGTCGTAGTGGCCCTTATCCTGGGCCTGATGAATGCTCTCCGCGATCGCAAAAGGACGTGTGCCGTTGCCGGTGCGCTGAACCGGGAAATAACCCTGTATGCGGCTTCCAAGCCGGAAGCCCTCAAGCTGGCCCGGGCCGATAATACGGATCCCGGCTGATGCAGTACGTCAAACTCGTCATAGCCGCTGTTTTCGTCTCCAACTTCGTGCTCGCGCAGTTCCTGGGTTTGTGTCCCTTCATCGGCGTCAGCAAGAAGACAAGCAGTGCCGTCGGCATGGGCATAGCCGTGATCTTCGTGATGACGCTTGCAAGCTTCGTCACGTACCTCGTTTACTGGAAACTTCTCTACATGCCGCTCGGCATCGGTGTCGATGCCCGCGATTACCTGAATATCGTGGTGTTTATTGTCGTTATTGCCAGTCTTGTTCAGTTTGTCGAAATGGTCCTGCAGAAATCCATGCCGGCGCTCTACCGGGCGCTCGGGATATACCTCCCCCTTATCACCACGAATTGCGCGGTCCTCGGGGTTGCCCAGCTGAACATCAGCCGCTTCGGTTCCGGCGGATTTGCCGCGGGACTGCTCGGTGCGACACTTAACGGCTTCGCAAGCGGCCTCGGGTTTACGCTTGCGCTCCTCCTGATGAGCGCAATCCGTGAACGCCTCGATGAGGCTGACGTCCCGTTGCCGTTCAGGGGGGTCCCGATCGCTTTTGTAGTCGCGTCCGCCCTGGCCCTGGCATTCCTCGGTTTCAGCGGGATGGCCTGACATGTGTCCCGTTCTTCCCGTCACGGTTGCTGCATCTGCGGGCGGATACACCCTGTTCGGCGTGCTCGTCATGCTGGTCATCGGCGCGGTTCTCGGCCTCGTTCTTTTCGCCGCGAGCCGCTTCTTCAAAACAGACGTCGATGAAAGAGTGGAGAAAATCCTCGACGTACTGCCCAATGTCAACTGCGGCGCCTGCGGATTCGGCGGCTGCGCGGCCTATGCCGAAGCCGTCGTCTACAAAGGCAGCGCATGCTCGCTCTGCGCTCCCGGAGGCGCTGACGTCGAATGCAGGATCGCCGAAATAATGGGGGCTTCCGTCGGCGACAGGGAACCGCTGGTTGCCGTGGTCCACTGCGGCGGCGGGACCCGCTCCGCGCATTCCGCCGCCGGGTATTACGGCATCGCTTCCTGCCGAGCAGCTTCGGTGCCCGGCCTGAACTCCCCCAAGGCATGCGTCTTCGGCTGCCTCGGTATGGGTGACTGCGTCGCGGCATGCAAGTTCGACGCAATGGTCATGGGCGACGACGGCCTGCCGCTTGTGATCGAATCCAACTGTGTCGCCTGCGGCGCCTGTGTCAGGGCCTGCCCCAGGAACATCATTCAATTGCATCCCCTCAAATCCTTTGTCCACGTCTACTGCATCAACACGGATAAGGGCAGGGATGTCAGAAAAGCCTGCGACATTGGCTGCATAGCCTGCATGAAGTGCGAAAAGATCTGTCCGGTTGACGCCATACACGTTATCAATAACGTGGCCGTCATCGACTACGACAAGTGCATATCCTGCGGCAAGTGCGTCAAGGAATGCCCGCAGGGCATTATCGTGAATATGCGCAAGACCCGCAAGGAAATCGACAGGCTGCGCCAGCCCGTTCCGGGAGGGACGTCCTGATGCGATCATTCCGCGGCGGTGTCCATCCTCCTGATATGAAACACCTGTCGGCCGATGCCCCCATCGAAGTGCTTGCCGCCCCCGAGCAGCTCGTCGTCCCGCTTTCACAACACATAGGCGCTCCGGCCAGGCCAATTGTCCAGGCCGGTGACGACGTACGCGTGGGCCAGTTGATTGGCGAAGCTTCAGGATTCGTCTCGGCAGCGGTTCACAGCCCGGTCTCCGGCAAGGTCAAGGCCGTTACCAGGACCCGCCATCCCCTCGGTAATACGGTTGACGCTCTTCTCATCGAAAACGACGGTCAGGACCGCATGGCGGAAAGAGTAGGGGAGGACAACCCCAATTGGCGGGACGTTTCACCCAGGGATATCGTGGACACCGCCATGAAAGCCGGCATCGTAGGCATGGGCGGCGCCACGTTTCCCACCCATGTCAAGCTCTCGCCGCCCGAATCCAAACACATCGATACCGTAATACTGAACGCCGCTGAATGCGAACCCTACCTGACCTGTGACTACAGGCTGCTTCTCGAACGCACCGAAGACGTTATCGAAGGTCTCAAACTGCTTGTCCGCGCTCTCACCCCGCCGGATGCCCCGCCTAACAGGGTTTCGGGCATAATTGCTGTTGAAGCCAACAAGAAAGACGTGTTTCTAAAACTGCAGGACATGTTACAGGACAAGACCAACCTCCTGGCGCGCCTGATGCCCGTCAAGTACCCGCAGGGAGCAGAAAAACAATTGATTAAAACCGTGCTGAACCGTGAAGTCCCGCCGCAGTCCCAGCGCGGCCTCCCGATGGACGTCGGCGTGGTCGTCCAGAACGTCGGCACTGCACTGGCGCTCTATGAAGCGGTCCGTTTCAACAAGCCGCTCTATGAGCGCGTGCTTACGGTCTCCGGCGACGCTATAGATACGCCGGGCAATCTTCTCGTCCGTGTCGGCACCAGTACGGAACATGTCCTGAAGGCCCGCGGAATCACCGATTCCGCCTCTGTTGTAATCAGCGGCGGCCCCATGATGGGCATAGCCCTGTCCCGGTTATCCACGCCGGTCAACAAGGGCACCAGCGGTCTCCTGGCATTGTCGTCTTCGGAAAACTGGGAGACGATGCCATGTATCTCGTGCGGAGCGTGCGTCAGGCACTGCCCCATGCAGCTTATTCCGAGCAAGTTCAGCACGCTTGGCGACGTGGGCCGTTACGATGAAACCGAGCACTGGAACGTCATCGACTGTATTGAATGCGGTGTCTGCACGTACGTCTGTCCCTCCAGGCGCCCCATAGTCCAGCATGTTAAGATCGGCAAGGCGGTTGTCGTTCCGCTTATGAGAGCCCGGGCCGAAGAACTCCGCAGGCAACAGGAAAAGGAGCATGGTTGAATGCCTCCCGATCTACAGGTTTCGGTTAGCCCACACATCCGCTCGCAGGAAACGGTCCCGCGGATCATGTGGACCGTGGCCGGGGCGCTTGTGCCTGCCGGGCTTGTCGGCCTGTACGTTTTCGGCTGGCGGATACTGGTGGTCGTGTCTCTCTCCGTACTGTCGTGCATAGTCACCGAAGCCGCTTCACTCCGTGCCCGCAAGCTTCCACTGGCGCGGCTCCGGGATGGCAGTGCCGTCGTAACGGGTGTCCTGCTGGCCTTTGTTTTACCGCCTCACGCGGCCTGGTACGTTCCTGTTGTCGGCGGCATGGTCGCCATAGGTCTGGCCAAGCAGCTCTTCGGCGGACTGGGACACAACGTGTTCAACCCCGCGCTCATAGGCCGTGCGTTCCTTCAATTCGCCTTCCCTTTGCAGTTGAATCATGCCGAATGGCCCTATCTGATCCGCAGACCGCTTCTTGAAATCTTCCGTGGAGACGTGGCCTCGGCCGACGCCATCGCTGGCGCCACCCCCCTTGCCGTCCTCAAGGATGCTCCCGGCGAAGTCTTTTCCGGCGGATGGTCCTTCTGGGACCTGTTCTCCGGGTACATGCCGGGCTGCATAGGCGAAACATCGTCTGTTGCCATAATCCTCGGCGGCGCGCTGCTCATTGCCTTGGGTTACGTGAATTGGCGGCTGCCCGTCGCGTATCTCGCCGCTCTTGTTGCCGGTGTGCTGCTCTTCCCGGTAGCCGGTGCCGACGGCGCCCTGCGCGCAGGCCTTCCTGCAATCTTCGATGGCACATATCCCTGGCAGAATCTTGCAGTACACGTCTTTTCAGGCGGGCTCATGCTGGGCGCTTTTTTCATGATTACGGATATGGTCACCAGTCCCATGACCTCGCGCGGGCAGGTCATTTACGGCGTAATCGGCGGAATCATGGTCGCCCTGATAAGACTCTACGGCGGCTATCCCGAAGGAGTCTGTTATTCCATCCTCATAGCTAACGGCTTCAGGCCGATGATAGACCGTTTCACCATGCCGCCCAGGGTTTTCGGACAACGTGATATAGCTGCGGGAGGCACTTCATGACCGGCCCCGGCAAAACCCTCCCCGAATATATCCGGTACCCGCTTGTTCTGGGTACTATCTGTCTCTTGAGCGGCGGCATGCTGGGGTACGTGTATTCACTTACCAAACCCGGCATCGACAAGAGCCGCGCCCGCAAGCTCCGGGACGCCTTCGCACGAATCGTCCCCGGTTTTGATTCCTTTGTCGATTCATCCGTCGACGGCGGTACGTTTTACAAGGTAAAAGACGGCACCGGCAAGGTCGTTGCCTTTGCAGCCAAGACTTCCGGCCGGGGCTCCTACAACACAATGGAGCCGATCCAGCTCATCACCGTTATGGACGTGGACCTCCAGCAGATACTCGGCGTCCGGGTGGTTCAAAGCAGCGAAACACCCGGTCTGGGGGAACGGATCAAGGCCAGGCCCGCAAAAAATTCCATCCTCGGGACTATATCTTCCCGGCCGGACCGCCGTGTCGTCAGGCTCGCCGATGGCCGCAGAATTGTCGCTCCCGTTATGAAGGCCGATACCTCCGGCGTCACGGTGCTCGATGGCACCGGCAGCGTCTTCCATGAAAACGCCGAAGTCCTTGACGAGCCGTTCGCCCCCACGTTCCAGGCACAGTTCGCCGGCGTATCTCCCGACGAACTCGCCCTCGCGCGCGACGGAGGGCCCATTGATGCTCTTACCGGAGCCACCGTGAGCTCCACGGCGGTCCTCAACGCCGTAAAAGACGGAATAGCCCTTATCACGGCCAACGCTTCGAAGTAAACAAGGCCCCCCTCCGGCCCTCAGCCGAGCCCTTCCAGTATCACCACCGCCGAAGCCATCGTGCTCTCGTGCGACAGCGTCAGGTGCACCGTCACGGCGCCGATTTCCTCGATTACTTCCCGGGCGCGTCCGTCCAGTTCCAGGTACGGTTTCCCCGTCGCCTCCCGGCCGACCGCCACGTGCCGCCACGACATCCCCCCCGCCAGTCCCAGCCCCGTCGCCTTGAAAAAAGCCTCCTTCGCCGCGATCCTTCCCGCCACCTGCGGTGCCGGGTTCGTGTGCCTCTTGCAGTATTCAATCTCGGAATCCACGAGTATCCGCCGCAGAAACCTGTCGCCCCAACGCTCCAGGATCTTCCTCACCCTTTCCACTTCCAGCACGTCTATCCCCACACCGATTATCATTCCGTCCGCCTCTTCTCCATGTACGCACGCACGTGTTCCTCGCGCACGATCCCTTCCAGCCCCAGCGCTTCCCTTACCGCAGTCAAGTCGGCGCCTTCGCCCTTGGCGAGCCTCCGCGCACCCGGAGTAGCACGGACCTTCCCGCCGCCGGCAGGCGCCGCCTGCACTTTCTCTCCGGCGACCTCTTCGCCCGGCACGTCCATATCCATGCCTCCCGGATGAAACTCCGAGAGTATGCGCTGATTCTCCTCCCGCACCCCGTCCACCAGCCTTCGCTCGTCTTCGGCGCCGGTCGCCATAAGCGCGTAGCCGACCGGGACCTCGTCCTTGTCGCCGGCCAGTACGGCTATCACGCGCCCGGATATCGTACTCAGGTACTCGAACTCGGCCTTGTCGGTAACCATCTCGAAAACAACGTCCCCCACCTCGATACTGTCCCCCTCGTTGACCAGCGTTCGGACGATTGTCGCGCTTTCCATGTTTTCGTTGAAACGAGGCAGCCGTTCCGTTTCCATCAGTCGCTGCCCTGGTCGGGTTTCTGCATCGAGGCCTTCTGCTGGGCGTGTCTTATCTGGCGGTTCAGCGACGTCTGGCGCGCCCAGTAGGCCTCCTTCTCCCGCTCGGTGCAAAGCTCTATCGCTTCGTTCATCAGGTCTACCGTCTTGAGATACAGGGTTTCCGCCTTCTTGTATTCTTCGTCCTTCATCGCCTGTTCGGCGGCTTTTTCCGTCGATTCAATCCTCTTCATGACCGCCATCAGCTTCTTCTTGTCCTCAACCCACTGTTTCCACCCGTCAGGCGTCGTGGGACGTTTCCCCGACGCCAGCGCCGAAGCTATCTCCTTCGCCTTGTCGGACACTTCCTTGTCGGCGTCGAATATGACCGGCAGAAGCACTTCAACGACGGGGTACCTCTCCTCCATTTTCGTCAGTTTCAGGCTCAGGATCGTCCCCAGCGCCTTTATCCTGATCTCAGGCGTCTCGTCCTTCTTCAGCGCCAGCGCTATCACGTTGTCCTTGGCGGCGCGCAGGTTCAGCGGTCCCACGGTCTTCAGGGTCTTCTCTTTCACCATGCTGGACGGTTCCGTCAACAGTCTTCCCGTCGCGGCAAGAGCCACTTTTCCGTCACGGCGGCACATCGCGTTCCATACCACCTCGTGCCTCACGTCCGCCGACGGGTCGTCCAGCGCTCTTATCAGCAGGTCGCTCGCCGTCGGACTGCCGGACATCGCTATCCCCACGATCGCCTCTTTGCGTACGTCCACCGACGCGTCCTTCAGAAAAGGCACGAACCCTGCGGCGCCCACTTCCATCGCCAGTTCCCTCTTGGCCAGAGCCCTGAGTATCGTTGCCTTCATCCCCACGTCGTCGGTCTTTGCCGCTTTGGCAAGGAGAAGCTCCGCCGCCGACGGCACGGCGATCTTCATCAGAGCGTCCGCCGAATTCCTCCTTACCTGGAGGTCCTTGTCGTCTATCCCCGCGAGCGCCACCTCCGCCGACACCTTGCTTTTCACGGTCAGGTTCGCCGCCACCGTCTGCCTTATCCGCAGGTCTTCGTCCTTGATCAGTAACATCAGGAGCCGCCGGTTCTCTTCGCTGAAATATGCCGTCAGCCCCATCGCACCCGCCAGCCTCTTCTCGGCGCTCTCGTCCTCCGCCCATCCTTCCGCTATCCGCCGCACTTTCATCTTCATGTAGTCGGAACTTCCCTGCGGCGCCAGCTTTATCAGCGTTTCCATGTAATCCACCGCCGCCTCGGGCGGGCATTGGCCGCTTGCGACTACGAGAGGATCCAGCAGTTTCATGCTCCCGATCTCCAGCGCCTTGCCTTTCGCCGCAGCGCGGTCCTCGGCATTAGTGCTCATCAGCCCGCTTATCGTCGCGGCTTTTTCATACATCGGCAGGACCACCGCTATCAGTATCACGGCTATCACGCCGGCTATCGCTGCGCCTATCACCCAGCCCGGCACGCCCTTGCTTACCGGCTGGCGCATCCTGCTCGAACGGCGTCCGCTTGTTGTGTTTGCCAAGTTGTCATCCCTTTCCGTGCCTAGAACTCGATTCGAGCGAACAGCTCCGGAGCATGGAACGTTCCGTACATGCATGCCCAGCTCGACGATTCCTGTATCTTGACGTAGTTGTTCCTGCAGAAGTTCACCCGCAGCTCTTTCACGTCGTCAAAACTCTTGAGCCCCAGCGTGGCCGCGGGTATTGCTATCTCGGCCGTCCACTGGTTTTTACCCGTCGCCGTCTGCACCTGCCACTCGCCGTTCCAGCTGTCCTCCTGGTTGCGGGCATCCTGTATGATCCCCTTGCTCGACACCAGCAGGTGGTAGTACGCGTCCTTTTCCGTGGGCGACGTTATAAAGACTTCCACCGAATCATCCCGCCACACCGGATCGTCGCGGTTCTCGGCGTTTGCCACCAGCTCTTCGGGATTCTCCTGGTAGCACCTGAAAAATACGTACAGTGCAGAACCGCTCTTCGCCAGGCACACGTCGGTCTGCGGATCCGCCAGCTGCTCTCCGCCTTCCGCAATGAACCCCGTCAACATCGCCGCGTTGCTCTTCCACGCCTCTTCCATCGTGCCGTCTATCGTCGGCGGCGTCGTCATGGTCGGCACTCTCGCACTCCGCATGAACTGCACCGCCAGCTGCCTCTGCTGCGATGTCAACACGTACTCGTTCATCTTCATCGTCGCATTCAGCGTCGGCAGCGGGAACGGGAACGCCTGCCCCGTCCTGGAAAGCGTTATCACCGACGCCACGTGTCCCTTGCTCCCGGGCTCGATCACCGTCTCGCCCTCGAGCGGCGCAACTTCCCAGGCGTTGCCGACCACGTCCCACTTCACGCTCAGCTTCACCGGCGATGTCAGCTTGTTCTCGTATTCTATTACGTGGCGCTGCGGGAACTGGTCCAGTGTGTACGTCCTTGACAGCAGCGGGTCCGCCGGGCTCTCCCTAGTTTCCCCTGCGACAGCGACGGTTTCCACGGCTGGCTTCTCCGCCGCCTCGCCCTCTTCGGCCTCCGATGCTTCGCCTTCGGCGGTTTCCGCCGGAGTAGGGGAGGGCGCCGCTTCCACGCTGTCCGCAGGCGCCGGCGCTTCCTCGATGACCGTGTCCGCCTCGGCCGGCGTCCGGCTTGCCTCTGTCCCGCCCTTCGATTCGTCCCCTGACGGAGCACATCCCGCTGCCGCCAGGAATACCGCCATGCCAAGCACCGTCACAAGACATTTCCTCGTCATGATCGTCCTCCGGCAATTCGCCTTTTCACTCGACGGATACTTCTCTCACGGGCGCCGGTTCCAGTTTATCCATTCACACCCTTTTGTCCAGTATCCGGGTCTTCTCTTGACGCTGCCACGGCCGTGTTATCCTTTCCATGGTTTCCCCCGCGCTGTTGAGAGGAGAATACCGCCTTGTTCGACGCCACCGAATGCTTCACGCTGAAAGAACGTTACCGTTTCTTTCATCACTCGCGCCTCGCCGCCGCATGGTTCATGGCCAACCAGAACACCCCCGAACATCCCTGGGGAAACATCCATGACTCCGCAGACCTCGGACGTTTCGTTTATGAATACCGCCTGCCGGGCTTCGCGGCACGCGGCGACGGCGTCTGGGGCCAGGCCACCGCCGTCATGGGGCTGCTGGCCCTCCACAAGCGCACCGGCGACGCCAGGTATCTCAACAGTGCGCTCCTGGCCGGCGATTACCTCATGACACTCCAGTTCCTCGACCCCAGGGTGCCTTCCAGCGTGGGGGCCTTCAGGGAACACAGCCCGCTTACCCCCTGGAGTTACCCGCGCGACGCCGCCACGGGCGTTTTCGGACTCCTCGCTCTCTACAAGTACACCGGCAACGAAGAATATCTCTACCGCAGCCGCCTTTTTGCCGATTGGTGGCTCGCCTACGGCACCGACAGCGACAACTGGCCCTACGTTTCCTTCGATATCTCCAAGGGTAGGGGTACCAACGTCCGCCACGCGGCCTCAGGCGAAGATGATACGCCGGTCGAATTCGTCAAAGGCGACTGGCAGGCCGGCGCTGGCCTTTTCCTTTTCTACCTGTGGAAACTGACCGGCGAAACCCGTTACGTCGACGAAGGCCTCAGGCCCATGCTTGACCGCGCGATAGAGTTCTACGCCCGCAACCCTGTCTCCGACGTCGTGGAAGGCTTCCACGGTCATGTTGAAGTCTCCTATGGCAACGACGACTTCGCCCTTACCGCCCTCCTGGCCGGCTACCTCGCCTTCGATGACCGCAGGTACCTCGACGCCGCTGCCGGGCGCATCGTCTCGACCACTTCCATCATGGACGCTGACGGCAGCTTTCCGAGTTACGGGGGCACCTTTGTCTGCGGCATAAACATGGCCAACCTGCACGAAATGAACTCCTCCCTGAACCTCGGCCTCGATATCGGCCCCGTCCAGGACTCCATCAGGAAAAACGCCCTCTTCGGCCTGACCCTTCAGGAACAGACCAACACCGATTACCGCCTTTTCGGCGGATGTTACGGCCAGAACGACTTCGGCGTCGCCAGGGACTGGATCCACCAGCGTTCCACCTCGTACTCCATTGCCTACTACATGCGCCTTGAAGGGAAAACCGATGTCCCGTATTTCCACTGCCTCCACTGGTAGCATGTTTCTGCCGGCACACGGGGAGGGTCTTTCCTCTTTGCGTCGCAATCGGGCGCCCGTACACTTAATGTCTGATAATGTATATTATGTCAGGTTCGCTCTCACAACCTAACCCGTAAGGGTTATGTCTGCCTTCACCCCGAAGTTTTCACCCGCAGATGAACTCTGCCGCCTCCTGGCTTTCCTCGAATTCGAAGTCAGCTAATCCCCCCGATCCCTTCCCGCCGCTCCTGCGGAATGCCGCATCCCATCCGACACCCTTGGCTCCTTTGATATCGCAGCGTATGCTGTCGCCTACGTACAGGATCCTGGCGCCGTCTTTCAGCCGGGCTTTTTCCAGCGCAATTCCGAATATGCGTGCATCCGGCTTTTCGCACCCCTCGTCGCAGGATATCGTCATTGAATCGAAATACATGCAGATCCCCGCCCCGGAATACGCCGTCCGCATCGCGAACTCCGGCCATGCCGTGTTCGCTATCAGACCCACGTATATTCCCGCTTCTTTTATGGATTTCAGCATCTCCGGCACGCCTTCAAAAAGCCAGTGTTTATACCGGGGACCGGCGTACACCGCGGTCAATACGGCCGTATCTTCGTCCGCAAGCTCTATCTTCAGTTCCCGCACCAGGCTCTTCATCAATTCGTAAAAACTGTATTTCGCGCCCATTTCCTCCTTCAGGGCTGTTTCAAGCACCCCCAATTTGGCCTCCAGATCCGGCCTTTTCACGTCAAATCCATATCCTTTAAGCACGGCTTCCAGCATGAATGGCCTTTTTTTCTCCATTTCACGCGGCGTCGGCGATTCCGTCTCGCTCTTGAAAAGCGTTCCCCCCGAATCAAAAAACACAGCGTCGTATTTCATGCTTTTTAATCCCCGTCAGATATCAAGGTCTATCCACACCGGCAGGTGGTCCGAAAGATACCGGCCGTCATCCACGGTGAAATCTCCCGCCTCCGCAACGCAATAGTGCCTCAGCGATCCCAGCAGCCTCTCGTGCACGAATATATAATCCCCACGACCGGTCCCTTCGGCCCCGGTTGCAATCGCACCCATCCCGAAAACCTCCGCGCTGTCCCGGAAGCCTCTTTCCACCCAGAAATTGCCCACCGGCCCACCAGGTTTTTCGTTCATGTCCCCTGCACCGATGGACACATTATCGGACGTTGTAAATATGTTTTTCAACTCCTCTGTCCGCAGCGACGCGGCTTCTTCCGCCCCAACCTGCCGCCCGGAAGGAAGATGGATGTTCGCTATCGTAACCCCTTGCACGTCAACTACTTGAAACGCCCTCTGCGGCCTTGCGGCCAGGTCCGGAGTGTGCGCCAGGACTCTCATGCGATGCTTTGACATTACCGCCGTCCCGTATTGAGGATAATGCGCCCCCGGCGAGTAGTGCGTGTGCGGATGTTGTGGGAATTCTTCGGCCGCGACCTTCATCGCCTCCGCCGACTGTATTTCCTGCAGGCAGATTACATCCGGCTCGATTCGCTTCAGGAACCCGGCCAGTTCATGCAGGATGCGCCTGTCCGGCAGCCCCGGATTCGTACCGGTGAACGCCGACCCCTGCAGCCAGTAGGCGTTTTGCGTCAGTATCCGCATGTGGCTCGCCTGTCCGAATCCCGGCCCGGCACGCCCCGCATGGATTGCTTCCCGGCCTCCCCTGCTCTTCTCCCGGGGCGCCGCCGGGCGGCGCCGCAGGACCGGATGTTACTGGTTCTGCCGGCGTTTCTTCCGCTCGTCGCGCTTCTGCCGCTCACGCTCATCGCGCTTCTTTTGCCTGTCCCACGCGGTCTCCCTGTCGCCGCCGGCGTCCAAAGATTCCCCCGCCGGGATTCCCGCGGCCTCCTTCATAGCGAGGATCGCAGGGTCGCCGGCAAGCTGCCGCCTGATGAGCCACTGCTCCCCCAGCGTCATGGCGTTGGACACCACGAAATACAGCACCAGCCCCGAAGGCATGCTGTAGAAGATGAAAAAGAACATTACCGGCATCAGCATCATCATTTTCCGCTGTTGCTGCTGCTGCGGGTCGTTCGACTTCGGCTGCAGTTTCTGCTGTATGAATATCAGCGCCATGTACAGGATCGGCAGCAGGTTGAACGTCGTCCACTGGAAGTACGGTACCGTGAACGGAAGGTTGAAGAGCTCGTCCGGCTTCGTCAGGTCGTCTATCCACAGAAACCCTTTCTGCCTCAGCTCAAAGGCGGTCCTCAGGGCCCCGTACAACGCAACGAACATCGGCAGCTGCACCAGCATCGGCAGGCATCCGCCCAGCGGGCTGACGCCGTGCTTGCGGTAGAGTTCCATCGTTTCGGCGTTCATCCGCCGCATCGCTTCCGTCGAATTGTCCGCCTTGTAACGCGCCTTTATCTCCGCTATCTTCGGCGCCAGCACCTGCATCTTGTGCATGCTTACCCCAGACTTCCTCGTCATCGGGTGCAGCGCCACCTTCACCACGAGCGTCAGCATCGTTATCGCTATCCCGTAGCTGGGTATCAGCCGGGCAAAGAAATTCAGCACGTACACGAGTATCGCGCTCAGCCAGTCGAACTTGGAGAAGAATCCCCACCCGTACACCACTATGTCGTCGAAATCGTGGTCCCGCCCGTCTTCTGTTACGCTTGCCTCCGCCAGCAGTTGACCGCTCTTGGGGCCGGCATACACCAGGTACGACAGTTCCCTCGTGTCATCCGGCGCCACGTTCCCAAGGTCGCCTTTCACGTACAGCGCCAGGTTGGGGATGAGGTAATGAGGCGTCTCAACCAGTATTTCCGGCGTCGGCGCCACCGGCGACACGTACATCGCGGTCACCGGCCCGTCCGGAGCGGTGATCGCCGTAAAGTACCGGTTGGTCAGCCCCTCCCATTCGTTCACGATGCTCGACATCCGCAGTTCGTCGGCCTTCATGTCCGATGCCTTCGCCGAATTTATCTTGCTCAGCATCAGGTCCGCCGTGTCGCTTTCCCTCCCCGCCAGCACCGCCTGCATGATGAAGAACCTGTTCGGCACGTCGTCCGGCAGGATGCCGGGCAGCGTCAGCATCGTGTAGCCCCCGGTCCGAGCCTTCCCAGACGCGTTCTCTATCCGCACGTTCACGGTGAACACGAGGCCGCTCGCCGGGAACACGTACTCCTTCGTGACCTTCCAGCCCCCCTTCGCCGCGGACATCACCACCTTTGTCCCTGATTCGCCGGTCGCCCTGGACTCGACCTTCCAGTTCCAGTAGGCAAAATCGTTCGGCTCGTCCAGGGAAAGCATGAACCCGTTCTCCGCCTCCCCCTGCTCCGTCCGTTTCAGCGTTCCAACTATGGGCAGGGACGCGGGGTCGTCGGGCGTAAAATGATAATTCCGCAGTCGCAGGCTCTTCAGGCACCCGCCCCTGCTTGCGAGTACGACTTCGAACTCTTCCGTCTCGAACGTTATGTCGGGAACCGCCGCCGGCTCGATTTCCGCTCCCGCTTCCGGCCCGTCCCCGCCGGCAGGCCCTTCTTCAGGTTCTTCCCCCTCTTCCTCGCCAGGCCCCGCCGGCTCTTCTTCGCCCGCCACCGGCCCTCCTGCAGGCTCAGGCCGTCCCGCGGCTTCCTCCCCGGGTTCTTCCACGGCTCCGCCCGCCTCGGCGCCGCCCGTGGCCGGCGGCGGAGCCGCAAACCGCGGCCCGATGTACTTTCCCCACAGGAGCAGCACCAGCAGCGCCCCCGCCAGGCCGGCCATCTGCGACCATCCGAACGTCTTCGCCTTGGGCTCGTAGAATTCCATCGTCCCTCACGTCGCCTGCTGATACATCTATTTCACCGGGTCATATCCGCCCCTGGACCAGGGGTTGCATCTCATTATCCGCCATATCCCCATCAGCGTTCCGACAAATACGCCCTTCACACGAACGGCTTCCACAAAATACGCACTGCATGACGGCGTGTACCGGCACGCAGGCGGCATCCATGGCGACACGCATTTCCTGTACGCGTGCACCGGCAGCAGGTATGCCTCCCGCAGAACGCGCATGCAGGCCGCGTATGCTCTGCCGATCTTTCCCGGCATGCCTTATCGGCTCCATTCCGCCGTACTGCAACGGCGTTCACTTTCCGGTGCGGTTCAGAGACTCCCCTGTAAGCCGCATGAACGCTTCTTCCAATTCGCCTGCTGAAAGGTCCGCGGCGCACGCACGTGCCACCACGACGATATCAGCCGCCGGCAGCCGTGACGCATGCCTGCGAAAAATCGCACGCAGGCGTCTCTTCAGGCGGTTGCGCTCTACCGCCCCTCCGGCTTTCCGCCCCACCGCAAGTCCCAGTCTCGGTGTGCCGGCAGCGCCGTTCCTCAGCGCAAAAATCACCAGCGCCGCATTCGAAGCCGGCAGGGCCCTCTTGAAAACCTCCTGGAATCCCGACGCCTTCCTCAGTCGATTGGCCCGGCTCAAACATTCGCTCAAATCCGCTCTTCTCCGCTGAAAAAACGCATTTAACCATAAGAACGCCGGAAGTCAAGTCACCGCAATGAAATACGGCTTCAGGAATCCAGTTCCCGAGTCAGCGAATCCAGGAAGGACCCGAAACGTTTCATGTTCCGTTTGTCGACGTCCATGAGATGCTCGTGGGCCCTCCTGATTACCGCCAGCCGCTCTTCCTGCGTGACGGCGTCGATATCCAGGGGCTCCATTTCCAGGTCGCGGAACTTTATCGCCGTCTTGAACCGCAGAAACGCCGCCGCACCAAGGTTCTGCAGCGACAGGTCCAGTTTCTCCGAAGTGTTCACCATGCACACCCACCCGTCCTCGAACCTCCCCGACAGTTCCTGCGCCAGAGCCACCAGCGTCCCCATGAACGTCGAATCCATCCCGCTGCACCGGCTCATGTCGAACGCAAACTTGTGCACACGGGCGCGCATCTCGCGTTCAGCCAGCGCCATTATCGCCGGGCTCACCGCCACGCTCCCAAGCCCGGTTATTCTGAAAAGAACCGTGTCGCCGATTTGCGCCACTTCGACACGCTGGATAGCAGCGGCACACATTCTGGGTTGTTACCTCCAACGGTGAATTCGGCCATATCGACCGCACGGGCCCCTATGACACCACGCTCCCGGGGGCGACTTCCATGTGCGTCGTAAGCAACGCAACCTTGTCTCCATCACTCGCTGCCAGCAGCATGCCTTCAGAACGCTCGCCCCGCAGCACCGCCGGCTTCAGGTTGTCCGCCACGATTATCAGCTTACCATTGATGTCGGCGGCGGCAACCAGCCCCTTTAGACCCGCCACCAGCTGCTTTATCCTGCCGTTTCCCATGTCCACCTTCAACAGGTACAGCTTGTCCGCACTGGGATGGTCGGCCACGTCTATCACTTTCCCCACCACCAGCCGCATCCGCTTGAAATCTTCGAACGATACCACCTCGTCTTCGCCGACGCCGGGCATCTGCAGATCCTTTCACCACGCACACTGGACAATCTACAATCACCGGCGGCGTTTGTCCAACAGAAAACTTTTGCCTCCGCACGATCATGGGGCTGGTAGCGGACCTGTAAGCCGGCTTCTGTACCGGACGGTGGCCCCACTACCGGCCGGCGGCGGTTATGCATCCGGGACGCAGGTTGCCCTGCGCCTCATGCGCCCAACCCGGGGATTCTGGCGACGCGGGCAGCGTCATCTCCCCCTATGCGGGCTTGCTCCGGGCGGGGTTTGCCGTGCCTCGCCTGTCGCCAGGCGAGCGGTGGGCTCTTACTCCACCTTTTCACCCTTGCCGGCCGAAGCCGGCGGTTTCTTTTCTGTGGCACTTTCCCTGGGGTCGCCCCCGGTCGCCGTTAACGACCGCCCTGCCCTGCGGAGGCCGGACTTTCCTCGACGTTTTACGCCGCAACTGCCCGGTCCGCTACCATCTACATCATACACCCGTCCACCCGTCAAATCCAGCGCGCTCCGCGGCCGCCCGCCGGAATCACTTCCCCTCGGCCAGCCGCAGGCCCGAACGGTCGTCCAGGCAGTCGTTCGCCTTTATCTTCGCTATCGTCGTCTCGATGTCGTATTCCACCCGCCGCCAGATCACTTCACGTTCACTCATCAGCACGTAGCACGATCGCGGGTCCCGGTCACGCGGCTGTCCCACGGAACCTATGTTCACCACCGCCTTCGCTTCACCCTTCGCGTAACGGTAATCCATGTCCTCCACCCTGTGGAACTTTTCCTCCCCCTCCACTATGACGCCGGGGAAATGCGTGTGCCCCACGTAACATGTGTGCTCTATCCGCTCGAATATGTCCGCCAGTTTCTCGGGATGGTATTCCGGGTCCGACGGCACTATGTATTCGCGTATCGGGTCCCGGGGAGACGCGTGCACGAACAGGTCGTGTCCCTCGCGGCGGCTGAGACGCAGGTCCCCCAGGAATTCCCACCGCCGTCTTTTCCACGGCATGCTGTATACGCCGGGTTCCATCCGGGCGCGCAGGCATGATATCGCGCCCGCGGCAATCGGGTTGAATCCCACCGGCGCCGTCAGCATCGCGAAATCATGGTTCCCCACGAGCTGCACGGAACAGTGCTCCGCCACCAGGTCTATGCACTTTTCCGGATCGGGACCGTACCCCACGACGTCCCCCAGGAAGTACACCGCGTCAACGTCGTGCCGCTTCACGTCCTCCAGGACCGCCGTCAGGGCTTCCAGGTTGCCGTGGATATCCGATATCAGCGCTATCAAGCGTCGCCTCCCTCGGGCTTCGCGCCTATTTTCCCCGGGCGCTTTTCAAAAGTCAAGAAACCTCCGGCTTCGCCGCTCCCGGCGCTTATGATATAATACCTTTCTGACCGAAAGGTTCCCCATGTCTCAAACACGGCTGATGCTCCCCCTGGCGGCCTTATGGCTCGCCCTTGCGGCCGGCTGCAGCAGGCCCGCCGCTCCCGTCCGGCGTGACGCCACGAATGCTTCCCCTTCCCCCGCGGCCGTTCAGCCCGGCGGTCCGAAACCGGCCGATATCACCCCTCCCCGGCCCGAACCGGCTTCCCCGCCGAAGATCGGCGTTCTGCTCACCGGATACGAGCCTTTCGGCGGCGCCCCTTTCAACACCTCCTGGGAAGTCATCCGGGACCTGGACGGCGAACAGGTGGCCGGCCGTACCGTCAGGACGCTCCGCCTCCCGGTCGTCTGGCAGAAAGCCTCCGATGTCCTTTCTCAAGCAATAGCCTCTTACTCTCCGGAAGTCGTCATATGCCTGGGTATGGGCACGGAAACCGTCCAGGTCGAACGCGTCGCAAGGAATGAACGCCGCCGTTACCGGGACAACAGCGGCGACTTCCCCGCCGACGCCGTCATCCGGCCGGCCGGTCCGCAGACATACCGCACCACGCTCCCCGTGTCCGCTGTCGTTGACGCCTTTGCCGCGCAGTCGCTTGTATGCAGGCAGTCCGACGATGCGGGAGGATACCTGTGCAACGAAGCCTTCTACACGTGCATGGCCGAATCGTCCGGACACGGCGCGTCCGTTGCGGGGTTCATCCACGTCCCCGTCATCCCGCCGGACAGCCCGCTCTACCCGGAATTCGAACGCAGGACGCATGCCGCCATCCGCCAGATACTCCGCGGCGTGTTTTCACACTGAACGTTCCCGAACCACCCCGCCCGCCGCTGTCGCACGGAGACGGCGCTTCCCCGCCGAAGGCGGGCGGGCCGCAGGCAGCGGGGGTGTTCAATGTCTTTGTCCCTGCACGGAGACGGCGCTTCCTCGCCGAAGGCGGGCAGGCCGCAGGCAACAGGGGTGTTCAATGTCTTTGTCCCTGCACGGAGACGGCGCTTCCTCGCCGAAGGCGGGCAGGCAGCAGGGGTGGGTGGGTTAGCGCCAGGCGTCTATCAGTTTGTCTTCCGTTCCCCATTCCTCCAGCAGTTTCACGAACTGCTCTTTCAGTCCCTGGTAGACGTTGTTGTTCTCCTTGATTGCGTTTGTTTCTTCGCGGGGGTCGTTTTCCCGGTCATAGAGCAGCGCTTCGTACTGTCGGCCGTATCCTTCTTTTTCGAGGCCGTCGACGGCACGGTCAGTGCCTTCGCCCAGCTTTTTCCCGGTAAGGTGGGCGGCCCATTTGCCGTCGGTGACGGCGGGCTGAGTGTCCGCGGCGCCGCCACGGATTATCGTCGGTGACGACACGGCCGCTTCCCGGTGTTTCTTCTTCTTCCCTTCCACCACTCCCTTGAAAGACTTACCGTCCATTCCCCCGGGAGGATCTATTCCCGCGGCGTCGGCGAACGTCGCCATGATGTCCGGCGCCTGTACTATCGCCTCGGTGCGGCCAGGTTTTATCCCGGGCGCGCTCACTATCCACGGCACGCGGCTTATCTCAGAATACAGCGGTATGTACGAAAACTTCCTCCCCTTCTCCGTGTACTCTATCAGTGCCTTCCCGATTATCTCGTGCTCACCCAGCAGAAAACCGTGGTCCGCCGTGAATACTATCATCGTGTTGTCCAGAAGCCCCAGGTCCTCCACTTTCTGGAACAGCCTCCCCACCCACCTGTCCACCAGCGTCACCTCCGCCGCGTACAATGCCCGGCAGTGCTTCAGTTCCTCCGCCGCCAGAAAATCCGTGTAACTGTACTGCGGGTAGTCCACCACCTCGCCCTCGTATCCAGGGTCGTACATGTCTATGAAATACTGCGGCGCGTCCCACGGCTCGTGCGGATCGAACGTGTCCACGTACAGAAAGAAATTCTCCCTGTAGTTGTCCTCCAGCCACCGGCACGCCTCCGACATCGTCCTCGCGGCGAACCTGTCTTCCTCGTATCTCCACCAGCTCACGTTTCTCCTGTGATGCCTCGTCAGTCCCCTCGCGCTCCTTATCTTGCTTTCGTCGCAGGGGGATTCCGGCTCCGCCGGCGACGTCTTCCACCGGTCGCTTTCCTGCCCCCTTATCCATTCCCACCCGTCGAACCCCTTGTCGAACCAGAACCCGTTCTCGATTATGTGCGGGCAGTCCGCCACCAGCATCGTCGTGTATCCCGCCTTCCCGAACATCTCCGCCATCACGGGCTCTTCCGGCGTCATGCGCGCCCAGTCCGTGTACTTGAACGTGTACCTTCCGGTCATCACGTCCCGCCTGTGCGGCACCGTGGGGAACGATCCCGAATACGCCCTGTCGAACACCAGGCATTTTTCGGCGAACCTGTCTATGTTCGGCGTGCTTATCCAGTCGTTCCCGTAGCAGCCCAGAAAATCCCGCCTCAGCGTGTCCGATATCACGACCATGAAATTCATTCTGTTCTCCCGTCCGTTGTTTCCTTTTACTTACCACTGCCTCCGCCGAGCGCAAGCCGCTTTGCCCCCGATATCCCCCTTCTTCTTTTTACCCCCCGCCGGCATTTGCATTCCGCGGCTTGCCGTTACACTCTTCTCAAGGAGACAAGCCGTGAACATTCTGCTGGTAATGGCTGATCAGCTTTCCTTCGCCGTCCTCCCGCCGTACGGCGATACCGCCGCCGTCGCCCCCAACATCGATCTCCTCGCACGCTCCGGCACCGTGTTCGAAAACGCCTACTGCCCCTCCCCCCTCTGCGTCCCTTCGCGCGCCTCCATGCTCACCGGCCGCCTCACCACTTCCATAGCCTCCTATGACAACGGTTCGGAACTCCCGGCTTCCGTCCCCACCTTCGTCCATCATCTGCGGTCGGCGGGCTGGCGCACCGTTCTTTCCGGCAAGATGCACTTCATCGGCCCGGACCAGCTACACGGTTTCGAAGAACGCCTCACCCCGGACATCTACCCCTCCGACTTCGGCTGGACACCCGACTGGTCCGCCGGCCCTCGCCTCAACAACGGCTCCAATATCGGCGAATTCACCCTGGCCGGCCCCGTCACGTCGAATGAACAGATCGTCTACGACGATAACGTCCACGCACGCGCTCTCCGCCGCATACGGTCCTTCTCCGGCGACGCCCCCTTCTTCCTCTGTGTTTCCTACAGCCACCCCCACCGTCCCTTCCAGACCTCCCCCGAATACTGGGACCGCTACGCCGGCGTCGACATCCCTCTCCCGGCCGCGCCTCCACGCCCGTTCGAAGAAATGAACCTCTACGAGCAGTGGATACAGGTTCATCACGGGGTGGATAAGGGGCACCCCGATGAAGCTTCCGTATTGCGCGCGCGGCGGGCCTATTATGGCATGGTGAGTTACGTGGACGACAGGCTCGGTGAACTCATGCGCGCCCTCCATGACTCCGGTCTCGCCGACGACACCCTCGTCATCTTCACTTCCGACCACGGCGAAATGCTCGGCGAACACGGCATGTGGTTCAAACGCACCTACCATGAATGTTCCTCCCGCGTGCCCCTCATCGTCTCACGCCCGGGGACGCCGCCGCGGCGCGCCGCCGAAGTCGTTTCGCACGTGGACCTCTTCCCGACCGTCCTGGATCTCGCCGGCGTCGACCCGCCCGCCTCCGGCATCGACGGGGATTCCTTCGCCGCCGCTCTCGACGGTCCCGTCCCAACGTGGAAAAACACCGCCGTCCTGGACTACTGCGGCGAAGGCCCCGTGCGTCCCATGCGCATGCTCCGTTCGGGTCCCTTCAAATACGTCCACGTCGACGGTATGCCTCCCCTCCTCTACAATATCGCGGAAGACCCCCTTGAACTGCACAACCTCGCCGCCGATCCCGCTTGCGCCGACACGGCGCTTTCGCTTAAAGCAAAGCTTTTTGACGGCTACGACCCCGCCGCCCTCCACGCCGCCGTCCTCGCAAGCCAGCGGGAACGCATTTTCATGTACCGCTCCCTCCGGCAAGGCTCCGTTCATTCATGGAATTACATCCCCCCGCAATAAGGATGGGATCCCATGCAGTCTCTCCTGCAGGTTCAGCGTTCCTATGAAATCCCGCATACCAGGCTGCCCTTCGTCAACGCCGAAATCGCCTCCGTCGATTTCGGCGGCGTCCCCCACCTGGCCAGCAGCGTCTGGGGGGGGGCCGCGGGAAGCCGTCTTTACTTCTGGAACCCGGATACCGGCTCCAGCGACTTCCGGCCTTTCCCTGACGGCATCCCCGGCGCCTACATGCTCAAGACCGGGCCCGACGGCCTCCTCTATGCCGGCTGCGGCAACGGCGACCTCATCCGCTACGACCCGGCCGCCGACGGCTTCGACTCCCTTGTCTCCGGCGTCTTCTCTTCCATTACCTGGGGCGGCTGCGTTACCGACAGGTTCGTCGTCTGGGCGGCGTCCCCGGGCGAAGCCGCCGTCTACGACCGCACGACCGCATCCCTCGTCAAAGTCTTCCGTCCCGTCGATACCGAATCCCCCTCCGCCCACTACGGCCACTGCGTCCTCCAGGCGCCCGACGGCAGGGTCCTGATCGGCATGAACACCCCCCAGGCGCGCCTCGTGCTCCTCGATACTTCCGCCATGCGCGCCGTTTCCCATACGCCCGACTGCCTCGTCGGCCAAGCCTTCGCTACCGGGCTCATGTTCCTCGACGACTCCACTCTCGCCCTCTCCGCCGGTTCCGACTTCCTCATGCTTTCATTCCCGGACCTGGCCCTCAAAACACGCGTCCCCCCGCCTGAAGGCGAGTCCGGACTCACGGTCTGCCGTCTTCCGGTTGCCGGCCGCGTGTTCGCCGTCGGATCCTCTTCGGGCGACCTTTACAGCATGGATCCGTCCGTCCGCTCATGGGACCGGGCCGCTCCCGGATGGTGTCCCGACGTTCATCTCTGCATGCATCCCTGGAAGGGACACTCGCTGGCCGGCGTCACTTCCGACGGCCGCGCTCTCCTCTACGACACACGGACGTCTTCCTCTTCGCAGATGGACCTTCAGGCCTCCGGCCCTCTTCCCGCGCACGCCCTCTGCGCCTCGCCGGACGCCTCTCTCATTGTCGGCGCGCCCTTCATCAACCAGCGCTTCTGGTCCATCGACATGCGGACCGGCAGCGCCTCCGACCTTGGCCGCGCCGCTCCCGGCGGTGGCCAGGTCAACCAGGTCGTCTGGGACCCGGCCACGCGGCGTTTCCTGCTCAGCAGCTACACGACGGCCTCAGTCACCGCCTACGATCCTTCCTCGCCCGCCGGGTGGCCCGTGAACCCCTGTCTCCTCGCTTCCGCCGAGTCCCACGGCCAGATGCGCCCCATGGCCCTGGTGCACGACGGCCGTTTCGCCTGGATGGCAACCAGTCCCAGGTACGGGACTCTGGGCGGCGCCCTGAGCCGTATCGATCCGGCCACCGGCGACATCCTGACCTGGAAGAACCTCGTCCCCGATCAGAAACTCAACTCCATCGTCATCGACCCCGCTTCCCGCACCCTCTTCTTCGGCACCGAAATATACGCCGACTGCGACTCCGCCCCTCCCACCCGCTCCCGGGGGCGCATGGTTTCCTTCGACATGGACGCTCTATCCGTCGTCCGGGAGCGCCCCGTTGCAGAAGACGCTCCCTCCGCGACCGTCCTGGCGTTGCTGCCGGGCGGACGAGTGCTTGCCGGTGCGGGCCCAGCCTTCTTTTCGTGGGACCCCGCCTCCGACACGCTCACCGCCCTTGAAAATGCTCCGCCGCACCTCCGTGAAATCGCCCGCGACGAACACGGCCGTCTCTGGGCCGCAGCGGCCGGCGGCGTGGGGCTCCTGTCGCTCGATAACGACCGCTTCGGATACGAACCCATGCTCGATATCGACGGCCGCTTTCTGCACGTGGCCGGCGGCATTCTCTATTTCACCGCCGGGAACCGCGTGTTTGCAGCGCGGTACGCGTGAGCTGCAACACATACGCGTACAGCATGCCGTGCGCCCCCGGGCATCTGCACAAGGGTGGGCTCACGCACAATTAAGGGTAATGTCAGGGTGGGGGCGGGGTGAAGGTCCGGGTGGGTGCACGTTCTGCACGTTTAAACTGTAAACCCTAATTGCACAATGTGCGGACGAAATTGCATCATGCAGAATTGGCGCGTTTTGGGGTCAGTTTGCAGTCACTTTAAGGC
>JAFGGJ010000009.1 GCA_016930595.1 Planctomycetota bacterium
CCCGACGCCCTGTCGAACGAACGCAGGTGCAGCGGCTTCTTCATGTCCGGCTGGAACACAAGGTCGCCGTTCGCCCATGACCGCCTCCCGTACGGCTCCAGCTTCGGCCCGATGATCGTCCCGTTGCGGAAGTCCCTCGTCCCGCACGAATGCCCCGGTTCCCGGTTCGTCGCCGTGAACCACCCGTTGGCGTCGGCCTCCCACCGCAGCTTCAGGTACATGCCCGGACGGATATTGATGTCCGTCACGTACCCGTCCCGGTCGCGCGTGCCGGTCCCGCCCCAGCCCGTCACCTTGGAATTCCTGCACCCCTGTACCACGCCTTCCTTGGTGTCACGGCACACCAGCATGGGGCGGATCGTCCGCCACTCGGTCGTCGGCCTGTTCAGGTCCGGTTTCTGCTCCGGGTACCAGCACACGTCCCGGTTCCCGTCGACTTCCATCCGCAGCGCTATGTCCGGGTTCGCTATTATGTCCTCCTGCGACGCTATGCTCCCGTCGTCGCGGAAGGCCACGAACTTCAGGAACGAATCCATGTAGTGCCACCGGCCCCCGTAGAACACCTCCATCGTCGTGTGCCCGGGGTTCGACCATCCCCTGTAACGCGTTTTGTACCCGGCGTCTTCAAAGAGCGTTATGAGGCAGGATGCCTGCCCCCCGCACAGCGTCCACCCGTACGAATTCATCAGCTTCAGCGTGCCGACGTGGGCGTCCTTTTCCTGCGGGTACGCGTGGTGGTAGCACACCGACCGGAACAGGTCGTATATCGCCAGCACCTTGTCCCTGTCGGTCTTCAGCCCCTTCGTCACGGATTCCGCCATCGTCCTCGTCGAATAAAAATCCGGGCACCTGTCGGACCGGATCCGCACGTTCCTCGCCTCTTCTCCGTTCACCGCCAGAACCCCCAGCATGATGACCGCTGCCGCTGCGTACCTCATCGTATCCCCTTTCGCCGCGTCCACACCAATTCTACCGCCGGCGTCCAGGCAGGGCGCGCAAAACCTCCCGCTTGCAGAAATCGCCTTTGGCTCCTTGACACCTCCCCGCGCCCTCTCACAATGTACGCCGTCCGAACTCGTGCACGCGATTGGAACGCGCCATGTCCATGACCATGAAGCAGCGCATGCTCGCCGTTGTCCGCGGTGAACACGTAGACAGGGTTCCCTTCGTCCAGTACAGCGGCCTCGCGGCGCCCGACGGCGAAATATGGAATGCCGTCGGACGCGGCGACATGGGTCTCCTGAAATGGACTTCCGCCCACAAAGTGCACCGGCCGCGCTGCTCCATCGAAAGCGCCGAATTCCAGCAGGACGGCCTCAGGGGCGTCAGGTCCGTCCTCCACACGCCTTCCGGCTCCCTCACCGAAGAAAAACTCTTCGAGCCCGCCTTCAATACCGCCCATACCAGCCGCCACTTCGTCCAGGACGTCGACGACTACGAAATCCTCCTCGAATTCGTCCGCGACGCCGTCGTTTCCCCCGACCCCGAACAGCTCGCCGCCGTCGTCCGGGATCTCGCCGACGACGGCCTCCCACACGTCTCCGTCGGCAGAACGCCCTTCCAGCAACTCTGGGTCGAATGGGTCTCCATCGAAAAACTCTGCCTTCACATGCTGGACGCTCCTTCCGTCATGGACGAAGTCACCTCCGCTCTCGCGGACCTCCAGCGGCGGGCCTTCGCCGCCGCCGCGCAGACCGACGCCCCTTACCTCGTTTTCGCAGACAACATCACCGCTCCCATCATCGGCGAGCGTTACTTCAGGGAATTCTGCGTCCCTCTCTACGACGAACTGGCTGCCATGCTCAAGCCTTCCGGCAGGCTGGTCTACGTGCACATGGACGGCGACCTCAAGCCGCTCTGGCGGGCCATCGGCGAATCCGGCGTGCGCGGCCTCGATTCCCTCTCCCCGCCCCCGGACAACGACACCTCCATCGCAGACGCCGTCCGTATGTGGCCCGAAATGCGCCTCGCCATGAACTTCCCCTCTTCCGTCCACCTCCAGGATCCCGAGCGCGTTTACCGCGCCGCCATGGATATCCTCCGCCAGGGCGCTCCTTCCGGCAGGCTCTGGATCCAGATCTCCGAAAACGTCCCGCCGGGCGTGTGGCGCACGAGTTTCCCGGCCATCATACGCGCCGTCCACGACTTCGCAGGCTCGCGCCCTGCCGCCCGCTGACGTCCCCTCCCTCCTCCGCAACTTGCCTTCCCAATATATCCGGGTATTATTCCTGTGGCAGTGTCGAGGGAGGATTTCCGCATGGTAAACGCCATTGTTCTCATCAATGTCCGCCGCGACTGCGTGGACGAAACGGCTGAAACCCTGTCCCGCCTGAACGGCGTCGCCGAAATATACTCGGTCGCCGGCGAATACGACCTTGTCGCCATCATCCGTACCAATACGAACGAGCAGCTCGCCAAGCTGGTGACAAAGCATATGCTCAAGGTCGAAGGCATCGTGCGCACCAACACCCTCGTCGCATTCCGCGCCTACAGCAGGTACGATCTCGAACGCCTCTTCAGCATCGGCTTCGAAGAAACCCCCTGACCCGGCCGGACCGCCGCCGGATTCTTGTCGTGCCGGGCCTCACGGGCCGGTTCCTGAAAAACCTCCGCATTTAGCCTTGACCCACTTCCCGCATGGGTAAACTCAGGCCGGGCTGCTTCGTGAAAGGGCGCGTCATGGCCAGAAAATCCTCTCGAGCATGGGCCGATTCTTCCGGTCTGGCTCTCCCCTCCGCTGTCCGCAGGCGCGCCCGCTCGGGCCTTGCCGCCGCAGCCGCATGGGCCGCCCGCAACCAGGTTCGCCACCAGTGGCCCAAGTGGAACGCAAACGCCGGCCGTTTCCCCTACCATGTCCACCTGCACACCAATGAAACCATGTGGTCCACCTCCTGGAACACCGCACGCACCGTCCAGGGCCTGCTCTCCGCTTACCGGGTCCTCGGTGACCGCTCCTGCCTCGAAACCGCCGAATGGGGCCTTGCTTACGTCAAGTCCCTCCAGGTCTTCGCCCCGGAACACGCCGAAGCGCGCGGCGCCTTCATCGAAGAAACACCTCTCAACGATCACGTCGGCCCTCGTGACGGAGTCGAATGCGCACAGGCCCTCCTCGACCACTTCTTCGCCACGGGGGACAAAGTCTCGCTGGCGCGCGCCGGCGCTTACCTCGACTGGCTCATCCGCATGACCCAACAGGGCGTCTGGCCCACCTCCTACGTCTACATCCTCCCCGAATGGCGCCCTCAGCCCGTCCGCGTCGAACACGCTTGGTGCACCTACGCCGCCGCCATCCCCATGGCACAGTATGCCAAGGCTTCGGGCAATAAGAAGTACGTTGCGTGGGCCGAGCACTTTGCCGGCCTTACGCTCAAGCTCCTCTCGAAAGACGGCGCCTTCCGCACCGGCACCCGCTGGGGCCATCACTCCGCCGAAGACGACACCGCCCTCTACAACGACGACGGCATCGGCGTCGGCCTCGTCTCGGCATGGAAAGCTTCCGGCAAAAAGAAATTCCTCGACGCCGCCGTCGCCAACGGCGAATGGTGGATATCCAAAGGTTCCGATCTCCCCGAAAACTGGGCCATGCCTCTCGCCGTCGCTATCTTCATGGCGGATCTTGCACGGGCCACCGGCGACCTGAAATTCACCGCCTACATCAACGGTGCCGCCGACGGCGTTTTCTCCCGGCAGATCCTGCGCGACGAAAGGCCCCTGGTCGCCGGCGCCTTCCGCGGCGAAGACATGGCCGAACACTACATGGCGGGGTCGGCCAGGAGCGATTTCATCTCCCTCAGGTGCGTCTCCTACGGCCTCATCGCCCTCGGAAAACTCGCCGCTCCGGACTCCCGCCGCTGGGGCCCGGCCTATTCCGCCTTCGGTTTCTGACGCATCCTGGTTGACAGGCGCCCTCATTCGCCGTAAAATCTCTCCCTCCGGATTACCGTGGGTCGGTTCCCGAGCGGCCAAAGGGGTCAGACTGTAAATCTGATGGCACAGCCTTCGCTGGTTCGAATCCAGCCCGGCCCACCACCGGACGGATGGAGGCCCGTCATGACTGCCCGTAGTTCCTCCTCTTTTATCATGCTCCTGCCGGCTGTTCTCTTGTCTCTTTCCGCTGCTCTTCTCTCCGGCTGCGGCGACGACGCGGTCGACTGGAAAGGCAAGGCCTCTTCGACTGTCCGCGTCGACTTTGAAGACGACTCCATGGACATGGAAATCGTGAACGAGGTCAAGAACACCGAAATCAGGATCTTCGAAGCGATCCCGGCCGTCGACAAGGCGTACGTCAGGTGGCGCAAAACTCTCGATAACCTGCACAAGGCCCGGGAGAAATATCGCGAAGCCATGGAAACCGGCTTCGGCATCGAAGAAGCCGAAGCCGCCGTCAGCTCCTTCATGGAAGAACCGGACGCCGCATGGGATGAACTCGTCCGCCTGTTGGGTAACCGGCCCGTCGCGTCCGCCCGCACGGATGCCGGAGGTTCCTTCTGCATCAAAGACGTCCCACGCAGGAAAATCTACGTCTACACCGTCGAACCTTTCAGAACCATGCAGACGAATCGCAACTGGCTTTTCCCACTGGAACTCGATGAAAATACCCCCTCGCCCTTCCTGCGCGATATCACCGAAGCCGACCCGGCACGCCTCGTTGCCATCCCCTTTGGCGAATAATCCCCCCCCCCCCCCCCCCCCCCCCCCCTCCCCCCCCCCC
>JAFGGJ010000075.1 GCA_016930595.1 Planctomycetota bacterium
CCGCCACGTGGATGAAATGGTCCTTTATGAATATCACTTCCGTCTGCCCGTCCCCGTCCACGTCCGCCGCCTGGAACGGCAGGTCCGCCGTCGCTATCGTCCGCCCGGGGCTCGCCTCGCCTATCTGCCACAGCACTTCCCCGCTGCTCTTCAGGGCGGTCAGCAGGTTTATCGACGGGAAATCGCCGGACGCCCTGTGTATGCACTGCGCCAGCACGATCTCCTTCCTGCCGTCCCCGTCGATGTCCCCGAACCTTATCTGCCTTCCCGTCCCGAAATCCTTCAGCGGAAACCTCTCCTTCAGCACCGCTTTCGGATACCCGGCCCGCTCCCTTTCCTCCTCCGATACCCTTCTCCTCCTTGCGGCGGCGGCCTTCCCGGCGTCTCCTTCCACCCTGAAATCCGTGAACCGGACTGGGCATTCCGCCAGCAGCCCGGCCTTGCCCTTCCCGTACCGCGCGTCTTCGGCTTCCAGCACGACGCCCGCTCCCTCCGCCCGCAGCCTGCTGCCCGCCGCCGTTACCTTCATGTCGAAATACCCACTGTCCAGGTATTCCGCCGGCGCGCTTGCCAGCGTCTCCCTCTCCTCGTGTTCCCTCGCGCCTATGAACATCTCTCCGTCTCTGAAACCCGCCACGTAGAACGACCGGCAGTCGCGGTACCTGAACACTATGCCCGCTTCGCCCTGCACGGACAGCGGCCGCATCCGCACGCTTATCTCGCAATCCTCCCACGATCCGTCTCCGCACGTCAGTATCGGCGTCCGGTGCCTCGACAGCCGTGTCTGCTCCAGCACGTGGTGGCCTTCTTCCTCCAGCACCATCCATATCGCCGATCTCCACGCGTGGTACACCGTCGATTCCGTCCATATCCCGTACCGCCGCAGGTTCCCGGGCACGTGGTATTCCCCCAGCGCCGAATACGGCTCGTACAGCGGCCCCACCGGGAATCCCCCGAAATCGTCCTCTGCCAGCACTCCCATGTCGGCTCCTCCCTTTTCCCATCATGATACCGCTCCGCCTCCCGCTGTGAAGAACAACCTCCCGCTCCTCGCACCGCCGCTTCCCGTGGTATAATGGCGTCCCGGAACGGGAGGTGTCTTATGGCTTCCACCTTTGTGGTTCGCGGCGCGCGCGTCTTCCTGCCGGACGGCTGGAAAGACGGTGTCGATGTGCGGGTCTCCGGCGCCGCTATCTCCGCCGTCGGCAGAATTTCCCCCCGCCGCGGCGAAGACGTCGTCGACGCAGAAGGCGCTTTCCTCACGCCCGGCCTTATCGACGCTCACACGCACGCAGGCATCGGCGGCGAAGGCGAATCCTCTCCCTCCAAGGACGTCAACGAGCGCACCGATCCGTTCACTCCCCACGTCCGCAGCATCGACGCCGTCAACCCCCACGACCTCTCATTCCGCGACGCCAGAGGAAGCGGCGTTACCACCATCGGCGTCTTCCCCGGCAGCGCAAACGTCATCGGCGGTTCCGGCTGCGTCCTGCATACCGCCGGCAGGTCCGTCGATGAAATGCTCCTGAAAGCCGACGCCGGCATGAAGGCCGCTTTCGGCGAAAACCCCAAGGGCTGCTACGGCTCCGCCGGCAAGATGCCCTCCACGCGCCTCGGCATCGGCGGCGTCTTCCGCGAACACCTCTACAAGGCACGCCGCATCCTTGCCAGAAAATCCCCCCCCGACGACATCCGTTTCGAAGCCCTCCGCCCTCTCCTCAAAAAACAGGTCCCGCTGCGCGCCCACGCCCACCGCGCCAACGATATCCTCACCGCCGTCCGCATGGCCGAAGAATTCAAGCTCCGCCTCGTCATTGAACACGCCACCGAAGGCTACAAGGTCGCGGATATCCTCGCACGAAAACGTATCCCATGCTGCGTCGGCCCTCTCCTCTGGGCCAGAAGCAAGGAAGAACTGCGCGACAAGGCCGTCGATAACGTCGCAAGGCTCGTCGCCGCAGGCGTCAGCGTCTCCATCATCACCGATTTCCCCGTCACCCCCTTTGAACTCCTTGCCGGCGCCGCCGCTCTCGCCTGCCGCGGCGGCCTTTCCGAAACCGATGCCCTCAAGTGCCTCACCTCCAACCCCGCCTCCGTCCTCGGCATCGACCGCACCACCGGCAGCATCCGCAAGGGCCTTTCCGCGGACCTCGCTCTCTTCTCAGGCCACCCCTTCGATCTCACTAAGCCCGTCCTCAAGACCTGGATCCGGGGCGCTCTCGTTCACTCAGCCGGCTGATCCCCAGTCGAACATCGTCGCAAGCTCACGCACGCGCCCTTTCATTATCTCCTGGTAGGCCGCCTGGCAGTCCTCCGGGCGCACTTTCGCGTAATGTTCCTCCTTCACGCACACCCGCCCTTCGGCCAGCCATTCCAGCGCTCCCCCCATGTCCCCCCAGATGCTCGCCGGGGCGAAGTCCCTCTCGTGCATCGGTATCTCCCACTCCCACCCGCTCCTCAGCACCGCGTAGTTGTGGAACACCGCGGTCAGTACCTCGTGCGCGTATATCTCCGTCCGCCTCTTCCACGGCACTCCCACCAGTACCACTTCTCCCCCCTTCTTCACCACGCGGCACGCGTCCAGCGCCGCCGCTTCGTGCCCGGAACATTCCACCGCAAGGGCGTACCTCCCCTTTTCCGCCTCGACGTCGATCCCTTCCGCCGCCTCGCTCAGACCCGCTTCTTTCGCCTGCTTCCTACGCTCTTCCGTCGGGTCCGTGCACGATACCGCGTATCCCGCCCCGCGGAACACCTGCGCCGCCAGGTGCCCCACCGGCCCCAGCCCGGTTATGAGCACCCTCGCAGGCGGCCGCGCCTTCGTCGTCGCAAGCGTGCTCCAGCTTACCCCCATCAGCCGGGCGAATACCGCCTTTTCCGGCGCCAGCCCCGCAGGTACACGTAGCGCCTCCGTCCTCCCCGTGCACTGCCGCGATTGGTGCCTCCCCATGCAGAAGAATACCTCCCCGGCCTTCACGTCCTCCACTTCCTCCCCCGTTTCTTCCACCTCGAATACCGCCGCGTACCCCGGCCGCACCGGAAAACCTCCCAGCAGCCCCGTGTACACGGCCGTCTCCGTGCCCGCGCTGATGAGTGAACATATCGTCCGCCCTGCTATCCCGTCCGGCCCCGGCGTCTCGCACTCGTACGGCAGGAGCTCCGCCTGCTCCGGCCCCGTGAACGTTACCGCCTTCTCTTCCGCCATCGTCTCCCCCTCTACGGTTTCCCCGGCAGCGCGACCCCGGCTTCCGCCGCCTTCCCGCGCACGTATTCCGCGGCAAGGCCGTATTCCTCCTGGTTCGGCAGGTGCTCCAGCATCAGCGGCAGGTCCGGGTCGAGTGTGTCCAGTTCCTTCAACAGCGTCACGTAATCCAGTCCCCCCAGCCCGGGCCTCACTTCGTCCAGGTGCGCCGTGAACTGCTCCCGCATCGCTATGTCCTTCCCGTGGCAGCTTCGCATCAGCCCCCCCAGCCGTTTCACCGCCTCGCGGATTACCCCCGCGTTCCCGTAGTATCTCTGCGGGCTGGATATTATGTTCGCCAGGTCGAAATGCACCCCGAAGTGCTTACGGTCTATCGCGCGGGTGAGTTCCACGTAGCTTTCCACGGAATCCGGGTACATCCAGGGCATCGTCTCCAGCGTGTAGTACGTCCTCGTCGGCCCCACCTCGTCGATTATCTTCTGCACGCTTTCCACGATCAGCCCCGACGTTTCCTCCGTCAGGTTCTTCTCGTCCGGCCCGTCCCATTTCACGCCCCGTGAACCGGCTATGTTGACGCAGCAGCGCGCCCCGATCTTCTCCGCCAGTTCCAGTTGCGCGCAGCACTTCCTGAACGCCTCCCCGGCCTCTTTCGCGTCCGGGCTCAGCGGGTTGCTCCACGCCCCGGTCTCCGCTATCACGATGTCCGCCTCCTCCGCCGCGGCCGCATACTCCCTTATCGTCTTGTCGCCGGCGTCGGCTCCCACCGGGCTGTATGCCGCGTTGTATCCCAGCGCCTTTACTTCCTTCACCCAGCCTTCCGGGTCGCCGTATCTGCCCGGTACGGGTCCGCCCAGTCTCATGCCGCTCTCCTTTCCTGCGCAGCGTCCCGGGCATTCTAGTCCCTGCCGGGATGTTTTCCCGCAATTTATTCGCTTTTTGTCCGCGTTAATAGTATACTCCTCCCGTGAACCCAGGGGGGAGCTTCGCCGTGGACGACAGGTCCGCAGTGTCTCAGGAACCGCTTTCCGTCCTGGTTGTCGAAGACGACCCTGTTATCCGCTCCGTCCTCGTGGAAATGCTCTCCTCGTGGCGCTACCACGCCGTGCCCGCCGCCACCATGGGCGAAGCCATGGATCTCGTCGCAGCGCATCCGCCGGACATCGTTATCGCCGACGTCGGTCTCCCCGACGGCTCCGGCCTCGAACTCCTCGAATGGACCAGGCGCCGTCTCCCTCTCACCGCCTTCATCGTCGTCACCGGCCGCGGCGACACCGACGTCGTCGTCCGCTCCCTCAACCTGCGCGCCGACGGCTTCCTCCAGAAACCTTTCGACTTCGACGCGCTCGAAGAACGCATCGCCAACGTCGCATCCAAGCTCCTTTATGACAGGGCGCGCACGCGCATCGCGCATGAACTCTCCCATGAAAACCGCGAGCTCTCCGCTCAGCTCGATATCGCCATCTCGCGCTCCAACGAGCTCTTTATCGCCAGTCTCAGGAGCCTCGCCAACGCCATCGACGCACGCGACAGCTATACCGCCAGGCATTCCCTCAACGTCTCACGCCTCGCCGTCAAGACCGCCTACGTCATGGGCCTCGGCGAAGACGACATGCGCTCCATCCGCATCGCAGGCGAACTTCACGACATCGGCAAGATCGGCGTCCCCGAATCCATTCTCCTCAAGCCCGCCGCTCTTACCCCCGACGAATTCAACGTCATGAAAGAACACCCCGCCCGCGGCGCCTTCATCCTCTCACCGCTCCCGGAAATGGACGGCGTCGTCTCCGCCGTCCGCTCCCATCACGAACGCCATGACGGCCGCGGCTACCCCGACGGCATCGCCTCCGCCGATGTCCCCCTCTTCGCCCGCATCCTTGCCGTCTGCGACGCCTGGGACGCCATGACCAGCGACCGCCCCTACCGCCCCGCCATGCCCTCGCAGAAAGCCGATTCCATCGTCATCGAAGAAAAAGGCCGCCAGTTCCACCCGGACGTCGTCGACGCCTTCCGCGAAGTCCGCTCCAGGGGTTGAATGGCGGTGAATGTGGACAGCACCCCTCTATCCCGCGCGGGAAGAATTCCTCGTGACGCTCGGCTGTATCGCATGGCGGCTTTCACGCCGGCTCAACATGGACGGGCCCTTCCGTCCTTCGGAAAAAACAGCGGCAGTGCTTGACGGAACGGAACATCCCGTATAATATGCGGTATTGCACAGATAGGCAGATAGAGATCAGGGAAACCGCATGGAAGTCGAAGCTTCGCTGTTCAAGGTGCTCGCCGACCCCACCAGACTGAGACTTGCTGTGCTGTTGGCACTCCGGGGCGAGACCTGCGTCTGCATCCTGGCACGGGCGCTCCGCGAGCCGGACTTCAAGGTCTCTCGCCACCTCGGGATCATGCGCTCCGCCGGCATGGTCGAAGCCAGACGCGAAGGTACGTGGATGCACTACAGGCTTTCGCTGCCCAGGCATCGCCTTGAAAAATGCCTGCAGGAATGCTTCCGCAATTGCCTGGCGGACCACAAGACCGTCAGGGCGGATACAAAGCGGCTCCAAAAGGCGACTTGCGCCGGATCGGTGATGAAAACATGCGGCCCGCAATACCGTAAGTGATACGCCCGCTCAATAACGGCGCACGCGGGACGGGTTCGGACGTTCATGGAAACGTCGCCCGGCGCCTTCAACGCAATTCAACATCAGGAAAGGTGAAAACATGGCCTGCAGATGCGACGGGAACGATAACCACGATGTGCGAAGCCTCGTCCGCGAGGAATACGGCAAAATCGCCCGGAAAGACGGCTCCTGCTGCCGACCCTCTTCATCGTGTTGCGGTGGAGCGTCCGCCGACGCCGTCGCAATAACGGTGGGCTACGGCGCACGGGACCTCGCCGGGCTCCCCGACGGCGCCAACATGGGGCTTTCCTGCGGAAACCCGACCGCCATCGCATCGCTCCGCCCCGGGGAAGTCGTCCTCGACCTCGGCGCAGGCGCCGGCTTCGACGCCTTCATCGCGGCGCCCAAGGTCGGGCCGTCGGGGCGCGTCATCGGCGTGGACATGACGCCGGACATGCTGGAAAAGGCGCGGCGGAACGCCGAATCGTTCCGGGCGTCATCGGGTCTCGCCAACGTGGATTTCCGCCTGGGGGAGATTGAGCACCTGCCGGTAGCCGACGCCGCCGTGGACGTGGTGATCTCCAACTGCGTCATCAACCTCTCTCCGGACAAGACCCAGGTGTGGCGCGAGATCGCTCGCGTCCTGAAACCGGGAGGACGAGTGTCGGTGTCGGACATGGCGCTCTTGCGACCGCTTCCCGATGGTGTCCGGAAATCAATGGCGGCACTGGTCGGCTGCATCGCGGGCGCAGTGCTTGTCGATGAGACCAGGGAGATGATTCGCGCGGCCGGGCTTGTCGATGTGGAGTTCACGGCCAAGCCGGAGTATATCGACGGGATGAGCAAGTGGTCGGATGCATTCTACGACGGTATCGCCGGGAGTCTGCCGGCGGACACGAAGCTGAGCGACTTCGTGACCAGCCTGGATATCAGGGCGAGCAAAGCGGGAGGAGA
>JAFGGJ010000076.1 GCA_016930595.1 Planctomycetota bacterium
AACTGGCATCAAAACACGCCAATTCCGCATGATGCAATTTCGTCCGCACATTGTGCAATTAGGGTTTACAGTTTAATCGTGCAAATCATGCACCCACTTATCCCTTCACGCCACCCCTACCCTAATATTACCCTTAATTACATGGAGACACGCTTATCGCGCGGGTGCGTTGGCGTTATCGCCTTCCCGAACGGATGTTCCCGCAGCAAGAGATTCAGGCATGATGAAAACGGCGGACATGTCGTCGTAGACTTTTTCAACGCGGGCTCTGGCAACCGGAGCGTCGCCCCGGCTGATTTCGAAAATCATACCCAAGGAAACACCGTCGATGTAGCCGACGGAGAGCATGGCGATGCCGTTGGCGGCGTCCACGCGAAGGACCTTGCTGCAGATCCTGTGTTTGGGGACGGGGGCCGGTGCGGCGGGGGGAGGGGAGATATCGACGCCGCGCGCCTTGAGTGCGGCGAGAATTCCGCGGGCTTCCGTGAGCTGTTTTTCGGCTTCGATGCGGAGGCGGGTGGCGTTGAGTTCATGTTCCTTGGCGATCTTGAACGCTTTCTGCTGGTCGGCGATGAGCTTGAGGAGTTCTTCGCGTTTAGCAAGGGAGTCCTGGAGTTTTTCCTGCAATTCCCGGTACTTGGCGGCGATGTCGTCGGTTTCCCTGCGGGCGAGGGCGGCGTCGCGGTCGGCTTTTTCGCGGTCGGCGATAAGGCCGTCGATCCGGGTCTTGAAGCCGGCGAACTGGGTCTGTTCGGCCTGGAGCTGCCTTTCGACGGCGGCTTTTGCGAGTTCCACGCTGGCGTATTTTTCCTGGAGAATTTTGATCTGCTGCCGGTTCGTTTCGAGTTCCTCGAGCAAGGCTTCTTCCCCGTTATCGAAGCAGCCCGGAGCGAGAAAGACGATGGCGACGGCAAGGAGGAAGGGCTTTTTCATGCACGACCCCTTTCTGCGACGCGGAACATTATATTGGAACTGACGCACGAAGGGCGGAAAAGTTTCGGCGCGGCGCGGCGGTGAGGTTGTGACGCGGGGCGGGCGAAGCGGCGACAGCGGAGGCCCTCCCATCCGCCATGCAGAGCCGGGCCGGGCGTGGCCGGTTGCTTCCGGAGGAGGCGCGGGGAATTATATCACGATATGGCGCAGGGACCATTGACAGTGCCCGGGGCCGCCCTATAGTGCGCGCGGGGACGAAACGAGGAGGCGAGACATGTACAGGCACGGGGAAGAGGAAATCAAGGCGGCGGCCGAGGTGCTGAAGACGGATCACTGGTTCCGTTACGGCAATGCCGAATCGGGGCACCAGCAGCAGGCGGCGACGTTCGAAAAGGAATGGTGCGGGGCTTTCGGAGTGAAGCACGCCGGGCTGGTCAGCAGCGGGACGGCGGCGCTGATGTGCTGTTACGCGGGACTGGGGATAGGGCCCGGGGACGAAGTGATCGTGCCGGGGTACACGTGGATAGCTTCCGCGACGGCGCCGCTGACGATGGGGGCAATACCGGTCATCGTGGACGTCGACGATTCGCTGATGATGGACCCGGAGGCGGTGGAGAAGGCTATAGGGCCGCGCACGAAGGCGATCTGCCCCGTGCACATGGCGGGGCTGGCGTGCGACATGGAGAGGATACTGGACATAGCCGCCCGGCACAAACTGTACGTGATAGAGGATTCGTGCCAGTGCGACGGGGGCGTGTGGAGCGACGGGCGGAAGATGGGCACGCTGGGGGACATGGGGGCGTACAGCTTCAACGTGTACAAGGTGATAGCATGCGGGGACGGAGGGCTGTTTTCGACGGACGACGAAGGGGCTTTTCAGCGGGCGCTCATCTTCCACGACGCGGGGATAGGATTCCGGTCGCACGCATCGGAGCTGAAGGTGCCGATATTCGCGGGCCTGAACCTGCGCGGCAACGAGATACTGGCCGCGGTGATGCGCGTGCAACTCGGGCGTCTGGAGGGGATAATATCGGACCTGCACCGGGTGCATGGGGAGATATCGGAACGGACGGCGGACGCCGGGGTCCGGAGTGTGAAGTACAACGGGAGCACCGGAACGGGCACGCGGACGGGGACCGGAGCGTCGCTGGGATTCCGGTTCGGCACGGAAAAGGAGGCGCGCAGGTTTGCGGCGGCTTTTGCGGAGAGGGCCGCGGGGCTGTCAGCGGGGGCATTTCTGCCGATAGATTCCGGCCGGCACGTGTATTCGAACTGGGAAGCCGTGATGAAGAAGCGCGCCTGGCACACGGACGCAATGAATCCATACAACCACCCCGCCAACGCCGGCTGTTGCGCCGAGTATTCGCCGGACATGCTGCCGCGTACGCTGGAGATACTGAAGACATCGGTGGTGGTGGGAACGAATCCCGACTGGACGGAAAGGGATATTGATGCCGTCGCCGCCGCCGTGAGAGCGGCCGCCGCCCGGGGCTGACGGAGCGAAGGGATCCGAGAGGCCGTGTGAGCCTGGAGGGCGGTTCGCCCGGCCGGAGGGGCGGGAGTAAAAGACGGTTTGTGCGTGGTGCCCGGAGGGGCGCGTGCTATATAGAATGTTCGTCGGCCGACAAGGAGGAACGCCATGTATGAACTGCAGGACATGACGCCGCTGGACCATTCCGCGAAGGCGTGGGTCGCCCTGGAGCACTGGCCGGATCCGCTGTCGTACGGGAGCTTCGCGCGGGACATACTGAGGCTGTCGGGAGCGGAGACCGGCGAAGAGAAGGCGATAGCCGTGTACCGGTGGCTGAACCGCGTCTTCCGCTGGGGGGGGCAGTACCAGGAATGGTCGTCGATGGGCTGGGTGACCTGCGACGACCTGATCAAGGTGCTGGCCATCCGCGGGGCGCATTACTGCGACGGGTGGGGCAGGGTGTCGTCGGCGATATGGAACGCCGGTGCGATGGGTGCGCCCGTGGAGAAGCTGGTGGTGTGGGTGACGTCCGGGATGCCGGGGCACACGATGACGGAGTTCACGTACGAGGACGCCGACGGCGAGGAGAGGGGGCACGCGTTCGACATATTCCACCAGGTATCGAGCCGGACGCGGGACGGTAAGAGGTTCGCGACGTGGGACGAGGTGCTGGAGAAGGACAGGACTCTGTGGGACGAGCCCACGGAGCCGCTGGAGCCGTTCTACTACCGGCCGTCCCAGAGGGAGGGCAAGAACAACACGAAGTACACGACGGCGTCGCACGGGCTGCTGGTGCCGCCGGAACACGACCTGAGGCACGCGATACGTCCCGGGACGGCGATCACGCGATACTACGATGCGAGGTTCGCGCCGTACATACCCGGGGTGGCCGGCACGGAAATGACGCCGGACGAGTGCACGTTCCTGCACGACCCGGAAGGGGCGTACCTGGAAAACGGGGACCCCGTGGACCCCGTGAACGAGCCGTACTGGAGGCCGTACCTGAAAAAATGCGAGACGCCCGGGTGCCGCTGCGCCGGGAAGCCGGTGAGGTTCTACGCTTCGGGGGAGCACGTCGTGAAGCCTCCGCTGGACTCGACGGCGAAACTGCAGGAGTCGTCCAGCCACAGGCTGCTGTGGGCGAAGGCCGCGGGGGGCAGGCTGCTTGAGGCGGAGCGGCGGCAGATAGCGTGTTACGTGCTGCCGGTCGAATGCCCGTACGTGCTTACCGAGGGGAAACTGACGTTCAGGTACGTGAAGAAGGACGAGCGTGACTGGGCGGCGGTGCAGGCGAGCCCGGACGGAGGGCTGCGGACGAGGGGAGCGTGGACCGCGCCGAAGGAAGTCCGCTGCGACGGGGAAGAAGTGGCGCTGGAGTTCGACCTGAAGGAATTCCTCGAGGGCAAGCCGAGCGTGTACGGGCGGTACCGGTTCTACCTGAGGTTCGAGCTGCTGTCGCACGGCGACCCCGGATCGTGCTGGTTCGAGGACATCGAGTTCAGGGGGAAATTCATGCACAACGGGTTCGTGTCGCCGAGGCTGCTGCCGGGCAGGAACCGGTACGTGCTGAGCGGGGCGAGCGCCGTCAGGCCGGTGACGCTGGCCATGGAATGGGAAGAGAAGGGGAAGGCGAAGAAATACGGGATAACGGCAGAGGACGACTGCGTTACGGACAACATCGTGTGCGGGGGCCGCGAGCCGTACGACATCAGGATGGAGAGCGTGACGCTGTCGGGGTGATCCGCGGCGGGGGGGCGGGAACGCGCGAGCCGGTCTCTTGACACGCGTGCGTCCGGCCGGGAGAATGGCCGGAAAGGGAGACAGGAATTGATACCGGAAGACTACGGGGAGAGGCACGTCCGCGGCGCGGGCAGCAGGTATGCGAGACTGGGAGCGCTGGCGTTTTTTGCGGTTCTGGCCGGAATGGCGGCGCAGACGTTCGTGCGGCTGGCGGGAGGATACACGGCGGCGATAGCGGCGGCGGCGCTGGGCGCGCCGGTATGCGCCTGGGCGGCGTGGAAGGCGCTGCTGGCGGCGCGCCCCGGGTTCCTGTTCCGTGCGGTGAAGTGGGCGGCGCGGCATTGCTACTACCGGCTGAACGTCATGGGTGCGGAGGAGGTGCCGGAGGAAGGCGGGGCCCTGCTGCTGGCAAACCACGTTACGGTTTTCGATTTTATGGTTATAGCGCTGGCGTGCCCGCGGCCGGTGCGGTTCGTGATGTACGAGGAGTACTACGAGGATCCGCTGGTGAAGCTGGCGGCGAAGCACATGGATTTCATACACGCCAGGAGGAAGGATTCGGCGCGGAAACTGGCGGTGTGTTTCAGGCATGCCCGGGAGGCGCTGGACAGGGGCGAGGTGGTCTGCATGTTCCCGGAAGGCGGGGTGACCCGCACGGGGTTCATCGGGAAGTTCCTGAACGGGTACGAGCACGTGCTGAGGCACAGCGCGCACCCGGTAATTCCCGTGCACCTGGACTGGCGGCGCAGGGGGCTGTACGCCCAGCCGAACGGGTTTCACGCCCCCGGCGGGGGGTGGCGGACGTACAGGACGGTAACGGTGAGTTTCGGGGAGGCGCTGCCTGCGGGGACGAGGCCGGGAAAGGTCCGGGACGCCGTGCACAACCTGTCGGCGGCGGCTTTCGAGAAGAGGAAGGCGTCTTACGTGCCGCTGCACCACATGTTCGTGCACCAGGCGAAGCGACTCGGGGGGAGACTGCTGTTTGCGGATACTACGGGGAAGAGCGTGACGTACCGCAAGGCGCTGATAAGTTCGATAGCGCTGGCGGGACTGGTGAAACGGAAATGCGCCGGGGAGGACGCCGTGGGGATAATGCTGCCGTCCACGGCGGCGTGCGCGCTGCTGAACATTGCGGTGCTGATGGCGGGGAAAAAGCCGATAGACCTGAATTTCACGGCGACGGACGACGCCGTGACGTCGGCGGTGGAACGCAGCGGGATAAAGACGATATTCACGTCGAACGCGTTCCTGGAGAAGGCGAAGGTCAGGAGGCGGCCCGGGATGGTGGCGCTGGAGGAGGCCGGGAAGGAGATCGGGACTGGGGCCAAGCTGGGGGCGGCGCTGAAGGCGCTTATCCTGCCCGGGGGCATGATCTGCCGGATGTACGGCGGGGCCGTGTCGGCGGAAGACATCGCCACGATCATATTTTCGAGCGGGAGCACCGGCGTGCCGAAGGGGGTCGTGCTGACTCACGCCAACATAATGTCCAACATGGATTCGATGTCGAACGTCTACCCGGTGAAGGAAAACGACGTGATATGCGGGATACTGCCGCTGTTCCATTCGTTCGGGTTCAACGTGACGATGTGGTTCCCCGTGGCGACGGGCATAAGCGTGGCGTATCATCCGAACCCGCTGGACGCCAGGACGATAAGCGAGATGGCGAGAGAGTGGTCGTGCACGCTGCTCCTGGGGACGTCGACGTTCTGCCGGGCGTACGTGCGAGGGTGCGAGGCGGACGACCTGGGGTCGATAAAGACGATAATCTGCGGTGCGGAGAAGCTGAAGCCGGAGGTTGCGGAGGCGTTCGAGGAGAAGTTCGGGATCCGGCCGATGGAAGGGTACGGCGTGACCGAGACGTCGCCGGTGATAAGCCTGAACGTGTATCCTTACCGTGGGGCGGGTATGTTCCAGAAGGGGAACGTGGAAGGAACGACTGGACGCGCAGTGCCTGGAATGGCCACGAAGACGATAGACGCCGACAGCGAGGAGGACCTGGAGTTCGGGGAGCGCGGGATACTGGCGGTCAAGGGACCGAGCATCATGAAGGGGTACCTGGGAGACAAGGAGAGGACCGGGGAGGTGCTGAAAGACGGGTGGTACAACACCCGTGACGTGGCGGTGATAGACGCCGAGGGATACATCAGGCTGGTGGACAGGGTTTCGCGCTTTTCGAAGATAGCTGGGGAGATGGTGCCGCATCTGGTTGTGGAAGAAGCGCTGGCGGCGGTGCTGGGTACGGACGAGATGAGGGCGGTGGTGACGGGCATACCGGACAGCGGCAAGGGGGAGAGGCTGGTGGTGGTCCACCTGGCGTTCGAGGAGTCGCTGGAAGTGGTGTGGGAGAGGCTGAATTCGTCGGATCTGCCGCCGCTGTACGTGCCGAGGGCGGATTCGTTTATCGAGGTGGAGGAGATCCCGCTGCTGGGGAGCGGCAAGGTGGCGCTCAGGACGCTGCGCGAAATCGCAATGGCGCGGCTGGGGGCGGGCAGGGGCGGCTGGGCGGGGCCGTCAGAATGAAAAGATGACGCCGATTTCCGGGGCCCAGTCAGGGGCTTTCGATGTGACGCCAACGGCATTGTTTATCTTGATGTAAGCTTTCGGGCCCAGGTGCCACTGTAATTCGGTGATAAGCTCGATTTCGTCGTCGGAACCTTCAATACCGATTGAGGGACGCCGGATGGCGTGACGGTGCTGACGGGGCGGAATATTTCTTGACGCGCAGCGTCCAATAAAGTAGGATATTGAATAGCGGTTCAGTTTTTGAGGAGGCGTTCATATTATGAAGGCCGGTTCAGCAAGGGTTGCGGGAGCGAAGAGGCGCAAGGAAGCGGAAATGGAGATGCGCCGGAAGGCGTGTTTCGAGGCGGCGACGCGGCTCCTGGTGGAAAAGGGTCCGACGGGGACGTCGATGCAGGACATAGCGGACGCGGTCGGGATATCGGTGGGGACGCTGTACAACATGTTCGGAAGCAAGGACGACCTGCTGCACGCGCTGTTCCTGGACATGCACAACGAGGAAAAGCAGCGGATGAAAGACCTGATGGAGACGAGCGTCGGTGGCGTGCGGGGCCTGCTGGAGAACGTGGTGGAGGACATGATAGTAAGGTGCCGGAAGCACCAGTTGCTCTTCCGGATGATAATGCGGACGCAGTCGCTGCCGGACCTGGCGACGAAAAGGACGTTCAAGGACCTGATGCTGCATCGTGAAAAGATGCTGGGGTTCATGGAAGAGGTGATGGTGCGGGGCATAAGGGAGGGCCTGATAAGAGAGGACCTGGACCCCGGGCTGCTGGCGGCGGCGATAGCGGGGAGTATGATTGGGCTCCTGACGCGTGCGGTGGAGGGTGAAGAAGGAATACCGGCGGGGTTGAGTGCGAAGAAGATAGTGGACCTGCTGTTGTCCGGCGTAGGACGGAGAGAACAAAATGCATGAAGCGAAGCGGCTGCTGCGGAGCGTCGCCGCCGTGATACTGGCGGCGGCCGGCTGCGCGGGCGGCGGGAGCGCCTACTACCATCCGACGAGTCCTGCGCGCCACATGGATCCGGAGTGGATGGAGAAGAGAGAAACCCTGCGGACGGGGACGGGAGCCGCGGCGGAAGCGGATGCCGGCGCGAAGGAGAAAGCGGAGAAACTGCTGAAAGAAACGGCGTCGGAAAGGAGTGCGAAGGAGACGGGCGTCCTGAAGATGAGCCTGGCGGAGGCGATCGGGCTGGCGCTGATGAAGAACCACGACATCAGGATGGCGAAGATGGAGGTGGAGAAGGCGAGAGGCGAGATAACGGCGGCGAAGTCGGCGGCGCTGCCCAGCCTGTCGCTTTCGGCGAGTTACGTGAGGCTCGGAGAGGTGACTTCGTTCGAGGTGGCGCCCGGGGTGACGGTGGAGTTCGGCGAGCCGGACAACTACCGGGCGGGGCTGTCGCTGAGCCAGCCGATCTACCTTGGGGGCAAGGCAAGGGCGGCGCTGAGAATAGCGAAGCTTTACGAGAGGCTTTCGAAAAGCGGGGTTAGGGGAGCGCAGGCCGGGGCGGCGATGCAGGTACGGAGCGACTACTACGGCGTGCTGTATGCGCGGGAGGTGGTGGAGACCCGTGCGATGCAGGTGAGCATGGCCCGGCGGCACCTGGAGGACGTCGAGATACGCCGCAGGGAAGGGACGGCCCTGCCGCTGTACGTGATGCGCGCCCGCGGTGCGCTGTCGCTGGCGGAGAGCGGGCTGATAAAGGCCAGGGCGGACCAGGATGCGGCAGGACGCGAATTGCTGAGGACGCTGGCGCTGCCGCTGGACACGGCGTTCGAGTTGACGAGCGGTCTTCCGGAAGGGGTGGAGGGAGTCGAGACGGAGGATGCGTTCGCGACGGCGCTGGCGGCCCGTGCGGATTACGCTGCGGCCCTTGAAAGCATGGCGATGCAGAAGGAGAACATCGGGATAACGGGTGCGGCAATGAAGCCCAACGTGGTGGCGTTCGGGGAATACGGGTACGAAAAGCCGTCGAGTTCGAACCCGATGGGCGACGGGTGGGAGGATTACTGGCAGGCCGGGGTGCAGCTTTCATGGACGCTTTTCGACGGAAACGCGACGCGTGGGAACCTGATCAAGGAGCGTGCGGAGCTCAGGCGCATGGAGATAGAGAGGGACAGGCTTCTTCTGCAGATCCGGAGCGAGGTGGAGGATGCCGCTGCGGGGCTGGCGACGGCGTCGGAGCTGGTGAAGGCAATGGTGACAGCGCTCAGGGAGGCGGAGGAGACACTGAGACTTGCCGAGCAGAGCTACGAGGCCGGCACGGCGACTCAGCTGGACGTGTTCGACGCCGAGACCGGGTTGCGGGATGCGCGGCTGGGGATGGCAGAGGCACGTTATGCGCTGGGGATGGCATATGCGGGATACACGGCGAGCCTGGGTTTGACAGAGCTGCCGGGCGAAGGAAAGGAGTAACTCCATGGGACGTTACGTGGCGATATTCATTGCGGCCCTGGTATTGGTGCTGGGAGCGGCATACACGGTTTCATACATGTCGAAGGTGAAGCGGGAGTCGGCGGAGGTTACGAGTCCGTCCGGTGCGATACCCGTGGAGACGGCGGCTGCGGCCAGGGGCGTGGTGGAAGTCACGGTGGACCTGCCGGGGTCGTTGAGGAGCCCGCGCTCCGTAAGGGTGGTGTCGAAGGCTCAGGGTAAAATTGTGGCCAAGGGGTACAAGAAAGGGGAGGTTGTGGAGGCGGGCCGGGTGCTCTACGAGGTGGAGAAAGAGACCGTAGAGGCGATGAGGAAGCAGGCCGAGGCCGGAGTGGAGGCCGCGGAAGCGAACCTCGCGCAGGCGAAGGCGGCGTACAAGAACGCCGAGGCCGAGTACGTGAGAGCGAAGAACCTGTACCGCGAGGGTTCGATGACGCCCCAGATGCTGGAAGGTGCGGAAACGGGCTACCAGGCGGCATCGGGGGCGCTGGCGGCGGCGGAGGCCGGCCTGAAGGGCGCCCAAGCCGCCCGTCAGCTTGCGGTGATAGCGGTGGAGGACGCGACGATAAGAAGCCCGATCGGCGGGCGCGTGGTAATGGACTACGATTTGCACGAGGGCGCCACGGTGGCGCCGGGGATGCCGGTTGCGGAGGTGAAGGAGACTGCGAGCCTGAAGGCCGTGGCGCCGCTGCCCGAGTGCTACATCGGGCAAGTGCGCGAGAACGAAAGCCGGGTGCACGTAAAGCCGGAAGGGTGCGGCGAGACGACGGACGCCGTGGTGACGCTGCTGACGCCGCTGGTGAGCGAGATGACGCGTGCGGCGGAGGTCGAAGCGGTTTTCACGACGCCGCTGGACGAACAGAAAAGAGAAAAATACTTTCCCGGGCAATCGTGCACGATGAGACTGGTGCTGGAGTCGCAGGAGGGGATAGTCGTTCCCGCGTCGGCGATAGTGAAGCGCGGGGACATGGACACGGTGGCCGTGGTCGGCGGCGGTACGGCGAAAGTGGTGCCGGTGAAGGTGGGACTGAAGACGTCCCGCGAGGCGGTTGTGGAGGACGGCCTGGCCGAAGGCGACGAGGTGGTTTCGGCGGGAGCGAGGCTGATAAAGATGAGCGAGGACGGGGGAACGAAGGTGAAGCCGGTCGGCGGGCCGGCGCAGCAGGGAGCGGGTATCGTCCGTTGAACCAAGGCCGCCGGTGCGGCGCAGCGGGTGACCCGGAGAGGAACGGCGTGAGGTACTGAGGAGCACTGGAGGTAAAAGGATGTCGATTCCGGAGTTTTCGGTAAAGCGAAGAATAACGGTATTCATGATGGTACTGATACTGGTGCTGTTCGGGCTGATATCGTACACGAACATAGGGCAGGACCTCATCCCGGACCTCGAATTCCCCGTTATGAGCGTGGTGACAGTGTATTCGGGGGCCAAGTCCGAGCAGGTGGAGAAGCTGCTGACCAAGCCGCTGGAAGAAGTGCTGGTGACGCTGGACGACGTTGAACGGACGACGTCGGTGAGCCAGGAGGGGATGAGCATAATAAACATCGAGTTCAAGTGGGGGACCAATATCGACCTGACGGCGGCGGACGCCCGTGCGAAGATAAACCAGGTGAAGGTGTTCCTGCCGGCGGACGCGGAGGATTCGATAGTATTGAAGTTCGATCCGACGCAGATGCCGGTCGTGGTGTACGCGGTGATGGGACCGGGCGGAGCCTACCAGCTGAAGAAGCACATAGACGACGTGGTAGTGCCGCAGATAGAGCAGGTGTCCGGGGTGGCGATGGCGATGTCGCAGGGCGGGGAGATACGCGAGATCAGGGTGGAGGTGAACAGGGCGGTTCTGGCGTCGTTCGGCCTGACGCTCGGCGACATCATACGGGCCATACAGGTGGAGAACATGGACGACACGGGAGGGAATATCCTGGTCGGGCCCAAGGAGAACCTCGTAACGGTAAAAGGCGAATTCAGGAGTCCGGAAGAGATAGGAGAGGTGACGGTGGCGGTGCGGCCCGGACGTCCGATAAAGGTGAAGGACGTGGCGCGGGTGCTGGACGACTACAAGGACCAGAGGTACCGGTTGCGTGTAAACGGGTCGGACTCGGCGGTGTTTCTGGCGGTGCTGAAGCAGTCGGGTGCGAACACGGCCACGACGAGCAAGCTGGTAAAGGAGAAGATCGAGGAACTGAAACCCCAGTTGATGACAGGGGTGGAGTTTCTGAAAATAATGGATGTCGGGGAGATCATCACCCGGATAACGGCGAGGACCAGCGAAAACGCCCTTATGGGGGCCCTGCTGGCGATAGCATTTGTGTGGCTGTTCCTGCGCAACTGGAGGCCGACGCTGATAATATTCCTGGCCATACCGATATCGGTGCTGACGGCGTTCATCGGCATGTATGCGCTCGGTTACACGTTCAACCTGATGACGATGGGAGGCCTTGCGCTCGGCGTAGGGATGCTGATAGACAACGCCGTGGTGGTGGTGGAGAACACGTACAGGCACCTGGAGATGGGGAAGAGCCGTGCGGATGCGGCGATGCAGGGCACAACGGAGGTGGATTCGGCGATATTCGCCAGCACGATGACGACGGTAGTGGTGTTCATTCCGATGGTGCTTGTGGCGGGGGTGGCGAGCCGGATGGCGAGGCCGCTGGCGTTCACGATAGTGATAGCGCTGTGTGCGAGTCTTTTTGTGGCGATAACGATAGTGCCGGCGATGACGGCGACGCTTTTCAGGAGGCACAGCCAGGAGGAACTGGCGGCGGCCCGTGCGAAAATGGTATTGTTTCCCAAGGCGAGCGCCGCATACCGCGCGGTACTGGACTACATACTGAACAAGGGACTGCTGGTACTGGGGGCGGTGGTGCTGTTGATAGCCGGAGCGGTGGCCATAAGCGGGAACATGGGGGGCGAATTCATACCTTCGGCGGACCAGCCGTTCCTGTTGATGATGGCCGAGCTGCCGGTAGGCTCCACGCTTGAAGAGACCGAGAACGTGGTATCCGCCGTGGCGGACTATGCGTCGGCGCATAAGGACGAAATGGGCCTGATAACGGTGATGACATCGATAGGAGTGTACGAAGACGACCCGTATGCATCGGCACAGGGAATGAACGCCAAGGATGTTAATGGCGGGATGATGATGCTGTCAGCGCACTACAAGGGCGAAGGGCGGGAGATGGTGAGTTCGGAGATCGAGAACCGGTTGAGAGAGCAGGTCCCGAAGATAGACGTGGAAGGGGTGAGGGTGGAGTTCCAGGACCCGTTCGGGGGCATGACGAGCACGTCTGGGGAGACGTCGCCGATCGTGGTGAAGATCTTCGGGGACGACATGCAGGAGATAATGGACACGGCCTACAGGGTGCGAGACATAGTGGCCACGGTGGCCGGGATAGTGGATGCGAAGGTGAGTTTCAGCGAAGGGAAACCGGAGAAGACGTTCAGGATAAAGAGGGAATTGGCGGCGCAGCACGGCCTGACGACTTCGCAGGTGGCTTCGGAACTGCGGACGGCGCTGGACGGCAGGGTGATAGGGCGCTACCGGGAGAGCGACGATGAATACGACCTGCTGGTAAGGTTCAGGGAAAAGGACAGGGACGCGCTCGAGAAGCTGATGGACCTGAACATAGCGACGCCGACGGGGGCCCTCCTGCCGCTGGGGCAGGTCGTGGAGGAGGAGACGTCGGTGGGTCCGCTGCAGATAATCCGGGAGGACAGGAGGAGGAAGGTATCGGTGACGGCGAAGGTCGTGGGGCGGGATCCCGTGGGCGCCGTGAAGGAGATAAGAGAGAAGCTGGCAAGCGTCAACCGTGAACTGGTCGCCAAAGGAGGGTTCCTTGCATACGGGGGGACGTTCAAGGACTACGTGGACACGGTGGACGCGATGACATGGGCATTTGCCGCTGCGGTGCTGCTGGTATACATGGTGATGGCGGCGCAGTTCGAGAGCCTGTCGCACCCGCTGGTGGTTATGGTGACGGTTCCGCTGGGGATAGTGGGCGTGGTGCTGGGCCTGGCGCTGTTCGGGAAGACGCTGTCGATGCCGGCCATGCTGGGATTCGTGATACTCGTGGGCATAGTCGTCAATAACGCGATAGTGATGATCGACTTCGTGAACCTGCTGAGAAGGCGCGACGGCATGGAGAAGCGGGAGGCGATAATCAACGGGGCCGTTACGAGGCTGAGACCGATACTGATAACTTCGCTGACGACGGTGGGCGGCATGGCGCCGATGGCCCTGTCGAGGTCCCAGGGGTCGGAGATGCGTTCGCCGATGGCAATAGCCGTAGCGTGCGGGCTGCTGTTCGGGATGCTTCTGACGCTATTTGTGATACCCACGGTATACTATTACGTGGACGGGTGGGCGGAGCGCCTGAGGAAGGCGCTGGCGCGAATCCTGTACAGGGGGGAGCCCGAGGAACTTGGGCCGGTAGTGGAGCCCTGAACGGGATCCCGACGGAGACGAGCGGGCGGACAACGGACGGGACCCGTATTCAGTCGGAAGTCCCGGGTTATGACGGAAGGACAGCCTGATGTTCACGATTACGATAGCGGGCCGTCCTAACGTGGGTAAGAGCACGTTGTTCAACGCCCTGGCCGGCAGGATGATAGCCATAACCGATCAACAGGCCGGCACTACCCGCGACATAATCGAGGCGCCGGTGACGATCAGGGACGAGGAAGGCCGGTTCGTCCGCGCAAGGCTGATAGACGCGGGCGGGATGGGGATAATCGACGAACCCGGGCTGGCGCCGAAGGTGGAGGAGAAGATCCGCGGCGCGATCGATGCCGCGGACGTGATACTGTTCGTGGTGGACGCCCGCACCGGGATAACCGACCTGGACCATGCGGCGGCGGACAGGCTGAAGCGTCTCGGCAAACCGGTGATACTGGTGGCCAACAAATGCGAAACGGAGGAATGGGAGAGGGAGGCCCACGTGTTCGGCAGGCTGGGGCTGGGCGAGCCCCTGACGGCGGTGGCGCAGGAGAAGAGGAACCTGGCGGACATCAGGGCTGCACTGACCGGTGCGGCTGCGGCAGGCGGTACGGAGACGGAAGAAGCCGCGCCGGCGAAAGGCGCGGTCGACGAGGCGGACGAGGACGAGCGTTTCCGAAGCAGGCGGGGCGGGCCCATGCGCCTGGCGGTCCTGGGCCGCAGGAATTCCGGGAAGAGCACGTTCGTGAACGCCCTTGCGGGGCAGGAGCGGTGCATAGTGAGTGAAATACCCGGCACCACGAGGGACGCCATAGACATAGAGATGGAGTTCGCCGGCGAGAAGATGATGATTATCGACACGGCGGGTATTACAAGGAAGCGCGAAGGGAAGAGCACCATAGAGTTCAAGAGCACGGTGCGGACGGAGCGAGCGATAAAGCGTTCGGACGTAGTGATGTTGTTCACCGACGCGGTTACCCGGGTGGGCCGGCTGGAAAGAGACGCGTTCCGGAAGGCCATGGAGCATTACAAGCCAATAATCATCGTGGTTAACAAGTGGGATTTGAGCACGGTCGGGACCGGAGAATACCTGGAATATCTTGAGAAGAAGCTCAGTTTCGCCGGGGACCTCCCGGTGGCTTTCATAAGTTCGCTGGAGGGCAGCGGCGTTAAAGAAGTGGTGGAAACGGCGATAGAGCTGTATAAGCTTTCGGGGACCAGGATGGGTACGGGCGAATTGAACCGGGTAATAGACAGGATTGTGAAAGAGCACAGCCTGCCCGCAAAGGGCAGCAGGGCGGGCAAGATCTATTACGCGGTGCAGACGGGGACATATCCTCCGGAGTACAAGTTTTTTGTGAACGACGCGAAGATATTCAGCGGCGACTATATCAGGTACGTGCGGAGGAGGATAGCGGGCGAGATAGGGTCCGAGGAAATCCCCGTTAGAATAAGACTCGAATCCCGCAGGAGCAGGAAAGGGAGATGACAGAGGGGCCGCACAGGAAGATGCTGGTGGTAGAAGACGAAGCGGACCTGCGGTGCACGCTGGTGCGTGCGATGAGAATGCTGCCTGCGACGGAGGTGTTCGAGGCTGAAGACGTGCGATCCGCCGCCGAAGCCGTCAAGGAGCATGAAGATCTCAGCCTGGCGGTGACGGATATCCACCTGCCGGACGGCAACGGGCTGGATTTCATAAGGGGTCTTCGTGCCGAAGGGAACCGGCTGCCGTTCGTCGTGATGACGGGGTATCACAACAGCGGGGTGGTGGTGGACGCCTACCGCCTGGGGGCGCTGAGATACCTGGCCAAGCCGTTCGAGCTGGAGACGCTGCTGGCCGCCATACAGGAAACGCTGCAGTGGACGGGCATGATAGACGGTATCGACGGGAGTCTTTCCGCCCCGGCGGAGGGGTGGATCGAAATAACGAGTTACGCCCGTTACGAGGTGGCGGAACAGCTGCGGGAATTCATAACGGCGCTAGCGTCGCTGAATCTCGACGAGAACGACCGCTCGGACCTGCAGCTTGCGGTCGAGGAGTTGATTCAGAACGCGATCGAATGGGGCGACCGCGAGGATCCCAGCAAGCGCATCCATGTATCCTACGCCCTGTTCAGCGACAGGATCCTGATAATGATAAAGGACGAGGGGGAAGGATTCGACTTGGACAAGGTGCCCGACCCGACGGTGGACCCGTTTGAACACCTGCGGCAGAGGCTTGCTTCGGGCAAGCGCGTCGGCGGATACGGGATACACCTGACAAGCCGCGTGGTGGACGACATCATGTATAACGAGAGCGGGAACACGGTCGTGATAACGAAGTACGTGAAGGGAAGACAGTGAGCGCGGGCCCGGGCTTGGCAGCGCCGATCTTCGTGGTGCCCGGAAAGGGAGCGGTGCCGGAATGGCTGCTGAAGTGTCTTTCGGGCATGCCGGTACACGTGACAAGAGACCTGGGTTCCGCGCTCGAGCAGGATGCAGTCGTGCTCCTGTTTCCGAACGGCGGGATGCCGGAGGTGCCGAAGCGCAGCGGCGGTTCGGTACTGATACTGGTGACCACGGACGGCGGGCTGGAGAAGCCCGAAGGCGTTGACGTCGTCATCAGGGCCGATGAGAGCCGCAGGTGCGGCAACAGCGAGGCGGTGATGAGGCTTGCCTGCCTGCTGGTGGAAGCCGGGAAGGAGCGGGCGGTGGTCCTTGAAAGGGTCCATGCGCTGGTCACGGCGAACCGGGAGGCCGCGAAACTCGTGGCGGATCTTGAAGAAAAGGAACGCAGGATAGAGGAGCAGTCAAGGGAACTGGAGGCGAAGGCGCAAACGCTCGCCAGGGCGAATTCGGAGGCGGGCAGACTGATACTGCAGGTCGAGGAGAAGGACCGGCGCATAAGCGAGCAGGCCGAGGAAATACTCAGATACTACAACAATCTGCAGAAGGAGATGAGGCTTGCGAGGACGCTGCAGATAAGCCTGTTGCCTGACGTCAAGCCCCCCATGGAGGAGATAAGGTGTCATGACAGGTTTATTCCCGCTACGGAGCTCTGCGGGGACTACTACGACTACATCATATTGCCGGACGGCTCGTTCATGGTGGTGGTGGCCGACGTGACGGGGCACGGGGTGGCGAGCGCCCTTGTAAGCGTGCAGGTGCGTGCGCTTACGCACATACACGCCTTGGAGGGCCTTCCGCCGACGGCGATCCTGTCGCGCATAAACAGGTTCATCCACGACAGTTTCGAGCGGAAGTACCTGATGACGATGTTCCTGGTGCACGTGGCGCCGGATTACAAGGCGACTTACTGCGGGGCGGGGCACAATCCGTTCATGTATAGCCGGGAAGGCCGGGACGTGGAGCTGGTGACCGCGCAGGGGATACCGCTGGGGATACAGTCGGAATATGCGTATGAATCGGACAGCATGGATTTCACGCCGGGGATGCGGATGCTTCTCTACACGGACGGGCTGGTGGAAGTGAGCGACGCGGACCAGGAGCAGTACGGTTACGACCGCCTGAAGGAAGCATTCCTGAAGGGTTATGGACAGGAGGGGAGGGCGCTGGTGGACAACCTGCTTCGGGAGGTGGAGTATTTTGTCGAGATGCCGCCGCCGTTTCCGGACGACGTGACGGTCGTGCTTCTTGAGAGGGTTTCAAGTTGAAGAAGCTGACCGACGAGGCAATAGAAGAAGTGATTTCGTCCGACGAGGTGATGAGGGCGTGCCCGGCCGTTGTCGCGAAGGTGACGGATGCCGCGGCCGATCCTGATACGACGGCGCGGGATCTTGCGAAGATAGTGTCCACGGACGAGGGGATATCCGCGAAGATACTGAAACTGGTAAATTCGGCATTCTACGGGATGTCGGGCGAGATATCGACGATTACCCAGGCGACGATTATCCTGGGCATGCGCGAGATCCTGAGCCTCGTTTATTCCATACCCACCCGCAGTCTTTATGGGAGCCCGGACGCCGGGATTGACGGGAAAAGCCTGTGGGAGCATTCCGTGCTGACGGCGGCCATATCAAGGGAGATAAGTTACTTCGTAAAGTACCAGGTCCCGGAAGAAGTGTTTGTCGCCGGCATAATACACGATGTCGGCAAGGCGATCATCAGCCGGATACTGGGGAATTCGTACACGGTGTTGATCGAGGAAAGCAGTGCCAGGGGACTGGACCATGAAGAGGCCGAGCGGGCGCTGATAGGCGTACCGCACACGGTTGTCGGCAGGAGGCTGCTTGGGCGATGGAATTTCCCGGCGGTGCTGCAGGAAGCCGTGATGTTCCATCACAACCCGGTGGTTGACGGGAAGGTCAAGCCGGTGGCGGGCATAGTCTACGTCGGGAACAGGCTGGCCAGAACGCCGCCGGAGGTGTCTTTCGGGGTCGTGCTGTCGGGCCTGCTGGGGAGTGTCGTCGAAGCGCTCGGCCTCGGCAGGCGTTCGATAGCCGAGGCGTACATGAAAGCGGGCAGGAGTTTTGAGGAATTGAAGCAGATACACGAGGTATGAAGGCCGGGAGACCGGCTGGAAAGGACGACCCGGATGGCTTCGGTCATAGGCATCGATCTGGGCGGCACCAACATACGGGCCGGCCGCGTTGACAGCGAGGGCGGGATAGTGCGGCGCGCCAATATTCCCACCGAAGCGGAAAAAGGCGGGGACGCGGTCATGGACAACATAATACACGCCGCGGACGAAGTAATGGACGATACGGTGCAGGCTGCGGCCGTGGTATCGCCGGGGGTGATAAATCCGTACACCGGGGAAGCGGAATCGATAGCGTGCAACATTCCGGGATGGGAAGGCATGCAGATAGGTGCGAGGTTGAAGAAAGGACTGGGGATTCCAGGGTTTGCCGAGAACGACGGCAATGCGGCGTGTCTTGCCGAGGCCTGGCTGGGTGCCGGGCGGGGCAGGCCCATCGTGCTGATATTCACGTTGGGAACGGGCATTGGCGGCGGCATAGTGTGCGACGGAAAAGTTTTTCACGGGGTATCGAACAAGGTGGCGGAATTCGGCCATATATCGGTGGAATACGAGGGTGCGAAGTGCGGATGCGGCAATACGGGGTGCCTGGAGCTTTACGCTTCGGCCGGGGCCGTGCGGCGCGAAGCGCGCAGGCTTCTGAAAGAAGGCAGGCGGAGCCTGCTTGCCGAGCTTGCCGGTGGGGACGTGGAAAAAGTGGACGCCAAGGAGGTGTGTGAAGGAGTGCGCCGCGGGGACGGGCTTGCCGTTGAGATACTCGACAGGGCGATGGGTTATCTTGCCGCCGGAGTAGGATCGCTGATAAACGTTTTCAATCCTTCCGTAGTGGTTATCGGCGGGGCGATGAGCCTTTCCTGGGACGTGATAGAGCCGCGACTGATGGCCGGTCTCAGGTCTGGAAGGGCTTTTGCCCCGATATTTGCGGACTGCGAGGTAAAAGCGGCGGAACTCGGCGACAACGCCGGCATACTCGGTGCGGCCAGGGTCGCGTGGCAGGGAACGGGCAGGCCGTAGGATTTTCGATCGTGAACGGTCTGGCTTCGTTCGCTTCGGGCGTTACCATGAGTTGTGTTGAAAGCCGGAGATTCCAGAGCCTGGAGGAATGCGATCGCTGATACGGCACCAGAAATCGGCTCGGCCGATGAAGAGGTACTGGATTCTCGAACGTGGAAAAGAACCCTGACGGTATCCTGGATAGCCCAATTCGCGTCCATTACGGGGTTCTCGTTTGCGATACCGTTCCTGCCGGATTACCTGGAACAACTGGGGATAAACAATAAGGAGCAGCTCTACATCTGGTCGGGTCTTGTGACGGCGGCGCCTTCGTGGATGATGTTCATTTTTGCGCCGCTGTGGGGCCTTGTGGCGGACAGGGTGGGCCGCAAGGCGATGGTGATGAGGTCGATGTACGGGGGGTTCATTCTGCTGGCGCTGATGGGAACGGTATCTTCGCCGGCCATGCTGCTGGTGCTCAGGCTGTTCCAGGGAGCGCTGACCGGCACCGTGACGGCGTCGAATGCGCTGGTGTCAAGCGTTACGCCGGCGAAGCGGGCGAGCTTCAGCATCGGCCTCATGCAGACGGCCGTGTTCGCGGGAGCCATGGTGGGGCCGCTGGTGGGCGGGGTCATGGCTGACGGGCTGGGCTACGGATGGACTTTTCTGGTCGCCGGCATATTCCTTCTGGCGGGCGGGATACTGGTGACAATTTACGTGGACGAAGGGCCGGTCAATTCAGAGGAGGGTGCCGAAGGCGACAAGGTGCAGAAAGGACTGCTGGAAGTGATACGCAGTCCCGGCTTTATGCTCATTGTGACGGTGATGTTCGTGAGCACTTTTTCACGGGCCGTGCTGGGGCCGATATTCCTGCCTTTCGTCAAGACGCTGCTGGAGGACAAGAGCATAGTGAAGACCGTGACGGGGAGCCTGTTTGCGACCACGGCGGCGGTAACGGCGGCTGTGGCGGTGCCGGCCGGCCGTCTGGCCGACAGGTATGGACCGAAGGTGTTCCTTGTGATAGGTACGATAATGGCGGGGCTGTTCTGCATTCCGCAGGCTTTTGTGCCCGGTATCGGAAGTCTTTACGCTTTGCGGGTCGCGATAGGGATAGGGATGGGGATGGTGGGCCCGGCATTCGGTGGGCTTATCAACCGGACTTTTCACAGGTCGAGCCACGGGAAGGCGTTCGGACTGATCCAGAGCGCTTCGTCCCTGGGGATGGGACTGGCTCCCGTTACCGGCGGACTGCTGGCGGCGGGCCTGGGGCTGGAGATGCCTTTTGTGATTACAGGGTGTTTCCAGGTTTTTGTCGGATTTGCCGTATGGGCGGCATTCAGCATGAGCGAAAGGCGCAACGGCGCCGTGCCGACCGGGGCTTGACGAGTTTCAGTGAGGGTTGAAGATTTGGCGCGGGCCGACATTGGAAAACGGTACGGGGCTCCGGTCATCGATATGAATGAGCAGGCATGCCATGGACGCTATCGTCGTTGAAGATGTTCCCTTCAGGCTCAAAGAAGAAGCCCTGCTGGACAGGCTGAGGCTGGAGCCGGGCTGCGATCAGGCACAGGAAGCGCTCCGGTTGCTGGCACTGGCTGTCGGGATTGCACGGCCCATGGCCGTCTACCGGCCGGTATTCATTGAGGGGAGGGGGGAAGACTTCGTGGTAATTCAGGGCGAACGGCTGACGAGCCGCGTGCTGGCCGTTAATACACGCGACGTGCACAGGGTGTTCCCGTACGTTGCGACTTGCGGCAGGGAACTGGAGGAGTGGTCCGTTTCTCTGGGCGACATGCTGCTGGAATACTATGCCGACGCCATAAAGCAGGAAGCCCTGTCCGAGGCCATGAGGATGCTCTGCAGGCACATGGACGAGACTTTTCGCCTGGGCAAGACGTCATCCATGGCGCCGGGGTCGCTGGAAGACTGGCCCCTGTCGGAGCAGGTGCCGCTTTTCCACATAATCGGTGACGTGGAAGGCATGACGGGGGTTCATCTTACGGAAAGCTGCCTGATGCTGCCCGTGAAATCGGTATCGGGAATAAGGTTCACCACGGAGACGAAGTTCGAGAGCTGCCAGTTGTGTTCAAGGGAAGGGTGCCCCGGCAGGCGGGCGGCGTATGACCCCGAGTTGAAAGTGAAATACGGTTTGCGCCGGTAAGGCCGGCAATTACGGTCTTGTGCCTGTCGAGTTGAGCAGAAGCTTGACTAAAGGGTTGCAGAAGCCTAGAATATGAATCAGGTAAGGAGGCAAATGATGAAGAAATGCCTGCCTTGTTTTCTGGTCGCCGGCCTGCTGGCTGCGGGGTGCGGGGACGAGAAGATCTATTCGTCCCCGGTTGTAACGGCGGAGAGACGTCCGGACAAACGTGTGAAGCTGGCGGAGTTGTTCGACAAGAAAGCCAGGACGTTCGAGATGAAGGAAGATGCCCAGGAGCGCAACGCTCCTTACGGGCCGGGCTACAACGTGCGCGGCGAGACCGCGCCGCTGACGGGTATCGATCCGGTGGTGGACAATATATCCAAGGACTGGGTTGACGTGGTGGATATTATGGAAGGGGAAGAGCCCTACGATTATGAAATACTTGCTGATATCGGCCTGAAGCTCATCATGAGGGCCGATGAACTGCGGAGGGGCCGCATAATAGAACTCGAGAACGCCCGGGTGAAACCTGAGCAGCACAAAGAGGATGAGACCGACAGGGCGATAATGAGGTTCGGGGTGCTGGCCAAGAGGTTCATGACGGCGGCGGCCACCAGAAGGCGGGACGATCTTGTGGAAGTGTACACGGTTTTCCCTCATTCGACACCGTTTATCAGACCTTTGCCCACCTCCGATTAGGAGATTCATGTAGTTGGCCAGGGAAACGTACCCGCCCATGCCCCGGGCGCGTCTCGCGATAGGGGCGGTCATTCTGGCGCTGGCTGATATATTCAGCAAGTACGTCACGTTCTGGATCCTGGGCGAGCCCGATATCACGGTGGGCCACGGCAGGGCCGTCATACCGGGGTTCTTCTATCTTACGACACGGTACAACAAGGGAGTTTCCTGGGGATGGTTCTCGAAGTCTCCGGCGATGATACTGGTATTTGTCAATCTGCTCATACTGGGAGGCGTGATCTACGTATTTTTCTTCACGCGCAAGCTGCCGGTCAACAGGTGGATGCTGGCTGTCGGCATGCTGCTAATGGCCGGGGCCGTGGGGAACATGTATGACAGGCTGTTCCACGCAGGCGTAAGGGACTTTCTTGATTTTGTAATACCGGTTATGAGGTACGACTACCCGGTTTTCAACCTGGCGGATATCTTCATTGTGGGCGGGGTGCTGACAGCTCTTGTCGAACCGTATCTTTCCCGCAGGTTCGGCGGCGGCGGTGCGAAGGCTGAGAATGGCTGATCTGCGTACTGCACTGGGTTCTTTGGAGCTTCGGAATCCCGTTATGACAGCGAGCGGGACGTTCGGTTTCGGTATTGAATTCATGGAATACGGCGACATCAGCGCCCTGGGCGCGGTGGTTACCAAGAGCATAACACTGGAACCGCGTGCCGGGAACGAACCGCCGCGCATTTATGAAACGCCTTCGGGCATGCTCAATTCCATAGGGCTTGAAAATCCCGGACTGGAGTTTTTCAAGGAGAAGATACTGCCGCAGGTCGTGTCTGCCGGTGCGACCATGGTTGTCAATATCGCCGGCGAGTCGCCGGACGAATACGGGGAAATCGCCGGGGAGCTGTCTGCGGATGACGGAATAGCGGCTCTTGAAGTGAACGCCGGGTGCCCGAACGTCGACCGGGGGGGAATGACGTTCGGGCGCGACCCGGGCATGCTGGCGGATCTGGTTGCCGCGGTGTGTGCGTCAACCGAACTTCCGATAATAGCGAAGCTGACGCCCAACGTGGCCGATATCGTGCCCCTGGTGGAAGCCGCCGGACGTGCGGGAGCGTCGGCGGTGACCGTCATGAATACGCTTCTGGGGATGAGCGTGGACGTGAGGAAACGCGTTCCGCACATCAAGCGGGGGAAAGCCGGGCTTTCCGGGCCGGCGATCCGGCCGGTCGCCGTCAGGATGGCGTTTGAAGCCGCTCAGACCGGAGTGCCGGTGGTGGGGGCGGGAGGCATAAGCGATCTTGACAGTGCGATGCAGTTCTTCCTGGTGGGGGCCAGGGCCGTGGAAGTCGGCACCTGGAACTTTGCCGATCCCGCGTTTATCTTCAGACTTCCGGGGCTGATTTCCGATTTTCTGGAACAGCAGGGAGAGACCAATCTCGGAGCATACATCGGGAGCCTGAAATCGGGCTGATTCCAGTGGGCACGTTCCAGTTGCCGATAATGTGCAATGGAGTGTCCGCCAAATGCACCTTAAAGACATCACAGGGGAAATACTGAGGAAAGCCCTTGCTATTTACTGCAAACACGCGTGGCCGCGTACCGGTGACGCCAGGTGTGGCCAACTGGTTGTCTGGCGCGACGGCGACAGGGCCGAAGACTTGCTCAAGCGGATGAACGATGAATCCGCCAGGACCAAGGGTACCAGGCACCGGCGCTACACGATAAGGGCCGGCAACGAACGTTACCCCTTCATGAAAATGGGTATGGAGGAATGGATAAGGGAAGGGGAGTTCTTCCTGTACGTGGCAACGCATGACGAGATGGAATTGCCGGCGGACGATCCCGACTACGGCGCGTGGCAGGAACTGCGCAAGTACAACGCTGAGCTGAAGCGCAGAATCGAAGAGGCGTGGCACGGAGAGAACCTGCCGACGCTCAAGGACACCAAGGCGATGTGCCCGCTGCAGGACGGCGAGAAGACGGCCATAATCGGCGAAAACACGGGTTATGAAGCGGAAGCGCTTGCAGCGCTGCTCGGCGAGGAAGGCTACAATACGATGATCACCGCCGACACCGAAATCCTTCTGAGGGAAGCCAGGCTGCGACGCCCCGACCTGATCGTAGTCAATTCCTTTGTGGGCGAGGTGCCGGGACACATCGTGGCCGAGGCGCTGAAAGACGATCCGCAGACCAGGGGTATTCCGCTCATGGTGATCACGTCGCCGCTCGACAGGCTGGAGCATCTCGAGGCCACGTTCATTCTGCCCAAGCCGGTTACCATCGAAGGGCTGAAACGCGCCCTGGCGCCGCTTTCAAACAGCTAGGCGGATTCCCGCACACGGGGTGTGGATCCGGGGGGAAGTACGGATTTCCGCTAATATTCCCGGCCGTACCGCCGATTACCGGTTTGAATGGAGCGTCCCCGGTGAAAATAGAAGGAACAGGGATTCCGCCGGTTTCAGGGAGCGGCGAACCGGTCAGGCCGGTGCGCGGCCGAAAAGGCACTGAATCACAGACCGGAACAGCAAAACCGGACGGAGTTGAAATAAGCGCCATGTCACGCGCCCTGGCGGAACTGGCGGCCATGAACGACGTGCGCGAGGAATTGGTCGCGAAGGTGATTGCACAGCTCGATGCCGGCGAATACATGGACGCGGAAAAACTCAGAGCCGCCATACGGAAGATGCTTTCCATCGAGTCCTGATTCGGACCGTTCAACTATTGACGGGGCTGGTATGCCGTCACACGGAAGTGACGGCGCATCCCCGCCGTAAAGGACACCGTTTACCGGCGCTTGACGGGCTTGGAGCGTGCCGTGGAGCGGCTGGTCAGCCGCGGGGCGCGGTTTTTCTGCAGTATCTGTCCGATGACGTCATCGATCGTTTCAGCATAGCTTACCTTAAGGTTTTTCAGGTATTCCCTGGGGATTTCTTCCAGGTCCGGCTTGTTGTGAGTGGGCAGGATTACCTGTTTGATTCCGGCGCGGACGGCGGCCAAAACTTTTTCCTTGATGCCGCCGACGGGCATGACCTTGCCGCGCAGCGTAATCTCGCCGGTCGCGGCAACGTCTGATTTCACGCGCCTGCCCGTGAACAGCGATACAAGAGCCGTGACCATCACGACCCCGGCTGACGGACCGTCCTTCGGGATCGCGCCTTCCGGGACGTGTATGTGAATGTCCCGTTCGGCAAACACGCCGGGGTCTATGCCCCAGTTTTCGGCGCGGTTCCGGACTATGGAAAGACCCGTCTGAGCGGATTCCTTCATTACGTTGCCGAGGTGGCCGGTGAGTATCAGGCGCCCCTTGCCCGGCATAGATGTTGCTTCCACGAAAAGTATTTCGCCGCCGGTGGGCGTCCATGCGAGCCCGGTGGCGATCCCGCTGATGGTCAACCGTTCGGCGGTATTGGGATAGATGCGCGCGGGCCCGAGGAAGTCATGAAGGTCGCCCGGATCGATAGTGACCGGGCGCTTGTTGCCTTCGGCATGCCTTACGGCGACCTTGCGGCAGAGCGACGCGATTTCGCGGTCCAGGTTGCGCACACCGCTTTCGCGCGTGTAGCCGCGTATCAGTGCCAGGACGGCCTTGTTGGACAATTTCACATGGGTTTTTTTCAAGCCGTGCGCTTTCAACTGCTGCGGGATTATATGCCGGCGGGCGATGTGGATTTTTTCCTCGTCGGAATAGCCCGGTAGGGCTATGATTTCCAGCCTGTCGCGAAGTGCGGGGGGAATGGTATCCAGCCGGTTCGCGGTGACTATGAACAGGACCTGGGACAGGTCGAACGATACGCCCAGGTAGTGATCGACAAAGGAATTATTCTGTTCGGGGTCGAGCACTTCGAGGAGGGCGCTGGTGGGATCGCCGCGGAAATCCATGCCGATTTTGTCTACCTCGTCAAGCATGAAGACCGGGTTCCTTGACCCGGATCTCACCACGCCCTGTATGATCTTGCCTGGGAGCGCCCCCACGTAGGTTCTCCTGTGGCCGCGTATTTCAGCCTCGTCGCGGATGCCGCCCAGGGAGATCCTGAAGAAATTCTTGCCCAGGGCATTCGCTATCGATTTGCCGAGGCTCGTCTTGCCGACACCCGGGGGGCCTGCAAAACACAGGATGGGACCGCGGTTCTCGGGACTGACCTTTCTGACGGCGATATATTCGAGAATCCGTTCCTTGGGCTTCTGCAGGTCGTAGTGGTCACGGTCGAGGATCCTGCGCGCCGTGGCCACGTCGGGCACGTCTTCGGTAAGCTTCTGCCAGGGCAGGTCGGAAAGCCATTCGAGGTAGGTAATCGATACCGAGTATTCGGGGCTGGCCGGATTCATTCTCGCGATGCGCTCCAGTTCGCGTTCGGCTTCTTTCTGCGCTTCTTCGCTGAGGCTGGCGGCGGTGAGTTTCTTGCGGAGTTCTTCGACGGCGACATCCTTGCCTTCTTCTTCGCCCAGTTCCTTCTGGATGGCTTTCAGTTGTTCGCGCAGGAGATATTCGCGCTGGCCCTTGCTCATCTTTTCCTGGACTTCCTTCTGTATGCGGTTGCCCAGGTCGGCCACCTGGAGTTCGTGGGAAAGCAACTTGCTTATATGCGTAAGGCGCTCCTGGATATCCAGTATTTCGAGGGTTTTCTGTTTATCGGCCGCGGCCACGTTCAGGTTGGAGGCGATAAAGTCGGCAAGCCTTCCCGGCTCCTCGATGTTCATCGCCATTACGCGAATTTCTTCTGGAATGTGCGGGAAGAAGGACAGCAGCTTGATGAAATCGTTCCTGACCGTGCCGGCGAGGGCCTTCACGTCCGGCAGCTGAGGATCGCCCTTGTCTGATTCCACGAATACTTCGACCACGATATAAGGGTCGGTGTGCAGCGCTTTGCCCGTGCGGACGCGTTCCATCCCCTGGACGAGTATCCTGGTTGTGCCGTCTGGGAACCTGAACATCTTGAGTATAACCGCCGCCACGCCGACCCCGTACAGGTCTTCGGGTTTCGGGTCTTCCACCTCGGCGTCTTTCTGTGTCACAAGCACTACCATCTTGTCTTTTACCAGCACGTCGTCCACGACCTGGATACTCTTTTTGCGGCCCACGACCAGCGGCATTACCATGAGCGGGAACGGCACGGCGTCTCTAAGGGGGATGAGCGGCAGCGCCCCCGGGATGCGGGGCACATCTTCCAATGGGCTGATCTCGTCCGGCATCGTGGACCTTTCGGCGACTGAATGTTCCGGGGGCTTTCGATTACCTGATAGGGATTTCTTTCACCGGGTCGGAACGGCACAACACGGCTTCTATGACGACAAGGCCGTCCTTGTAAGTCGCTTCGACCGAGTCCGGCACACAGCGCACGGGCAACTCAAAAGACCGCTCAAAGAAACCGTAAGGTATTTCCATCCGTACAAAACTCCTTGGCGACAGGTTTTCGGCGGGGTGCTTCCTGTATCCCCGGACTCTGATGGTGCCGGCTTCGTAGGTTACATCCAGGTCGCGGACGGATATGCCGGGCGCCTCCAGTATGATGACCACGCGTTTGTCGGTGATGAATACGTCCGCCGCCGGTTCCCATGAACAGGACTTTTCGAGCCCGGTTCTTATTGTGAATCCCACTAACTGTCTCTGTAAGGATCCCGATCTTCCGAGGTTGGCCATTTCTATCACCTCTCCGCCGGGGTTGCCCGGCACGGCAATCAGCGTGGCGTGTCGCCGCCGACCATCATGGTGCCGTCAGATGCCTGTCCTCCCTTGGGTTTCCTGTTGGAAAGCAGGGCCTGGGTCTCGTCGGCCATGCGCAGCCCTTCCAGCAGCAGCATGGCGGCGGAGGCCTGTATGGTCTGGGCCGGGGCCTGCACTCCCACCCTGAATTCAAAGGTGCCTTCGCCGAGGGCGAACAACAGGAAAATGGCTTCTTCTCCTTCTATGCCGATGAAATCGGCGTGTACCACCTTGCCTTCATTGAACCATACCTTTGCTTCCCCGTAGGTGCTCATTATCTCCATTTCACCGGTCTTGCGGCTGGCTTCCAGCAATTGCACCAGTTCTTCCGGTGAAAAGACGCTGAGCGATCCGCCAAAATCGATGTCGGGGCGTCCCATGCGTTTCAGGCGCATGACGCGGTCCGACTTGAGCATGATTTCATCCAGCGGGGACGGCTTGATTATGTAGTCTTCGGCGCCCTCGGCAAAGGCCCGGGCCCTCACGCGAAAATCATCGTCCGATGCGAGGAAGACGAACAGCGGACGTCCCTCGATTGCCTTGACCTGCGCCAGGAGGTCGAAGCCGGAGCCCGCCCCGAATTCCACTTCGGATATCACCAGGTTGACTTCGCCGGCCTGTATCTGCGCTATGGCTTCCACCAGCGTGGCCGCGTCGTAGACGACCGTGTTGCGCGCCTCAAAGCCGCTGCGGAGCACCTGGCGGACCTGGTCATCGGGATCTGCAAGAAGCAGAACCTTGCCTGACAGTTCTGATATGTCGGGCATGTCACCTTCCCGTCACTGTGGGTCCCGCATTTTCCATATTACCCCGCATGCACTATTTGTGCAAGAACGGACTCGCCCCGGCCCGGCCGTAGCCCCCTGGATGGGATTCATGCCAGTTCCACGCGTCGCGGATAATTGTTCTCAGGTCGCTTCTTTCCGGAGTCCATCCCAGCTCGGCATGGATCTTGTCGACGGCCGCAACCAGCACGGGGGAATCGCCCCCCCTGCGCGGTTTTTCTTCAGCCGGCACCGC